>CAYRPG010000025.1:5165-36276 GCA_964426205.1 uncultured Methanomassiliicoccus sp. | reverse complement strand
GGGTTTCACTTCTTGTTCTTGAACTCGGTGTAGCCGCACTTGCCGCAGGCGTTGCGGTCCTTGTGTTCGGCCAGGAACACACCGGGGCCGCACTTGGGGCAGTTCCTGCCCTTCCTCTCGAGCTTCCCGCCCTCGACCGCGTACTTGTCCTTCTTGGAGGTGGCCTCGGCCTTTGCTGCGCCGCCCTTCTTGGCAGCGCCCTTGCCGGCGTCCTTCTTACCCTCGGGCTTCTTCTCTGCCGCTCCGGCGGCCTTCTCATCCTTTGCCATCTAGTTCACCTCACTTTTTCTTGGTTGCGACGGTCTTGGGCCTCTTGGCCTTCTTCTCGGCCAGCCCGTTGCGCACCAGTACGAAGTTCTTCTCGTGCTTCTTGGCGCTCTCGGGGGAGCTGTACACGTTGGCGTTCCCCTCGCTCTTGCCGGTACCGTACTCGGAGGCCATGTTAGATACCACGACCCGCTCCTTCTGCACTCCCATCGCCCCGGCCAGGGTGGTCCGGACAACATCTCGGTTGGGGGAGGCCTCTCCGGCATGCTCGGTCCTGAAGGCGACCTCGAACCTGTCCATGGTCTTGTTCTCGTTCTTGCTGACGATCTCTAGCTTCAATTCAATTCCTCCATCGAGTATATAATCGACCTGGCCTGGCTAACGGCATCCTCGTCGATCCTGAGCATGGCCATGCCCTTTCCGGGCACACCGTACAGCAGGCAGGAGCCTAGAGGAGCCATCGCCACGCAGGCCAGTGCGGCCAGGTCCTCCTCGCCCTCGACCAAGAGCTTCGTTGGAACGTTCCTTTCAAGAGCCAGTACGATCTCCCGCACCAGCTCCGTGGTTATCTGCCCCGCTGGGTTGGCCACCCTGGCATCGACCCCCTTCATGCGCTCGAGCTTGGCCGTAAGAGAGGTATACGGCCTGCGCTCGGTCTTGAGGTCATAGATGACAAGGTCCGGTTCGAAACCATTGTCCAGCAGAGTGAATGATACCATGTCGCCCACCGCCATAAGGAGCCGGCATCCCTTGATCTCGGCAGCGAGGTCCTTTATGTCGACCATCCTGCCGAACCCGGTTGCCAGCTGCCCCCTCATGTTCTCGGGTAACCGCCATCCTTTACGGGGACACCGCAGTTCAGCGTACCTTGAGGGCGAACTTTCCGTTGACATTGATACCCATCCGCTTGGCGATCTCCGACCGGGTGTGGTCCACGATGATCACGTAGCCCTGCCAGTCCCTGGAGGTCGGATTGTTGCATAGAGGGCAGGTATCCTCCTCGGTTATGAAGCTGCAATGCTTGCATGCCTTCTGCGGCTTCATGCCGCACCCCCGCTCGTCTTCTTCCTGTCCTCTTCGATCCACTCGATCTTGCCGAGGCCGGGCTGCCTCATGGTGAGGCCGATCTTGGATTCGCGGGGACTTCTCTCATTGAGGCTGAGAGCGACTATGCGGGCACGCACCTTGTCACCGACCTTCAGGTCGCGCTTGGTGTCCTTGCCGAGCAGCCTTCCGTTGTCGGAATCGATGTCGATGCGGTCGTCCATGATCTGGCTGATGTGAAGTAGTCCGTCCAGCGGCCCGAACCTTACGAACGCGCCGAACTTGAGGACCTCGACCACGGTCCCCTCGATGACCTCCTGGAGCTGGGGACGGAAGACCAGGCTGTCGAACTTTACCTTCTGATAAATGGCACCGTCTCCGTGCACGATGCGACCCTGGCCCACCGGTTCGACGTGGGACACGAGCAGGGTCAGCGAGTCCGAGCCTTCGATCTTTCCCTCGAAAGATTCCCAGCTCAGCTGATTAATAACGTCAGTGAGGTCCTCGCCCAGCCGTTCCGGCGGGATGCGCACGACCTTCTCCTTCGTTGTCAATAGATACATAGCGTGGCCTCGAACGATAAGTGTGGGATAAGTCAACTCATATATAAAGCTGAGGTTTCTCGATTAATATGAAGAATATGCTGGATGAAATGAAAAAGGAAAGAGTTTGGAGGTCATCGTCTTACATGACGATGAACAGCCCGGCGAAGACCAGGGTGATGGTGGAGAGCAGCTTCACCAGCACGTGCAGGGACGGACCGGCGGTGTCCTTGAAGGGGTCACCGACGGTGTCACCGACGACCGCAGCGGCGTGAGCAGGGCTCTTCTTTCCGCCGTGGTGTCCGCTCTCGACGTATTTCTTCGCGTTGTCCCAGGCGCCGCCGCCGTTGTTGAGGACGGTGGCCATGAGGATACCGGCGATGGTCGCTACCATCAGGAACGCGCCGACGGCCTGTACCGCGATCTGGTTGGTCGCGTCAGGATAGGCGTAGCGCCAGATGAGACCGACAGCGACAGGGACCACGACCGGCAGCAGCGCCGGCAGGACCATGGCCTTGAGGGCGCCCTTGGTCGAGATGTCCACGCAGAGCGCGTAGTCGGGCTTCTCGGTACCGGCAAGGATGCCGGGCTTCTCCTTGAACTGCCTCCTGACCTCGTTGATCATGTCGTAGGCAGCCTTGCCCACAGCACGTATGGCGAGGGAAGAGAACAGGAAGACCAGCATGGCGCCGATCAGGGCGGCGACGAACACCGGCGGCTGAGCGATGTCAACGGTGAAGACCTCGAGAAGGGGCTTGTCCAGCTTGACCGCGACCTCCTGGAAGTAGGCAGCGAACAGCAGGTATGCGGCGAGGGCCGCAGAGGCCATGGCATATCCCTTGGTGAGCGCCTTGGTGGTGTTGCCGACGGCATCGAGCCTGTCGGTCCTGTTGCGGACCTCCTCTGGCTGCTGGGACATCTCACAGATCCCACCGGCGTTGTCGGTGATGGGACCGAAGGTGTCCATAGCAAGGACGAACGCGGCAGTGGCGAGCATGCCCATGGTGGCGACGGCGGTGCCGAACAGGCCGAAGATGAACTGGCTGTTAGCATCGACGGTGACTCCCGGTATGTAAGAGGCAGCGTCCTGGCCCAGGAAGTAAGCTGCCAGGAGGGAGATACCGATACAGATGATCGGCAGTGCGGTAGTCTCGAGACCAATGGAGAAACCGGTGATGATGTTGGTGGCCGGGCCGGTCTCAGAGGCCTTGGCGATCTCACGGACCGGCCTGTACTCGCCAGCAGTATAGTACTGCGTGATGAACACGATGGCAATGGACAGGACGATGCCGATGACGCCGCAGGCGAAGAACTGCCATGTGCCTTCCAGCATCTCATTGGAGATGAAGTAGAAACCGATGGCACCGAGTATGGCCGAGACGTAGTAGCCGCGGTTCAGGGCCTTCATGGGCTCCTCGCTCTCGTCCCTCAGCTTCACCAGCATGATGCCGATGAGGGAAGCGAGCAGACCGAAGGCACGGACGACCAGAGGGAAGAACACCCAGTCGATGTTGCCTGTGAGGCCGAAGATGGCGGCACCAAGGATCATGGCACCGATGTTCTCGGCAGCGGTGGACTCGAACAGGTCAGCACCACGACCGGCGCAGTCACCCACGTTGTCGCCGACGAGGTCAGCGATGACCGCGGGGTTGCGGGGATCGTCCTCCGGGATACCGGCCTCGACCTTGCCGACGAGGTCAGCACCGACATCGGCGGCCTTGGTGTAGATACCGCCGCCCAGTTGGGCGAACAGCGCAGCGAAGGACGCACCGAAGGCGTACCCGACGGCCAAGTTCAGGGTCTCCACAACATGCCAGGAGTCCAGGGTGTAACCGCTCGGGGCGGAGGTCGGCTCGGCAACCACGAAGAACAGGTACAGGAAGAATATGCCTGCGACGCCCAGAAGGCTGAGGGCCACAACAGCGATGCCGGAGACGGCGCCGCCACGGAAGGAGGTCTGAAGCGCCTCGTTGAGGGTCCTCCTCGCCGCGCTGGCGGTCCGTATGTTGCTCTTCACCGACACGGACATGCCGATGTAGCCGGACAGGGCGGAGAAGAAGGCACCGAGCAGGAAGGCGATCCCTACCTCGTACCTGATCCCGATAGCGATGATTATACCTACAATCACGCTAATGATTGCAATCGTCTTATACTGGCGGGCCAAGTAGGCCATGGCCCCTTCGCGTATGGCGTCCCCGATGGCTTGCATGTCCGGGGTGCCAGTGTCCTTCCTGAAGATACTGCGTGTCAGGAGTAACGCGACCAAAAGGCCTATTACGCCAGCAATTGGTATTAGATATACCCAGGCGTCAATTTCTATAGCCATAATCAGAACCTCTTTCAGGTTTGGGGGCTTAATTAAGATTCATCTATATATTGATTCTTGATATGAGAATTAGGTGAAACCCATCGCTGGATGACGGAAATTCGAGTTACGATTATCGGAGTTCGAAATGCTTACCTCAGAGCTTTATCGACCGCATCGGCTATGGTCCTGATGGTCTCGACCCGAGAATGGTTCTTGTCGTTCGAGGCCACCACCGTCCACGGTGCATAGGACGAGGACGTCCGCTCGAGCATCTCGTCGATCGCCTCGGTGTAGTTGTCCCACTTCTCCCTTGCGGCCCAGTCCTCGGAGGTGATCTTCCAGGTCTTCCTCGGATCGTCCACCCGCTCGATGAACCTCTTCAGCTGGGTCTCCTTGTCCACCTCGAGCCACAGCTTGACCACGATGGCATCGTTATCAACAAGCCATCGCTCGAAGTCGTTGATCTCCCGGTATGCGCGCCTCCAGTCGGCCTCCGGGGTCAGCGACTCGACCCGCTCGACGAGCACCCGTCCATACCAGGAGCGGTCGAAGATGCTCATGTGGCCAGGCAGGGGCAGGTTACGGTAGAAGCGCCACAGGTAGTGATGCGCGAGCTCCATGTCGTCGGGCGCCCCTGTCGGCACGACGCGGTAGGTGCGGGGGTTGAGCGCCTGGGCGAGCCTGGTGATGTTGCCGCCTTTCCCCGAGGCGTCCCGGCCCTCGAACACCACCACCAGCCGCTTCTTCCTGCGGAACAGCTCGCACTGAGCCCCTTTCATCCTGCCCTGGACCTTTTCCAGCGCATCCTTGTACTCATTGTCGGTCAGCCTTGCAGATAGATCGATGGTCGCTCTGGGGGAGGGTGCCATCACCACCGACGGGGCGCTCTCGAGCCTTGGCGGCCTCTTGAGCGCGAGCTCCAGGCGATCGATGATGTTGCGCAGGACCTTGACCTCGGCATACTCGGGATCGTCGGCCTCCACGATGACCCAGGGCGCATGAGGGGTGTCGGTTCGCTGCATGATGTCCTCCAGAAGGGGCAGGTGCTTCCGGTACAACCTCTCTGAGTCCAGGTCCTCGCTGATCAGGCCGCAGGCCTCTATGGACCCCTCCTTCTTTGAGGACTTGCGCTCCTCCACCTTGCTGGTGTGGAGGAACAGCTTGATGACCGCCGTTCCGTCATCGGTCAGCAGCTCCTCGAAGCGGTTGATGTCCTCGATCGTTTCCTGGGGGAGGGCCTTGCACTTGCTCCCGTCCAGGCATTCAGTGACCGCTCTCGAATACCATGAACGGTCGAAGATGGCGATGCTACCCTTCCAGGGAGCACGCATCCAGAACCTCCATATGAACGGCATCTGCAGCTCGACGCGCTCCGGCGAGGTGATATTGTGGTATGTGAAACCGCGGGGGTCCAATGGCACAAGGACCTTGTTGATGACCGAGGCCATGCTCATCGGGTCCCACCCTTCGAACACGATCATCACCGGGATGCCGGAGGCATGCACCATCCGCTGCAGCTCGCCCAGTCTCACCTTCAGCGGGGGCGCGACGACCTTGTGCTCCTCCTTTTTCATCTTCTTTGACAGGTCCACCGCTTCGAACATGATCATCCCATCTCCACTATGATGCGGTGCAGGATATCGATGGTGATGCTCAGCGCCCTGCCGGCGTCCTTGAGGTGATGATAGACCTCCCGCTTCTTCATCGCCTCCATGGGGTCGCTGTTGGCAAAAAGGATTGCCAGGTCGGAGACGTAGGTCTTCTCGATCTCGCTCTCCTTCCTCCGCATGTCGCGTATCATGGCCTGGGCAGTGACGGGGTCATTGGACATTACCCTGACCGCCTCCTTCACCATCTCGGTGCCCCCCTGCAGGGCGGAGGCCATTGACAGTATGGACCTGTCCGGCCTGACATCGAAGGCCTTCATCTCTACAGCAGTGGAGAGACAGAAGTTCAGGATGTTATCGATCTGCCTCGAGAAGGAGTAGATGTCCTGCCGGTCAAAGGGTGTGGAGAACGCTTCCAGGAGAAGACCTTCCATGTAGCGGCGGGCATCGTCCGCCTCCTTCTCGATCCTCTCCACCTCGCTCGGTGGCTCGGATATGCTGCCGTTCGCCAGCCATGTGTTCAGCGCTTCCACCCCGGCCTCGGTCAGCTCGGCCTGGTGGAACAGCATCCCCAGAAAATCGTACTTTCTCGGGAATAGGGAATCCAGCAGCCCGCCCTTCCCGCCGTCCTTGCCATCATCCATGCCTTACGCCTCAACTCCCCAAGAGCGAGCTGAGGATATTAAACAGGAGCGCCGACAGGAGCGCAGATGCGGGGATGGTCAGCAGCCAGGAGATGAGCATATGCTTGCCTACCGACCACTGGACCATTTTGACCCTCTCCCCGGCCCCGACGCCCATCACGCTGGAGACGACCACCTGGGTCGATGAGACCGGCGCACCGGCCAGGGTGGACAGCAGCATGGTGCCCGACGATGCGAGCTGGGAGTCCAGGCTGTCGATGGGCTTGATCGGGTATATCTTGCGACCCAGGGTCTTCATGATCTTCCAGCCTCCGCCTACGGTGCCCAGAGCTATGGCCACCGCCGTCAGGGTGCGGACCCATAGCGGGATCTCATGGACCGCGATCAGGCCCCCGGACAGGAGGGCGATGGTGATGATGCCCATCTGCTTCTGGCCGTCGTTGGCCCCGTGGGCGAAGGCCAATACTGCGGTGGTCAGGTACTGGGCGCGGCGGATGGGGCCGTTGATCGTCCTCCTCGCGTTGCGCAGCGCGACCATGCTGGCCTTCTTCACGATGTACCCTGCGGCAAATCCGATCGCGACCGACAGCACGAGGAACAGCAGCACCTTGGTCAGCCCCACGATCTGCCCAGACGCCAGGGCGGACAGGCCCCATTCGATGCTCCCGGCCCCCGCGCCGGCCATCCCGCCTCCGACGAGCCCGCCCACCAGAGCATGGGTGGACGATGACGGAAGCCCGAACCACCAGGTGATGATGTTCCAGCTCACCGCGCTGAGCACCGCAGCGAGGAGGACCTGCACGAAAAGGGAGGGTTCCCCTATGCTCACCAGGCCCTCGACGGTGAAGGCGACCGCGCTCCCTCCCAGCGCAGCGCCCAGGAAGCCGAGGACCGCCGAATAGAGGACGCCGATGCGAGGCGTCGTCGCCCGGCATGCGATCATGGTGGCCACGGTGGCGCTGGAGTCCTGGAAGCCATTGGTGAAGGTGAAGAACAGCGTTACCGCCACCACCGCATAGGCCATGAGGACAATATCGATCATGGAAGCACCACCCATGAGATGCTGCGGTCTCTATTTTACCTCTTGCCGAGGGCCATGGTCGAAACGGTCCGAGAGGTACGGAAAATATAGGAGTTTGATGTCATCGGCAAGATATAACTACGGGCAGACCATTGTCAGCGCGACATGGTGAGCTCAGGGGACGTCATCGGCCTTGTTCTCGTGTACGCCTACGTTTCCCTGGTGGTCGTCATCGCCACTCTGGCCAAGAGGAGGTGGCCCGGAGGGAGCGGTTTCCGGAAGGTCATTCACATCATGGTGGGCAACATCGTTCTTTTCTGGTGGGTCTTCGAATCCCGCTACATCATGTCCTTCCTGGCGGCCGCGCCGTTCATCTTACTGCTTCTCCTCATGACCCCGAGCTCCCCCGTCCACAAGCTGGATAGCTCCTTCCTGAAGATGGCCAGCACCGAGGGGCACGGCTACGGCCTTGTGTTCTATGCGATCTCGTGGACCATTCTGGCGCTGGTGCTGTTCGACGACCGGCTGGTGGCGAGCATAGCCATCGTGGCCATGTCCTACGGCGACGGCATCGGCGGGCTCGTTGGTAGGCGCTTCGGAAAGAGGAGGCTGTACAAGGACAAGAGCTGCGTTGGCACGACAGCGGTCGCGCTGGGGACCTTCCTCGCTACCCTGGCGGTGATCGGCCTCTACATATGGCTCAGCGCCTCCATGCCGGAGCTGAACGTGTACCAGTACACAGCCCTCGAGGCTCTCGGCCTTGCATCGCTGGTCGGCGTGTTCGTGGCCGCGGTCGAGCTCTTCTCGCCGGGGGAGTACGACAACCTCATCGTGCCGTTCCTCACCACCGGCCTGGTGCTCGTGGTCCAGTTCCTGCTCTCCGGAGGCGCGTACCTCTGAAGCGCTGGATCGTGGTCGACGGCCTGGACGGCTCGGGAAAGAGCACGGTGGCAGGCTGGATAAAGGAATACTACGAGGCCCAGGGGGACACCGTGCATATACAGGTGCATCCATCCGACCGCCTCGCTGGACGGCTGTCCCGGAGGGCACTGCAGGACCGGGGGCCCTTGATGTTCGCTGTGTCCACCGTCTTCTACGTGCTCGATATCCTGGTGTCCGTCGCCAAGATGAGGGCCGAGTTCAGCAGGTACGATGACCTGGTGTTCGTCCGCTACCTCATGGGCACAGCGTACCTTCCGAGGAGGTTCGCCCGCCAGGGATACGATGTTTGCACCAAGGTCCTCCCTGTCCCGAAGCGGCTGTTGCTGGTGGACATCGACCCGGAGAACGCCCTGCACCGGATGGCGCGGCGGAACGACCATGAGGAGATGTTCGAGAACCTGCCGTCGCTGAAGGAGTGCCGGGAGAAGATACTCATGCTTTCCGATGACTGGAGGGTCCTGGACAACAACAGCGACGAGGCCGTGACCAGAAAGGTCCTGGAGGATCAGCTGGAGACCTGGGACCGGTCGATGGGGGCATTCGCCAATGGATCGGGCTCGAGCCCCGCCACCACCGAGGGCGACCTTACGTCCGGCTGATGCCAATTTATATCTAGCCCCATGGGATTGCTTTTCACCCTCCAAGGGAGTTATTACATATGAAGGCAAAGAGACCGGTCAAGGACATAAAGTACGAATCGGGAATGACGGTCGACGCGCTCATGGTCCAGCTCAGGCAGTCCGGTGGTTTCACCGGGAGGAAACTTTCCGAGGCGGTGGACATAATGGAGGAGATGGTGCGCAGGGATGGATGCACCACCTTCCTTTCCTTCCCCGCCTGCATCATGGCCACCGGGACCAGGGGGGTCATCGTCGAGCTCGTGAAGCGCGGGCTCGTGGATGCGATCATCACCACATGCGGCACCATGGACCATGATCTGGCGAGGACATGGAAGAGCTACTATCATGGCGACTTCCATATGGACGATGTCAAGCTGCACCAGGAGGGCCTTAACCGGCTGGGCAACGTGCTCGTTCCCAACAGCAGCTATGGCATCGTGCTAGAGAAGAAGCTCACGCCGATGTTCAAGCAGATCCTCAAGGACCGCGACTCCATCTCCACCCGCGAGCTGGTGGACCAGGTAGGGGCGAGGATCGATGACGAGAGCTCGCTGGTGCACTGGTGCCACCGCAACAAGGTCCCGGTCTTCATCCCGGGCATCACCGACGGTTCGTTCGGCAGCCAGATCTGGATGTACTGGCAGGACCACCGCAAGTTCAAGCTGGACCTGTTCCAGGACGAGCAGGACCTCATGGACATGGTCTTCGACGCCAAGGAGAGCGGGGCCCTCATGATAGGGGGTGGCATCTCCAAGCACCACACCATCTGGTGGAACCAGTTCCGGGGCGGCCTCGATCATGCTGTGTATCTCACCACCGCGGTAGAGTATGACGGTTCCCTGTCGGGAGCGCAGGTCCGCGAGGCGGTGTCGTGGGGAAAGGTCAAGGAGAAGGCCGACCACGTGACCGTGGAGGGGGACGCGACCATCACCCTGCCGTTCCTCGTGGCGAGCCTGCTCGAGAGGCTGGACACGCAATGAGAAAGGTCACGGTGATCCCCGGTGACGGTATAGGCCCCGAAGTGATCGCTTCGGCGCTCGATGTCCTCAGGGCGGTGGACGCGCCGCTGGAGATCGCCGAGGCGGGGATGGGGCTAGCCTGCCACGGCAGGACCGGCTCCTATCTGCCGCAGGAAACGATGGACCTCCTGGAAGAGAGCGACGCTGCGCTCTTCGGGGCCATCACCTCGCCGGTGACCTACGATCCCTCTTACCGCTCACCCCTCCTGCACCTCAGGAAGGTTTTCGATCTCTACGCCAACATCCGTCCGGTCCGCCGGTGGCACCCATCCATAGGCCTCGTGGACCTTGACGTCATCATCGTGCGGGAGAACACCGAGGGCATGTACACCGGGGTGGAGCGGGAGGACGCGGAGGGCGTGACCACCGAGAGAAGGATCACCAGGAGGGCATGCCAACGCATCGTCGACAAGGGGATCGAGGTGTGCCAAGCCGGGGGGCGGAAGAGCGTCACCTGCGTTCACAAGAGCAACGTGCTCCGGAGGTCAGACGGCCTGTTCCGGGAGATCTTCCACGAGCGGATGAAGGATTCCGGACTTGAGGCACGGGAGCTGCTGGTCGATGCTGCAGCAGCGGCCATGGTCCTGCAGCCGTGGAAGCTTGAATGCCTGGTGACCCTCAATTTGTACGGTGACATTCTCTCCGACGAGGCGGCCGCGCTGACCGGCGGGCTTGGCTTCGCCCCCTCCGTCAACCTGGGCGACAGGTTCGCTCTTTTCGAACCGACGCACGGCTCGGCCCCGGACATCGCCGGACAGGACCGCGCCAATCCTGTGGCCGCCATCCTCTCGGCGGCCATGATGTTGCGCTACCTGGGCATGGGACCTAGGGCTGACAGGATCGAATGGTCGGTGACCGAAGCGCTCGGACAGGGAATAAGGACGGCAGACGCCGGCGGGAAGATGGGGACGAGGGAGTTCACGAAGCGGTTCCTCGAGATCCTAGGAACCTCGTGAACGTGCGGATGCCGGGGAGTTCACAAGCCCAGGCTCGTATGCGATCAGCCTCCCATTCCAGCAGGCCGCGTACGCTCGTCCCGGGAACGAATTTGCGCCTCTCCCGGAGTTCCAGGCAGAGCAATATCACTAGCAGCAGCCCGAGGAAGATGAACTCTGCTCCGGACATCACTCCCAGATAGTTGATCTGCACGTAGTCCATCGCAAGGTGCGCACTCCATGCTATGAACGGTAGGCCGTATTTGTAGTTCATCGACAACGGGCCGATCATCACCGCCGCCTCGGGGCTGTGAAAAATGCTCTTCCACTGTATGTTCGTGGCCATGGCCGCCTTGTAATCGATCAAAGAGGCGCTCAACCCCTCCCTGGCGACGTACTCTACCAGCCCGAAGGTGTGGTCGAGGTCCACAAGAACACCGAAGAGGATCACTGCGAACGCCTCGTTCCGGTCCAGGCGAAATGCGGATATGAGGACGAGAGCAAAGACCAGGTGGGTCACGGCGAGCATTTGTGGCTTCACGAGCCTGACAGGGGCTTAATAACATTAGCTATCTATTATCAAACAAGATAATGGATAATGCCCATCGGCTGGAGCGTTTCGTTCCTACGTCTGTCATCTTAAATACTGGTGGCTTGGCTATTTATCTGGGTCGAATGAACAGCAATAGGATAGTCCTAATGTCCAACAGGGAGCCGTACATCCACGAAAGGACCAAGCGTGGGATACGTTGCCGGGTGCCGGCAGGGGGGCTGGTCGCAGCTCTGGACCCCGTAATGCGGGCCACAGGAGGGACCTGGATCGCCTGGGGGAGCGGGAGCGCGGACATGGAGACGTCCGATCAGGAGGGGCGGGTCCAGGTGCCGGTGGACCATCCTCGGTACACTCTCAGGAGGATATGGCTCACCACCAAGGAGGTGGCCGACTATTATTATGGGTTCAGCAACCGGGTCATATGGCCGATCTGTCACATGTTCCAGGAGAACGCCCAGTTCGAGAAGGACTTCTGGGAGACGTACAAGAAGGTCAACGCCAAGTTCGCCGCCGCGGCCATAGATGAGCTGGACCACGACGGGAACCTGTGGATACAGGATGTGCACTATTGCCTCGTGCCCCTGATGGTCAGGGAGGGGAGGCCAGAGGCCAACATCGCGCTCTTCTGGCATATCCCGTTCCCTGCGGTGGAGACCTTCTCCTGCATCCCGTGGAGGAAGGAGCTGCTGAGGGGGCTTCTCGGCTCGGACCTCATCGGTTTCCATACCTCTACGTATGTCACCAACTTTTTGGCCACCGTCAGGAAGGAGTTCCCGGAGGCCACCGTTACCACCTCCGCGGTAGAGCTGGAAGGCCATGTCACCAGGGTAAGATCGATCCCTCTGGGCATCGACTACAAGCATTACCTGGCCCGGGGGGAGGACGAGGGGATCAGGAAGAGGGCGGCCCGGATGCGGAGGAGGATGGACATTCCGCACATCATACTGGGTGTCGACCGCATGGACTATACCAAGGGCATCCTCAACCGGTTCCTGGCCTTCGAGCGGTTCCTCGAGAGCAACCCGAAGTTCATCGGAAAGGTCTCCTTCATCCAGGTGGCCTCGCCCTCCAGGGAGGTGATCAGCGAGTACAGGGAGATGAAACGGCAGGTAGAGGAGACCGTGGGGAGGGTGAACGGGCGGTTCCAGCAACCGAACTGGACGCCCATAGTGTACATGAACCGGTACGTCCCGACCGACGATCTGCTGGTCTACTACCTCATGGCCGATGTCGCCATGATCACTCCCGTCATCGACGGCATGAACCTGGTGGCAAAGGAGTATATCACGGTGAACGACCACGGCGTACTGATACTCAGCGAGTTCGCCGGCGCCAGCGAGGAGCTCAGCGCCGCCCTCATCGTCAACCCGTACGATGTGGAGATGAGCGCCAGGGCCATCCTCAAGGCCTTGACCATGACCCCGGAGGAGCGCATCGGACATGTCGAGGCCCTGCGCGCGGTGATCGAAAAGCACGACCTCTATTGGTGGCTGGACACTTTCCTTGGGGAATGGGGGCTCGATATCAGCTACCGCGACCACCTGGAGAGGGAGACCCAGGACCCACAGTCCTTCCAGCCGAGCAAGCGCGCCGTGTTCACATACCCTCCCTCTTAGAACCGGAACCTGGTTGCGAAAGCTTCAAACCTCGATGCGAAGCTTGGGGTTCGAGCATCATGTCAGAATCAAACGATAGAACCTCCTACTGCGGCCTTTACTGCGGCGACTGCATTCCCCACGACAAACGGGTCTTTCATGCCGTCGAGGAGCTGAAGAAGGCATTGGACGAGGTACAGTTCGACCAGTACGCATACCTGCGCTCCCAGGCCTACGGGAAGCTGCTGGATTACCCCATATTCATCAGAGTGCTTGACGAGATCGAGGCGATCGAGTGCAAGGGTCCCTGCGCTTGCGGCGGGGGAAAGAAGGTGTGCATAATCCGGGACTGCGTGAAGCAGAAGGGCTACCGTGGTTGCTGGGAGTGCCAGGACAGCGGCTCTTGCATGAAGCTGGCGGCACTGAAGCGCTTCCATGGGAAGACCATAGAACACAACCACCAGATGATCCGCGAGTACGATATCGAGAACTGGGCTGACAAGAGGGGCAAGCACTACCCGTGGCGGTGAAGGACCGCCCGGACCTCAGCGGCCCGTGACCCCGATTTCAATTCTTTACATTGATGAGAGAGACCTTCTTGCTCTTGGTCAGGACCTGGAACTTGGACAGGTTCTTGGACACGATCAGGAGGTCCACCTTGTTGATCTCCTTCACCTGGCGGCTGAACGTTGGCCAGTCCACGGTGTCATCGAACTCCAGCATGTCTATGTTCTCCAGGGTGATGGGGCCCCCCAGCGACTCAAGGTCTGTCTTGGATACCGAGAGCGCATCGACATTTCCTATGCGGAAGCTAGGTCCGGAGTCCTCCGATATGAAGGCGCTCATGGCGCTGGTCGTCAGCTCGCCTATGGACACCCCCCGCCGCTTGGCTTCCGCGGCGAACCTCGAGTAGGTCTCGTCATCGATCCCCCTAATGGTCACATCGGTCATGGGTGGTCATCTCACTAACTGCCCCACGGTTAAGAGCTGCAGCGATAATAAAGCTACCAGCTATCATGAGGCCCATCGGCAGGACGGAGAACCAGGGGACCGAGAACCCCAGGATCGATAGCAGCCACAACCCTCCAGCCATCGTGGACGCTGTGCCGATGAGCACCTTGGGCCAACTTACCGGGGGGCGAGCGGTCCTCTTCCTCGCCATGATCCGCCTCGACCCGCCTTCGTAGGTGGAAAAGGTCGGACGGTCCTTCTCCAGGCCCATATTACGGTTGATCTCGTTCTCGTGGACCTTGCATCTGAGGTCGGCGAGGGACCAGCTCTCGATCATGCTCGGTTGGGAAGGCATCATAGGCATCTTTGTCACCATAATCACCATATGATTACAAAGAGTATTTGATTGTTTCGTCAAGGGTGCTATCGCTGACCTTTCGACACCAGAACATGTGACCAGGGTTCCAGGAAATGGTTTTCCTGTTGCCGATCGCTTAAGAGACCCCTGGTGGGGCCATTCGATGATAGAAAACGATCGATCGCCGGCACGGCCGGAGACCGCGATGCTTGCCTACTTCTTCTTAGGCTTCCTACGCGGAATAGCGCGCTTCCTCATGAGGTCGCCATGGACTTCTTCCATGTGTTCATCGAGTTCGTACAGGGTCTCAAACTTCGCTCCGCATTTCTCGCACTCTGTATTTATCGGGTGGGTACTCATGTATACATCTCGTTCTTTCGTGTTTGGGCTGCGGTACTAGATCCGTCATCAAAACGGGGACGACGTTTCCCACGGCCGCTCTATCCCTATGGCAGTTATGCTATTTATCAATACAATTACCGCAAACTATTCGAAACTTTGCATCAACAAGGCTAACGGTATCCCACTGGCCTGCCGTGTGACCAGCAGATTTCTATACTAGGACGGCTTTGATATCGATGTCTTCTAAAAGGGTCTGAGAGGATTTTTTTAGGGCAAACCAACAGTGGGTAAAGTAATGTACGGAAACAAGAGACAGGGCGGCTACAGCCGCGAACCCCGTGAGATGCATGACGCTGTTTGCTCCGACTGCGGAGCGAAGACCCAGGTGCCGTTCAAACCGACCGAGGGCAGGCCGATCTACTGCAGGGATTGCTTCCAGAAGCACAAGCCGAGGGACAGGTTCTAAACCTGCTCCGCCAACCTTTTTCCTGAAACCCCATTTTGTTTTCTCGTTATTATCGATCTATTGATGCTCGAAGTTCTGAAGATGCGCCGGCCTAAGAGCAGTGCGTGGCATTTACCAGTAACGGGGAGCTCTGGCGGATCGTACTATGAGATCGACGACGCCGGGGTGAATGGAGCGATGTGCAGGCCCTGTACACCGATCACCTGGAGCAGAACGAGGCTGCGGGCCGATGCCCTTGCATGCTGGTGCTCGGGGAGGACCGGGCGTTGATGGTGATCGGCCTCAGGAAGCGGCCGCGGAGAGGAGATCGCTGACCAAGCCATGCGCAGGAGGTCTTGGTCAACAGTCATATAGGATGTAGGCCGATTCAAGGGGCATGGCAAAGCTCACCCCTGAGATGGAAGAACTGCTGAAGTCGACCAAGTACTTCCCCCTGGCCACGGCCTCTAAGAACGGGGAGCCGAACGTCGTGCCGGTAGGCTCGGTGTTCCTTATCGATCCTGAGACCATTTGGATCGGCAACCAGTACATGGACATGACGCTGAAGAACCTCAAGGAGAATCCCAGGGCCTCGCTGTATGTGTGGACCCAGGGCGTGAAGGGTTGCCTGAAGATCAAGGCGAACGTCAAGGTCGTGGAGAGCGGTCCGGACTATGAGAAGATGAAGGGCATGGTCAGCGCGAAGAAGGCCGAGCTCAAGTGCCGCTCCTTACTGGTGCTCAAGGTCACCGACGTGTTCGACTGCGCCTCCGGACAGAACGCTGGAAAGAGGCTGATCTAAGCCGTAAACATCCCGGAGGGCGGCCACGCCATGAAAAAGGTCCTGGCCACTGGGGCCCATGACCGATCCCCCCGGGATTTTTATCTCTCATTGTATGGCGAACCTTGGCCCCTAACCCTGCCAAGCCTGGATGGACCACCATGAACACGGTCGTTTGCATCGGCGGCGGAAGGATCGGCACCGAGGCAGCGAGAGCAGGCAGGATGAGGGGGGACCGGGTCCTCGTGGTCGATATGGACGCAGCGTGCGTGGCGAGTTCCCTGGCCGACATCGTGGCCCCTGGACCGGACTGCGTCCTGGACGCGGCCCCGGGAGAGGTGCAGCTGTTCGTGGGCGAGGGGGCGGCCACCCTCGACGATATCATGGCCAGATGGGTGCCGGACATGGTGGTGCCCGCGGCAAGAGGGCACTTCGCGGCTTTGCTGGCGGTGCATCACTGTCAGGAGCGGGGCCAGCGTCTGGAGCCTCTCGTTACGGCCGACCTTGTTGGCGCTCTTCCTCCAAGTTCGGTGGTGCTCTCCGACGACCGGTATGGCATGGTCGTGACCAGCTACATGCGACCCGGCGGGACATGCCCGGACGATTGTGACCAGCCAGTCATCTGCCCGGTGACCGGCTCGAGGTCCGCTGTCCCGATGCATCGGTCGATCAAGGAGGCGCTGGAGAGGACCGTTGACCGCAGCTTTGTGCTCGAATCGACCGGGACAGGCAATTACGGAAGCGTTTCGGGCTCGGACCTGAGGTCGATGCTCACGAACCTCGACACGATCGAGGATGGGGTCACCATCGGTGTCGCTACCGCCTGCCAGTGTCATGGCATCATGAACATTTTCCGGATGTCGTCCGCGGGCCGGTAGGGGGAGCCGCGACAGATCCATATGACAATAATATTCGGCGTTCCCGCCCACCTTTGTGGCCAATATGGGCTGGTATGAAAGGAAAACTTAATATTGACCCCCAGTATAAGGTGGCCTACACGCAGGGGTAGCCAAGCTTGGCCAACGGCGCAAGATTGAGGGTCTTGTCCTTAGTGGTCCGAGGGTTCAAATCCCTTCCCCTGCACCATTTTTGTCCCTTTTGTCCTGCATCCGCTCTTGCTCTTGCATCGTAGGATCGCCTTGCGGAGAGCTCTTAGTTGTTGAGAACTGGACCATTTTGCATGCTCGAGAGCTCATCGCCCACTCGAAGTGAAGAAATGCTTCATTCAACAACGCCATGTTCATGAGGCGGATCGCGATCAGCATAAAGATCGATGCGCTTCAGGGGCGCGTATGGGCTAAAATGCTAATTTCAACTCCCATTAGAGTGGGGCCCATACATGGAGGTGCCTCTGGAGAGGCGAGACCTGACGGCCCATTGTGGAACACCACTTCATCTGTCAAGGAACAAGATATCAGAGCTCCCAGGAAAGTGTGTGGGCCGAACCGAGCAAAGAACATGGGCCATAGAACCGAACATTTTGTTCATCTGTCCCGATCATGGATGTCTTTGCGGCCTTTGCCGAACATCGCACATGCTTTCTCCTGGAACGATGCCTGCGATGTCCGAGCAACGGCATGAGGTCGAAGAGCGGACATGCGCCAGGCGCGCCGTTCTCTAGCCATCTGGCAACGTCCAAATAGCAGATGGTGCCAACAACTAGATCATGAGCGGCGGCCCGTCGGAGAGCATGCTGTTGCGCGGAAGAGGGGACCTTTCCGGGATGCGGGGAGCGGTCTTGCGGCCGGGGATGAACGGCTACGATGAGGCCAGGCAACTGTACAATAGCATGATCGATCGCCGGCCAGCCATCATCGTGAAGTGCGCCTGCCCCGAGGACGTCGCCCGGTGCGTCAACTACGCACGCGAGAACGACGTTCAGTTATCCGTCAGGGCAGGAGGCCATGGTGTCGCGGGGAACGCCCTTAACGACGGCGGCATCGTCGTCGACCTGACGACCATGAGGGATGTGCTCATCGACCCCATCGACGGAACGGCAAGGGTGGGAGGCGGAGCCAGGTGGATAGATCTCGACCCCGTGGCCCAGAAACATGGCCTAGCGACGACGGGAGGGCGGGTCTCCTCCACCGGCATCGCCGGGTTCACCCTGGGCGGGGGTGCCGGCTGGCTGATGGGGCGGTTCGGCCTCTCCTGTGACAACCTGAGGTCGGCGGAGATCGTTACCGCCGATGGGGACCTTATCTCGGTGAACGATGACGATCGTCCCGATCTCATGTGGGCCTTGAGGGGCGGCGGTGGGAACTTCGGTGCGGTTACCTCCTTCGAACTGGACCTCCATCCGATCGACGTCACCCTTTCCGGGGCCATCGTGTGGCCCCGTTCCATGGCCGCCGAGGTCATACGGGAGTTCCGTGACCTCGCTCTCGACGCCCCTGACGAGCTGGGCCTGGTGCTCGCCTGCGTGACCGACCGTGCTGGGGCGCCAGCGGTCACGGTGACGGTGTGCTGGACCGGTGACATCGGCGAGGGGGAGAGGGTCCTGGCACCACTACGCTCCCTCGGGCCTCCGGTCGCCGATACGGTCGACAGGATGAGATACGACGAGGTGCAGAAAATGCTCGACCATACCGACATGTGGGGTTCACGCAATTACTGGAAGTCGGGTTTCATCCCGGAGCTCACCGATGAGGCGATCGATACCATCATCCAGAGCACCGAGCTGATGCCCTCCCCCTTGGCCGCGATCCATCTGTGGGCCCACCACGGTGCAGCGAACCGCGTGCCCGAGAGCGCCACTGCCTTTCCCAACCGCAAGTTCCCGTTCAACCTCCACATCATCGGGGTGTGGAAGGACCCTCTCGTCGATGCCGAGGGAGTGGCGTGGACCAGGAGGCATTATGACGAGATGCGGCCCCACTTCTCCGGACGCTCGTACGTGAACTTCGACGACCTCAGAGAGCAGAGCAGAGTGGAGAGCGCCTACGGGCCAAACTATCGGCGCCTGGTGGAAATCAAGAACAAGTATGATCCCGACAACATGTTCCGCTCCAACCAGAACATCAGGCCAAGGGGCTGAGCGCCGTCACCGCCCGGTTCTCCAGATGGTAACGGCGCGTTGTCCCCCTCCCGCGTTCTCAGCTCCTCAACTGCATGTCCTTTACGATCCTGACGAAGTCGGGCAGGACATCACCGATCCCGTTGATGATGAACTGGACCGCGATCGATAGGACAAGCAGGCCCATTAGTCTGCTGATGACCTTCCCTCCCTCCTCCCCGAGCACGCTGAACACCCTCTCGGACTCCATCATCGCGAAATAGGACACGATGATGGTGAGGACGATCCCCAGGAACACCCCCAGCAAGGCAACGATCTCCACGCTCATCGATCCCTGACCCATGTCACGAGCGTTGGACATCAGGACGACCACGGTGACGATCGTTCCCGGCCCGCTGATGAACGGTATGGACATCGGTATGAGCGAGATGTCCCGGCGGTCGTTGCCCACCTCCGAGCCCTGGGATTTTGGATGGAGCATGTCGATGGCGGTGATGACCAACAATATCCCTCCAGCAATGCGGAAGGCCCCGATGCCGAAGCCGAAGATCTGGAAGATCAGCATCCCAGTGAGAGCGAAGAACAGGAGGATGGCGAGAGAGTAGCGCGACGACTTGGTCGCCGTCCGCTTCTTCTCTTCGTCCGACATGCGCTCGGTCAGGACCAGGAACATGGTGGATGTGGATATCGGATTGGAGATCGCCATGATGGAGATGATGGCGAACGGTATGAACTCCAGTGCTGTGCCAAGATCACTCATTGTTTCATTTTCAGCTAAATCGTCAGCATATATTAAATTTTAAATTATTTCGTTCATCATATATTCAAAACAAGGTTGATCGTACGATCTGTGCGCTCATGAGGGCACCGCTATCGCCCTGCTCAGGAGATTGCCCCGTCATCCCGCCACCGCTCCGGCCCTATGAGGGAGCCAGCTCTCATTTTCTGAGTAATATAAACAGTATCCCATATGAGAAGGATTACATACTTCTTATAGAGAATCCAGGTCCGATGGCAGCGAATTCGTCGCGATGCGGCAGATGCGGCAGGCCGTTCATGAAGATGAAAGCAGTGAACGGATTCAGAGCGATCATGGATGTTTTCACCCTCGGCGTCATGTTCCTGGGCATATTCGAATGGGCGTGGGAGGAACCGCTCTTTCCGGGGATCACGTTCGCCAGTATCAACACCATCATCGCCGCGATCGTTGTGTTCGTCCTTATCAACGTCGCCGCCGACCAGACCATAAAGAACGAGATGAAGAAGCACGCCGTCGGCACGACCATCTTATGCGATGAGTGCAAGGTCAAGCACGACGCCGAAGTGGAGCAGCAGAAGATCGAGCAGCAGAACGAGCTGCAGAGATGGATCGCAGAGCTGGAAGCGATGAAGGCATCGGACCCAGCGTTCCGCGGCATCGTTGTAGAGTGGAGCGCCGCAAATCAGGGGGCCACCCCCGACCGCGAGATCGTGTGCGAGCTAAAGAACGCCATGAACCTCGAGAAGGCCGGCAACTACGAGGGAGCGGCCAAGATCTACGAGAAGCAAAAGCTCTGGTCATATGCGGGAAAGGTAAGGGAGAAGGACAGGGTCCAGATGGTGAAGCACGTCACGGTGGACATGAACCAGCTCCTGGAGCAGATCGGCACCAAGGGGCTCGCTGTACCGTACAAGTGTCACAATTGTGGGGCGGGCATCACCATAGACAAGAACTCCAACGTCTCCGGCCTGAAGTTCTGCTCCTATTGTGGAACGGCCTACAACATCGAGGACATGTCGAGGATCGTGCAGGAAGCCCTTGCGCTATAGGCTGCCATCTGAGGAGAGACCGGTCCGGCGGAGCTGATCATAACGGAGATGTCCGCCCGGCCGGCAGAGCTCTTTTTTAATGTTCTTTGACGACAGGGATGTCGACCAACGGCCTGATCGGCCGGCCCATGTGTAATGATACACAGTTATATAATATTATATTGAAAATATATTACCATAGAGCTTTGTCCGACCGCAGCACCGGAACATTGACCGAATTGTCAGACAAATGTCTGTCATACGCTCGCGCAGCGGATAATATTTTAATAATTCCATAATTAATCGTGTCCACTTCGCCATAAAAATGTTATTATACGACCTTGGCCTTGGAAAGCGTGTCAGGAGAGGGAGGGCGGCCGACGGTAGGGTGAAAACCCGGCTGAGGAAGGTCCCCCCTCCACGAGATAGGTGGGTCGCGCGAGCGGCCTGGTGAGAGCCAGGGCAAGGGCGCAGAAACGACACAGCCATGACCGAGGATGATCTGCCCGGCAGTGACGTTGGTCATGGATTTGGTGAAACGGCGACTCCCCACCGGAGCAAGCCCAAACAGTCGGGATGACGGCTCAGGACCGACGGGTAGGGTGCTTAGTTGAATGCTGCCTGAAACAGAAGGGGGCCTACTACCCTCACCTGACACCATTTTTCCGTCCATTTTTTTATGACCTATTTTTTCTGGGACCACCCAGCAGTTTTTTAGTGGCCAGGATATTATCATTATCAATAAGATTAAGTTATGTATATAACGTCCATTAAATCAGACATGCCAGTAATCGGAAGTACTTTAATAAATCTAAAAATACCGCTCTTACAGCGGAGATATTATCACTTTTTGATAATCAGCAACGGGCAACCAACTAATATTCACATGCGCTCATGGAATTGGTTCGGATATTGGGAGGTTAAAAGATGAAGCTGTCCAAGGGGAAGTTCTACCTGTTCGAGGAGCGAGTTCCATTGAGGACCCACCAGGTCCTAAGAAAGGAGCTGGACAAGGGACGCCGGGCGCTCTACATTTCCAAAAACCCGCCCAGGCTTCTCAGGAGCCAGCTGGACTTTGACGAGCAAAAGCTGGAGACCATGTGGCTCAGCACGAGACCCAACCCGGAATGCATCCCTCCGATGAACCTCCAGGCATTCGAGAAGTACATAAACAGCTTCCTGTCCGATAACAAGGAAGGGATCATCGTACTGAACGGCCTCGACGTCCTGGAGATGTGGAACGGGTTCCGTCCGGTCCTCGATGTGCTAACGAGAGCTACGGGCAAAGTGAACGAGGATGGAAGCAACCTCATCATAAGCCTCGATCCTCGCAATCACTATCCTCAGAAGCTCGAGAAACTGGAGCATATCTCCGACGAGGTTGTTTCCAGCTACGCGTGAACCGAAACCTCTTCCTTTTTTTTGATATCTTCATTTTCTGGGACCCATCGTTTCTCCAATTCCTGGTCAGGCATTTTGGTCCATGCCCTAGGGGGTGCCAACGATTATATGTCGAGTTTATTATACTGTAACCATGGACCCCCGCCTATCCGACATAGCGGAGACCCTGGCTGAAGATGCTGCTTCTGGTGCTTCGGAGATGCATGCCTCGATCCTGAACAGCCTCCTGGCCATACCAGATGCGGACCTGTCGGCCGTTCCGACCGTGGATTGGGAGGATTTCGCGGTCGCCATCTATCATGCCAAGCCCAGCATCGCCCCGGTTTTCAACATCGCCAACACGATACTGCTGATGATGGAGCAGGGCATCAAAAACGGGGGATCGCTCCGTCAGGTCCTGATGGAGATGCTGGAAAGAGAGAGGAGGAGCGGGGCACGGATAGCCGAGCATGCTGCCAGGATAATAAAGGGGCGGAGGTTCATGACCACGTCATACTCCGGAACGGTGGGCCAGGTGCTGAAGTCGCTGGCCAAGACCCGGAGGATAAAGGTGACCGTGGCCGAGTCCTCCCCCGGAGGTGAGGGGCGCCAGTTCGCCAAGTATCTTGCCGATCAGGGCATGGAGGTTGAGGTCATCTATGACTCGACCGTCTTTGCGCGGATGGAGCATCTCGATGGTGCCATTGTAGGGGCGGACTCGGTGACCGCCTCGGGCCTGGTCAACAAGGTGGGCACCAGGGTGCTGGCCGAAGCGGCGAGGGCCCATGATCTCAATGCCTATGCCGTCTGCGGGTGGAGCAAGATCTGCCCGGTCGTGCTCTCCGACCTCTCGGTAACGACCAACAACCTGGGGACCAGGCTGACCGAGCACGTTCAGGTCTTCGAGAGCGCGCCCCTCGAACTGTTCTCCCACATCATCACGGACCAGGGATGCCTTTCCTCGGCCGACCTTAGGATGGAGCTCAAGGTGAGAAAGGTCGCCCGGGCATGGTATTCCCGGGGCGTGCTCCAGAGAACTGACTGAACGGCAGGAGGGGAACGAGATCGCCTTGCGCTGGCAACCGTCGACGCGCTCACATCGCTTGATACGATAGCCTGTCCGGATCAGCACGGCCTTGCCTTCCATGATATATGCGCTCTGTCCGGACAGGTATTGATGTGATCTTCTTGCGCGTCGCAGAGCGCTCCTCGTCCACTACGATAGTGAGGCCGATGCCTGCATTGGTGCACTTCTTCACGGCCGCTGGATCCCACATGGTAATGACAAAAATCGCCTTTCCAAAACTTACTGATGAACGCAAACCCACCTGCTCTGCGGCAGGTCGCGAAGAGATATAGCTTCCGACAATCATTATTTATCTCATGGCTCAGAATCCCCCGCTCTCGCCCAACGCCTTGCAGGTCCTGGAACGGCGATATCTACGGAAGGATGAGGACGGAAGGACGCTGGAGACCCCCGATCAGATGTTCAGGCGGGTGGCCTCCGACATCGCTGCAGTCAACAAGAGGTATGAAGACCGGAATGGCGAAGAGGAGGAGTTCTATGAGGCCATGCGCTCGCTGCGGTTCCTCCCCAACTCCCCGACCCTGATGAACGCCGGGACCAACATCCAGCAGTTGTCCGCTTGCTTCGTCATCCCGGTGGAGGATTCCATAGAGAGCATCTACGATGCGATCAAGTACGGTGCGGTCGTCCAGCAGACCGGGGGAGGAGCTGGCTTCTCGTTCTCTCACCTGCGGCCGGAGGGGGACGTGGTGCGCTCCACGGGGGGCATCGCTTCCGGCCCGGTATCGTTCATGAAGGTGTTCGATGCGGCCACCAACGCCATCAAGCAGGGCGGACGGCGGAGGGGCGCCAACATGGGCGTCCTGCGAGTGGACCACCCGGACATCGAGCGGTTCATCGCGGCCAAGGACGACCTCTCCTCCCTGTCGAACTTCAACCTCTCGGTGGCGGTGACCGACGATTTCATGGAGCGGGCCGTCCGGGGAGAGGAGTACGACCTCGTGAACCCTCGCAACAGCAGGAAGGTCAGGTCCATATCCGCAGCGTACATGCTGGAGCGCATCGCTACCTCTGCCTGGCGCGTAGGCGATCCAGGGGCCCTCTACATCGATGCGGTCAACCGCGATAACCCCACTCCGGAGCTAGGTGCGATAGAGGCGACCAACCCTTGCGGGGAGGTGCCCCTCCTGCCGTTCGAGGCATGTAACCTCGGCTCCATCAACCTCGACCTAATGGTATCGGACGGGAAGGTCGACTGGGAGCTTCTCGAGAGTACGGTAGACACGGGGGTGAGGTTCCTGGACAACGTCATCGACGCTAACCGCTTCCCCCTGCCCCAGACGGCCGAGATCGTTAGGGGGAACCGCAAGATAGGGCTGGGGATAATGGGCTTCGCAGACCTGCTGGTCAGGATGGGCGTCCGATACGGTAGCCCGGAGTCCATCGATCTGGCGGATAGCCTGATCGAGTTCGTGAAGGAGAAGGCCGAGGCCACCTCCCGCTCCATCGCGGAGGCCAGGGGGAGCTTTCCCAACATCGAGCGGTCGAAGGTCAAGGGGCCGCGCCGCAACGCCACGTTGCTGTCCATCGCCCCCACGGGGACCATCAGCATGATCGCCGGCTGCTCCTCCGGAATAGAGCCCTACTACGCCATATCCTACTCAAGGAACGTGCTGGAAGGGCAGCACCTGGAGGAGGTACAGCCTCTCTTCCTGGAAGCGGCCAGGAAGGGCGGCTTCCTGACAGGCGACCTCCTGAGAGAGCTATCGGCCGCTCATTCCGTCCAGGGCAACGCATCGGTCCCGGGAGAGATCCGTCTTGTGTTCGTCACCGCCCACGACGTGCCTCCAGGAGAGCAGGTCGATATGCAGGCGACCTTCCAGCGACATGTCGATAACGCCGTGTCGAAAACGATCAACCTCCCGACCGAGGCCAGCCTCTACGATGTCCAGAACATACTGGTCTACGCGCACCGCCGGGGGTGCAAGGGCATCACCGTCTATCGGGAAGGGTCCAAGCCCGGGCAGGTGCTGACGACCATCCGTGACGCCCATAGCTGCCCGAGGTGCGGCCGAATGCTGCACGGAGAGGAAGGGGCGATGCAGTGCGACACGTGCGGATGACAATGAACAAATATATACATTGTTACGCATAATTGTTAAATACCCGCCTGACTTTTCCCTTCATCCATGGCAATACACGCCGATGACAAGGTCATGCTCAATGTCGATGACATTCCCCGCCGGTGGTACAACATCGCGGCCGATCTCCCGGTGCCCATCCCGCCACCGTTGAACCCCAAGACCATGGAGCCGGCGAAGCCCCAGGAGCTGGAGGCGATCTTTCCCAAGGCTGCGATCGCCCAGGAGATGTCCACCGACCGGTACATCGACATCCCCGAGGAGGTAAGGGATGCCTACCTGATGCTGGGACGACCCTCGCCACTGCAGAGGGCAAGGAGGCTGGAGTCCTTCTTGAAGACCCCGGCCAAGATCTACTTCAAGCGCGAGGACCTCTCGCCGGCCGGTTCCCACAAGCCTAACTCGGCCATTCCCCAGGCATACTACAATATGAAGGAGGGAGTGGAGAACCTCACCACCGAGACCGGAGCCGGGCAGTGGGGTTCCGCGCTCGCCCTGTCCTGCGCCCACTTCGACATGAACTGCACCGTGTTCATGGTCCGAGTATCCTACGACCAGAAGCCGTTCAGACGGCTGATCATGGAGACCTATGGCTCCAAGGTCCACGCCTCTCCGAGCAGCGTGACCGAGTACGGCAGGAAGGTCCTGAAGGAGCGCCCGGACCACCCTGGTACCCTTGGGATCGCGATCTCCGAGGCCATTGAGCTGTGCGTCAGCCAGCCAAACACCAAGTACTCGCTGGGAAGCGTCCTCAACCACGTCATGCTCCATCAGACGGTCATTGGTCAGGAGGTCATTGAGCAGCTCAAGAAGATCGACGTCACCCCAGATTACATGGTGGGCTGCGTCGGTGGCGGGAGCAACTTCGCCGGTTTCACGTTCCCGATGATCGGGCAGAAGATCAAGGGAAAGATCGACACCGAGTTCATCGCCGTGGAGCCTACATCGGTGCCCTCCATCACCAAGGGGGAGAACCGTTACGACTTCGGTGACACCGCGGGAATGACCCCGCTGCTGAAGATGTACACCCTGGGACACGATTTCGTTCCATCGTCGATCCATGCCGGCGGGCTCAGGTACCACGGTATGGCCCCCGCGGTCACCGCCGTCGTCTCACAGGGCTTGGCCAAAGCGGTCTCCTACGAGCAGACCCAGACCTTCGAGGCCGCGGTCACCTTCGCCCGTACCGAGGGCATCGTACCCGCCCCCGAGTCCTCGCACGCGATCAAGGCGGCGATGGACCTGGCACTCGAGGCCAAGAGGAAGAACGAGAAGAAGACCATAGTGTTCAACCTCTCCGGCCACGGGCTGCTGGACATGGGCGGCTACTCGAAGTACCTCAGCGGGGAGATGAACAACTCCCACTGACGCGAGCAAACCATTTACTTTCCTTTCCATTCCACGCGGCCTTCCGGATACGGATTCCCTCAACGGACGCCGATTGTTCGATGTTGAATCCAACCTTTCGAATGTTTGCGTGATTGGTTTTTTATATAACTACATTAATCTTGATACTGCTCCAGACTTGTATCTGGTATCTGGAAGTGACTCTGTACTTGCCAATCCCCTTCAGAGGTTATTCAACAAACATCGATCCCCTGAGCCTCAGCAGAGGGGGCCATGATTTCCTGTTCGATTACGGCAGGATATACTTCGTGTGCGAGAAACGCATGGAAAGGACGCTACATTATCTCCAAGAATTTCACTATTCTGGATCGAAGACCCTGTGCGTGACCAGACTGCATCCCGACCTCCTGAAGGAGCACGTGCCCGGTATGGCGTTCGAATCGATCTGGCTGAGCGAGCGGTACGGGATCAACAACATTCCTCCCAACCAGCTCCAGAAGATACAGCAGCGCATCGGCTCGTTCCTCATCGGAAAGAGGAACGCCGTCGTCCTGCTGGAGGGGATCGAGTACCTCAGCCTGTTCAACGATCTCGTCAAGGTCCAGATGTTCATCGAGCAGGTCAATGACCAGATCATGTCTTCCAAGGCCATCTTGCTCGTTCCTGTGGACCCCGTCTCCATGGACGTGCGTTCGTTTGCCCGGCTTAGGCGGTTCGCCGAGGTAGTCGCTCCACAGCTAGCTACGATCTGAGCCTGAAGGACAACGGTCCACAGCTCCTTTTCGTTCAGTGATGCCCGTCAACATCACGGAGCATGGGCCAGACCTATGAAAAATGGCAGATAAAAAAAAAGGAAAAAGGAGGGGAATGCGCCCCTTCATCATACCCTCAGGCTTGCCTTCTCGAACCCAGAGACCGCCCTTGTCGGTGCCAGGGTCGCCGGCCCCTTAGCGGAGAACCTCGCCATCAGCTCGTCGCTGGAGTAGTGAGGGAAGGCGGCCCATAAGGAGTCCAGCTCCCTCTGCTCGAAGGTCAGGGGATCTATTGACACGATCATCTCGACCTTGGCTTCCTTAAGAAGGGAATCTATCTGTTCCAGAACACCAAGGACCTTGCTCATGTCGTTGAAGAGGAGGAGGTACTCCACTCCATCAAGGAAGATCGTACCCCCGGACCTGCCCCTAAGCTCCAGGCGAATGACCTTGACCAGCTGATTGAGGGACTTCGGTGCTATGACCTCATCCCCGTTCTGACCACTCAGCCAGTATCTCTTGGACATCTCAAGGCCATATTTCTGGGCGACGTAATCGGGATGTAACCTGGTAATGCATAGGCCACTGGTCGAGCGTCCGACCATCTTGGAATAGATCTGATAACCATTCCGGGGATAATCCTCGAGAAGCAAGGATATCTTCGAATCGTTCTTCAAACGGATCACCTTTTGCTGTCACACCCGCTTTCGCCTTGTGCGTATTTAAAACAACTTTGAGCATGCTCTTTTTTGCCTAGAAAAATATTATTCCTCCTATTCACATCCAGGCTTGGTGAACCGTTCCTCCAGGAAATCCCTTCTGACTGTCCGGGAAAGGGTCATACTGTATCTTCTGGCATATCAGAGATACCTGCAGGATTCGGACGCTCCCGCGGCCATCACGCAGGAAGGAATAGCTGAAGCTGTCGAGGTCGGACGCAATAACGTGTCCAAGATCGTCAACTCCATGATCGATGATGGGATAATAGAGGCCCAGACGAAGCACGTCAAGGGGTTCGCCAGTATCAAAAAGGTGTACTTCCTGACGCAGAGCGGTTATCAGGACGCCCTCAACCTTAAGGTGGAGATCGAGCGTACGAAGATAAGCATCATCGACTTCGACGGAGAGGTCCACGAGGATGAGATGGGCAAGCTCCCTCTGTACCTCCCGAAAAGGTATGCGTTCCTTGACCTCGCGATCGGGGTCAGCAGGGGGAGCTTCGACTGCGCCTCGTTCCACGAGGGCAAGGTAAAGGAGGAGCGCAGGTTCGTCGATTACACCGACCGCAAGCCAACGGTCCGTAACTTCTACGGGAGACAGAAGGAACTGCAGGATCTGGCGGAGTTCCTGGACTCGAACACGTCGCGGATCATTGTGGTGTGCGGGATACCGGGCATAGGCAAGACCACCCTGATCGCCAAGTTCGTCCAGGACATCAGGGAGCAGCGGCATGTGTACTGGTACCGGGTCCATGAGTGGGTGAACCTGAAGATCCTCCTCACGCCCATGGCCGAGTTCCTCTCCCAGCTTGGGAAAAAAGGTCTGGAGCGCTACCTGTCCAGGACCGAAGGGCCGGCTGTCGGCGAGGTCTGCGCGATCCTCGAAATGGAGCTCAAGGATCTCCCGGCGGTGTTCATCATCGATGACGTGCAGAAGGGCGACCGAACCGTCCAGGAGTTCCTGGGTGCCATGGTCAGCTTGCTCGAGTCGGTCGAGAATGTATCCATGATCTGCACGAGCCGGGAGATACCTTCGTTCTATTCCCGCGCGATGGTGTTCAAGGGCCTTGTGAAGGAGATGATGCTCGAGGGCCTTGATATTGAGAGCTCCCTCCGCCTGATGCGCAACCGCGAGCTTCCGGAGAGCGAGCTGATGGACATCTACCGCGCCACCCGCGGCCACCCCCTGTTCCTGGAGCTCGTGGACGGTCCCCGCAGCGCGCTCGGCAAGAACGTCAGGATGTTCATCGAGCAGGAGGTGTACTCCAAGCTGGACATCACCGAGCGGAGGATCATGGACATCGCCTCGGTGTTCAGATATCCCGTCCTGGTCGATGCGTTCTTCACCATGGAGGAGGAGATCGCCAGGGACCTCGGAGTGGTCCAGAAGGAGATGGAGTACAAGGACTACCTGGTGGACTATGACACCATTGACGCGCTCCTCTCGAAATCCCTGTTGCATGAATCCCTGGGCCGCATGATCGGCATGCACGATCTGCTGAGGGACTTCTTCTACTCCCGCCTGTCGCCAAGGCAACGCATCACCTACCACAAAGCGGCGTCCCGGTATTATCTGCAGGACACCTCCGCCCCGGCGCACGTCGAAGCGCTATACCACTGCCTCATGGCCAAGGAGTACAGCACGGCCGTGCGCATAGCCGCCAGCAACGGCAGGGACATCATCTCCAAGGGTTACAGCCTGCCGTTCGCTCCTCTGCTGACCTCCCTGCGAGCGCAGTGCGACAGCATCGACCGCAGCGAGAAGATGGAGCTCCTTCTGCTGGAGGGCGATATTCTCGAAGTGCGCGGGGAATGGGACCAGTCCATCGCCAGGTTCGAGGAGATCATCAGCCTGACCGACGCGGACAAGGACAGACGGTTGCTGGCCGAGGTCAACCGCCGGCTGGGAGCGATATACCTGAGGCGCGGAGCCTACGACAGGGCCGAGGACTACCTCGTCCGCAGCCTGGGGCTGGCCGAGGATATAAAGGACCCTCACGCGCTAGTGGAAACATATTATGACCTGGGCGGGGTGCTCCAGAACCGCGGGCGCCCTGAGGACGCCATGAAGGCCTTCAGCCGGTCGATGGAGCTGGCACAGAGCACCCTGGACGACATGGGGCTGGGCATGGCCCTGTACGGCATCGGGAGGGTCTACTCATCCCTTATGGACCACCCGCAGGCCATCAAATATAAGAAAGAGGCGTTGGAGGTCATCGAGAGGACCGGGGACGTCGACAACATCGCGAGGATCTGCATCGGCCTGGGCGGCAGCCTTGCGGAGATCCACAGCTATGCCGAGGCAGTGAAGTACCACGAGCGGGCGGTGGAGATGGGGCGAACCTCCGGCAACCTGGAGCTGCAGGGGTATGCTCTCAGGAACGCGGTGGTCGTCTACGTGGAGATGGACGAGCTCGAGCGGGCCCAGGAGTACATAGGCCAGGCCAGCAAGATATTCGAGAAGCTCGGCAACCACGTGCTCATGGCCGACATGCACCTGATGCGTGGATACATCTACAACAAGAAGACGGAGTGGGAGTGGGCGAAGGCCGAGTTCGCCGACGCCCTGAACGCCATCAGGAGGCAGGACGCCCCATTGCTGCTTGGCAGATGGCTCTACGAGATCGCCCAGCAGTTCATCAAGAACGGGGACAAGGAGGGTGCGAGCGGACTGCTGCACGAAGCGCTCCAGCTGACCACCAACGGCTCGGCGGAGAACCTGAAAAAAGAGGTCGAGCAGGCACTAGCCAGTATCGCTTAAAATTTGTATAGAAAGAAAGCCGCTGCCCTGAAGGGCAGGGGGCAGTTTCATATCACGAGCTTATGCCGAAATGATGTGAGGGTCGATGCTGGGGATTATGTGCGGGTCAATGCTCGGGATGATGTGAGGGTCGATGCTGGGGATTATGTGCGGGTCGATGCTGGGGATTATGTGCGGGTCAATGCTCGGGATGATGTGAGGGTCGA
>CAYRPG010000025.1:0-5065 GCA_964426205.1 uncultured Methanomassiliicoccus sp. | reverse complement strand
GGGTCGATGCTGGGGATTATGTGCGGGTCAATGCTCGGGATGATGTGAGGGTCGATGCTGGGGATTATCAGGTTAATCGAGGCCAGGTCGGAAGCGATCACGATCATGCTGAACGCCGCCACCAGGAGCGCGGCGAAACCAATCAGGGCTATTGTCCTTACTTTCATGAATCCTCACCCGTTCTTACGATGTGTGGACGGTGTGTGAACTTGTGAATATAAAAGAGGTCGTGGAGCATGCTCCTGATATATTTAAATATCACAACTGGTAATAATGAGATTTTGCGCGACGACTGGATAGGTGTTATTCTTCGTGATAATGACTGGACGTGAATCTTCCTAAATATTTGGAACAACATTGGGCGGGCGTGAGAGCCCCTATGTTCTGCGGGAGGCAGGTCCTCGGCGTCGTCCTAGATCTGGATGGGACGCTCATCAACACCACCGTGGACTTCGTCCTGATGAAGAGGCGCGTCGTGTCGGAGCTTGTCGCTCTGGGCGTCCCGTCCTCCCTGCTAGACAATGGCAGGACGACCGCCGACGACATCGACCGGGCCATTGGCTACCTATCGGCCAGCGGGAAGGAGGTAGAACTGAGAGAGGTCCGCCGGCTGCTCGGGGAAACGATGAACCGCACCGAACTGGAGAACGTCGCCTTGACAACCCCGGTCCTCGGTGCCAGAGAGTGCCTTGATCGTTTGAGGAGCAGGGGGCTCATGATCGGCGTACTGACCCGTGGCTCACGCGAATACGCACTGGCAGCACTGAGGTATGCTGGCCTGGATGTGCGCTTCGACGCCATGGTGTGCCGGGACGATTTCCCGGAAGAGGAGGCGAAGCCCAACGGGAAGGCCATGACGAGGATAGCGGGCATGATGGGGCTACGGCCGGAGGAATGCGTCCTGGTCGGCGACCATGCCATGGACCTCCACTGTGCGAGGTCGGTATCCGCCGGCTTCGTCGGCGTCCTCAGCGGCTCCTACAATGGCATGGACTGGTCCCGGAACGGCTGCGAGACCGTCATCGAGAGCGTGTGCTCCCTTCCCGAGCTGTTATTCGGACAGAAGTCCTAAGAACGTTCGACCCGATGACGGAGCATGAAGAAAGACATAGCCACAGACCGGGCGCCCCGCGCGGTGGGACCGTACTCCCAGGCGATCAGCATCGGTGACCTGGTGTTCTGTTCTGGTCAGATCGGGGTCGGCCCAGCGAGCGGGCAACTGGTCGGACCTGCAGCATCGGAACAGGCCAGGCAGTGCATCATGAACCTGAGGGCTGTGCTGGAAGCGGCAGGCCTGGGTCTCGATGATGTGGTCAAGACCACAGTGTTCCTTACAGATATCAACGATTTCGCCGAGGTCAACGGCGTGTACGCCTCCATGTTCACCAACGTCCCTCCGGCCCGCAGCGCGGTGGCCGTGACCGCCCTCCCCAAGGGCGCGAAGGTGGAGATCGAGGCTATAGCCGTCCGCCGCTCATAGGCTCCTGTCCGAGGTCTTGGCGCGCATGACGCTCAGGCATTCCGATGAGCATAGGTAGAAGCTTCTCCCGTCATCCTTCAACCGGAGAGGCTCGTCCCTAATCTCCTTGCCGCAGTTCTCACATACCCTCACCAGGCTGACTCCAGGGGCGACCACCGCCCTGTCGAGCTCCTTGGCTACGCTGATCACACTGGCGATGTCGTACTCCAGCACCTGGGGTATGGACGCCAGCTTGGAAGCGAAATCGTTTATCATGTGCGCATCGATGAAAGTGCATATGAGCAGCAGTCGACCGCTGGTCAGGTAGAACATCTGGCGCACCTGCTCGTCCTCGTCGAAGTTGCGCGCCACGGCCGAAAGCTCGGACGGCCTGGCCTTGACCGTCACCATCGCGCTGATCTCGCCCATGCGCTCCGGATCCAGTTCCGCGCGGTATCTCCTGATCACGCCTATCCTCTCCAGGTTCCCGACCTTGCTGCTCACCGTGGGTACGGATATCTTGACCTTCTCTGAGATCTGACGGAAGGACAGTCTACCGTTCCCCTGCAGAACATTGAGGATGTTCACATCATTCTCGTCCAAGCTCATCATTATCTATTTGGGAGCAGTATATTTATATGATTTTTCCAAGGAACGAAATCGATGATCGGTATGCTTTCCATTCGTACGACAGCTATATTCCAACATGCTACCCCTTTTCGGGCAAAGGTACTAGAGCGGTACAATGGAATTACGGACACGTGAACGAGCCCTGCAATGAAGAATCGTGCCCGATGCCTCCACCCAAACTGCCCCCAGGGTCGACCAGGTCGGCCACCTTCGGAGTGACTGGAATGACGTGCGCATCCTGCGCAGGGATCGTCGAGGGAGCGATCACCGAGCTTCCAGGGGTGAAGGAGGCGGCGGTGAACCTTGCAACAGAGAAGGCCCGCGTGGTCTACGACCCAGCACTGGTGGACCCGGAGAAGATACAGGGCGCGGTCAGGGAGGCCGGCTACGACCTGGCCATCGACCAGGTCACCATAGGTATCAAGGGCATGGTCTGCGCGTCGTGCGTGAGCGTGATCGAGGAATCGCTAATGGCCCTCGAGGGAGTGTTCTCGGCGAACGTCAACCTGGCGACGGAGAAGGCCACGGTGCGCTACAACCCCGAGCAGGTGAGCATCGAGGCGCTCAAGGCCGCGATCGTCGACGCGGGGTATGAGGTCATCGAGGCAGAGACGCTCGATACCGAGATGGCCGAGAGGGAGAAGGAACAGAGGAGGCAGCTCACGTTGCTCGTGTTCTCGCTCGCTCTCAGCGTGCCCATCATGGTTCTGATGATCGGTTTCGATTACTTTGGCTGGGCCGGGGCGCTGGGCATCATTGGCTACGAGGGGTACCTCCTCTTCGTCATGGCCACCCCGGTGCAGTTCGTCGCCGGCTACCAGTTCTATGTGGGAACCTACTACGCGCTCCGGAACCGAAGGGCGAACATGGACACCTTGATCGCCATGGGCTCCTCGGCGGCATACTTCTACTCCGTGGTCGTGGTGTTCCTCCCGTCCATCATCCCGCTCCACCAGCACACCTACTTCGACACCTCGGCGATGATCATCTCGCTCATACTCTTCGGCAAGTACCTGGAGGCCAAGGCCAAGGGGCGCACGTCACAGGCGATCCGCAAGCTCATCGGCCTGCAGGCGCGCACCGCCCGGGTCCTCAGGGACGGCAAGGAGGTCGAGGTGCCGGTAGAGCTGCTCAAGGTGGATGACGTGTTCATCGTCCGTCCCGGCGAGAAGGTGGCGACCGATGGCACCGTGGAGGACGGAAGCTCGGCGGTCGACGAGAGCATGATCACCGGGGAGTCCATACCAGTGGACAAGTCGTCCGGCTCCCCGGTCGTCGGCGGATCGATAAACAAGAACGGAGCGTTGAGGGTACGGGCCACCCGGGTCGGCAAGGACACCGCGCTGGCCCAGATCATCAAGCTGGTGGAGGATGCCCAATCGTCCAAGGCTCCTATACAGAGGTATGCGGACAGGGTGTCGGCATGGTTCGTCCCGGCGGTCATCGGCATCGCCACCGTCAGCTTCCTGGTGTGGTATCTGTTCGCCTATGGCACGCTGGTCGGAGGTGACGACAGCTTCGTCTTCTCGCTCATCATTTTCATCTCGGTCCTGGTGATCTCCTGCCCCTGCGCTCTGGGCCTCGCGACACCAACGGCGATCATGGTAGGCTCCGGGAAAGGCGCCGAGAACGGCATCCTGTTCAAGAGCGCGGAGGCCCTGGAGACCACCGGTAAGGTGCAGCTGGTGGTCATGGACAAGACCGGTACCATCACCAAAGGCGAGCCGGAGGTCACAGACATCGTCGCTGTCAGGGGTACCGGGCCGGAGGTGTTGCGCATCGCGGCAGCGGCGGAGAGGGGCTCCGAGCATCCTCTGGCCGAGGCCATCGTGAAGCGCGCCGAGCGCGACGGTATCGCCCTCCCGGGGGTCGAGAGCTTCGAGGCCGTCCCCGGCCAGGGAGTGAGGGCGGCCGTGGACGGCGAGATGGTCCTCATCGGCAATCGGAAGCTTATGGTCGAGAACGAGGTGGACATATCGCTGGCGGACCGGGACCTCAATAGGCTGGAGGAGGAGGGCCGGACCGCCATGCTCGTCGCCTCGGGCTCGAAGCTCCAGGGGGTCATAGGGGTGGCGGACGTGATCAAGGAGACCTCGAAGGAGGCCGTCGCCGAGCTCCGGAAGATGGGGATCGAGGTCATCATGCTCACCGGGGACAACCCCCGCACCGCGAAGGTCATCGCGTCCCAGGTCGGCATCGACAGGTATATCGCCGAGGTGCTGCCAGAGAACAAGGCGAAGGAGATCGCCAGACTACAGGCCGAGGGCAGGAAGGTCGCCATGATCGGCGACGGCGTGAACGATGCGCCCGCCCTCGCCCAGGCCGACGTGGGCATCGCCATTGGGAGCGGGACCGACGTGGCCATGGAGACCGGGGACATCGTCCTGATCCGCAGCGACCTCATCGACGCGGTCGCCGCGATACAGCTTTCCCGGAGGACGATGACCAAGATCCGCCAGAACCTGTTCTGGGCGCTCGGCTATAACTCGGCGGGCATACCCATAGCCGCGGGGGTGCTGTACCCGTTCTTCCAAGTGCTGCTCAATCCCATCGTGGCCGCAGCGGCGATGGCCATGAGCTCGGTGTCCGTTGTATCCAACGCGGCACTGCTGAAGAGATACACGCCGGAGATAAAGAGAAAGGAGAGGATATGATGGCAATAGACCCAGTGTGCAAGATGACCGTGGATGAGAAGACCGCCAAGTGGAGATCGGAGCATGAGGGGAAGACCTACTACTTCTGCGCCCCTGGGTGCAAGAAGATGTTCGACAAGGACCCGTCGAAGTACCTGAAGAAGTAGGTCTCAGGGCAACTGTGCCGGCCGCGGACCGCGTGTTGAAAGGTAGCGAACGCTATGCGCGCCGATGGACCAAGATCGGTCCTTTCCAAGCAGCGAGATGGCATGCGAGGCGCTGTAGGACGAAAAAAACAAAGGTGCAGGGGGAGACGCTCCCCCTGAAAGTAAGAAAGAAGGGG
>CAYRPG010000024.1:0-37013 GCA_964426205.1 uncultured Methanomassiliicoccus sp. | reverse complement strand
GTCGATTCGCGCAAAGAGGTCACATCCTCGGCCTCCCCCGTCTGGCCCTAAATTTCCTACGTTCTCGAGCGTCCAACGGGTTAAGTACTTGCTGGAGTGGTTCCGCCAGCTGAGACCGTGGTTCACCGGTGCTGTTGGCCGATTTATGCAGATCTTGGAGCAGGGACCGCCATCGTGAGGCCCGACGAAACCGGCACCTTTTGTGAGCGTCATGCCTCCCCAAGCTTCAAGTCCCCAGGCATCATCTCAGCCATGCCGGTGGGTCGGGCAATGATGAGCAACAGGCTGCTGAGTACTCTAGCTATCATGATGTGCATGCTATTCCTGGTTTCGGCGTTCGCCGGTACGGTATCGGCCACCCAGTTCAACGAATGGCAGGGCGTGAGGTCCCTCGAGGGGTTCACGGCCGGTTCCAACTCCACATCGCCGGTGGCGGACTTCGATCAGCTCGGAAGAGGCGTCGCCGCCTGGAACTGGGAGTTCAGAGGAGCAGTCCATGTCCGTGCATCGTTCTACGACCCCGAGACCGGATGGTCAGAACCTGTGGTGCTGGACCAGAACGGGGTCGCGTCGGCACCTGTGGTGGCGGTAGATGAGATCGGCAACGCGGTGGTGGCCTGGACCCAGAACGAAGAAGGGGGGCTGGCCGTTTACGGCAGCGGGCGGGCACTGGAAGGCTCCTGGGACATGCCGGCCCAGCTGACCGTGAGGACATACGACGATGTGATCGGCCTCACTGCGGTCGCTAACAACGTCAACCAGCTGATGGTGGTGTTCGCCGGATATGATGGCAACGGATCGAGCATCCTGGTGTCCAACTATCGCACGCAGTTCGGTTTCGATGCCCAGGCCTCGGTCATCGTGAACCTGGCCGATCGCGTCACCAGCCTGTCAGCGGATTCCAACGGCAAGAGCAATATCTGGGTGGTCTGGGATCGTTTCAATTCTGGTGATCACATGGTGGAGGGGATCAAATATGACATCGTCAACTGGTCGCCTTACCCGTTCACCCTCGCCGGACCGGGAGCCGTCGATCCATGGGTCGCGGTGGACAGCATGGGTCGTGCGACCCTTGTATATCAGGTGAACGAGACCGGCAGGGCAGTGCTGGAAACCAAGAGGTACCAGAACTACCTTTGGTACGAGGGGACCACGCTCTACGATCAGGAAGGAAGCATCGCCCAGATGAAGATGGTCATGAACCCGTCCGGTAATATCACGGTGGCGATGCTGGTGAACGATCCGACCCCCCGGTTGATGGTGGCCGACTTCAATGGTACGGTGTGGAAAAGCTTCGCTCCCATATTGGGGACCTCTGGTCCCATGAACGGTCTTGACGTTGCAATCGACGCTGCCGGCGATGCCATGGTCGTGTACGGGGTCCAGCCATCGGACTCGACCGTCCCATATGCCATATATTATGCCCTCCGGGAGGAGGGGGGCAACTGGACGACTGCGAACAAGATCGATGCCGTAGGAAGCGGTCCGTTGCGACCCGGCCATCAGCTGGTGGCGACAAGGGCGGACTACTGGCTTGTGTTCCCCAGGACCGAGATCGGCACCACCGGGGAGTCTAGGGTATGGGCCGACCAGTATTTTGGCCTGCAGAGAGCTGGAGCCCGCCTGACCCCATACTTCTATGGTCTTAACGGCACCGTCTCCACGTCGCTGGTCGAGGTCGCCGGCTGGATAGACCCGTACTCATCCGTGACCGTGAACGATCAAACTGTGACCGCGGACCAGTATGGTCACTTCTCCGCGTTCATCCCATTGAAGAGGGGCAACAATCCGATCGACCTCACCACCGTCGACTCGCTCGGGCGCTCGGCCCATGTCACCATCTACGTCAACTATGACCCTAACGCTGCCACCGTGTCCGGCCTTTTGGTGACGGGGCTGGGCGCGGCGGTACTTGCGGCTGTGGTGGGTGTCCTGTACCTGTTCCTGAGGCGGCGGTGACACTCCAGGAGGAGACACCTAAGTAGGAGGGGGGTTGCCTCAACCCCCCCTTACCTCCATCTCGTGGACAACATCGTTCCCTTTACATTATCACGGAGGATATTTAATAGATATAAATTAATATAAATAAGGGGAGAACCCAACTTCGCTTCGGTGTGATGGTTGTCCGTACCTGAGGGCGGAGGCAGCATCGACCGGAACAAGGCCATAGGCTATCTGATAGCGAAGGCCATGGCCGCCCAGGTGTTCGGGGACAGGGAGCGATACATGGCTTTCACCGAGGCCGCACAGATCATCAAGGCAATGCCCCCTGCCCAGAAGGGCAAGGACCTCAACGGGTCGCCGTACAGATCGCGTTGAGCCCCGTGGGACAGGATGTTCGGAAACGATCTCTCATTCACTGAGCTGCTCGGGAACATGTTCATACCGTTGCATTTTCCTGTTCTGCGTCCCCTTGATGAGATCCGGTCTTTCGTCAATGAACCTCGCGATCTCGCCCGAAGATCGTTATTAAAAATCGAGCTCATCGTTTTTCATGTCCCGGTGAAAACGTTGTGGCCAGGCGATTTAATAAAAATTCGGAGGAAAAGGGGAAGATCAACACCTCGTCGGCAAGGTCTCGGCCTAGGAACTGCAACCTGTTCGCATGCGGATAGCTTGATGATCGATAGCACAGGACCCTGGATATTGGCGCATTATCGATCAGGCATAGCACGATCGATCACCCGATCGCTGTGGATCCACATGGAATCCATCGACCGCGCCCGAGGCCTGGCCGATATTAAGCGATATTATGGCACCGCACGTCGAACTGAAGCCGTCAGCGCGGTAACTTTTCTATCCATCCAATGGACGTGTATGCGATGGTGAGCGTGATGTCCGTGCCATACTCGTCAGCGTACCTGAGCTTGATGGGCAGCCCGGTCCCGTTGGCCACCCACTGCTCCAGCTTAATGCCGGCATGGGTGCTGATGTAGTGTGCCGCCTCTCCGTTAGTGTACGGCATGACGGCACCGTTGTGCCTGCTGACCTTTTGATGGTCTACGAACTCACCGAACCACCCCGTGGGCATTTGGGTGTTGTTCGCCCCGTCGTAATCGCTCATGGAGAGGCTGAGCAGGTCTCCGATAGCGTACAAATTGCTCCCATCATATGCGAAGGTCTGCGATCCTAGCATGGGCTTGGAGTAGAACGGCGAGCTCTGGTCCGTGGGTGCCCGGGGAACGACGGTAGTAATATAGTACGCAGGGCCTCGGTCGACCCTCTCCATGAAGTAATAGATGAACTCGCCACCAACGCTCTCGTTCGCCACTTTGCCCTCGATGTCATACTCGATCCAGTCCCCCGTCTTCAGGGGGAAAGGACCCTTTCCCGATTCAGCGGCATAGAGCTGTAGCGCGGCTATGATCACCACCATGATCACAGCGGTCGTGGCGAAGACCACGGCCGCCTCCCTGTAGCTGCCCCGTGGACCCTTTCTTTCTCCAGCGCCCGATCCCATGTTCTCACGGCAAAATGACCATGCGGCTATAAGAACGGCGTGAACATCGAGTTCATAAGCTGCATTTATATAAAATGGCATTTAGCCCACGATGGCCGCGGTCGATCCTCAGACGGTCAGGCTGTTCGCCCAGGCGCTGATCGCACCCATAGCTCTGCTCATCGCCCTCATCGCGCTCAGGGGCTACATCAAGGTCAGGAGCACATCCTCCCTGCTCCTTTCCGCCTCCTTCTTCCTGTTGGCATGCCCCGCACTGCTGGCCGTCATGGAGCTGCTGGGCCTGTTCCACTGGCCGACCCCGGACCTAGAAGGCTACGAGTATGTGACCCAGACGATAAGGGTGCTCGACCTCCTGGCCCTCGTCCAGATAGCCGCGTTCGGCCTCCTTGCGTCGATCTACCTTACGGAGCTGAAGGACCGAGCGGTCGAACTGACCCGCCTTCAGCTCGATGCCCTCGCGGCCTCGCTTGCGGTGGTCATCGTCGCCTCGCTGTTCCTGAACAGCAGGTACGGCACCGAGTTCGGCCATCCAGTGTGGCCGTTCGTCTCGATCGTTCTGTCGGTCGTCCTGATGCTCTTCGTCGTCACACTGATGTTCTCCTATTACCGTGAGAACGGCAATAGGTTCACGCTCGTCGGTCTGACCGGATTTCTGCTCATGCTCACCTGCCAGGCGTACGATCTGCTCAGCTACCAGCCAGACGTGTGGTCGGCGGTGCAGGGCGACAGCGGCTGGCCTGCCGCGGTGGCGTCGCTGATCAGCCTGTCCGGCTTCATCGTCTTCCTCATGGCCATCGTCGGAACGAGGGTGAGACATGCCTGACCGCCGCTCCAGGCACCGCTCCAAGTGCCGCATATTCGCCGACATCCTGACGGCGCTGAGCGCTGGCGGGGAGGTCCGGGTGACCCGCCTTCTCCATGACGCCAACGTGCCGCACGACCGGCTGATGGGCTACCTTGACCAGATGGAGCGTTCGGGGCTCATAGAGCGAACTGGCGGGAGCGAGACGGAGATCGACATCACCCCGAAGGGCAGGGAGTACCTGATCGAGTTCAGGAAGCTCGAGGAGTTCGGCGCGATCTTCGGCGTCGAGATCTGAGCAAAGGCCGCACCCGGGGCCTACTGGGACATGGCCATAGAAAAAAAGCTCAAGGAGATCGGGGAGAGAGCGGAGATGCTGTTACATCGCTCCATCGACCTCTCCGACAGCACGCACGACGTCGATCTCACGACTGCCGATAGCTGAGAGGGCTCAGCGGACCGGCTCATCACCTCAGACCTGGAAACGGTGATCTTCCAGCTCCTTCACAACATTCTCGATGAGCTCTTTCTCAAAGAGATGGAAATAGATGAACGACGTCAAAAGCGAGAACAGGAACAACAGAAGGGCGTAGCTAGCGAACGTGATCGCGATCCTCGATGCCCCGACCCGATCGACCGCCCACCAGAACAGTCCAAACAAGCCCAACAGGGTCAGCATCGCTTGCAACAGTCTGTTCTTCGCTCCCTTGTCCAGATAAAAATCGGCCCGTGGTCCTTTGATCCTTGCCCCCAGTGCCTCAAGGCTAAGAAGGGGCAGAACGATGAGCGGTATCAGGCCAACAGGAATGGACACAAGTTCAAAGGTCTGAGCATAGGGCATGACCGAAAGTAACGTCGGGTTCAGGCCGACATATATCCCTATCAGGGTCCCGAGCGCCATCTGCCAGATGACCGCCCTATGCATCCTTCGTTTTATCGTCTGAACGTCGGTTCTCATCGCGTCCAAGTGCAACGTCGACGGCTCCAGAACATACGGGATGCTCAGCAGCCAAGCGATGGCACGTCTGATCAAAGGGTCATTACCATCGTATGATAGTTTTCGGAGGTCCATGAGCACCGATGGTAGGAACGATCGCTGAGCCACGACCACCATCCATGTTCCTCCAGAAATCGCGGCCACGAAGAACCAGGCTAGGGCCAGCAAGTACGCCCAGAGCAGTAGGAGCAACGACGCGCCCCCCTCCACCGAATGAACATTAACGAGGCGCTCGATCGAGCGGACCTCGAAGCCAGCAACGGATTCGGTCGTTCCCATGACGATGTGCATCAGGGTCAGGACCAACGCTAGGGTGAATGAGATGATCACGGTCCATTTTGCCATCTTGCCAAACCACGTTCGGTACCTGCCCCCGAAGCTCCAAAGGACCAGGGCCCCCTGAACGGCCAGAAAGGCAAGGGCAGTGTAGAAGGAGACCGAGAACACCCCGATGAGCCCCCTTCGTGCGCTCCAGGGCAGCGCCAGCAAAATGAACGCGATGGATATGATGATCAGTATCCGAAAAGAGCGGTCCAACCGATCCAAGTCTTTCCAGCCCATAATATGTTTAGAACTTATGACGAGGCATGCTCATTAGACTTGCTATCGGGGCCGATCTTTATGTCGATGTTTATTGGGACCTCATGATCGCCAATGGTCGCCGATGAGCTGAAGGGGTCGTTCCGAAGCTCGACAACGTTCCTCGAGAGCATCCATTGCTGCAACGCAATGCCATCATACCTCGCCGTCTTGATCTTATTAGTCGAGGGGCACGAGCTCCGGCGCGTGGCCATCGAAAGCGGTGTGAAGATGCTTGCCGATCATCGTGTCCCTGCGTGCCCACCGCACCATGGGGCCGCATAGGTGCAGGGGCTCTCGACCATCATCTCGTCGAACCGATCCCTTATGCTGCTCATGGCGCCGCACGCCGGGCAGCCCTCGACCTTGATCATCGCCGCGCATTCATTCCTCATGATCGTCCGGACAAGCTTACTAGAGGGGATGGAGAGGCCGAACATCTGAAGATATGATCAACGAACTACCATGCCCTCCGATACACCTCCAGAGAACAGGGCCCTAGCTCGCTTTTCTTAGCAAGGTGTTCCTACGAACGATTGCTGTATGAGCGCGATCTCAGGCACTAGGTCACGGTCTCAACCACTATCATCATCCTCTTCCGGAGGAGGAGGGATATCCTTGATCATGCCCCTCTCCTTCATTCGCAGCAGATGCTCTTCGCGGTAGGTCACGTGGTCCATGTAGTACCTGACCGCGGATAGGATGAACTCGGAGCGGGACATGTAGCCCTTCCTGGCCACCAAGCTATCGATCTCGGCTACGAGTGCTGGCTGCATGCGCAGGTTCACTATCTTTGACTCCTCTTGGTTGACCGACTTCCTAGGCATGTCAGGTCCCTATTGTCATGCTACTTAATAACCGCGGTCGGCGTGCAGACCGGTTCCCTGAAGGGAAAATCGATAATTATTAAATGATACAAGTGTATTACATGAGTAGAACACAGGCTTCGAGATCGAGCCACGAGGGGTTAGGTCTCGGCCGTGTCCGCAATGCGGCAGAAGCATCATCGACAATCCCTGAGCGGACGCTATGGACTTCTGCGAAGGAACGGACGGTAGTGGGCGCTGAGATTACAGGAGGAAGTGAATGACCGACAAGGAAGCCATAATCAACGGGTTGAAGGAAAGTGTGGTGAGCTACGACCTGGATAGGGCCAAGAAGCTCGCCAACGAGGCGGTTGCCTCCGGTGTGGACGCCAAGGAGGCCATAACCGTCGGGCTGAGCGAGGGAATGAACATCGTGGGCCAGAAGTACGAGCACAAGGAGATGTACCTCCCGGAGGTCATGGCCGCCTCACAGGCCATGTATGCTGCGATGGACATTCTTATGCCGCACCTCAAGGCAGACACCAGCGTGGACTTCAAGAAGAAGGTACAGATCTGTACCATCGAGGGCGACGTACACTCCATCGGGAAGACCATCGTGGGCACGTTGATGAAGGTCGCAGGCTACGAGGTCAACGACCTGGGCGCTGATGTTCCCCTCACGACCATCGTGGATACGGCGGAGAAGAACCAGGTGGACCTGATCGCCATGAGCACCCTGATGACATCCACGATGGCCGGTATGGAGGACGTCATGAAGATGCTGACCGACAAAGGCATCCGTTCCAAGTACAAGATCGCGGTGGGAGGGGCGCCGGTCAACGAGGATTTCCGGGCAAAGATCGGCGCAGACATGACCGCGACGAACGCCGAGACGGCGGTCAAGATCGCCACTAAGATGTTCGGGGGTGCGTGATCATGTTCCACGAGACCATGACCCCGGGCGAGAGAACGATGTCGCTGCTGCAGACCGGTTGGGCCGACCGCCCAGGAGTTGGCACGTTCGCCTTCGGCTTCACCGCCAGGATGACCCCGGGCATGACCCTGGGTGAGGTTTACTCCAATCCCCTGAAGTACGCCAAGGCCTACATCCGGGTGCAGCAAGCGCTCGGGTTCGATACCGGGCCGACCTTCGGCAGTGCCTCCCAGGGCGCGGCGGAGTTCGGTGGAGTGGTCGAGTACCCGGCGCCCAACTCAAGGTCCCAGGCGCCGTCCGTGCGGGTGCATCCATTCAGCACTCCGGAGAAGGTCGACGCGCTCTTCGTGCCCGACCCTGCGAAGGTCCCGGAGATCACCCGAGAGGTCGAGGCGGCGAAGTATGTTATCGAGAGATATCCCAGCGGGTTCAACTCGCCGACCATCGTCTGCGGGTCCCCGTTCACCTGGGCCGGCAATGCCATCGGCGTGGAGACGATGCTCTTGTGGATGATCCGCGAGCCGGCGCTGGCCCATAAGGTCCTGAAGGCGCAGGCCGAGTTCCTGGGGGAAATGGCAAAGTACATCGTCAAGAACGTTGGACCGATGATGCTGTTCGATGGTGGTCCAACGGAATCCAATGACCTCATCAGCCCGAAGCAGTTCGAGACCTTTGCCCTTCCGTACATGCAGAGCACCAGGAAGGCCGCCTTGGGGGCCGGGATCCCAGGGTTCCTGTGCCACCCCTGCGGGGACCAGAACGGCAACATCATGATGTGGGCCCAGGCGCCAGGCAATGCCGGGGTCAACTTCGACTTCCGCACCCCGCTGGAGAAGGTCGTAGAGATCTTTGGCCCAACAGGGCTGGTGGTCGGCAACATCGAGCCGGCCAAGTTCCAGTACAGCAACTATGACTGGATCTACAACGAGGTCACCAAGTGCATGAACATCGCCGCGCTGCACAGCCCCCACGGCTACATTGTGGGGCCAGGCTGCGAGATACCGGCAGATACCCCGCCCTTGCACGTCGGGGCGATGCTGCAAGCGACCAGGGACTTCGCCATGACGAAGGAGTGGCAGGAGCGGAAGCCGAAGTGATACAGGGGCTTCGGGCCCCTCCCACTTTCTCATTTCCTTAAAGCACGATAGGAGGAGGAAACGCAGATGTCAGAACTAGTGGAAACTAAAGTGAGATTGGTCGACGCGACCGCGAGCCCGGATGCTCTGGGCTCGATGCTGCTTGGATGGGTGACCGTGCTGCTGGCCCTCACGGCCTTCAAGGTGATCCCACTGGGAGGGATGGTCCTGTCGACCGTCTTTTTCTCCGGATTCGGGTTCTTTCTAGTGGCGTACATCGGGTTCCGACGAGGGGAGATGTTCACGCTGTTCACCTTCGGCGCCATTGCGGTGTTCGTATGGTCCTTCGCAGGGTTCAGCATCCTGCCGGGATTGGGGATCGTGCCCGCTCCCACACCCAATGAGGTCGCGGCGTTCCTGATGGTGTTCGCCGTGTTCATCGCCGTGCTGGGGATCATCACTCTGAAGATGCCATGCCGCCTGCTCACCATTACCATCTTCTCCGCATCACTGTTGTTCTTCCTGGTCGGCCTCCATGCAGTGGTCGGTGGGGACACCCTGATGCTGATCTGGGGCATTTGGGGGATGTTCGTGGGCATCCTTGCGCTCTACACCGGATGCGCGATCACTCTGAACACCGTGTATGGGAAGATGGTCGCCCCCCTGATGCTTTGCGAGGTGAGCAAGTAGCGCTTCGCATCGCGCGATCCTCTAGTCATGTGGGGTCGCTCACCCCCAAACCTTTTCCCATAGGACCATGAACGAATGCGGACGAAGGATATCTCAGAACGATGATATATTCCAAAGATGGTTCCATCGCGATCTGCGACCGTATCGAGCTAGCTGGTGACCAAGAGGTATCGTTGACCCTCGACCGACGGAAACAGGAGAGTTCTAGATGTTCCATGAGACAATGACGCCAACGGAGCGAATGATGTCGCTCTACGAGACCGGCACTGCCGACCGCCCGGGCGTGGCGGTCCTGGCCACTGGGTTCGTTCCCAAAATGACCGGCAACCTCACTGTAGGGGAATGCTACGAGTATCCCATAAGGTATGCCAAGGCGTTCCTGAGGGTCCAGGAGCTCTTGGGCTTCGACAGTGGTCCTCTGTTCGGCCACCCTGCTGTGGGTGTTAAAGAGTTCGGTGGAAAGCTAACCTATCCACGGGGTAACTCCAAGGCGCTGTTCCCTGTGATCTCTCGACGGCCGGTGAAAGACCTGGAGGACGTGGACAAATTGGAGGTACCGGACCCGCACCGCGCAGGGGAGGTACCTAAACAGGTGGCCGGGGCCAAGTACGTTATGGAGAACTATCCAGAGGGATACCGCAATCCCATGATGGTCACCGGCGACCCGTTCACCTGGGCTGGCAACATTGTCGGCCTGGAGACCATGCTCATGTGGATACAAGCGGAGCCGAAAGTGGTCCAGGGACTCCTGGGCAAGGTTGCCGATTTCGAGGTCGAGGTTGTAAGATTCGCGCTGGGTCAGGTAGGGGACATGATCTTCTTCGATGGCGGGCCGAGCGATTCCAATGATCTCATCACCTCGAAGCAGTTCGAGCAGTTCGCTCTGCCTCCATTGGTGTCGTACCGTCGAAGGGCGATGAAGGAGGGAGCATCGAGGTTCTTATCTCACCCCTGTGGGGACCAGACCAAGAACGTGGCGCACTGGGCCAAGGTGCCCGGTACCTTCGGCATCAACTTCGACTTCCGCACTCCACTGGAGGCAGGTATATCCAGTTTTGGCCAGGACATGACCATAATGGGTAACATCGAATGCATCCAGTTCACACTGGGGGACGCGGAGTGGATCTACAAAAAGGCAATGGACAAGCTGACCGCCGCCGCGAACCATTGCCCTCGTGGATATATGGTGGCCCCCGGATGTGAACTTCCGGTGCACAGCTCACCGGTGAACGTCCATGCGATGATCCGTGCGGCACGGGATTTCGCCGCTGGACCGGAATGGAAACGCTGAGAGCCGACATGGGAAGGGCCTTATAACGGAGTGCGCACGAGGTGGCATACGCGATAAGGAGATCGACCGTCCCGCCATGACCGGCGAATCCATTTGTCCGTAGAATGGAAAGCATCGACAACGGGAAGTGAACGAAATGAAGGAGAAGATGACCGAAAGGCAGAGATACCGGGCCTCCCTCAACCGGGAGGCCCTGGACCGACCGTCGGTCGCCTGTACCGGCGCCATCACGGTCGATGGGATCGTGAATGCGAGCATCAACCCGGCCACGATGTGGCAGGATGGGGATGCCCTCGCCAAGCTGGCGAAGGTGGAGCACGACATGTGCGGGTTCGAGGATCTCAACCTGTTCACCGTGTGGACGCACCTCGAGGCCCTAGGCGCCGATGTCAACTACCAGGAGGGTAAGGGGATACCATACCTAAGGCAGCCTCTGTTCAAGCTCGGAGACGATTACCAGATGCCAGATATGGACAGCTATACCAAGCATCCGGCGGTCGTTAGGAGCGTGCAGGCGTATAGGAGGGCAAGGCAGCTCGCCGGGAAGGACACCGCGGTCACCATAGTGACCTCGTGGGGACCACTGACCAACGCAGGCCATCTGATCGGGACGGAGCAGCTGATGATGTCCATTGCCATGGAACCGGACGAGGTGAAAAAGCTTCTAAGGTTCTGCGCCGAGTACAGCGCCGAGGCCTACAAGGCGGAGCTGGCGGCGGGGTTCATCGATGATAGCGATTCCATCATGCCCGGCGAGCCAACCGCTTCTGGCGATCTGATCTCGCCAGACATGTTCGAGGAGTACTCCCTGCCTTATGTCCAGACCGAGATGAGGGCGATCAAGGCGGCCGGGGCGAACCCCTGCCTACACATCTGCGGCGACACCACCGACCACCTGCCGCTAATGGCCCGGTCCGGCGCGATGGCCCTGGCCATCGAGCAGAAGGTCGACCCCTACATTGCCATGAAGCAGGTCGCCGGAAAGGTCGCGATCATCGGAAATGTCGGGCCGGTAGAGCCACTGATGCTCGGAACGCCTGAGCAGGTGAGGAAGGATACCTTGCGCTGCATCGATGCCGGTTTCCATGTCATCCACCCTGGATGCGCCCTTCCGCCGGAGACACCCACCGCGAACCTCAAGGCGATGGTCGATGCGACCAGATCGTTCTCCGGGAAGAGGTGAATTGATAGGCCTTCATGGTGAGCTCGCTCCATGGCAAGGCCACTAAACCCGTTCCATAATCTTTATTCGAGCTGCTACCGGCCGTTCTGACCGTCAGCCGAAGCTCCATCACGAAATGACGAACCCCGTCCATCAGCCCGGCGGCAGAACGACCGACAGCGGCGCGGTCGGCCGCTGTCGGCTCGTCGCAGCTCGCTGCGCCACCGCGAGGCGTCGATGGAGGTGTGCTCCGCGCGCAGCTTCATGTTGGATTTTTCTGCATGTGCACGACCGCCTAAATATCGCAATCGTGCAGGAAGTCGAAGCCCCCTCTTGAGTCGAATGTGCTGTCCACGAAGATGTGATGATGCAGCCATTGAACATCGTTGACGCCTCTTCGATGAGAGCTGGCAGTCGGCGAGCGTCGCCCGCCATCATATGGTCGATGGTAGCTGAACGGAGGCTTTCAGACCGATGAGCTCGGAAACGCTCCATCGCTTGGCAAAATAGGATAGTTGATATGATCCATCACTATGCAATAAATATGAGGCCAAGGGACAGGGCCCGTTACCATTCACAGATGGGTCATTGACCCATCCGCCGTCTCTCAGTGAAGTGGTTATCACATTACTTATCGATTTCTGTGAGAATATATTAACATCTTTTTTACGACACCGCCATACACAAGGCACCTATCGGCCGCCCGTCTCGCACTCCTGGCACCTAGCCTTCAGAATGGATCTATCCTATCAGCACGATGCTGATGGTAGGCGATCGGTACGAACCACGATGTGCCCGGGCCTTACAGTCGACGACCTGGCATGGGTTAGAGTAAACATGACGACTACCTGGCCAGGATGAGGATGAGAGAAAAGCGAACCCGGAGACCTAGCAGGTAACTGTTAGGCCATCGTTGTTCGCGAGGTAAAGCGCTTCCCAAGGCATTGGGAAAGCGGGTTTGTTCAGAGGAAGTGGTGGGCCCGAAGAGATTTGGACTCTTGACCTCCCGGTTATCAGCCGGGCGCTCCAGCCAGGCTAAGCTACGGGCCCTTGTGCTTCTGGGAATACTGCCTTCCATTTTAAAGCTTTCCCTTCTGGGGCGGTTCCGAAGGCAGGACGAGCCATATTTTTCTATGCCAGAAAAACAGCCAGGGATAAAACTAGATCATCTTAATGCTGCCATTTGAGGTTCTGAATCCCGATCATCGAGGAGCGGTCGACCCGAAGCACCAACGGGGAGCGCATCATACCTGGCGCGGGTCCGCCGGACCGAGATGATATATCCGGCATCGGCGATGCGGGCCCGATGAGCCTCGATACCGCTACCATCCACCAGAAGGCCATGCTGCCCGCCTCCCCGGAGGTAATCTTCGATCTTCTTGTGGACCCCGACCTCATCGCCGATCTCACCGGGGAGCCTGCCTCAGGGAGCCGCGAGGTCGGAGGGACCATGATCTCCAGGGGCGGCCGCATCATCGTCCGGCACCTGGAGCTGGAGCGGGGGAAGAGAATCGTGCAGGAGTGGTCGACCGATGACTGGCCAAGCGGCGTGCCTCCCTCCAGGCTGGAGATCGGAATGCGCGCATTCGGCCAGGGCACGGACCTGAGGCTGGTGCAGACCGGTGTCCCGCCGGAGCTGGCGGACAGGATCGAGCAGGGATGGTACGAGCTCTACTGGGACCCCATATTCGAGAACCAGCGCAGCAGGGCACTGTACTGATGACGATCAAGGCGCATTCGCCGAACGATGGATGAGAGAAAGACGGAAGGGATTTCGAACCCTGTGATGGAAAAGGGCTAAGTGGTTTCTTACTCAGGTCCTGAAGACCACGGAGTATTCCATGGACCTGGCCCCGAAGTATTCCTTGCAGAACTCCGCGGTCTTCTTGGGCGGGTACTCCTTGCAGGAGAAGACATCGATGAACGCCCGGTCGGTATCCTCGGCAAAGTGGCCGGAGATCAGGGATGTCTCTATCAGTTGTGCCAGCGAGTAGCCCTGCACCCTGGGGTCGGCGCCGAATCTGACGACGATGGGTTCGCCGAACCTCTTCATGTCGATATAGTTGCATAGGTCGATCGAGAACTGCGTGATCACTTCCTTGCTGGCGATCTTCTCGGGATCGCAGTCATGAAGGTCGATCGAGGTCAGGAGACCCCACTCGTTCCCCGTCTTGAACTTGTTTACGCATTCCTCGTCGCTCAAACACTTGCCCGTCCGCGGACTCATGCTATACATGTCCTGTTATCACCTTACCGAGAATCCTTTTGGGATTGAGGTGGTGTGAAACAATCCTGATATTTGAAATTAAGTCCTTCTTTACGAAAAATACCGTCAAATGACGCCATTCGGTGATCCGATAATACACGATGACGTGTTATAGCAAGGCAGGGACCCCTATCCGGAGGCCATCCCGGCCTCAGAATCCTTATTACGCAAAGTCCATATGGAACACCGATATGATGGGAGAGGGACTGAAGAACCGTGGCAAGTCTCGCGCGGATGTCGACGAACGCCGAAGGGCGGTAGAGGATAGTGCGGGCGTGAGCCTGCCGAACATCGGCTCGATGTCCTTCGACCCCATGGCGGCAGCGAAGAACATCGAGAACATGATCGGGACGGTGCAGGTGCCGCTCGGCTTCGTGGGGCCGCTCAGGATCAACGGCGACCACGCTTCCGGCGAGTTCCTGGTGCCGATGGCGACAACCGAGGGCGCGCTGCTGGCGTCCGTGAACCGGGGGTGCTCGGTCATCACCGCGTCCGGCGGTGCTTCGGCAATGATAGTGAAGGACGCCATGACCCGGGCGCCGGTGTTCAGGGTAAGGGACTCCAGGCACGCCGTTGAGGTGGCCGCATGGGTGGATAAGAACCTCGACCGCCTCAGGAAGGCGGTGGAGGAGACAACCAGTCACGGGAAGCTGCTCAGCGCGCAACCGTTCGCGGTCGGCCGCTCGCTCTACCTTCGTCTTTCGTACAGCACCGGGGATGCCATGGGCATGAACATGGCCACCATCGCCTCCGAGGCGGTGTCGAGGATAGTGGAGAAGGAGACCGGCGCGGTCATGATATCGGTGTCGGGCAACATGTGCATAGACAAGAAGCCGGCGGCCATCGACTCCATACTGGGTCGCGGGAAGATAGTGCTCGCCGACGCCACGGTCCCGAGGCAGGTGCTCGAGGAGAAGATGCACGCCAGCCCCGAGGCGGTGGCCGAGACCTGCTTCCGCAAGTGCAGCATCGGCTCCTCGCTGGCGGTTTCCCTGGGCTCGAACGCTCATGCCGCCAACATGATCGCGGCGCTTTACATCGCCACCGGCCAGGACCCTGCCCAGGTGGTCGAGGGCTCCATGGTCACCACCACCTGCGAGGTCGTCGAGGACGGGCTGTACATCTCCGTGCGCCTGCCGTGCGTCGAGGTCGGCACCGTGGGGGGCGGCACGCGGCTGCCCTGCCAGTCCGAAGCTCTGAGCATGATCGGCTGCGTCGGGCAGGGCAAGGCGGCAAAGCTCGCCGAGATCGTCGGAGCGGTCGTCCTCGCCGGAGAGCTGTCCACGCTGAGCGCCCAGGCCGCCGGCCACCTCGGGCAGGCGCACAGCCGCCTGGGCCGGTGAAACCTTCGTAGGGCGGTGCCGTCCCCAGCGACAGCCTTATTCCCCCTCTTCCCCTCCATCAAGGCATGGACGGGCATGTGGCCAGATGGTGGCATGACGAGGGCGAGTGGGTCCGGTGCGATCTGTGCCCCCACAGGTGCGCCATCGAGGACGGGGGTACGGGACGATGCGGGGCGAGGCAGAACGTCCGCGGCACCCTGATCACGAGGACCTACGGCAGTGTCTGCGTCCGCAACGTGGACCACATCGAGAAGAAGCCCATCTTCCACTACAGGCCGGGCACCAAGCTGCTGTCCCTCGGCACCTTCGGCTGCAACCTGACCTGCAAATTCTGCCAGAACGCCATCCTCGCCAGGTCCTCGGGGGGCGACCTTACCTGCGAGGCCATGGAGCCTCGGGAGGTCATCGACCTCGCCCTCCGGGAGGGCGTGGACGGGATCGCATGGACGTTCAACGAGCCGACGGTGTGGATAGAGCACATCGTCGACACCGCGAGGCTGGCCAGGGAGCATGGCCTTTACACCATGATCAACACCAACGGCTACATCCTGCGCCCCGCCGCGGACGAGCTGTTCGAGCACGCGGAGGTGGCCAACATCGATGTCAAGGGCTTCACCGACCGCTTCTACGAGAGGGTATGCGGCGGCAGCCTGCAAGAGGTGCTCGATTCCTGCATGCTGGCCCGCAGCAAGGGGGTGCATGTCGAGCTCACCTACCTGCTGGTGCCCGGCCTTAACGACTCCGCGGACGAGGTGGCCGCGTTCGCCGGATGGGTCGCCAGGAGCATGGGAGCGGACACCCCCGTCTTCTTCTACCGCTTCCATCCCTTCTCCGAGCTCGCCGATCTGCCGGAACAGAGCATGGAGGTGATGCTCCGCTCCCGCGGCATCGCCCGGGAGAAAGGCCTCCGCTTCGTGTACTTCGGCGGCGTCACCGGCGAGGGCGGTCAGGATACCGCGTGCCCGTCCTGCGGCCTCCTCGCCGTGGAAAGGAAGAGCGTCCGGCCCGCCGAGAGGGTGTGCCTGAGGAGCTGCGAGGTCAGCCGCTTCTGCCCCTCCTTCGAGGTCAAGGTGAACATCGACGAACCCAGGTGCCCGCGGTGCGGCACGGAGCTGCCGATCGTGCTTCGCGCCCGCTCCTGAAAACTTAATTATAGTCTCTTTCCCATCGCTTCGGGGATGCCAGTAGTAACCTTCGCCTATGATGACCTCACGTTCCTGCTCGGACGGGAGGTGAGCGTGGAGACCCTCCTCGACAGGGTGCCACAGGTGGGCGCGGACGTGCACTCCTACGACGAGAGCAGTCGGGAAATGTCCATCGAGTTCTTCCCGGACAGGCCGGACCTCTACAGCGTGGAGGGAGCGGCCCGGGCGCTGCGCACCTTCTTCGGCTTCGAGAGCGGGCTCACCACCTACGGGGTGGAGGGATCGGACGTCGTCCTGAACCTCGACGAGAGCATCCTGGCCGTCCGCCCGTACATGGTCGCGGGGGTCATCGAGGACATCACCATCACCGATGAGCTGATCCGCTCGCTCATGGAGCTGCAGGAGAAGCTGCACCTCACCATGGGGCGGAAGAGATCGAAGGTCTCCATCGGCATCCACGACATGGACAAGGTCACGCCGCCGTTCACGTTCAAGGCCGTCGACCCCGAGTCAGTGTCCTTCGTTCCGCTGGGCAAGACGGAGAGCATGAACCTGCGGGAGATCCTCCAGCGCCACGAGAAGGGCGTGGACTACGCGTTCATACTCGAGGGCAAGGACCGCTACCCCCTGCTGGTCGATAGCAGGGGCGAGGTGCTGTCCTTCCCGCCGATCATCAACGGCACGCTGACGACGGTGACCACGGAAACGAGGAACGTGTTCATCGATGTGACCGGGACGGACCTCAACGCCATCAAGGGCGCCCTCAACATCGTGGCCGGGGCCATGGCCGAGCGGGGCGGGAAGATCAGGACGGTCAGGGTCCGCGGGACGCAGAACGAGGTCACCCCCGACCTCTCGCCCAGGAAGTGGACGATCAGCATCGCCGAGACCAACTCGCTGCTGGGCACAAAGCTCGACGGCGCGCAGATGGCCGCTGCCCTGGGCAGGATGGGCTTCGACGCCGAGGCGCACGGCGAGGACCTCGAGGTCCTCGCCCCCGCCTGGAGGATGGACCTCATCCACCCGGTGGACATCATGGAGGACGTGGCCAAGGGCCACGGCTACGAGAACTTCGGGAAGGAGCTGCCGTCGCAGCAGACCTTCGGTTCCGAGCTGCTCAGCAGCAAGGCCGCGGACGTCGCCCGCCAGCTGATGGTCGGCTACGGCTACCTGGAGGCGACCACCCTCACCCTGAGCTCCGAGGAAAACCAGTTCGACCGGCTGCGCCTGCCGCGCGGCGATGTGGTGGAGGTGCTCAACCCCATCAGCGAGGACCACACCTGCCTTCGGGTGTCCCTGCTCCCCAGCCTGCTGATGGTGCTGCGGAGGAACAAGCACCGCGACCTCCCCCAGCGGCTGTTCGAGGTCGGGGACGTCCTGGACGGTATCAAACGCCGCCGGCACCTGGCCGCGGTGAGCATATCGGCCCGCGCCTCGTTCACCGAGGTGAAGTCCCTGGTGGAGAGCATCATGCGGGACCTCTCGGTCAAGTGCACGGTGCGCGCCTCCGCCTCCGGCACCTACCTCGAGGGAAGGGGGGCAGAGATCGTCGTGGACGACAGGGTCATCGGCACCTTCGGCGAGGTGCACCCCGAGGTCATCACCGGCTTCGAACTGGGATATCCCATAGCCGCGTTCGAGCTCGACCTGGAGACGGTCACCGCCGGCAAGCTCGAGAAGGTGGCCTGACCGAAAAGAATAAGACGAACAAGGGGCCTGGACGCCCCAGGCCGAGGTAGCCAAGCCCGGATCACGGCGCCAGCCTTGAGAGCTGGTGGTGTTCGCACTTCGGGAGTTCGAATCTCCCCCTCGGCGCCTTTCATTCTCACACTATCTTGCGCAATGGCCATGCTGCCGTCACGGCCCGGGCGCCATGTCCAGCGGTCATAGCGGCCGCGGGGCCCTGGCGGGCACGAGGACCTTCACCGCCCCGGCCCGGACGCGGAGCGCGATGGGCGTCCGCCCGATGTGCTCGCCGTCGGCCTTGATCTCCGTGGCCGGCTCCGTTTCCAGGACTATCTCCCTGCGCGCGTCGAAGTACTCCAGGCCGGGACCGCGGTAGTTGCCGAACACCATGTCCACTCCCGATCCCAGGTAGTCCAGGCGCCCCCTCCCGCACAGCGCCACCACCTCCACCTTCCCGTCGTCGGGCCGTATCCCCGGGCCGAGCCGCAGGGGCGCCGTGCCCAGGATGCCGGCGTTGGCGACGATGAGCTGGTTCACCCACATCGCGACCTCCCGGCCGTCGATGCGGCAGTGCACCATCAGGGGCCTCAGGCCGCCCATCGCCCTGGCCATCGCGACGAGGTACGCGGAGCGGCCGAGGAGCTCCTTCTCGGCCTTGGAGATATGACGGTTCACGTCCGCGCCCACGCCCACCACGACCTGGTAGATGAAGGACCTCTCGCCCGAGACCATGGCGTCCAAGCTCACCGTCCTCTCCCTACGCCTGATCACCCCGGTGGACGAGGCTATTGAGAGCGGGATGCCCAGCTCCCGGGCGATCATGTTGGCGGTGCCGGTGGGCACGATCCCCATGACCGCATTGGTCCCGGCGATCGCTTCCGCTACACCGGAGATCGTCCCGTCCCCGCCCACCGCCACGACCTCCTCGGCCCCGGCGTCGACCGCGTCGCGAACCATGCTCCGCAGGTCGTCCTCCCTACCGAGGTACGCATATTCGGCGTCCAGGCCGTTCAGCCCCCGCATTATCACGTCCCGGAGGTAGAGGGCCGAGCCTATCCCCGATCGGGGGTTCATGACCACAAAGATGCGCCGGCCACGGTCCTGGGAGGACACCTTTCATCAATGGTGCCGGTCGGTATTTCGTCCTGCCGGAAAAATACTTATCCGAGAAGAGAATGAACGCGGCGTGCGGATAAGGGACTTCCTCGGGAACAACGCCATGATGATGATCGTCGCCCTGATCATCGCCATGCTGTTCGGCGGCTTCCCGGAGCTGTACCCGAAGATGAACAAGGACGTGGCCATGGCCTCCCTGATGGTCATGATGTCGTTCTCCCTGTGCAGCATGAATCTGCGGGGATTGAGCCTCGGGGCCCATCGCGTCCCGGTCCGCAACGCGTTCATCCTTTCGTTCATCGTCTCCACCGGCGTCACCATCGCCCTGGCGTTCCTCTTCGAGGGGGACCTGCGCAGCGGCTGGATCCTCGCCGCGGCGGTGCCGTCGGCGGTGTCGGTCATCCCCTTCACCCTCATCCTCGGCGGGGACATGGAGGGCACGCTGGTCTCCTCGGCCGCGCTATACATCATCGCCCTCGTGCTGACCCCCCTGCTCACGCTGGTGTTCATCGGGCACGCGGTCAGCGTCGAGACCCTCCTTTGGTACGTGGCCCTGCTCATCGCCGTCCCGGTGGTGGTGTCCCGAGGGCTCCGCAGGGTGAAGATCGACCTCTACGGCCGCAGCATCGTGATCAACATCGCCTTCGCGGTCCTCGTGATCGCGGTGGCGGGCGCCAACCGCTCCGTCTTCTTCGGCGAGCCGGGGCTGCTGCTCGCCCTCCTCGCCGTGGCATTGATCAAGACCTTCGGCATCGGCCTGGTCCTGGACCGGTGGGGGAGGAGGAAAGGCGTGTCATGGGAGCAGCGCGTCCCCCAGGTCCTGTTCGCAACGCACAAGAACACCGGGATGGCCGCGGCGCTGGCGATCGGCCTCCTGGGCGCGGTGGCGGCGATGCCGGCCGCGGTGTGCATGACCGTGGACATCGCCTGGCTGATCTACGTGAGCCATTTCATGTTCTCCCGGGGGAAGAGACCTGAGGTCCCGGGCCCGCAGCAGTAGGGCCATTTATTAATCAGATGCAATAATCTAATCTACGAGACCATGGTCCTGGAAATCTCCTACAAGGAAGCTCGTCACGTTTGTGAGAAGAAGGAATTCGAATGCGAGAGCACGTCCGAGCTCACCCCGCTGGAGGCCATAGTGGGCCAGGACCGCGCGGTGAGGGCCCTGAAGTTCGGCCTGCGGATCGAGGACAGGGGGTTCAACATCTTTGTCTCCGGCATCCCCGGCACGGGGCGCAAGACGGCCATCAAGGACTTCGTGAAGGTGCAGGCCGCGACCATGCCCGTGCCCCCTGACTGGGTGTACGTGAACAACTTCGCCGATTCCTCCAAGCCCAGGGCCATCTCCCTGACCGCGGGCAAGGGTTCCGAGTTCAGGGATGCCATGGACCGCCTGGTGAACCAGATCGCGCCGGCCCTCCGGGAGGCGTTCGAGAGCGCCGATTACGCCAAGAAGCGCGAGGCCACCATGGCCAGCATCAACCAGGAGAGGAACGATATAGTGGCCAAGATCAACGCCATGGCCCAGGAGGCCGGGTTCCTCGTGCAGCCTTCGCCCATCGGCCTCACCCTCACCCCGGTCACCACGGACGGCCGGCCCCTCACGGACCAGGAGTTCGCCCAGCTGCCGGCGGCCCTGCAGCGGGAGATCCAGGAGGAGCGGGAGAAGCTCAACCAGCGCATCGGCGAAACCTTCCGGCCGCTCCAGGACATCGTCAGGAAGGTCGACAAGGAGATGATGGACCTCAACCGCCAGGTCGCGCACTTCGCGGTCGGCCCCTTCATCGGCGGGGTGAGGGACCAGTTCAAGGACATCGAGGAGGTGACGGAGTACCTCAAGGAGGTGGAGGAGGACATCGTGGACAACGTCCCGCTGTTCCTCAATCCCCAGCCGGGCGGGCCGAACACCCCGGTGATCGACCCCACCCGCAACTATCGCGTGAACCTGGTGGTCGATAACTCGGCGACCACCGGGGCGCCGGTGGAGATCGAGCAGAACCCCAACTACCAGAGGCTGTTCGGCTACGCCGAGCGGGAGGCCAGGTTCGGCACGCTGGTGACCGACTACATGATGCTCCGCTCGGGCACCGCCCACCGGGCCAACGGCGGCTTCCTGGTCATCCCGGTGGAGAGGATGTTCCAGGACCCCATGGTGTGGGAGAGCCTCAAGCAGACCATCGCCAACGCCAGGCTGGAGCTGGAGGACCCGATCGCCCGCCTGGGGTACATCATCACCAAGACCCTCCGGCCGGAGCCCATCCCGTTCACCGCCAAGGTGGTGCTCATCGGTCACCCCCAGACGTACAGCGTCCTGTTCGAGCTGGACCCAGACTTCAAGAAGCTGTTCAAGGTGAAGGCGGAGTTCGACACGACGATGGAGCGCACGCCGGACAACGTCGAGAGGTATACCAAGTTCATCTGCGGGCTGGTGCAGAAGGAGGGACTGCTGCACCTTGACCCCACGGCGCTGGCCGCGGTCGTCGAGCAGTCGTCCCGCATCGCCGACGACCAGGGGAAGCTGTCCACGGAGTTCGCCCAGATCGCGGACATGATCCGCGAGGCGTCGTTCTACGCCCGCGAGGAGGGCTCCAAGTACATCACCAGCGAGCACATCCGCAAGCAGATCGAGGAGAAGGTCTACCGCTCCAACATGATCCAGAAGAAGATCGAGGAGATGATCGCGGAGGGGACGATCCTCATCGAAGTGGAGGGGAAGCGGACCGGCCAGCTCAACGGCCTGGCGGTCCTCGGGACCGGGGACTTCGCCTTCGGCCGACCGTCCCGCATCACCGCCTCGGCCGGGGTCGGCCGCGAGGGCATCATCGACATCGAGCGGCAGGCGCAGATGGGAGGGGCGACGCACACCAAGGGCGTGCTGATCATCAGCGGCTTCCTCAACGACCGGTACGCCACCGGCGCGCCGTTATCGCTCTCGGCGAGGGTGGTCTTCGAGCAGTCGTACTCCGGAGTGGACGGGGACAGCGCCTCCAGCACCGAGCTGTACGCCCTGCTGTCCGAGCTGTCCGGGGTGCCCATTAGGCAGAACATCGCGGTGACCGGCTCCGTGAACCAGAAGGGCGAGGTGCAGGCCATAGGCGGCGTCAACCAGAAGATCGAGGGGTACTACGAGACGTGCAAGGCCGTCGGGCTCACCGGCGAGCAGGGCTGCATGATCCCCCGGTCCAACGTGCGCAACCTGATGCTGAAGGAGGAGGTGGTCGAGGCCATCAAGAACGGCAAGTTCCACATCTGGCCGGTGAAGACCATCGACGAGGGCATCGAGGTGCTCACCGGGGTACCGGCAGGCAAGCGGAGCAAGGACGGCACCTACCCCGAGGACACCATCAACCACCTGGTCCAGAAGCGCCTGAACGACATGGCCCAGGCGGTCAAGGAGTTCCATCCCTGAGGTTCATCCGGCCAAAATTTATATTGCAAAATATACATATTGCGAACGGGATGGGAATTTGTGCCGGTATAGCTATGGGTCCAACCGCTGCGCCCACCGCATGGTGGTCGCCGGGATCTGCTCGGGAGAGCGCAACTGCCTGGAGCGGGTCGCTCCCTCGTACCACAGCCGCGCCTCCTCGCCGGGGCCTGCCGCCGAGATGGAGCGCCAGGGGATGAGGGCCGCGCCGAGCATCGACCTGCATCTCGTCGACCTCGGGTCGCCCCTCAAACGGGGGAGATGCACGTGAAGTGCTATTACCTTCTCATGGACGGACGGTGCGACGGCCGCTACAAGGGCTTCGCGTGCATCGGCGAGAAGTGCCGGGCGGAGAAGGACCCTCCCTGCGAGCACTACGTCCAGGGGTTCTACTGCTCCAAGTACAGAAGGTTCGGGTGCGTCGGCATATCGAACTGCACCGGCAGCGTCGAGGACCACCTCAAGCTGCGGCAGCAGGAGAAGGCCAAGGCCTGATCATAGGTCGGGGTACAGCTCCTTCCTCATGCGGGGGACCATCGCGGCCATCACCGCCTGCTCCGCCAGGGCCGTCCTGTCCATCGCCCCGCGGGTGAGGTAGCCGATGGCGCCGTCCTTGCGGCCGTCCCTCTCCTTCCCGTAAAGCTTCTTTATCGCCGCCCCCACCGAGATGCCGCCGCGGACCAGGTCGGCGACCGCGGTGGGGTAGCGGAACCCCATCCCGTGGCCGATGCTGTACACGCCCCTCCTGTCGAGGACTGCGCAGTACTGAACGTCGTAGAGGCCGTCGGGCGTCTCGAAGACCCCGGCCTCCAGTCCGATGCCGAGGTCCGCATCGTCCATGGCCCTCTCCGCGCGTATCATCGCCCCCCTCCTCGTGTCGCCTTCCCACGGTTGCTCCGGCACTCCGGAACGGACGTCGGTCCCGCTGACCTCGACGTCGTCGTACAGCTCCGAGAGCACCTTCCTCACCGCGACGACCTTCACCGGGTTCAGGGAGCCGACGTTGACCCTCAGCGCCCGCAGCAGCCGCCCCTCGACGTCGATGTCGCCGGCGATGATGCGCCGGGCCGCGATCGGCAGGAAGTCGTCCGCGAGCACGTGGGGGACCTCCACCAGCCTCAGCGGCTCGAGACCCCTCGCCACCCGGCCCTGGTTGATGGACTCGCCCGTGGCGATCGTCTCCGGCGACACGATGAGCGCCGAGAGGTCGGTCCTCACGTCCACGTGCTCGTCCGGGCGGTCGATGACCGACACCGTCCAATTGTCGCCCTTGGTCCTGAGGTACGCCTCCAGGTCCGCCCTCCTCTCCTCGAGCGTCCGCACGCAGGCCTTGCTCCTCGCCGCCATGGCGTCAGAGGTGATACCGACAAGCACCTGGTCCCCGACCTCGAACGCGCGGTCCAGGAGCACCCGGTGGCCGCGGTGAAGAATGTTGAAGGTACCTCCCAGTACGGCTTTCATAGCATCATCTGACCAGTATCAGAGCGGCGATGAGTATGGCCAGTGTGATTCCGTACAACAGCAGGAGCTGGCGCTTCTTCTTCTTGAGGGTGTCGTCGGAGGTGGACTGACATTCCTCGGAACAGAAACGGCCCTCCCCTAGGTGCGCCTTTCCGCACTTCGCGCAGTGGCGGTGCTGGGGGATCTTCTCGACCATGCCCGCCTCATGAGCAAAGGCTGTTAAAAAGTTACCTGACGGGCAAGGTGCGCGGTGCACGGCCCGCCAGGCCTTTGCCGGGGCCGCCCCGGCGTTCAGTATCCTGATTTTTTGCCGCTCACCGACTCCAGCTCGATCTTGATGATGGCCATGTCCCTGACGCCCTCCGGGGCGTACTGGAAGGCCTGCCTGCCGAAGCACTGGGTCATGATGACGTCCATCGCCTTCTTCTTCTCCGCCTCGTCCTCCACGAACTTGGCGCGGCCGTTCCCGATGACGCTCTTGAACCTGATCGTCGACTTGCACGAGGTGTCCAGCGGACCCTGCACCAGGTCATGGCCGGTGTCCACGACCACGCATACGCGGCTGTTGTCGCGCAGCACGTCGATCTTGCGCCCGAACTTGGACGAGTGCACGTAGATGATCCCGTTCTCGTACCCATAGGTGGTGGGCAGCACGTACGGGGTGTCGCCGTCGCACATGGCCATGTGGCAGACCTTTTCCTTCCTCAGCAGCTCCTCGATCTCGTCGCGGTCGGTCATCTCCTTCTGCTTCAACCTCATCGATATCCCACTGCAATTGCATAGGGACGAGTAATAAAAATATCGGGCGAAGTCAGCCTGACCGTTCCTCGTCCATTATCTCCAGCTTCTCCGGGATGTCGTTGCTGTTGTGGATGCTCATTATATGGTAGCGCAGGTCCTTCCTCAGCTCCCGCTCGTCATCACCGTATGCGATGTAATCGCAGCCATCACGGGGACATACCGTTTTCGTTCCCTAGACCCCCAGGGCACTATTGGCGGGATAGATAATTAACGTTGGCTTTGTTCGCGCCGGTCCAGCTCGTTGAGCATGATGGTGATGCAGTGGTCCGCGTGGTAGGACAGCGGGCCCAGGGTTACGGTGATGGGATCGTGGGCGATGAGCTCGGCCTCCTCGCTCTCGGTGAGGTCCGAATGGTCCGACAGCACGAAGGTGAGGTCGCCGTCCAGCTCCTGTTGCCTGACGTCCTTCCCGTCCTCCTTCAGGTAGACCAGCCTGGATATGGAGGCCAGATCGTCAAGGACGTCCTTGAACGACCGCCTGGAGATGTAGATCCCGGGAGAGGAGCGGATCTCCTCGCCGTCGAGCTTCTTGATCAGCGCGTTGCGGATCAGGGCGCCGGTCGATCGCTCGTCCGGGTTGAGGTAGCGGACCTCGGAGCCGTTTATGCGGACGGTGCGCGGGGGGTTCGGCTCGCCCTGCATCACGAGGTAGATCTCGGTGTCCCGCCTGATGCCGTGCGAGAGGAACAGCGCGGAGTTGATGCACCTAAGGAGGATGTCCAGGCGCCCCGCCCCTCCCGCCATGTCGTCCAGCTTGAAGTCACCGGAGGTGACGGCCTTGTGGCCGACCACTACGAAGCGGTTCATTGCGATTGCCCCATCTCGCCGGACTGGAACTGCTTCATGAGCTGCTTGCGGAACTTGCGGTTGCCCATGAAGCCCTTGACCGCCTTCTTGGACATGTTGTACTGCTTCAGGAGCTCGCGGACGTCCTTTCCCTCCACCCCGGCCCCGCGGGCGATCCTGAGGATGCGGGTGGACTTGATCAGCTTGGGGTCCTCCATCTCCTCGTCGGTCATGGAGTCCATGATGTACTTGAACTTCCGGAGCTTCTCCTGGCTCTCGTCCATGTCGATCTTGTCGCTCATCCCCGGCATACCAGGGAGCATGGACACCAGCTTCTTGAGCGGCCCCATGTTGGTGAGCATCTCCATCTGCTCGTACATCTCTTTGAGGGTGAAGCGCCCGGCCATCATCTTCTTGACCGTCTCCTCCGCCTCCGCCTCCGAGATGTTGTCCTTCGCCGCCTCCAGAAGGCTCTGGATGTCGCCCATGCCCAGCAGGCGGGAGATGAACCTGGTCGGCTCGAACGGCTCGAGGTCGGTGAGATGCTCGCCGACGCCGATGAACACGATGGACGCCTTGGTCTGGGCGACCGCGCTGAGGGCACCGCCGCCCTTGGCGGTGCCGTCCATCTTGGTGATGATGACGCTGGTGACCCCGACCGCGTCGTGGAACGCCTTGGCCTGCGGACCGGCCTGCTGGCCGACCGCGGCGTCGAGCACCAGGATGCGCTCGTTGGGCCTGACGACGTCGGCGACCTGCTTCAGCTCGGCGATGAGGTCATCCTCGAGCGCGTGGCGGCCGGAGGTGTCCACGAGCACCACGTCCATGTGGGAGAAGTGCTCCATGCCCTCGCGGGCGATCTTCGAGGCGTCCTTCTCTCCCGGCCTCCCGTAGATCTGGACGCCCACCTTCTCCGCGATCTGCTGCAGCTGGTCGTAGGCCGCGGGACGGTGCACGTCCGCAGCGATGACCCCGACCTTCAATCCCTTCTTGTGGAAGTAGCGGGCCAGCTTGCCCGTGGTGGTGGTCTTGCCCTGCCCGTACAGCCCGACCATCATGATCGTCTGCTTCGCGATGGGGAGGGGGCGCTGCGTGCCCAGGATCTTGATCAGCTCGTCGTAGATGATGCGGACGACGTGCTCCTTGGGGCTGGTGCCGGCCGGGGGCTGCTCGTTGAGGGCCCTCCGCTCGACCTCCTTGGTCATCTCCAGCACCAGCTTCACGTTCACGTCCGCCTGCAGGAGCGCCCTCTGGATGTCCCGGGTGATCTCCTTTACCAGGGCCTCGTCTATGTGCGATGCCCCGGTGATCTTCTTCAGGACGTTGCGGAGCGATTGACCGAGATTTTCCAGGACCATTTCCAGTACCTGGGTAGCTGAGAGCCGACAGGTGTTTTAAAGGTTTTTGTCACCGTCCGCTCCTTCTAGCGTTATGGCCCCTCCGGGCGGCAGCACCCTGACCTCTGTGCCGCTCCCCCCTCCCACGGCGTCCATGAACGCCTGGGGGTCGGCCTTCAAGCGGTGCATGGGAACGACGACCTTGGGCCTGAGCATCTTGATGGCCTCAGCGGCCTCGTCGACGTTCATGGTAAACCTGCCCCCGATCGGCAGGAGTGCAAGATCGACCGGTCCGATATCCTTCATCTCCTGGATAAGGCCGGTGTCACCGGCATGGTAGATGCGCTCCCCCTCGACGGTGAGAACGTACCCGACGCCGAAGCCCTTGGGGTGGTAGGTCACGGCGCGGCTCCCCCTCGGGTTGTAGGCGTGGACGACCTCGACGGCAATGTCGTTCATCTCGAGAGAGCTGCCGGGGCTGACGGCAGTCATGCCGGCGCCGAGCTTCCGGCGGCAGCTCTCCGGCCCAAGCATCTTCGTGCCCGTGCCTGAAATCCGGTCGATCATCCTCCTGGACAGGTGGTCGGCATGAGGATGCGTGACCAGGATGATGTTCGCCACCGCAACGCCATCGGGAAGCCTGCTGATCTTCGCGGACCTGGAGAACGCGCCCCTCAGCATGCCCGACAGCGAGGGCATCGCCCCTGGGTCGATGCAGATGATGCCCGCTTCGCTGCGGACCTCGACGAATGACTGGGGAAACCAGCGTACGGTAACGGTCATAGTGGCAGTATGCGCGCCTCGGAAAATGAAATGCGCTGTTTAAGGAGAACTTGTCAAAAAAAGGAAGTGGGAAGGGCTAGCTCTGTCAGAAGGGATGGGATGCACTCTGTAAACTAGCCCAACGCTTCCCACTCCTAATATTATCTCAAGTGTATATATAGCTTATGTCAAGAGTTTCGAATAATATAGAGAGACAAAAATATGGAGATCGAAGGGGTTTATAAGGTTTAGAGATACCCAGACTTCTGGAGGGCCATCAGGTCCTCGGTGCTGAGCTTCTCGCCGGCCTTGAACCTGTCGAAGATCTTCTCCGCCTCTTCCTTGGCCGAGGCTTCCTCGTCCTTCTTCCTGGCCTTCCTGGCCTTCTGCCTCATGCCGGCGATGATCTTGTCATAGTCATGCACCTGGCGGATGTTCTCGATGTGCTTCTTGTGCTCATCGTCGGCGTTGACCTTGTTGGCGATGAACGATTCCTGGGCACCGTCCGCTTCCTTCCTCAGGGCATCGGCCTGCTCGTACAGGGCGATCATCGCGTCGTGCTCGGCCTGGGCCTTCTCGGCGCTCTCGGAAACCGCATGGTGGTGGGTCTCCGCCTGCTCCTTGGCGTCGCGGAGCTCCTTGATGGCGCCCTTGACCTCCTCGTTCTGGTCGTAGGCCTTCTCGCGCTCCTTGATCTGTGCCTGCAGCTGACCCATCTGCTCGATGATCTCCTGCTCCTTCTCCTTGGACAGGACCGAGGTCATCTGCTTGAACTCAAGGGCCTTGAGCTCCTTTTTGAGCTTGGATACCGGGGGACCGTTCTTCGGAAGGTTGTCCTTCTTGATCTTGGTAACCTTCTCGTTCAGCTCGTTGACGAGTTTGTTCCATTTGTCCCGCTCTTCCTTCGCTTCCCGGACCTTGACGTTCAGCTGGTCACGGGCCTCGCGGTGCTTTGCGGCCTGGTCAACAAGCTCCCTGACCTTTGCGTTCAGGGTGTCCCTCTTCTCAACCCATTCCCTGGTCTTCTCATTCAGTTCGTCGCGGGCCTTCCTGTGCCTCTCGGCCTCGACGTTATGGAGTTGGCGCTTCTGTTCGAGCTCCTCCAAGAGTTCAGTCATACGTTCACACTCAATAGCAAGCTAATAAAATTGCTTGGCGATAATGGGCATACTGACTCTTGTTTATAATATTTGCGATTTTCTTAGATTTACGCCTGGTCGGGGCCAGTGACTACTTTTTCTCATCCTCGGCGGGTTTGCCGTCGAGATCCCCCTTCTTGTCCTGGTCGTCGGGTTTCCCCGGCTCCAGCTGCACCTCGTGCCAGTCGTCCCCGAAGCGATCGGCCCCTCCGGTCTTCAGCTGGAACTTCACCCTCAGGCTGCCGTCCTCGAAGAAGACGTAGGCGTTCTTGAGCATCGAGATGTAGTAGGAAACCCTCTTTCCCTGCTGGGAAAGCCGCCTCTCCTGGCAGACCAGCAGGCCTGCGGTCTCGAGGTCCTTTATGCGCCGGTACGTGGCGGCGATAGGGATGCCATACTTTGCGGCGATATCCTGGGCCGACTTGGGCTGGCGCACCGTGGCCACGAGGATCTTGATAGAATACTCATCGGTCAGCAGTTGTGATACTCGGAGGACATCTATACCAATCCCCTCGTCATTTCCCATCAAGGGGGATATCGACTTTATATTAAATTGTCGTTGGCTTGAATTGCCCAGAGTACCCATCCCCATCCGGGGGGGTAAAAGGCTTGTTAACCTTTAATAATTATGCTGGTTCGATGGTCCTGCAGAACGCTGGGATGTGGCCAGGTAGCCATCAGGCGTCCTCGCCCTCGTCGATGATCGGGGGGTTGCCTACATGCGAGAGCTCGGACTCCGGCAGGAAATCGATCTCCACATCGAACTTGCCAGCGGCGAAAATGACCTTGGCCATGTTGACGGCGCACTCGTAGTAGGAGACCTTCTTTCCGCGGTACACTTCCTCATAGCCCACGCACTTGACGAGACCATACTCCTCCATCTTGGCCACCCTTCTGTACGCAACGGCGATGGGTATCGCACATCCCCTGCTGATCTGCTGGACCGACATGGGGTGCTTGTAGGTAGCGCTGAGTATCTTTCCAGCATACTCGTCAGATATGAGCCGCGACAGTTCTTCATCGCGGAACTCGATCGCATCCATCATTAGTTGGAACTGTCGGGGTTATTAAAGATATTCGCATAAAAATATCAAGGCTGATATTTTTTAATTCTCATTAACGATATCACACCAGATATCGTTTGGCGACCTATCGTTCTGGCCTTCGGAACAAGTTTTTTCTTCGTATCGATTCCAGAATTCCACATCCGGTATGTGATTTTAATGTTATCTTAGTAGATAAGGTAACAAAAGCAGGTGCGCCAGGGCGAGATGATGAACAAGAACGAGATGGGAAAGAAGAAAGGAAGGCCGCGCCTCAGATCATCGGGATGAGGCGGGGGGCCGGCAGCGCGTCCACGTTGCCAGAGAAGTCCAGGTAGTAGTACGGGGAGTGGGGCTTCATTCCGGCCACCATCACGCACCCTGCCATGTTCTCGAACCTGAGGTGGATCTTGGCCTGCTCGCGGAGCATGGGGAGCGACTGCGACATCGCCGAGGCGATGGCCACCACAACGTGACCGGCACGCCTCATGGCGTCGATGTGGGCCAGGGTCTGCTTGAACACGTTGGTCCCGTACACGCCCTCCATGGCGTCATAGCCCAGCACGCTGAGGTACGGGGCGGCGGAGTCGCCCAGCATGTACTTGATCTGGGACATGCGGAGGTCCTGCCCGGCGTCCTCGCCCTCGATGGCGGTGATGAACGGATAGTGCTGCTCCTGCCCGGCGTCGGTGTCCAGGATGCGGAAGCTCTTGCCCAGGGGCCCGGACCCCACGAGCATGCGCATCTGCTCGTCCACGATCGAGTAGTCCGTCGCGTAGGTCGGCAGCCATACCACTCCGCGCCCCTTCTCCAGGAAGTCGCTCATGATCCCCAGCTCGAGGCAGCGGACCACGTCCAGATGGACGTCGAGGTCGAACTCCCACAGCACGAGGGAGCCCTTGGGGAACCCGCCGAAGTACTGGTCGACGTAGAAGTTGCCGGACGACACGGTCCGGGCGGTGGGATCCTTGACCGCCACGTGCTTCTGCATGTGCTCCGGTATCTTGACCCAGGTGGGCTCGAAGACGGACATGCGCCCGCCGGTGAGCGTGAGGTAGTACTTCCATTGATCGACGGAGACGCCCCTCAGCTTCTCTATGACCATCTGCCTGATCCGGCGTCCGTTGCAGTCCGCGGACTGCATCTGGATGACGCCGTCCCCGAGATAGTCGAGGCCGGTCTTTCCCGACTCTTCCAGGGTGTAGATGATGTTGGTCCCGGAGTTCTCCACCAGGTCCTTCTGCAGCGTGTTGATGATCCTCTCCGCGCTTATGCCGTAGCGCTCGGAGAGCGCGTTGATGGAGTCGACGACCACGAGCGTCTTGCGGGGGAGGTTCGACTCCGCGAGGTCGTAGGCGACCTCCATCTCTGGCAGGATGACACCGAGGTCGAGCGTGATCTCATCCTGGGTTATCTCACCGGTGAAGCCCTCCTCGCCCTCCCCTCCCACCTCTCCGGCCTCGATCTGCCCCTCGAGCCTCTGCAGCTCCGAGCGCACGACGGACGGGGAGGACTCCTGCTTGTTCAGGACCTTCAGCAGGTCCTTGGCGGCCAGGAGCGTGAGGTGCTCGGCCGCGGGGGACTCCCCCGGGGTGACCTCCTTGCTCCTTCTCAGGAACGCCTTGCCCGCCTTCAGGATGTTGTCCCTCTTGGCCCGATCGCGGGCCCAGGGGAACTGGCGGAACAGCGCTTCGTCGGATACGCGGGTTGAGAGATAGTAATCAGGCTGCTCGTCGGCGAGCTCCTCGATGACCTGCAGGGCAAGGGTGGTCTTGCCCGTACCGGCGTCGCCCTTGAGCATGAGCGAATGTCCTCCCGGTGCTCGCATGAAGTCTAGCAACACTTGGGGTACCTTTCCCCGCTGTTTCTCTGCACTTAGGGAGAACGGCATATTCTCAGCTTCCATTATACGCTGGCCTCAATATTAACCATATCAGTATAAAGGATTTCCGCTGTAGCTTCGCGCTGTGCACAGCTGCCTCATATCCTATGTCCGACCAGGAGAAATAGATGCTCCTGGGAGGGCGGAAAAGGGGCGAAAGGACGGAACGCAGCGCTGCCGGCGGGCCGTCCCGTTCCGAGCGGGTGGAAAAAAAGCGAAAGAGATGTGCTCGCGTGTTTGATGTTGAGCTGCTCCAGCGCCACCGTGAGGTCCGGGGCGCGCTCCTCGTCGCCGCAGGCCGGCCCATAGCATCACTTTGTTCGGCCACTGCCCCAGAGGATCTACGTTGCCCGGTCCTGGAAGGGGCCCGGGCGCTCTTCGAGATGAGCGGTCCGGTCGCCTCCAGACTGCTGCAGGACGATCTCATGAAGCTCCTTGGACCTCATCACCTTCCGGTCCTTCAGCACATGGGTCGGCAGGACCGGCCGGGGCGGGATGGCGATGCCGGAAGGCCGTCCGCGCTCCGCCCAGCCAAGCGCGGTCCTCGCAGCGCCGGAGCCGCTTCGTGGAATAATTATAAATCGACCGGCTTTTATCCTTGAGGCTATCATGCTCATCTGTCCCCTAGATTACCGTTATGGCAGGAAGGAGATGAAGGCGGTGTTCTCCGAGGAGAACCGCCTCCGCACCCAGCTCCTGGTGGAAGCGGCCCTGGCGAGGGCCCACGCCAAGACCGGCGACATCCCGCAGGAGGCTGCCGATACCATCTCGGCGAAGTGCACCCCCGAGCTCGTGAAGCTCGAGAGGGTGAAGGCCATCGAGGCCGAGACGAAGCATGACGTCATGTCCATGGTCACCGCGATCTCGGAGCAGTGCGGCGATGCCGGCCGGTTCGTTCACCTCGGCGCGACGTCCAACGACATCGTGGACACCGCCGCGGCGCTCGAGTTCCGCGACGCCCTTGGCATCATCGAGAGGGACCTCGACACGCTCATAATCACGATGTCCGCGCTGGCGTTCAAGCACCGCCAGACGGTCATGATGGGCCGCACCCACGGCCAGTTCGCCATACCGACGACCTTCGGGTTCAAGGTCGCCGGCTACATCTCCGAGATGCTCCGCCACCGCGAGCGGATCGAGGAGATGCGCCCCCGCGTCTGCGTCGGCAAGATGTCCGGCGCGATCGGCACCGGGGCCGGCTTCGGGGACAGGTTCTTCCAGGTCCAGGACCTCGTGATGAAGGACCTCGGCCTGGGGTACGAGGAGGCGGCCACCCAGCTGGTCAACCGCGACCGGTACGCCGAGCTCGTCTTCGTCCTGAGCCTCATCGTCACGTCGTGCGAGCGCTACGCCACCGAGGTGCGGAACCTCCAGCGGTCGGAGATCGGCGAGGTGGCCGAGGCCTTCGACGCCAAGAAGCAGGTCGGCTCTTCCACCATGGCGCAGAAGAGGAACCCCATGCTCTCGGAGAACATCTCCGGGCTGGCGAGGGTCGTCCGCTCGTACATCAACCCGCAGATGGAGTGCATGGTGCTGTGGCACGAGAGGGACCTCTCCAACTCTTCCGCGGAGAGGTTCATCCTCCCGCACGTCGCGGTGCTGACGGACGACATCCTGGGCAAGATGAACGACGTGTTCGCCCACCTCACGGTCAACGAGAAGAGCATGCGCCGTAACATCGAGTCGGCGAACGGCTTCATGATGGCCGAATCGGTGCTGCTCGCTCTTGCCGGCAAGGGGCTCGGGAGGCAGGAAGCGCACGAGCTGGTCCGCAAGGTCAGCATGAAGGCCGAGGAGGAGGGCAAGGGCCTGAAGGAAGCGCTCAAGGCCAACAGGACGGTCATGAAGTACCTCAGCGCCAAGGAGCTGGAGGCCGTCATGGACCCGGACAACTACGTCGGGAAGGCGCCGGAGATGGTCGACCGGACCATCGCCAGGGCCGAGGCGACCCTGGGACGGAAGATAATCTAGGTCACTTGGAGACGCCGTACTTGTACCGGAGGTGCGAGAGCACCGTCCGGGCGAGCATCGGGTTGGCCGCGGCCTTCGGCAGCCCGACATCCCTCATGACCGCCTCCAGGAGCGCGGGGGTGACCTCCGCCCCGGTGGAGTTGCGGACGACGGAGCGGTGCACCGTCTGCACGAGCAGCGTTGCATCGTCCAGCCTCTTGTTTATCTCGTAGCCCTCCAGGGGGTCGGCCCACGCCGACAGCATGAACTCCATGCCGAGCGAGCGCAGCTTGCGCATCGAGCCGAGCGTCTCGAACGCGTCGTCGTAGATCGGCAGGTCCCCGGGCACCGGGACGGCGTCGCCGGTGATCGCCACCCTCTCCGCCGGAGACCACATGGTTATCGAGCCGGGGGAGTGCCCGGGGGTGTGGACGACCTTCATGCCGAAGCCGGCGATGTCGACGTCCTCGCCGTCGGAGACGAAGCGGTCGACCTTGACCGGTCCCGACACCAGCGAATCGAACCCAGGGACCGGGCGCTCGGCCCTCTGGACCTCCGGGTCCTCGATCCATGTCCTCTCCGCGGCGTGGGCTATGACCTCGCACCCGGTGGCGTCGACGATCTCCTTCGCCGCGCCAATGTGGTCGGGGTGGGAGTGCGTGAGGATGAGCTTCCCGATCTCGTTGGGCCGGCGCCCCATGGACCGGACCTTGTGGAAGATGGCCTTCTCCGAGCCCTTGACCCCGGAGTCGACGAGGGCGAGCTCCTCGCTCTCGATGATGAAGACGTTGACTGAGCGGTCCAGCGTGACGGTCGGCGACACGGGGACTTTGAACGGCAGGGTTATGGACCTGATGGATGGCATTCCCTCCGATAATGACAACATGCGGTTTATCCTTTTGCCAGCAAAGGTGCGGTCCATCACGTCCCGGCGCATCGGCCATCGCGAGCATCGTCACCTTCTCATAGCAGGTCGGTGATGGCGCACCGTGGTCCGCGGCGGGCGTCCGGCCGGGACCGCGAGGCATCGGGATGAGAGGCATCGTAGCGTTCGACAGCGTGTTCGGCAACACCAAGCATGTGGCCGAGGCCATCGCCGAGGAGCTGAGGGAGAGCGGCCACGAGGTCGAGGTCATCGACCTCGGTCGTCGGGTCCCCTGGAAGGTGCCGGAGGCGGACCTAGCGTTCGTCGGCTCCCCCACGCGCCACGGGCGGGAGACATCGAGGGCGAAGAAGTTCGTCAGGCGGATGAAGGGGGAGTGGGCATCGAGGCCGGTCGTCCTCTTCGACACCGTCATGCGTTTGCCGGAGGACGAGAGACAGAGGGCGCACATGGTCAGGTGGACCGAGAACGGCGCCGCCCCGAGGCTCAAGCTCCTGGCGGAGGAGAGGGGACTGGCCGTCCACCCGGAGGTCCTGCGCGCGGAGGTCACCGGCCTCCACGGCCCCCTGGCGCCCGGAAGCCTGGACCGGGCGAGGGAGTTCACCAGGAAGTGCCTGGAGAGCGTTGGTAAGGGGTCCAGGGCCTGACCGGGCGCTCACCGCTTCCGCTGAGAGATCGCTCTGCCTCTCGACACCGGTGCTCACACCGTGAGGATCGCCCGGCCGTCGCTGCCGTACAGGAACCCCCTCATCGACACCTTTTCCTGCACCTCATGGTCCCTGATCTTCACCCATAGCTCTGACATGCGCCGGATGACGTACTCCTTCGGCACGAACATCCCCGGATAGTGGATGGCGATGCTCCCATACCGCCGGGCCGCGTCGATGTACTCCTCGTCCCTGCCCGCCTTGTCGGCGGAGAAGGCGGTCTCCAGGAACTCCTTGCTCATCACCTGGCCGTTCGGCCCGACCAGCCACAGGATGGCCCTCGGCTCGCTGTCCTGGAACTCCCTGTCCACCCGCGCTCCCGGATGGTCCCTCTTGAGGACCTCCTCCCGGAGGAAGAGGGCACGATGGACCACCTCGACATGCGATGGCTTGTACTGGGGGACGCTCTCCACGCCCTCGTCCCGGTCGTCGCTCCCTTCCCTGTAGAACATGATGATATTGTTGGAGCGCCACCGTTAAATAACCTGCCAGCACCCAGGTGGAAAGTACGAAGATCATTGGGTCGGGGGTGATCCAGGAAAGAGGGAAGGGGCTCTAGATGTCCTCTCCTCTAGATGGTCCCCATAAGAGCTCTTCCCGTCCAATTCTAGTTTCATAATATATGCTCAAAAGTATCTTAATGTCTCTACTAATATGACACTTGATGAACATGAGCACAATTCCTGGGGAGAAGGTCGGCCATTTCGGTAAGCAAGATATGATCATGCCTGTGGCATTGGTCATATTGTCCCTGGTCGGCTTTTACTATGGTGGGGGTTGGATCTATGAACCGCACAGCTCATGGTCGATGAAGTTGAGCATGTTCCTTATCGCGTCGATCCTTATGGTGGGCATAATCACCATCCTCGGGGTTCACGTCCTGAAGACAACTGGCCCGGCCATTATGGTCTCGAGGCAGAACCTGAAACTGGCAGTGGTCTGTTTCGTGATATCTTCCGTTATCGGCTCCTTCCTGTTAGTGTTCACCACTTCTGACCTGCCTGTGGACTCTTTTGAATACGGCCTTTATGGTGTGATGCTGGTGATGCTCGCGTTCGGGGTTTTCTCTCTAGGCACGTACTCCCTGCGGATTCTCCGAGATGTCGACCACTGAACGCCGATAATATGCATTGCAGGCGATGGGCTCTTTCAGAGCCGCCGCATCACATGAACGGCAGAAGCTCTATGGAAACGCGGCGGCCGCCTTCATTTATTTGAGAGAATGATCTCGAGCAGACCCTCCCCCTTCCCCCTCACTTGCGCACCACCGAACCGACAGGTCATGTGAGCTCCCAGCAGACACTGGAGCACATCGGTCCCACTAGGTCGACGGCGACATCGCGACCCCGCCGTACGGGCTGTATCCGGTGAGGACGAAGAACCCCGACTCAGGGGCTGTGATACTACACTTCCGGTGGGCAGAAGAGCAGACCCTAAGGAACTATAGGGGCCAGAGCGGTCGGCAGTGAGCTCCTCGCA
>CAYRPG010000023.1:0-37776 GCA_964426205.1 uncultured Methanomassiliicoccus sp. | reverse complement strand
GTGGGCTCGATGGAAGATGCATTTGATCAGCACCATCAGGACATCAGGCGCTCAGGCGAGATCATCCGGACCGTAAGGGTTCGATCGATGCAATAGGTCGGGCGACGGACCTTGGAGTCCTGTCCTTAGGAGCCCATATGTTCAGATCGATTCGCCTCTCCATGCATGAGCGGAGTCAGCTGCCAAGCAGGAGCGATACAGCCGCAGCGGCATATACCATCAGGAACTGCACTGCAAGGAGCTTCCACGACAGGTTGTGATCACCGGTCTTTGTGTTCTCGTAGAGGGCAAGGAGAACGTACCCGAAGCAGGATCCGGAGATCAACAGCAGGACGGCGGCCAGAGGGTTCCAGTCGGTCCCGGTGACCATGGCCTGGGCGATGTAGGAGAACGGCATCACCGCCCCCATGCCTAACCCTCCGAACATCATCGTATGGAAACCTTTCACCTCAAGGCCATAGAGGGTGCAGAGAACGATGCCCGCCATCACCCCGATGATCGGCACCTCGCTCCCGAAGCGAAGGCTGGCATAAAGCCCGATGAGGATGGCGATGATGAAGAGGGCTGCGGCCATGGTGAGAAGCGTGCGGTCGCTGAACACCGTGTTCCATGGCTTCCCGACCCCCAGAGTATCATCGAGCATGTGCTCCGCATAGAGAAGGAGGGCCACGACCGCCAGCGACAGGATGAGCACCGTTCCGTCGACCCGTTCGCTGGCCATCGCACCGACGATGGTCAGCGAGAGGAAGGCGAGCATGAACGGAAGGTGGATCAGGGTGAACAAGCTGCCAGCGACCGATCCGTTGTGCACGAACAAACTGTACCAGCCAAGGCGTTCCTCCCTTCCCCCCAGGGGGCCGACGGTCCTTGAGCGAGAGGACATTTAGGCCCTGCCCACCTTCACTAGGAAAGTGAGCGCCTGAACGGGGTTCATGGTCATCCCTGCCCGCCGGGCATGCTGGACGAACAGCCTTACATCGCCGGGAGAGGGGCGGTTGCCTGCGAGCAGGTTCAATAGTACATCCCTCTCCTCCCTCATCCAGTCAAAGCGATGGAGGACGACCTCCTGGTACCTCACCAGGTCGTCCAGGTTCTCGAAGAGCATCTCAGCGCACTGCATCGCGTAAAGGTTGCCGTCCCCGCCCAGCGGACCGACCGTTCCGATGCTCTCCCCCGCTCCGACGATGTTACCCCTCACGAAGGGCCTGGAATGGTAGGGCGAGGAAAGCCTGATCCTGCTCTGGCACCTGCATTTCACGCGGGACTCCGTTACCGTGGCATCGATCGTGTCCAAGCCCTCTCCCTCATAAGGGGGTAGGTTACCGTAGCCGACGTGAAACTCCTGGTCTCCCAGTGGGAAGCACCACCCATAGCCCGAGCGCGAGGTGCTGAACCAGGTTCCGAGGTCCTCCTCTGTCTGGAGACGATACTGGCACAGCTCGGCGACCAGATCGTCTCCCTCCACATGGGGCAGGTAGGCGCGCTCTACCCCGGTCGCGTCGACCACCAGATCATATTCCTCCGGGTCCAGCGGGCCATACTTCAAGGTGGCGCCCCCCGCCATGTCCCTGATCATGGCCGGCTTGTCGACCGTAAGAAGGTCGGCGCCAAGAGAGACGCCGTCGACGATGATCCTGTTCACCCTCCGCTTAACATACCTCTCCGGGTCCAGGAAGCGACCGACCAGGCGGCGGTACTCGCTGGACGGGGCCATCCCCCAGGCGCATGGCCGCTGGCCGCATCCGGTCCTCTTGGCCTCATCGTAGAGCACTACCTCGTGCGCACCCTCCTCTCTCAACAACCTGTACAGGTACGTCCCGGCCATTCCCGCTCCGGCGATGGCTATCTTCATCGTATCGACCTCGAGATTGTCCTCGGCCCCCGCCGGGGATCATTAATATTTCACATCCCTGAGGATATAATCATGCGCTCCCTCGCCGGCCGTTCAGAACCTATTACAGGTGCCGCCGAACATGGAGACGGTATGAAAACCTGAAGAGGGCGATCGAGAACGGCCCGTTCGTTCCCTTGCCCTCGTGCCCGCCTGTTCAGTAGCACATCGGGCGGCTACATCCCACCAGGCAGAGAACGGGTCCACTGGGTCCCCTGCATTCCTTGCTCATTCCGAGTAGGGGCGGAGCGAGCGTCCGCACCTATGGCGGCATTTGCTCGGCATCTACCCCCGGTCGGGCATCGGCCCTGGGATCATCCCGGGCGCTTATGCAGGACCTTCGCCGCTCCGGGAACGGCGGCTCATCCTGCCCAGGAGGTGATGTTGCACCATCCAGCTTCACTGTACTCGCCCATCTTGATCATGCGCAGGTTCGCTCCTTTCAGTGAGTAGGAGCGGGCAAGCATGAGCTCGTACATGCGGGTGTCCACCGGCGAGAAGCGGGTCAGCAGCTTGGTCTTGCCCTCCTCCACGGACCTGGCCTCGCACATGCTCATCAGCCGGTCGAACACCACCCGGGGTTCATCGGCGTCAGGGTGCACGAGCACCGCCTTCACCGAGGAATATGGCGCTTCCTCCCCTCTCTGGTATGTATGAAGGAGAGCGCACCCCAGGGGGCCGCTCTTCCCGTCCAGGACGTAGACCTTTCCGAGGTCCTTCATCACAATGGACTCCGCCTCGGGGGCATAGTCGAGCTGGGGGTTGAGCGCATGGCTGAGCTCGGTGACCAGCTCCAGCCCTTGTCCAAGACCCATGCTGGTGATCTCCCTGACCCCGGTGGTGTCAGCCTCCTCGCGCCTTACGATCTTCTCCATGATGAGCGTGGTCTGCCCCGTCCGGTACCCTGAGGACAGGTAGAAGTGCAGGTTCTTCGGCAGGTGGCACATCGTCTCCAGGCCAACCACCGTGCACCCTCGCTCCAGCAGGTGGGACTCGCATAGGTTCAGCAGCTTCCTTCCGATCCCATGGTCCTGGTAGGTCGGCAGGACCTCCAGTGGACCGGTCCATCCCACCCTTCCCCAAGTATGGCAGAACGCCGATCCGACGATCTTGCCCCCCACCTCGGCGACGACGCAGCCTCCGGGGTCCGTGGAAATGTAGGCCTCGATTATTCTCTCCGATCGCTTGGGGTACTTGAACTTGCGTCCGATGTCGTGCATGGCCAGGTCCGACCACGCGATCTGCCCGACCTCTCGGACCTCTTCCAAGTCCTCCATGTTCATAGGCCTGAGCCTGACCTCTTTTTCCTTCCTTATCAGCATGCTCATCTGTTCACTTCCTCCAGGCCCTTCCCTTCAGCTGCTGGGGGGCCATCGAGTTAAGCAGCCTTCCGGGTTCCAGAAGGGCCTTGCGGGCCATGGTCACCGCCCATTGCCAACCGTCCAGTTCGTCCGGGAACGCGGCATCGGTGCCCAGTGAGTAGAACGCTCCCTCATCATAAACCTTGAAAGCGTCATTATCAGCGAGGTCCAACCGGTCGGGGTAGGCGTTCATCTCCAGCGCGATCCTCCTCTCGGCGGCCCGGTCCGCGATCCTGTCCATGTCCATGCCGCTCCCCTCCCGCAGCCCGATGACCCTGTTGGTCGGGTGTCCCAGCACGTCCATGTTGGGGTCCTCCATCGCCCTCAGCACCCGCGCCTCCATCTCCGACGGGGGCATGGCGAGCCTGGTGTTCACCGAGGCGATCACGAGGTCCAGCGCATCAAGGATGTCCCTGGGTGCGTCCAGCCTGCCGTCGGGGGTGATGTCCACCTCCGCGCCCTTGAGGACCACCATCCCGTCCTCGCCCTGAACCCCATCTATGAGCGCGTTCCGGCGGTCGAAGGAATCGACGTCCATGTTGCGTCCCATCCGATCGCAGAAGCACACGACGCGGTGGCCACGCCTCCTGGCGGCGGACACCATCTCCCTCACCCTGAGCTGCCCGTCGAAGGACGTGCATCGCACATGCAGGTCCCCGAGAAGGTCTTCCGGCCTCACCACGCCGTCCCTCGGATGTCGACCCTCCCTCAGCTCCGGGGGCACGAAGCACGCTCCTAGGCGGGCGTAGATCTCCTCCTCGGAGACGGCATGCTTCAGCTGGGGGGAGGTGAAACGCATCCCCTTGGACCTCGCGGTCTCCCCCAGCTCCTTGAGGTGCGTGTCCGTACCGGTGGCCTGCATGAGGTCCCAGGCGAACTGGTCCTCCTTCACGTGGCGGACCATGCAGGCCGCGCCCGACCTCGTCTTTCCGATGGCCTGCTCCCGCTCCACCAGGGTAAGCTCGGTGACCTCCGGGGATATCCCGAACTGCGCGACCACGAGGTCCGGGGACGGGGACGCGAAAAGGAGCGTGATGTTCGCCACCGAGGTGACAAGCCGCCTGGCCGGTCCGGCCAGCTCCATCTTCGATACGTTCCCGCCGTCCGACAGCTCGTTCATGATGTTGACCGCCGAGCGGAGGGCATAGGGCGTAGGCACGTCAGCGGCCTCCTCCCTCTTCCAGATCAGCCACTCCATCGTTCTCTGCTGTATCTCCTCGTCGAAGTCCGGTAGGTCCGCGAGCCGTCCTTCATAGATGGCCCGCAGCAGTTCGTCCACGGTTCGGACCCCCAGCAGGCGGTCGAGGTCGGCGACCCGCCGGAACCCGAGGAACGGGACATCGCGGAAGATATGGAGGTCCTCGGGCAGCAGGTCCTTCACGGCCTCCAGGGCCTCGATCTTGCCGGTGGAGAGGTACTCCTCGAGCTTGGCCTCGATGCTCTCTCCCACTCCTTCGATGGAGCGCAGGGCGTTCCGGTCGCTCATGGAGCGTATGGACTCGGTCAGGGCCTCGATGCTCCTGGCCGCCTTCATGTACGAGTTGGCCCTCCATCGCTCGCCCTGGATCTCCATCGCCAGGGCGAGGTCGAAGAACTGCTCGGCCACCCTCCGGTTGTCTGCCCTGCCCATCATGACCCGCATTGCCGTCCTTTCATTATTTGGAGCGCCGGCATCTTAAGCTTATGAGCCCGGCGACCGCTCCAGCTCCAACCCCGTTATCGATGTTGACCACCGCAAGGCCCGGGGCGCAGGACTGCAGCATGGAGAGCAGCGCGCTCTTTCCCCCGCCGCCCGCGCCGTAGCCCACCGAGGTCGGCACCCCGATGACGGGGACATCGGCCAGCGAGGAGACCACGGACGCGAGGGCCCCCTCCATCCCGGCGACCACGATCAGTGCGTCCGCTCCCTGCTCGAGCATCCTTTCCAGGGGATCGAGGAATCGATGGAATCCGGCGATGCCGACGTCGTAGGCGACGGTGACGCCGACGCCCATGGCCTCGACCACCACCCTAGCCTCCTCGGCCACCCTCACGTCCGACGTGCCGGCCGCCAGGATCCCGATGAGGCCATGGGGGTCGGGCCTCGGCCGCCGGTCCACGATGATCATCGATGCTGCCTTCTCATAGCGGACGATGTGCCCGCCCACGGCCCCCCGCACCGCCTCCAGGTGCTCCTCGCCGGCCCTGGACACGATGAGGTGGTCCTTGTCCTGAAGGGCATGGAGGACGATCTCGGCGAGCACCGCGGGGCTCTTTCCCTCGCCGTAGATGATCTCCGGGACGTCCTTGCGGTCCGACCGGCGGGGGTCGAACAGGGTGTGCTCCCCTATCTCCCTGATGTAGTCAAGGCGCAGCTGCCTTTCCGCCTCGTCAGCGTCCAGCTCTCCGCGCTTGTACCGTTCTAGAACGTCCCGGGTGGTCATGTCCCAACAGGATTGATTGGTTCGCTTTATATTGTTCTGCTCGCCCCGGACCGAGGAGAACGAGGCACAGGCGACCCTCGCCCACGCTCTCTTCGGACCACGCCACGAGATCCCGCTCGATGATGTCAGCGGCGTTCCATCTGCCGCCCCCCTTTAACCTGCTGGCGTTGTATCCGCAGATCCCCGGAACAGCCAGGACGAGATGCCGAAGCTCCGGAACATGGCATGATGTGATGAGCGCCGGCCACCGAATTTTCCCGATGCGTGGTTTTCGATAACATGAAAGGAACCGGAGAGCAGGAGGTCAATGAACGGTCCAGGGGCCGAACAGGCGATAGATACTTCTCGACAAATGGGATAAAGATGCGCATGCGCCGCACCGTCCAGGGGATCAACGAGAAGCTTGAGAAAGGGGACGCTCTGGTCCTCACCGCCCGAGAGGTCGAGGAGCTGTTGTCCTCAGGACGCGAGAGCGAGATGCGCCAGGTCGATGTGGTCACGACTGGGACCATGGGCATCATGAGCGGCACCTATGCTTCCCTGTCCTTCTCTGTCTGCGAGGCCGGCGTCCATCGCAAGTTCAGGAGCGCGAAGATCAACGGCGTGCCGGCGAGCGTCGGCCCCTGCCCCAACGAAAGCCTGGGCATGATCGACATCATGATCAATGGGACGGGGGAGAGCGAGGAACGGCCGGACTACGGCGGCGCCTTCCTGTTCAGGGACCTGGTGGAGGGCAGGGAGGTGACGGTGGAGGCGGTGGCCGACGATGGCGCCACGGTCGAAAGGAGAGTGCGCATGAGCGAAATGCTCACTGCCAAGCTGCTGAGCTCCCGCAACTGTTTCCGCAACTACCGCGGCTTCGTGAATCCTTCCGATTCGGAGTTCTGTTCGATATTTTCCTGCCGACCGTTTCCCCCTAACTACGGCGGCCTGGCGTTCTCGGGCTGCGGGCATCTGAACCCGTTACAGAACGATCCCGGACTGAGGACGATAGGCGTCGGGACCAAGGTGCTGTTCAATGGGACCGAGGGCTTTGTGATAAGCAACGGGACCCGAAGCTCGGTGAAGTACCCGAACCTGATGACCATCGCGGACATGAGGGGCATGGACCCCACGCTCATGGGAGGCTTCCTTACCGCGAACGGGCCGGAATGTCTTTCCTCCTACGCGATGGCGATCCCCATACTGGACGACCAGGTGCTCGGGTCGGTCATGACCATGGACAAGGAGGTCCCGTTATCGATCGGGGACATCAGGGACCGCCACAAGATCGGGCAGACGGACTATGGCCAGGCATGGTCAGGCGATGAGGTCATAGGGGAGAGCGACAAGAGCTGCATGCGGTGCGATGATTGCCCGCCGGAAAGGATCTGCCCGACCTCGGCGATCGTGCGCGGAGAGGGGGAAGCGACGATCGACCGCTCCAGGTGCGTGAACTGCGGAGCGTGCGTGGCCGCCTGCCCCAATGGACGTTTCCAAGGCTCGCTAGGCGATGTGATCGCGATGGTGAACGGTGTTGAGAGAACGATGCCCATCGTGTGCCGGAGCTCCAACCGGCAAGGAGCCGTCCGCACGATGGATGACCTGAAGGCCAGGATTCTGGACGGCAGGTTTACCTTGACCGCCAAGGTCGCTGACCTGAGACCTTGACCGTATCGACTCCCTAGCGGCCTAGGTCAATGTAAGAAAAAGGTCAGCCGATGGCGGAAACGTTCGGGTGGTCCTCGGTCATGACCATCAGGGTCCACTTCTTGTCGCTGGCATCGCTGAACTTTATCTCCCCTATCCTCTTCAGCTCGCTGTCGGCGACCTTGTGCACGAGCACCACGCCGCTCTCCTTGCCTTCGTCATGAACGGTCTTCAACTTTTATTCCATGTTCTCGCCTCAAGGCGTGAAGTACAGGTCAACGAAATTGCCGATCTCCACCTGGACCGATGATCTCGACATCAGATTGTCCTATGATCATGATCCTATGGGGAGCTTCTTTTTCCTCGGCGTTCTTGTACTCGATATGGCCAAGGGTTCACGGCAGGTGAACGACCTGCGAAGGTAGATCGCAAGATTTCCGCACTCTTTTCCTTCTTCCTGTTCAAAACGCATCGATGTCAGCACTGCTGGCAACTCTCCTTTCCGGCCGGAATCCGTTCGTTCTACTAAAAAATTGGTGAAAAACAGTTGATGTAGCCAGTACCATCATTTGTCGATATAGATCCATTAATGGCGGTAAAAGAATGAGATCGCATATGGCGCCCATCCTCGGCAATTGCGCTCCGCGGTCCGAGCGGGCCCCGGTCTTCATCTCGTCGTGGTAGCGGACCTTGTCCAGGGTGCAGGCCGGGCAACTGCTTTTCCTGACGGCATCAGCTACTTGTTCTTCAAGCCCCTGATGAGGGGCACGCGTTGATGCAACTATCAGGAGAGGGAAGGAAGCGCCCAACTACCCCATCTTCTTGACCCCGCAGTATGGGCAATATTCGACATCTCCGGGGAACAGCTTGCCGCAGTGATGGCAGAAGTCCGGGCCTTCCCTGGGGACCCTGGTCTCCCATCTAGGCATCGGTGAGAACAGCTTTGACCTGGACCGAGAGACGTAGGCGTACAACCCCGCTACCGTTAACAGGCAGGCTACCGCCACCATAGCGAAGATGAGCACCCAGGCCTGCTCGTTGAGATCGAAGGAGAGGCCCCCGCCCGACGCCGCAGTCGATGTCTCGGTGCCGGGACCGAGGTCGTAAACAGGGAGCACATAATATCCATATGATATCACACAGGTGTCTGGCCTTGCCTGCTCGTTGTTGTGACCGGCGTACTGCCAGGAGTCGTTGTTGCCGTCGACGTTGCTGGCAGTATGGGCGGTCGGATAGCCGTAATCAAGGACCGTTGTCACGGTGCCGTTGTGCTTTATCGCTAAAACCTGGAAGCCAACGTTTTGCACCGAACGATCGACATAGCAGCTGGCATGGAAGGGGGCCCACAGGCCGTTCGCTCCCCTGTTGATCACTGACTCGTTGACCTGCTCATAGGCCCCATCGTTGTCCATGTCGAAGGCGATCGTAAAGCTGACGTCCATTGTGTCGGTCGGCGTCTCACCCCAGAACCACCAGCTGTAGATCGTGACCCTGATCTCGTTCTGCCCCGTGTCCCCCATCGCGGTGACCGGTGAAGCGACGAAAGTGGTCGCGATCAATCCGGCGATCATCACCAATGTTAGGCTTCTCTTCCTCAACTCCTCCACCACACGGCATATGCCCTAGGAACAGCCTATAGCTTGTGGCTGTTATCACATACACGATCGCGGTAGCACAGAGGCCATGACCGCTCGCCGCCTTGATGCTCCGACCCAAGCCAAGGACGATCAGCTGCCAGGTCGGGAGGTCCGATCGCATCGGAGGATGGTCCGATGTCGCCGGCCAATAGTTATTAGGGAGCAGCGGCGATGACCGCGCATGCAGGCGCTGGAACGGCTCCTAAGGCTCCGCCACATCTTGAGGGACATGGGACAGGTGGCCATAGCTTACTCCGGGGGGGTGGACAGCACGCTCCTCCTGAGGATCGCCAGGGAGGAGCTGGGAGACGGCGCGTCGGCGATCGTGTGCTCAAGCGAGCTCATGCCCTCGGGGGAGGCCATGGAAGCGGTGAAGACCGCTCGCGACCTTGGGGTGGAGGCCATGGTCGTCAAGGTGGACATTCTATCGCGGCCGGAGATAGCCGGGAACGCCCCGGACAGGTGCTATCACTGCAAGAAGGCCATATTCCAGGAGATCGCCAGGACCGCATCGTCCATGGGGATCGGGGCCGTGGCCGACGGCACGCACTCCGGAGACAGGGACGGCGACCGTCCGGGGATGAGGGCGCTACGCGAAATGGGTATCCGATCCCCCCTGGCCGAGGCAGGGATGGACAAGGACGATATATACGAGATCTCCAGGGCGCTGGGCCTGCCGACCGCGTCAAGGCCGCCGTCACCCTGCCTGGCGACAAGGATCCCGTTCAACGAGGCCATCACGCTGGAAAAGCTGCGACAGGTGGACGAGGCCGAGCGCCTCCTCCGGGACCTTGGCTATGGGCAGGTGCGGGTGAGACATCACGGCCCCATAGCGCGGGTGGAGGTGGAGCAGAGGCACCTCGCCAGGGCGGTGGACGATCGGGAGATAATCATCGAGGGCTTGAGGTCGGTAGGCTTCACCTACGTGACCCTGGACCTGAACGGATTCCGGTCGGGAAGCATGTCCGAGGTGCTCAGGGACCGTTAGCGCGTCTTGTGCCCGGTGAGGCTCAGGACCACCGTGAAGAATTGAACAACCCGCTGGCGACAGGGCCGCTGTTCGAGGAAATTTGGAAATACCTTTCGTTAGAATCGTGAATCATGCGCATCATGATCACCCTGCTGTCCTATGACCATGGTATCCTCCGTCAGGTGCTGGACGTGATCTCGGACATGGCCACGGAGGGGAGCTTCGACCGCTACCGTGACATCATGCCCGAGGTGTCGCAGTTCCTCCTGGAGTTCATGGACAGGTATCACCACGGGCGGGAGGAGAAGTTCGTATTCCCGGTCGCCGCCGATTCTCCGGAGCGCATCAGGGCGATGATGCCAGGGCTGATCAAAGATCATGTGAGGGCGAGAGCGTTCGCCGAGGCTATCGCGGACAACGTTGCTGCGTGGGACACCGAGCCTCTGGCCAAGAACGTGAGCGCCCTCGCGGCCCATATGGTGAAGCACATCAGCGAGGAGGAGGACTTCGTGTTCCCCGGCCTGGAGGGCGCCCTGAACGGCGGCAGGGACCTGGACATCTTCGAGCGATCCCAGGCGTTCGTGAGGGAGCAGTTCGGAGAGGATTTTCCCAAAAAGGCAGAGGACTTCGCCAACCGGCTGCAGGACAGGGTCTGGGGCGAGGGCGTGATCAAGTACGAGTCCATAAAGGGCGGTCGAACGGCCCGGTGAGGGACCGTCCTCAGGACCGGCGGGCCCTGAACAACAGCAAGGCCGCCTCTACGGTGCTCAATGCCAAGAAGTCCTCGTAGCTAGTAGCGCTCAGCATATGGCGGCGGTAGACCTCCTGCTGGTCGGCGAAGCCGGATACCGGAAGACCTCGGCGCAGGTAGAACAGCGTGCGGTAGCTGTCGATGTAGCGGTTGAAGACATCGATGTCCTCCTTCTCGCCCAGCCCGATCTCCTCCAGGTCCTCCCGGCCCAGCGATCCGAGACCGGCGGTGGCGTGCTTGATGGCGGTGCACCGGCAACTGCTCATGATGCGTGAAGGACGGCTGGAAATGATAAAGGTCGTGCCTAAACCATACGGGCACACGATGCGCTCCGCCCGCGGTGCTCTCAAGCTGGATAGAATATGTGGCGCCGAGGGAGAGATTTGAACTCCCGTGGCGGGGACCGCCAGTGGTTCGCTCGGAGATCTCTTTTCTTTCGAGACCACCGCCTTACCGGACTAGACTACCTCGGCTTGAATATGGCACAATCGTGAACACATATAAGTCATTTCCTAGGAAAATGGCGTCCTCGGAATCGTCGGACCGCAGTGAAGGGTGCCGATGAACGGGTCATCGGGCAAATGATGAAATCCCCGTGCGTCCTCCGAGGTCCTATGAAGATCGTTGTAGCTAGGGGCGGTGACAGGGAGGAGGTTGACGTGCCCGAGAACGCCTCCCCGTTGGATGTCCTAGCCAAGTTATCGCTCCTGCCGGACGCCCACATCGTCCTGCGGGATGGCGTGCCGATCCCTGTCGACGAAAGACTGGCGCACGGGGACGCCCTGAGGATAGTGAAGGTCGCGTCGGGCGGATGAACTATCCGTTCCGAGAATTTTCGATGGCCACATCCTGTCTGAAGGTCCATATCGCACCAGAAAGATTTATAATCAACATTAGCCACTATCGGGGACGAAACGACTTCCTTACATGACTGATTTCATGCTCACTATCATCATCACAGCTCGCCCTAAAGCGAGCAGCATAGTCCAACCCCCAGTCCCGCCGAGGATTCAATCGGGCGATCGACGGGGCAAAAGTAGCGGATAGAACAGCGTGCGTTCGAGTCGTCTGGACAGTCGTTTTCGAGAGATACGAGGTGTAACCATAATGAACATTGATCCCAGCACTACCAAGTACATGATAAGGGCCAGGCTTCAGGCCGATGGAATCGTGGAGAAGCCAGATGTGGTAGGTGCGATCTTCGGCCAGACCGAAGGACTGCTGGGCGACGAGCTGGACCTTAGGGACCTCCAGAAGAGCGGCCGCATCGGCCGGATAGAGGTCGAGGTCAGCTCGAAGCAGGGCAAGTCCGACGGCGAGGTGCTCATCCCATCAAGCCTGGATCAGGTCGAGACGGTCATCCTGGCCTCTGCTCTGGAGACCATCGACAGGGTCGGGCCGTGCAAGGCCAAGATCTCAGTTCTTAGCATCGAGGACGTCAGGATCACCAAGCGGTCCAAGATCATCGAGAGGGCAAGGGAGCTGCTGACCGAGCTGATCAAGCAGTCCAAGACCTCCGGGATCGACCTCACCGAGAGCGTCCGCCAAAGCGTCCAGACCGAGGAGATCATCACCTACGGCAAGGATCACCTGCCCGCCGGTCCGAACGTCCAGGACAGTGACGCCATCATCGTGGTGGAGGGCCGCTCCGATGTCCTTAACCTGCTCAAGTCTGGCATAAAGAACGCCATCGCCGTGGAGGGCACCAACGTCCCCAAGACCGTCATGGACCTCTCCAAGGAGAGGGTCATCACCGCGTTCGTGGACGGCGACCGCGGCGGCGAGCTCATCCTCCGCGAGCTGTTCCAGGTCGCCGAGGTCGACTTCGTGGCCCGGGCGCCCCGCGGGATGGAGGTCGAGGAGCTGACCCAGAAGCAGATCATGAAGTGCCTCCGGAACAAGATCCCTGGCGAGCAGTTCATGGAGATGTACGGCATGGCCGTCGAGAACGGCAAGACCCCGGCGGCCGAGCCCCGCGAGGAGCGCGCGCCCAGGGAGCAGCCGAGGGAGCGGGAGTTCCGCGAGACCCGGGAGCCCCGCGAGGAGCCTGCTGCGGAGAAGGTGATGGAGCGCCCGCAGGAGAGATCGGAGCGCCCCCACCGCGAGCCCCGCGACCGCAGGCCCAGGGAGCAGCGCGAGCCGCGTGAGCCCCGCGAGCCGGTCAAGGAGCTGCCGGTCGTCGAGCCCATGACCGAGCTTCCGGAGAAGACCGCCGCCCCCGCCGAGGAACCGATGGTCGTTGAGGCTGAACCGACCAAGAAGCTGTCCGAGGCCCAGACGCTCTACAAGACCATCATCAACGAGCTGTCCACCACCTCCAAGGCCAAGATCCTGGACGCGTCCGGCGGCATCATCAAGGAGGTCCCGGTCAGGGACCTGGTGAACACCCTGAAGACCAACGTCAAGGGAGTGAACGCCGTGGTGTTCGACGGCATCATTACCCAGAGGATACTGGACATCGCAGCTGACAACAAGATCATCACCATCGTGGGCACCAAGATGGGCAACATCACCAAGCAGCCCGCGTCGGTGGAGGTCTGGACCAGGGAAGACCTGAACGAATGAACGAGAAGGTGGACATCCGGAAGGAGATGGACCTCGGGTCCATATCCACCACCGCTGACATCCTGATACCGAAGGACCCCCTCGCCAGGGTCATCGGGCAGGAGGAGGCCGTGGAGCTGGCGCGGATAGCCGCACGGCAGAGGAGGAACCTCCTGCTGGTCGGCCCGCCCGGCACCGGCAAGTCCATGATAGCACAGGCCCTCGCCCTCCATCTTCCAAAGCCACGCGAGGAGATCAGGGTCGTCCACAACCCCGAGAACCCCGAGCGTCCGATGATCGAGGTCAAGAGGGAGGACGAGGTCCTCAGGGAGCGCGAGACCAGGGGGTCGGCGGTCGGCGAGCTCATCGATCCCGATAAGGCACCGGCCAGCGTCGCCGAGCGGCTTGGCTACCGCTGCAGGTCCTGCGGGTCATATTCCAGCGCTACGGAGCGCACCTGCCCCCGCTGCGAGAAGCCAAAGCTCGACACCGGGATGCAGGCGAACAACCCCTTCGGGGATCTTCTGGGCAATCTCATGGAATCGATGGCAAGCGCCGCTCCAGGCCTTGCCTCCACAGGGAAGGAGAAGGTCACCACCACCCGTAAGCACGGGGACAAGGAAGAGGTCGTGGTCTTCGAGCGCGCAGGGGAGAAGATAAGGGTCCTGGACGAGGGATCGCTGGAGAAGAGGCGCGCCCTGGAACGCCAGCGCCCGCACAAGGTCATTGTTCCGCTGGAGCGCAATCCGTTCGTCCTCGCCACTGGGGCCTCGGAGACGGAGCTCCTCGGTGACGTCCGCCACGATCCCTTCGGCGGCCACTCCCAGCTCGGTACCCAGCCGTACGAGCGGGTGATACCTGGAGCGATACACGAGGCGCACGAGGGCGTCCTCTTCCTGGATGAGATATCCCATCTCGGCCAGCTGCAGAGGTTCATCCTCACCGCGATGCAGGAGAAGCGCGCGCCGATCACCGGCCGCAACCCCCAGTCATCGGGAGCGTCCGTCCGCGTTGACGCGGTCCCGGCCAACTTCATCCTGGTGGCGGCGTGCAACATCCAGGACCTGGAGCAGGTCCTTTCCCCGCTCAGGTCGAGGATCAACGGCGACGGCTACGAGGTGCTGGTCGAGACCTTCATGCCCGACAACGACCTCAACCGCGCCAGCATCGCCCAGTTCGTGGCCCAGGAGATCGCGGCCGATGCCCGCATCCCGCCGGCCTCCAGGTCGGCCATCGAGGGCATCATCAGGGAGGCGAGGGCCCGGGCAAGGACAATGGACGGGAAGGAGAACGCGCTGACCCTCAGGCTCAGGGAGCTGGGCGGCCTTATCCGCTCGTCCGGGGACCTGGCCGTTGCCAACGGGGACCCCTTGATAGAGGCGAGGCACGTCACTGCCGCCCTGAAGAGGAGCCGCACCGCCGAGGAGCAGATCAAGGAGCGCTACGGGACCTACATGAAGGGCCTGGGCACTGACATATCCTCGGCGCAGAAGGAGAAGTCGCCATACTACTTCTGGAACGAGCACATGCGCGACGACCAGGCCTACCAGTAGTTCAGATGAAAAGCTGCATCTGGTAGGCATCCTCGCCATCGTTGTAGTAGCTCTCGATGACGTCCACCGGCTCGAAGTTGAACCTCTTGTAGAACTCCATGGCCGCGTGGTTGCCCTTCCTGACCTCGAGCGTCAATACCCTGGCGCCCTTCCTGCGGCTCTCCTCCAGGTACCTCTCCATGAGCATCGTGCCGATACCTCTACGGCGCATGTCCGGGGCCACGGCGAGCATCAGAATGCGGGAGTGTATGGGCGAGGTCATGACACCGAGCAGGAAGGCCTTGATGCCCCATGGGCTCTCAACGACAATGAAGCCCTCTGGCCACGAGCTGGAGATTGTCGTGAACAGGTTGGGATCGTACCGCTCGCTGAGGGTGGAGCACGCCAGATTGTATACCGCAGGCAGATCGCTGACCGAGAATCCACGTAGGTGCAACGTGTCATCAATGTTTCTTCATTCCATTAATCCTTTTCCAAGCCATTACCACGCCCACAAATACCACGGGGATCACCAGAAGGGCGGCGGAGGTCGTCGACGAAGGCTTGCTCTCGGCCGGCAGCACGATCACCCAGCATATTGCGGTGACCGTGTTGTTGCCCAGGTCCCGGACGGTCAGCACGATGGTGTGATTCCCCGGGGGCAGCTTGACCGCCCAGGAGGTGGCGTTGCTGTCCACCGACCCATCACCGTCGACGTCCCACTCGAACGTGATAGGCGATGCGTTGTCCGAAGAACCGCCCGCGTCCAGCAGCACTGGCTGGCCCTCCGGGATCTCCATGTACGTCCACGGCAGCACGACCACCGGCGGGATCGGATCGACGGCCCAGTCCTTGTAGAAGAGCGCTGAGAAGTACGAGGCGATGCGCTCGGAGCGCACGGCCACTCCGGCCTCCCGGTTCTCGTACAGCGCGTTGTTCCCCCAGTTGATCGATGAGACGATCACCAGATCATCGACGATCATTCCCTTGTTGTGCATGACCGACAGGTCGTGATGGGAGGATATCACCCTGGCCTCGAGATCGTAACCCTCTCGGCCGGCAATATCGTTCAGCCTGTCGGCCACCGCCCTGTTCTTGTCGCGGTCCCAGGAGGAGTCCATGAGGAGCCGCACGGTGACCCCTCTCTCCGCCGCTCCGATAAGGGACGTCAGGAGGCTCGGCCCATCCAGCCAGCCCGGTTCCACATACATCTGTTCGACCAGGATGACGTTATGGGCGCCATCGATGAGCGATCGCAGGGAGCTCGCGGAATGGTCCGGCGATATCAGGGGGGTCACCTCGCATCGGTAGCGCACCATCTCATCCACGAGCTCTGGATCGCTGGCCGGGTCCATCGGCTCGCCCATTTTCTTCGGACTCGAGACGTCGATCCTGCCATCAAAGTCCGCCGCGAACACCCGCTCGTAGTACGCGCCCACGTCCACGCCGTCCATGGTCACGCCCCAACCCCTGTTGGCATACAGGCCGGCACCCCAGTTCTCCGACATCACCGTGACCCGGCGGTGATCAATCACCATGTACTTCGCGTGCAGGTAGTCGTACCGCTTGTACGAGTCGACCGAGCGCATCTCCCGGACGTCCACCCCTGCAGTGGCGAGGGTGGCTATGGCATCGAGCGAGCGGCCGGAGAGGCCACCGACCGGCTGTCCCTCGATGAGCACGTTCACGTCCAGACCCCTGGAGGCGCACCATATCAGTTGCTGGACGATATAGGGGTCCGATATCTCGTACACCGAGCAGTTCACCGTACGGGAGGCCATCGAGAGCTCCCTGACGAGCCGCCCGGCGGCGGTCTCCGGGACCGAGAACGGCTCCGCCACCGCCTCGAACGTCATCTCCTCGAGCTCCGAGCGCCCCGGAGGACCGACGAACCAGTCGACCGAGGTATTGGTGTCCCCGCCGCCCCTTAGCATCGCGTCGCCCTTCGGTACGCTTCTTACCGGCGGTCCGTCCCACCCTGTGCCGCTGTACATCGATGTGCCGTAGGCGACCACGTCAGCGACCGTGCCGTCCGACCATCGCAGGATGACCTCGTCCCCGCCGTCGGCCAAGGCGAACTTGCCGCCCCACCTCAGGGATTCGCTCCCCTTCGCCAGGAAGGGCATGCAGGGATGGAGGCTGGAGAACATGTCCTCGACGGTCGTCAGGGCCAGGGAATCGCCTTCCTGCAGCGTTATGTTGGACAGGATGGTGATGGTACCCTCGCCGTCGTCGATCACCATGCCGCCGAGAGGGACCTGGCCCGCGATGCTCGTGAGAACTACGTACTCGACCGGCCGCCCCGGACAGACCTCGGTAAGGAGCACGCTCCGCTGAGCCGAGAACGCACCGATGCCCACCTCCTCTCCCATCTCTACTGAAGATGAGGGGCCGGGCTGGGCGTTGGGGAGAACTAGCACCAGCAGGACCAAGATATGCAGGCCCCTCATCGGGTCCCACACAGCCTGCGGGCAGGATATTACTGACCTCTACACGTAGACAAAGGGATCAGAGGAACTGGACCAGGTCCTGCAGTACCTTTCGGGGCTCCTTGGCCTTGACGACGCCCGATGCCAGGAGCACGCCGGACGCACCCAGCTCGATGGCCTTCTTCACGTCCCTGCCGTTCTTGACACCAGCCCCACAGAGCACCTGGATGCCCTCGTCGATCCTGTGCACGGCCCTGACCGCATCACTGACCACCTCCGGCCTGGCATCGGTCACCGAGATGTCGCCGCCGATCAGCTCGGGCGGCTCGACGGCGATGATGTCCGGATCGAGGGCGGCCGCTGCCGCGGACGTCGTCGTGGTATCCGTGCACACGCAGGTGGTCAGGCCAGCGTCCTTGCATAGCTGGACCGCGAGCGCCAGATCGGCCAGGACCATGCGCCTCTCGGAGTGGTTGAGCAGCGTTCCTGCCGCCCCGGCGGCCTTGGCCAGCTCAGGGGTGATGTACCCCGTTGCGGCCCCGGGCCGCTTGGCGTCCACGTGCTGTGCGAGAACCGGTACGGTGACCGCCCTGGCCACCGAGGAGAGCTCGGTGATCGGAGGGCACACCGCGATGGTCACGCCCGTGTCATCGAACACCTCCTGGCATGCGTCGGCCAGAGCGACCGCTCGGTCACCCTGCACCTCGGCGTAGGCCTTGAAGTTGATGATGACCACAGGCGCTTTCATCTCAGTCGAGCTTCTGCATGCGTTCCTTCAGCTTGCCGAGGACCGCCGGGCGGGTGGTGTACTCCATCTCCTCCGGTCCCAGCACCGCAGGCATGAACGGCCCGTGGCGGCGCATGTATATGGACGCCTTGACCGCCCCCTTCCTGGCCTCGTCCCAGCAGCTGCCGGCGAAGTAGTCCAGAGGCTCATGATGGCCGGGTGCGGAGCCGGGGTCCTCCAGGCCCTGGAACTTGCCGTTGCTGACGTGCATGCCGACCGCGCAGATGCGTGGCGGGCCGTCGAAGAACACGGGGTCGGAGTCGGCGACCGCGCAGGGATACCATCCGCCGTAGTGCGAGCCCCTCATCCAGCCGGAGACCAGCATGGGGAACATGTAGGGCTGGAGGATCTCCCCGACCGCGGGAAGGCCGCTCTGGGCCCTGCAGATACAAACCGGGTCGTCCTTGCCGACGTACTTGCCTGCGGAGATGTTGAGCTTCTCGGTGGACACGACGGCACCGATGCCGATGTCCTGGCTCTTGGACCATATCTTCTTGATGGCGTACCTGGTGGTGTCTCCCAGCAGGGTGAGGATGTCATAGGTCTCGTCGGGGGTGGACATGACCACCTTCTTGGAGTCACAGACGTCCACGATCTCGAACTTGAAGCCCTCGTGAGCGCGCGGATCGATCACCAGCCCAGTGGTGGTGAAGGGGTCCATGAATGTCCTGCACAGCGGCAGGGAGTACGCAGAAGGCTCGGTCTTGTCGGCCATGAAGAAGACGATGGGCTCGGCCCCCCGCTCCTTGAACTCCATCTCCGCCGCTCCCGGGCCTGCGCCCCTCACGTTGCCGGAGAAGGCATCGGTCAGGAGGTCCTGGCCGGCTGCATATAGCTTCATCCTCTTCGCTTCCTTGGTGGCATCCATGAACGCTTCCCAGCACAGGCCGTGAACGTCCCTGTTGTTCTCACCGCGGGTGTGCGTGAGGAAGAGGTTGATGTCGTCTCCTACCCTGGTAACATAGAAATCATCGATCGTTCCGGCCTTGAGCCCATCAGCGAGACGCTCGGCCGCCTTCTTCATCATCAACGGGTGTGGCCTTGCGTGACCGCCTACGGATCCTACATCGGCCTTTATGACTGAAACAGTAACCCTGTCTGACATTTACTTTCCCCTTAGTATTCCTGGAAATAATGCTCTCCGTATAAATAGATAGTAGGGTTGTTCCGAGCTGTAGAAAGTTGAATGGCCCTCAGGAAAGGGCCCTTTTTTAAGTCCCTAGCACTGCTTGACCGTTATGACCGTTTCCGGACAGGCATCCGCTGCCTGGTTGGCGCAATCCATCTTGTCGTCAGGGACCTTTCCCTTGCCGGAGCTACCGTCCCTGTACTTCTCCGCGATCTCGGCGGTACCGTCATCTCCTTCCTTGAAGATCTCAGGGCACTCATCATTGTAACAACGGCCACACTGGATGCAGCCCTCTTGATCGATCTCGATTACAACGGTCATGGTTCTACCTATTTCTATCATTACTCATATTAATCTTTGCAATCCGGTTTTTTTCAGGCCTGCGTGCCCGGACATCACATTTATACCGCGCCGGAGCATCCACGGCCCGGTATTCCAATGAGCGAGATGTCGCTGCGAAACTCCATGACCCTCTCCCCCGCCGATTCTGGGAACGAGGTCGTGGTCAAGGGCTGGGCCCAGGAGATCAGGAACCTGGGCGGCATATCATTCTTGATCATAAGGGACCGGCACGGGGTCGTCCAGATCACCGCTCCGAAGAAGAAGATCGCCCCCGAGGTCATGGGCATCCTGACCTCCCTTTCCCGCGAGTCGGTGGTGAAGGTCACCGGCACTGCCAAGGTGGCCGAGCAGGCCAAGGGCGGGGTCGAGATCCTCCCCTCCAAGATCGAGGTCCTCAGCGCAGCGGCGTCCCCCCTGCCCATGGGTGTGGTGGACAAGGTCAACGTGGAAGCGGACACCCGGTTCGACCACCGGTTCATGGACCTGCGCCGACCGGAGGCCCGCGCCGTCTTCGAGATCAAGTCGATGGCCCTCGGCCTCATCGATCGGTTCCTCGTGGAAGAGGGGTTCGTGGAGGTGTTCACCCCCAAGATAGTGGCCTCCGGCGCCGAGGGCGGAGCGACCCTGTTCCAGCTCAAGTACTTCGAGCAGATGGCCTACCTGGCGCAATCACCCCAGCTGTACAAGCAGATGCTGATGTCCACTGGGCTGGACCGCGTGTTCGAGGTCGGACCGGCGTTCCGAGCCGAGCCGTCCGACACCGTCAGGCACGTCTCGGAGTTCGTGTCCTTCGATGGCGAGCTGGCGTTCATCGAGTCCATGGCCGATGTGCTGGACGTGGTCGAGCGATGCACCCAGTCTGTCATAGAGGGCATCGCCGCCAAGGCCGGCCGGCAGCTCGAGGTGCTGAACGCCACGGTATCCGTGCCCAAGACCCCCTACCCGGTCATCGAGTACAAGGACGCGGTGGAGATCGTGCAGGGGACCGGCATGAGGATCGATATAGGCGACGACCTGGGAACGGAGGGCGAGAAGGCGCTCGGCGAGGTCATGAAGGAGAAGGGCTACGAGATGTACTGGATCGTGGAGTACCCGGAGGAGGCGAAGCCGTTCTACATCATGGAGAAGGACGGGACCCCATACTCGTACTCCTTCGACCTGGACTACAAGGGCCAGGAGATCTCTTCCGGCGGCCAGAGGGAGCACCGCTACGATCGGCTGGTGGCGAGGATGCAGAAGAAGGGGCTCGACCCCGATGCCTTCGGGTTCTACCTGGACGCTTTCAAGTACGGCATGCCCCCGCACGGCGGCTGGGGTCTCGGCGTCGAGAGGCTGGTGCAGAAGATGCTCGACCTGCCCAACATCAGGGAGACCATCCTGTTCCCCAGGGACCGCATACGGCTGGTCCCCTGAGCTTCGACCACCAAACGCCTTCCCACCATCTTCTTTCTTGATCGGACCGGTGGGCCGACCGACAACAGTATCTTAACCATCGGGCTTCCTGATAACACTGATATGGCCATTCCCGCGTCGTTGAACGAGGAGCACGCTCATCTGCACGAGGTGCTGGAGAGGGCGACCGAAGAGGAGGGGGCGCTCGGCGAGGCCGCCCGGTCGGTCGCGGAGGTCCTGGGCCCTCATTTCGAGAGGGAGGAGGAGTTCGCGCTGCCACAGCTGGGCATGCTGTCGCTGTCGGGGGACGTACCGGCAGGCGACGTGGACAGGATCATCGAGATCACTGAGCGGCTAAGCAGGGAGCTGCCAGGAATGCTTGAGGAGCACAAGGTCATCGCCGAGAGGCTGGAGGTGCTGTCAGCGGAGGCGGAGAGGGCAGGGAAGAAGCAGTACTCCGCCTTCGCGAAAGACCTGCTTCACCATGCAGGGATGGAGGAGGAGATCATGTATCCCACATCGCTGCTCATCGGTTCCTATCTCCGCCTCTGGAAAGCGAAGCGGATATGATCAGTCGCGGGGATCTTCACAGGGCAGCTCGTCCACCACTTCAGCAGGGGCATCGGCCTTCTTTCGCGACCTCTTCGGCCGCTCCTTCTGGTTGGGGAACCTGGAGACCGTGATGTATGCGCCTGCCCTCCGCTCATCGCTGTAGTCCTTGGTCATGGACATGGAGACGACCTGGCAGTCATCGTTGAACAGAATGCTGGTCAGGGCATCGTTGATGGCCCGGACGAGCTTGTCTATGTCCGGCTTCACGGTCGGATGGATCCTGCGGTGCTCGGGGACCGATGCCGGGCGGGACAGCACGAAGTCAACGCACACCGAATATGCCGATGAGGGGTCGCACTTCCAATCCCTTCCCTCCAGCGCCCTCTGGGCCTCGGTGGCCACACGGTTGCGCCATGCCTCGAGGCCCTTCTTGTTCTGGTGGGTCGTCACCGTCCGGTCCAGCGCCTTGATGTAATATGCTCTTGTGCTCCCTTCGGGGGTCGGCTCCCCAAGGACCGCGAAGGATAGCGTCTCCACCGGGTTCTCGAACGGTCTTACCAAATCATCATCCTCGGATCTGGGCAGATGCGCCTTCAATAATGCGAATCAGATGTAGTATATTATCTGATGCACTACCTGACCGAAAGTACATCCCATCCTGGCAGGAGAATAATCTCCCGGGCATAATAGTTCTGCCTTGGTTCGAAAAAGGTGAAATATCGATGCCGAGCTATCGGCAGTACCACGGGCATGTGATTGAGGTATAGAGATGGCCGAGAGCGAATTTTCCAAGAGTGACCGCCGTTCATGTCTCCGCTCCCTGAGCCATCATCAGAAAATAGCGGTCATCATCATCGTTGGTATGGTGTGCTATGGTGGCATGATCCTCGCCGACGGCCTTGTGATGAGGCAGTGGCTGAACTCGTCGTTCGGTCCCACCCCCGATCTCCACATATATCAGGAAAGGACCAGCCTGATCCTCAACGGCGGCATCATCTACCGGGACCTTGACATCGAGTCCCCGCCCTTGATCAACTACGTGCTGGTGCCCGCCCAGATGATCGGAGGGAACTGGTGGGCATACGAGGCCTACTTCTCCTTCTTCGTCATCCTCACCGCCCTAACAATGTACATGATCATGCGCCGGTGGGACGAGCGCCTGGCGCTGCTCGCCGCCCTGCTCTTCCTCTTCTGCCCATTCGCCCTGGAGGACGCCACCTGGGGCATCCAGGACGAGCCGATGGTCGCCTTCTTCTACCTCTTGCCCGTACTGATCATGCTGGGCGGACGGAAGGGGCTGTCAGCCGTGACGGCGGCCTTCGGGTTCTGGGTCAAGTTCATGCCCATCATACCCTACCCTGTCACCCTGGTCAAGCTGAGGACCCGCCGGGAGGTCCTGAGGAACGTCGGCGTCGCCGTGCTCACCTCGGCCCTCATCGCCCTGCCGTTCCTGCTGCTGTGCCCCATAGAGTTCCTTGGCTTCCCGTCGTACTACCTCCTGGGGAGGAGCGGGGAGGGAAGCGCGGGCATGTCCATCATCAACCTGGTGGGTCAGGGAGGATTCCAGCTTCCCGGGACGGTGGGCGCCGCCATCACCATCGGCGTTCTCGCCCTGTCCTACTACCTCGTCCACCGATGGGGACTGGACATCTGGAGGGGGGCGATGCTCTCGACCGTGATGTTCCTCTCCGTCTACCCCATGATAAGACTGGGCTACTACATCTTCCCCTTCGCGTTCTTCGCTGTATGGGCGGTCGAAGACCGCGGGATATTGCTGCGCCTCATCCCCATGTATCTCACCCTCCTGTTCGGACAGGGCCTGGAGGCTGACGGTCTCGGTATCGATCCGAGCTACTCCTGGATCATCGGCGTGGCCCTGGTGCTCGCCGGGACCCTCATAATGCTGGACATAGCCCGGCTATGCCTGCGAAAAGAGTGCTTCCTGGACAGGGGAGCGCGAGAGGGGCCCGCATCAGCCTAGAAGGTCTCATCATATCCGGGCGGATCTGCTGACCCTCTTATCATCACCCGGACCCCTCCCGTCAACATGTACGACCTGTGCCTATATTTCGCTAACGGGAAGGTTGAACTACCCCCCGCACCCAACGATTCATGATGCCAAGCGCCGTCGTGCTCATCAATTGTGATGTCGGGAAGGAGAGGTCGGTCGCCCAGAGCCTGTGCGCTGTCGAGGGTGTCGAGAGGTCCTACATCGTCTATGGCGTGTATGATGTCGTCGCGGTCATCGACTCCCCCACGATGGAGGGCCTGGAGGCGGCCCTGATGACCAAGGTGAGAGCGCTGCCGGGGGTCAGGAACACCGTCACCCTGATGGTCAGCCGGGATTGTGTCAGAGACCGGGCATAGTGCGCATTTAGCGTCCGAGACCTATGTCCGTAGGACATGCTCGACCGCACTTCGGAGAGATGGCATGCAGGGAACGATGCTCGTGATACCCGCCGGAGGGCGGTGCTCGCCGTGTCCCTCGGCGTCAGGCTAGCGGGGTCGTTGATCGGCCTGGCGTCCTTGCTCCTGCCGTGGGGCAGCATCGTGATCAGGGACGACGCCTTCGCGACGGTGTCCTCACCGGCGTGGGGATGACGGACCTTCTCACCTCCTCTCACATCGTGATCGCCGTTGCCTCCATCAGCTTCATCGCGGCTACGGTCCTAGTGCTGATCGACGGGAGGGCGGTGATCGGTCAGATCGTGGCATTGGCGGTCCTGTTCATCACCATCCCGGGCCTGCTGGCAGAAAGGGCCGCGGCATTGCCGCCGGTGTCGACGATCTGGAGCGTTTCCACACCGATCGCGTTAGGGTTCTATCTCGGGCTCCTCTCCGCGGTGGTCCTCCTGCTCCCGTTTCTCCCGAAGAGGAGGGAGGCCCGCCGTGAATCTCAGACCATCCCGATCGGGTCACAGGGGCGAAGGCCGGAAGAGACACATCATGGATGGGGCTGGTGGAAGGGCCCTTTCACCTAGTGACCAATCTGATTAAATAGACCGCTTCGCTTCGAAGTGGCATGGACGGCCTGAGCGGTCCCCTGATCTTCCTTGGCCTCGTGGCGTTCATCTCCCTTTCCGGCGCCCTGATGCCGGGGCCGGTGTTCGCCACTGCCGTCGCCAAGGGCTACCAGGACAGGCACGCCGGGGCGAAGATCACCGCTGGACACGCGGTCATCGAGATACCTCTCGTGGTCGCGATCTTCTTCGGCTTCGAGGCGGTGCTCAAGGACGATGCGGTCTTCGCCGCCATAGGGCTGGTGGGCGGGGCGTTCCTCCTGTACATGGGCGTTTCGATGATGCGCACCAGGATCGAGGACGGCGAGGTGCAGGGCTCCAAGCTCAGGCCTTTCACCGCCGGCATCGCCCTCACCGCCGTGAACCCGTACTTCCTGCTGTGGTGGGCGACCGTGGGCGCGTCGCTGATCGGGACCGCTATCGGGTACGGGCTGATCATCCTCCCGCTGTTCGTCATGGTCCACCTCGCCTGCGACCTGGGCTGGCTGGAGTTCGTTTCATTCTCGGCGAACCGGTCCCGCAAGTTCATCGATGGCCGCAGGTACCGCTACCTTTTCATGATCTGCGGGGCCATGCTCATCGTTTTCGCCCTCTACTTCATCGTCAGCTCGTGTCAGACCATCCTGTGAGCTTCTGTTCGACGGCTCTCATCCTCTCTTCCAGCGCACGCCTTGCCTTTTCGGGGTTCCCCTCTTGCACAAGGCCTATCCTGCCCCTCACGTCCATTGTTCCCTCGGTGGTGGAGAAACGGAGGCCTTCCAGGTCCAGCTTGAACGGGATTCCCGGGGGCAGCGGCATCTCTCGTGGGAGCTTGCTCGGCAGGCGGCAGGCCACGATGTCCTTTCCCAGGCTCTCCGCGAGTTTCTCCAGGATCTCGTTGGGGAACGGCCATGGAAGCTTGAGCTCCAGGTCCAGGGAGGTCAGCTTTATACGGGGAAGCGAACCCTCCTCCTGCTTTATGGTCACCTCGGCACTCTTGAGGACGAAGTCCTCATCGAAGTCCCAGGAGCCCATCGTGACCTTTTCGTACAGTTGCGGGTCCGTTTCCTTGTTCGGCCGGAAGAACGACCGCAGGCGGGCCATCAGCCCGCCCTTGAAGCGGTCCACTTCGAGATGCCCCGTCGCTTTGATATGAGCCGGTATGCTGTTGAGCACGATCTTATTCTCCCCGTGGAAGCGGAGGTTGGGCCGCCCGGTACGCGCGGAGTACTCCACCCTGATCGACGTGGGGTTCCTCAATCCTCTCCTCCCAAGCCCATAACGTCCGAACGTCGTCAGCGTCTCTGCCGAGGCCATGAGGACATCGGCCAGCATCCGGGGGTCCGGAACGGGGAACGAGAGGCTGCCTTTTATGTCCCCCAACTGCTCCATGGCCTTCCCCACCATGGCCTCGGCGGTGGTCTCGGATACGGAGCCAACGATGTCCCAGTCATCTTGTGGAGGGAGAGGAGCAGGAGGAGTGTCGTCGCCATCCATCCCGATGCCGACGATCATGCCTGGGGGCTCGATCCCGAGGTAGATTATCATCATCTCCATAGGCGGGGCATCGGGAGCGAGCTCGGACAGCGGTACTGGAATGGAAGGTAGGTCGATCGGCGACAGCCCTTCCCCGAGCAGCCCCCTGAAGATCGCTCCGTGGACGAACGGCCCTATGAGATCCAGGACCTTCCTGGGCATGGAGCAGCCGTTGCCCAGCCGGAGGTCCTGGAACGCGATCTTCCCGACATCCGCCTTTAGCTTTCCGCCCTCCACCGAGAGCGCCACGTCGGTCGACGCTTCCATGCGGTACTTAATGCCCATCCCCCAGGGGATGGAGAGCAGACCCTCGACCGGGACCCGAACTGTAAGCGCTCCAGGTGATACGACCTCGACCCCTGGAGGGGAGACCAGCCTGGCGGAAAAGCAGACGTGCATGAGATCAGAACGCCCCAAGCGCCCATCCACGCCAGGCATTACATCTGACCGGTAGGTCTCCTTAATGATCCGGTCCATCGCCCCGGCGCTTACGGAGACTTGGATGGTCATGCCTGTAAAAATTCGTCCCTATGTTATTTAACGGACCCGGTCCGGAGAAATGGGATGCGGGCGGTCGCCCGAGGCGGTGTTGAGGCTCCCACATCCGGGCATGACCGATGCTGAAGAGACGGACCGTCGGCCGTCAACGAATAACGGCCGGCCTACTCGCCCCGGCCGATATCCATCATCCGCTGCAGCGGCTTCCTTGCCTTCTCCATCAGCTCAGGACCCATGGTTATCTCCGGGGCCATCGCCTCGAGGGCCGCCAGCACGTTGTCGAGGGTGATGAGCTTCATGGTCGGGCAGACCGCGCCGGGGACGGCGTAGAACCTCTTGCCTGGGTTCTCCTTGCCAAGCCGGTAGGTCATGTCCTGCTCGGTACCGATGATGAACTCGGTCTTCGCCGATTCCTTGACGAACTTCATCATCCCCTCGGTGGAGCGTACCGCATCGGCCATATCGATGACCTCGGGCCGGCACTCGGGGTGCACGACGACCGCGGCGCCGGGGTGCTCCTCCTTCAGCTTCTTGAGCTTCTCGGCGGTGATCGAATCGTGGGTCGGGCAGTACCCTGGCCAGGGTATGATGTCCTTCTCGGTCGAGCGCTGCACGAACGATGCCAGGTTCTCGTCGGGGATGAATATGACAAGATCGGAGTCCAGACTGTTCACGACCTTTACCGCGTTCGATGAGGTGCAGCAGACGTCCGCCTCGGCCTTGCACTCCGCCGAAGTGTTCACGTAGGCGACGACCTCTGCCCGCGGGAAGTCCCTCTTCAGCATCCTCACGCCCCTGGGATCGCACATGGCGGCCATCGGGCACCGCGCCTTGGGCTCGGGGTGCAGAACGATCTTCGAGGGATTGAGTATTTTGGCGCTCTCGGCCATGAAATCAACGCCGCAGAAGACGATCACGTCGGCGGTGGTGTTGGCCGCGGCCATGGCAAGGCCCAGGGAATCGCCCACGAAATCGGCGATGTCCTGGATGTCAGGGACCTGGTAGTTGTGCGCGAGGATAACGGCGTTCCGTTCCTTCTTCAGTTCCATTATTCGGTCCTGGGGCCGCATCAGCTTCGTGATATTTGGGTCGATATAAATACTTGATTCCATGGGAGGCCCGCGCATGGCCCATCCAGGCGGGAGGGAGGCCGCGCTTTCAGCATATTTATTACCGGCGAGGGCATGACGCGTCATGGAGAAAGAGAGCATGAGGGCGTCACGAGAGGAGCAAGCGGCAAGCTATTTCCGCTGCACCGACCGGGAGAGGGCGACCTTCGAGGCGGGGATCAAGCTGGCGGCGGTATACCATCAGTTCATCGGTGCCCCGGTCAGCACCTTAAACGCGGAGAGCCTGGAACGGGCGATAGAAGAGGGTGTCAAGGTACAGCCGTTCGTGGAATCGGTCGAGGTCCGCATCCGCCGGGACAAGCTGAGGATGAAGAGGAACGAGTATGACTATCAGAGCCTGACCGGAGAGATGCTGGACATGAAGGTCGAGATCCGCATCGGGAACGTACGTACGGTCGGGGAGATGCGCTACCTCGAAGATATCAAGTACCCCCTCATGTACGTGAGCTCGATAGAGGAGCTGGACCGCTAGAACGTGAGGATGTCCGGCAGCCCGGGCGCTACCGGCAGCCGGTTCCGCTGCTGCCCCAAGGATCAGCTCCGGACCTGCTTCGGTTCGAAAACCATATTAAGAAAGGACACCCATACGGGGTGGCATCGTTTCAACGCGTCAGGTTCGTTGCTCTTTATACATTCGGTGACAAAATGAACACCACTATCAAGATCGGTATCACAGGTTTGCCTGGTGCGGGCAAGACCCATGCATTGCTCAAGGTCATAGAGATGCTCGAGGCCGAAGGGATCAAGGTCGGGGGCATGGTGACCGAGCCCATCATCGAGGACAATAGGCGGACCGGCTTCGCCATCGTTGACTGGGCCAGCAAGGAGAAGGGTGTGTTCGCGCACGTGGACATCCAGTCCAAGTTCATGGTAGGCAAGTTCGGAGTGGACCTCAACATACTGGAGGAGGTAGGCGTCAAGGCACTGTTGAAAGCGTGCGAGGACGCCGATGTCATAGTCATCGATGAGGTGGGACGCATGGAGGTGGAGTCCCAGACCTTCATCGACACTGTGAAATACGCCCTGGACATCGAAAAGCCCCTGCTTCTGACACTTCACAAGAAATCCCGCAATCCTCTTCTTCAGGACATAAGGCGGCGTGACGACGTGCGGATCCTCGAGGTCACCCCGATCAACCGCAACCTGTTGCCGTACAAGATCATGAAGCTCATGAAGGGCGAGCTTCTGTGAGCGTGCCTCCCGGGTCGGTGCTCATCAAGGAGGGGACGACCGAGTTCTACGTCCCCTCCGTGCACTCCGAGAAGGGGCCGGGAAAGCGCATCGGCAGGGTCTTCTTCAACGACCAGATGGCGTTCAACCGCGACGTCACGGTCATGCTCCTGAAGGCCTATCCTCAGGCAAGGACGGCCCTTGATGCCATGGCCAGTACTGGAGCGAGAGCGGTCCGCGTCGCCTGCGAGGCCCGGCCGGACCTCGCGATCGTGGCCAACGACCGCGACTCGGAAGCATGCAGCTACATCTCCGCCAACGCGGAGTTCACTGGATGCGATAACGTGGAGATGTCCAACGACGACCTGAGGTGCCTCCTGGCCCGCCGGGTCTTCGACTACATCGACCTCGATCCCTTCGGGACCCCGGTCCCTTTCGTCCCCGCGGTCATGCAGGGACTGAGGAGGCACGGTGTCGCCGGCATCACCGCCACCGACACCGCACCGCTGGCAGGGACCTACCCCCGGAAATGCCTGCGGAGGTACGGGGCTGTCTCCATGCGCTCCCCGTTCGGTCACGAGAGCGGGGTCAGGATACTCATCGGGCACATCGCCCGGGAGGCGGCCAAGGAGGACAAGGGGCTGAAGTGCCAGCTGTCCTTCTACGCTGATCACTACATGCGCACCTACGTCCGCATGGTCGACGGGGGCGGGGAGGCCGACCGGACGATAGAGAGGCTCGGCTACATCGACTATGATCCGGCCACCGGGCTGAGGTCGGTGTCCGAGGAGCGGACCTCCAGAAGGTCCATGGGCCCGCTGTGGCTCGGCCCCCTGCATGACGCAGAGCTGCTGGGTGGAATGGAGGCGGGAGAGAACCTGAAGACCAGGAAGAGGTGCGCCAAGTACCTTGAGACCTGGAGGCAGGAGCTGGACGTCCCGTACTTCTACGACAATGACGAGCTTGCCTCGCTGGTGAGAACCTCACCGCGGCGCCTGGATGCGGTGCTGGAAGCGCTGGGCGCCTCCGGCCGGGTCTCCAGGACGCACTTCTCGCCCACCGGAATCCGTACCGACCTGCCGCTCCGGGACGTCCTAGACATATATGCTTCGGTCAAAGAGCGATGACGCTTTGACAAAATCTTTCATATAACGGAATATAATGAAGGAGATGGTATTTCGATGCCTACCTTAGCAGTTATCGGTTCGCAATGGGGCGACGAGGGTAAGGGAAAGATCACCGACTACCTGGCCGAAGATGCGGACCTCGTAGTGAGATATCAGGGCGGAGCGAACGCGGGCCACACCATAAAGGTGGGCAACGAGGTGTTCGCTCTCCACCTGCTTCCATCGGGCATCATCCGCGAGGGTGTGCTTTCCGTCATCGGGAACGGCGTGGTCGTCGACTGCGATGAGCTCCGGACCGAGCTGGATGCGTTACGCAAAACAGGCCGGACCGGGGAGATGTTGAGGATCTCGGACCGGGCGAACGTCGTTCTGCCCTACCACCGGATGCTCGACGGGGCCGAGGAGCGCGCCCGGGGAGCGAAGGGTGTAGGGACCACGGGAAGAGGCATCGGCCCCTGCTACTCCGACAAGGTGGCCAGGGCTGGCATCCGCATGGGCGACCTGCTCGACGAGGTCTACCTGTGGGAGAGGCTAGACACCGTCTACCCGCTGAAGGAGAGGCTCACCCAGTCGCTGGGGATCAAGCTCGAGCAGGAGAAGGCCTCCCTGCTGAGGGCCCTCCTGGACTATGGCAACATGTTCAGGCCATTCATCACCGACACCTCGGTGCTTATCAACGATGCCATACGCGACGGCAAGAAGGTCATGTTCGAGGGCGCCCAGGGAACGATGCTGGACATCGATTACGGCACCTATCCCTACGTGACCTCCTCCAACTGCACCGCGGCCGGGATATGCACCGGTGCGGGGGTACCTCCTTCCGCCATCCAGGACGTCATCGGAGTGACCAAGGCTTACACCACCAGGGTGGGCGCGGGGCCGTTCGTCACCGAGCTCCATGATGCCACCGGGCTGCATCTCCAGAACGTCGGTGGCGAGTTCGGGACCACCACCGGCCGTCCGCGCCGGTGCGGCTGGCTGGACATGGTCGTGGTGCGCCACGCGGTCCGCCTGAACGGTCTGACCTCGATAGCCATGACCAAGCTCGACGTCCTCTCTGACCTGCCGACCCTGAAGGTCTGCGTGGCCTACGAGATCGACGGGCAGATCGTCGATTACTTCCCCGGCAGCATATCCATGCTGGCCCGGGCCAAGCCGATCTACGAGGAGCTCGAGGGCTGGACGGCCGCGGCCTGCAAGTCCAATGACATACTCCGCAAGGGCTACTCGGCTCTGCCCAAGAACATGCGGAAGTACCTCGACTTCATCACCACCAACGCCGGCGTGCCTATCGACATCATCTCCTTCGGAAAGGGAAGGGAAGAGACCATCGACCTCCGCAAGAGGAAATGGTCCGAGTAGGTATACAGAAAAAACCGAGGATGACCTCACGCCCGGCCACAGGGTGCCGGGCGTTCCTCTTTTCCGCCCCACATATGCTTATTAGCTGACGCTCCGAATATAATGGGGGATTTGCGATGAGGATCGAAATATTCCACGCGTCGAAGTTTGGGAACGGAGAGCGGGTGGCCAAGGATCTGCAGCGGGTGCTGGCCGCCAGGGGGTTGCAAGCGAACGTGCATCGCATCGATGAGGTCAGGCCGCGCGAGCTGCCTCCCGCCGACCTCTACGTGTTCAGCTCGCCTACCCGCATCGGGAAGCCGCTGGGAAGTGCCCGCCGCTTCGTGAAGAAGGTCAAGCTCCCGGCCGGCACCAGGTACGCGATATTCGCGACCCACGGGGCCCCCCGGCCGGACAAGAAGACCGGGAAGATGCCGACCCCCGATGAGATGGCGAAATGGCAGCGCACCACGCCCATCCTCGACGAGCTGCTGGCATCCAAGGGGCTCGTCAAGGTGGCGGACATGATCGTGTACGTGAAGGACCTGAAGGGGCCGCTGGAGGATGGCTGGCAGGGCAAGGTGTCGGAGTTCGCGGACCGTATGATCGGGACCAGGTGAGCCGGGACCTCGTTCATCGGCTCTCGGGGCTCCGCGGCCCCCAAGAGATTTATCCCGCTTGCTCCCAATATAATGGCGAGAACGATGCGGTACATTGACAACATGGACATAAGCGGAAAGAGGCTTCTGTTGAGAGTGGACCTTAACGTTCCGTTGGCCGGTGGCCGGGTGGCGGACGATTCCCGCATCCGCGCCATCCTGCCGACCATACACTATGCTCTCGACAATGGGAGCAAGGTCGTGATAATCTCGCACCTGGACAGGCCAGGCGGGAAGGTGGACCCCCGCTACAGCCTGGCACCGGTGTGCGAGAGGCTGTCCGAGCTGATCAGGGTCCCGGTCCGCTTCGTTCCCCAGGTCAGGGGGCCGGTCGTCGAGGAGGCGGTGAGGGAGATGGCCCCGGGAACCGCGATCATGCTGGAGAACGTGCGGTTCGATCCGGGAGAGGAGAGCAATGACGAGGGCTTCTCGCGCGACCTAGCGTCCCTGGCCGACATCTATGTGGACGATGCCTTCGCCGATGCCCACCGCAGCCACGCCTCCAACGTGGGCGTGACGGGTTTCATCCCTGAGTCCGGCGGAGGGTTCCTCATGCGGAGGGAGATGACCATCCTCGAGAAGGCGATGGACGCTCCCCAGAGGCCGCTGGTGGTGGCCATCGGCGGCGCGAAGGTGAAGGGCAAGATGGGGGTCATCGAGAACCTCTCCAGAAAGGCCGACAAGATCCTCCTGGGAGGCATGATGGCCCTGCCGTTCCTGACGGCCCAGGGCAGGTTCGCGGGGAGCCACGAGTTCGACGAGAGCCTCATCGCAGGGGCCAAGCGCATCATGGAGCGGAGCGGGCCTGAGAAGTTCGTGCTGCCCTCCGACCTCGTGGCCGTCGAGGAGGGAAGCAGCGACCCGCTTAAGATCCTCGCCTCCGAGGACGTGAAACCTCAGATGAAGGTCAAGGACATCGGGCCGAGAACGATAGAGGAGTTCTCCATGGTCCTCCGCTCGGCCAATACGATCGTTTGGAACGGACCGATGGGGGTGTTCGAGGAGGATGCCTTCAAGCATGGCACCAAGGCAGTGGCGACAGTGATCGCCGAGACCCCCGCCTTCTCGCTGGTAGGAGGCGGGGACACCGGCAGGGCGCTGGAGCAGCTGGGCCTTCAGAACAGCTACTCGTACGTCTCCACGGGAGGAGGAGCGTTCCTCGAGGTTATGGGCGGAAGGGAGCTCCCGGCGGTGAGGGCGCTGCAGCCCGGCGGTGAGGGGGAGCGAAGGGCTACGACGGTCCCGACGATCTAACGGACCCCGGCGGCCTTAGCGGTCGCCCTGTCCAGCTCCTCATCCGATGCCAGGTAGCGGTGCCCCAGCACCCTGCTTCCATCCATCTCGTAGACCAGGGGGATGCCGGTAGGGATGTTGAGCCCAGCGATCTCGTCGTCCGATATCCCGTCCAGGTGCTTGACCAGCGCACGGAGGCTGTTGCCGTGAGCGACGACGAGGAGGTTTCTCCCTTCCATCACCTGCGGCAGCATCTCCTGGTTCCAGTAGGGGAGCACCCGGTCCAGGGTGTCCTTCAGGGACTCGCAGGAAGGCAGGATGGCGGGATCGACGCCCCTGTACCTCGGATCGAACCGCGGGTGCATCGGGTCGTCGAGCGCCAGCGCCGGGGGGCGCACGTCGTATCCGCGTCTCCAGGCGTGGACCGCCTCCTTCCCGTGGACCTTGGTCATCTCCTCCTTGTTGAGCCCCTGGAGAGCGCCATAGTGCCTCTCGTTGAGCCTCCATGAATGGCAGATAGGGAGGTACATCAGGTCCATGCCCTCCAGCGCCAACCATGTCGTCCTTATCGCTCTCTTCAGCACGGAGGTGTACGCAAGGTCGAAGGTCATCCCCCCCTCCTCGTGCAGACGGTCGCCGGCGCTCCGGGCCTCCAGACAGCCCTCCGGTGAGAGGTCCACGTCGACCCATCCAGTGAACTTTCCCAGCTTGTTCCACTCGCTCTGACCGTGCCTCAGTAGGACCAAATAGCTCATGTCTTCAGGTCACCCCAGTATGTTCTCATCTCACCAGTGATGCTGGCGTCCTCGACCGTCACGGCATGGGCCGCGTTGGCGAACCGCACCGCCTACCCAATCGATTTCTGGTGTATGTTCCTTGCGGTGGCCCTGACCACGGTCCGGGTGGTGAAGTGGAGCACCCGGTCCAGGGAGGAGCAGCCCCGATGAAATGGCCGGCAGCGATCGCCGGCATCTCGCTGCGTGGCCGTCTCCTGCCTCGTGGCGACCGATGAAGATGATCAGGCCCGGACCGTCTCCAGCGTCCGCTCCCTCGTCATGCCTCCCTTGCGCGCCATGTACGAGGCGAGGTCCAGCATCCGGCACGAGAAGCCGTACTCGTTGTCGTACCAGGCCAGGACCTTTACCATGCGGCCCCCGACGACCTTGGTGGACTTCGCGTCCACGACCGAGGAGCGCGGGTCGGTCAGGATGTCCGCTGACACCAGCTCGTCCTCGGACACCCCGAGGATGTCCTTCATAGGGCCGTTCGCCGCACTCCTGAGCGCGCTGTTGACCGCTTCCTCGGTGACCTCCTCCCTCAGCATGGCAGTGATATCGGTGAGCGCTCCGTCAGGTATCGGTGCCCTGATGGCGGTGGCGAACATCCTGCCCTTCAGCTCCGGTATCGTCCTGACCGTGGCGTTGGCCGCTCCGGTGGATGTTGGCACCAGGGAAACCGCGGCGGCCCGTCCCCTCCTGAGCTTGCGGGCGGGGCCGTCCACGAGCTTCTGGCTGGCGGTGTAGGCGTGCACTGTCGTGGCCATCAGGAGCTCGACCCCGAAGGAATCGTTGAGCACCTTGGCCACCGGCGCGAGGGAATTCGTCGTGCACGAGGTGTTCGATATCACGTGGTGGGCCTTTGGATCGTACAGGTCCTCGTTGACCCCCAGCACGATGCTGATATCGGCACTGTCCGAGGGGGAGCTGATTATGACCTTCGACGCCCCTGCCTCGATGTGACTGGCCGCTTTGTCCCGATCGCGGAACAGCCCCGTGCACTCCAGCACGATGTCCACACCCTGCTCCTTCCACGGAAGGTCCGCCGGGTCGCTCTCGTGATACATTGCGATCTCCTGCGAGCCGAGGCGAAGGGAGCCATCGGTGCTCCCCACATCGAACGGCGCCCTTCCGTGCACCGAATCGTAGCGCATCAGGTACGCTATGTCCTCGGACGGGACCAGGTCGTTCGCCGCCACCAGCTTCAGGCCGGACGGCGGGTCGGTCATGTAGCGTCGGGCGATGATCCTTCCGATGCGCCCCATTCCATTGATGGCTATGTTGGTCGTCATTCAGTCCCTCCATTCCAGTTTATAGGAACAAGATGGAGAGAGGATGTGTTAAAATACTTTGCAATGGATAATAATATCTCTAGCATAATTATAGTGCCAGGGATAAAAGGAAGGGGGGTCACCGCATGCGGTGGCCTCTTCGGCCTCACAGCCTGGCGCGCTCGAAGCCCTTGGAGCCGAACGGCTTGGTGGCATCGATGGCCACCTTGGACGTGGTGCCCTCGGAGCTTGGATCGAGCGAGGAGCCAGCCGCATTGTTGACCACCATGAGGGACCGGGACGCCTGGAAGCGCGTTGCCTCCGCCCACTCCACATCCCTGTCGTCAAAGATGTCGATGTCCTCGTCCACGATGGTCACCTTCTTCATCGACGGATGCCCGGAGAAGGCGGCCATGGCCGCGTTGATCCCGTCGCCCTCCTTGTTCTTGGTGATCGACACCACCCCGTTGAGCCAGCAGCACCCTCCCTCGGTGAGGCGTACAGCGTGCACGCGGGGGACGACCTGGCTGACTGTGCGGTAAATAATCGGCTCCCTGGGGAGGCCCATCATCATGTAGTGCTCGTACCCTCCCGGGAGAAGGAGATGGAACACCGGATCCTTGCGCATATAAAGGCGGTCCACCTCGAACAACGGGGCCGGACGGACCGAGTCATAGGTGCCGGTTATGTCCATGAACGGTCCCTCGTCGACCATCTTGGAGGTGATGCGTCCCTCGAACACGATCTCCGCCTGCGCCGGGACCGCCAGCCCGCTGTCCAGCTTGTATACGTCGAGAGGGGAGCCCAGCGTCCTCTGCTTCAGAGAGGAGGCGATGTGCATCTCGTCGGTGGCGTAGTCGGTCGACATCGCCGCCGCGAGCAGTATCGGGGGGCACAGCCCCATGGCGAACGCCACCGGCAGGTCCTTTCCCTTTTCCTTGGCGCTCTTCCACATGGTGTACAGATGCCTGGGCACCAGGCGGATGGCGAAGGACCTCTCGTCCCAGAGGCACATGCGGTGGAACGAGACGTTGCGCTTGCCCTCGTGCTCCGCGACCGCCACCGCAGAGGTGATGTACCTCCCCTGGTCCCCCGGGAAGTACTTGGGTATGGGCAGCTTGGTGAGATCGAAATCGGTGCGGGCGCCGTCCAAGAAAGGCGCGTCGCTGACGACCTTGGGAGGGGACGGGGAGGCCATCGCCTCCAGCATCTTGGGTATGAGCTGCTCCTTGCCGATCTTCATGGCCCCGGCGATCCTCTCCCTTGTCGACCACAGGTTGCCCGCGGCGCGCATGCCGTGCAGGTCGGAGAACATCACCGGCCGGGTCTGATCCTTCATGAGGACCTTGGAGACCTCCAGCTCCAGCGGGACGTCGTCGTCCACCGTGATCAAGTCCTTCATTCCATCAAGGAGATTCCTCAGGGCCATGGCCGGTAATCGGTCATCGGGTTATAAAAATGGTCGCCAGAAAACCGATGAACTCAATCGCAGCATGAACGTTATGGAGATCGCATAATGGCTGAATTTCCTGCTTGAAATAAAATGTTTCGCACCATCAAGATACGCTTGGAGCGAAGCGCAGACCTGGTGCAGACGGTCGCTGTGTTCAACCAAGCGTGCCAGCATGTTCTTGACTGGGGGTACGAGAACAAGCATTACAATAAAACCCAAGCTCCATCGTGCGACTTACAAAGGCATCCGGGAGGGATCTCCTTCGCTGCCGTCGGCTCTGGTCCAGACCGCTCCGGACCAGGCAAGTGAAATGCTCAAGCGGGATAAGTTCAAGCACAGGATCAGGAAGAAGACGTTCAGTTCGATACGCTACGACAAACGCGCGCTGAAAGTGCTCCTCGAATCTGGGCATTGCTCTATCAGCACAGTGTTAGGACGGAAGCGTTACGTCTTCGCCCTGGCCGAACACTACCGTCAGTATCGATCGTGGATAGTGCAGAACGCCCAGCTCATAGTCTCTCGGAACGCCTGTTTCCTGAATGTCCATGTGGAGGGCGAGGCTCCGCAATTTAACGGCGGCGATCGACGCCTCGGGATCGACCTAGTACTCAACAATATCGCCGTTTGCAGCGACAACTCGTTTTACAGCTCGAAGCACTGGAAGAACGTCAAGGGCAGGTATCAGCATCTCAAGGCCGAACTGCAGTCCACAGGCGCTCGCTCCGCGAAGCGCAAGCTGCGGGAGAATAGCGGGCGAGAGAGACGGTTCGTCAGGGACTTGAACCATCGTGCGGCCAAAGAGATCGTCAACAAGCCGTTCGACATCTCTGTCTTCGAGGATCTGACCGCTGTCGGTGGCAGGCTCTCTGTCAGCGAGCCGAACGCAGCGGACGATGAGGCCGAAGGCCGCAAGGCGATTGGGGCCGAGTCTAGCTGCAAGCTCACGAAGTTACCAGTGAATGGTTGACATTAATGGATTGGCGTGAGCCTGGTCCGGTCTGCGCCGAGGATGCGTTCTATGGCGGGATACCAGTACATATTTTCATTGCTCATTATTAATTACATGTTAGTTAATAACAACACGCCCCGGGGCCCTTGGGCCATCAGGGTGGGGATAGACAATGGACCTGATCATACTGATCGTACTAGTGGCGGCGGCAATAGCGATCGCGATGTTCCTCATCGCCGGACTGGCGCTCATCGGGGACTCGCAG
>CAYRPG010000022.1:0-38759 GCA_964426205.1 uncultured Methanomassiliicoccus sp. | reverse complement strand
ACTCCTTGAACTTGGGAGTGTTCCTCCAGATGCCGAGCATCATGGACGGCCAGCCCGGCCTCAGCGCCAGGAAACCCTCCTTCTTGGGCGGGACCTCCACGCCGTTCTCGTCCACGACCGAGGCGATGACGCCTGGTATGGGCTTCCCCATGGAGCCCGGCCTGATGGTCATGCAGGGGTAGTTGCATATCAGCTGGGCACCGGTCTCCGTCTGCCACCAGGTGTCATGGATGCGACGCTCTAGGACCCTCATGCCCCAGCGCACGACCTCCGCGTTCAGCGGCTCACCGACCGAGCAGATATGACGGAGCTTCGAGAAGTCGAACTCCTTGACCACGGCGTCACCGGCCTTCATCAACATCCTGAGGGCCGTGGGCGCGGTGTACCAGACGGTGACCCCGTACCTCTGCAGGATGGAGTACCATATCTTGGCATCGAAGCGGCCCTCGTAGGATACCAGGGTCGACCCCAGGTACCATGGGCCGAATATGCCATAGGACGTGCCGGTGACCCACCCGGGGTCGGCGGTGCACCAGTAGGTGTCGTCCTCCCTCAGGTCGAGGACGTTCTTGGAGGTGAACCACTGCTGGATCATCGCCTTGTGGCCCAGCAGGACGCCCTTCGGCTTGCCGGTGGAGCCCGAGGTATAGTGGATGATGTACGGGTCGGTGGGCGCCATGTCGACCGTCTTGAAGCTCTGATCGCCGGAAGCGAGGACATCGGTGAACTTGACCGTGTTGCCCCCCAGTTCCTTATTGTCGCCCACGATGATGTACTTCTCGACGGCGACCAGGTCATCCATGATCGGCTCGAGCCTCTTGAACAGATAGGGGGAGGTGACGATGAACCTCGCACCACAGTCCAGCGCGCGGTCCTTCACCGCCTCTGGGCCAAGGGCCGAGAACAGCGGCCCGGCGATGCCCCCCATCTTCGGGATCGCGACCATGGCCATGTACAGCTCCGACGTCCTGTCGAGGTACACGAAGATGCGGTCGCCCCTGACCGCCCCGAGCTTCTCCAGTCCGGAAGCCAGCCGATTGGTCAGCTCCGTCATCTCGCCGAAGGTGTACTTTCGGACCTCATTGTTGGCGGTTATAGAGTACAGCGCGATCTTGTTCTTCCTCCAGTTCCTGGCGTGGCGATCTATGGCTTCCCGCGCCACGTTGTAGGGCCCACCGTTGTGCCAGTCGAACTCCTTGTCGACCGAGGACCAGGTGAATTCCTTCAGAGCGGTCTCATAATCCTGGAGATTTCCCTTGTGCTTGGGCGGTATGAATTCCTCCATGCCTAATTCTCCCAAATCTACCAAGGAATAAGGAAATATGAATCGATATAAATCTTTACCGAAGTTCATCTTCGACAATCGCAGATGATTTACGATATTGTGGCTAACAAAAACGACATGCGTTGTTCAATTCATGCTTTTTCGAAGCATATCACCATGTTAATGCAATTGTCGAGGCGTCTATATCTGTAAAACATATGTACCTTGCCTGGTATGCCCAAGGAGACCTTCCGGGGGGTCGCGGAGGCATTCGATAATGATTTATGCGCCCATGGTGTGTGCTCAAGCATGCCTCCCATGACCTTTGCGCAGAAGGTCCTATCTCGCGCCAGCGGAACCAACGCATGCACAGGGGACATAGTGAACGCCAAGGTCGACCTGGCCATGTCGCATGAGAACTCGGCGCTCGTCCTGCGCTCGTTCCGGGAGATAGGTGCCAGACACATCTGGGACCCCCGCAAGGTCGTTCTCCTTTTCGATCACCGGATCCCGGCGAACACCATAAAGACGGCAGAGGGCCACAAGGAGGTCCGGTCGTTCGCCCGCGGGGAACAGCTGCCCAACTTCTATGATCTGGGCGAAGGGATATGCCATCAGGTGCTCCCTGAGAAGGGCCACGTGCTGCCGGAGATGCTCATAGTGGGCACGGACTCACACACCACCACCTACGGTGCGCTGGGAGCGTTCGCCACCGGGATCGGCGCCACGGAGATGGCCGCTGTGTGGGCGACCGGGGAGATATGGCTGAAGGTCCCGGAGACGATGCGCATCCACCTTCACGGAAAGCTCCCGCCCCACGTATGGTCCAAGGACATCATCCTGCACATCATCGGTTCGCTCGGGTCGGATGGAGCGGACTACAAGTGCGTCGAGTTCGTCGGCGATGCGGTGTCCAGGATGAGCATCGCCTCCCGGATGGTCATGAGCAACATGAGCATCGAGATGGGGGCGAAGGCCGGCATATGCTACCCTGATCGCAAGACCCAGGACTGGCTGTCCCCTAGGACCGAAAGGAAGTGGGACATCGACCCATCGTACCAGATCGCGGAGGCGGACGAGGAGCTGGAGATGGACGTGGGGGAGCTCGAACCGCAGGTGGCCTGCCCCCATACCGTGGACAACGTGGTACCTGTGGGCAGGGTCGAGGGCACGAAGATCGACCAGGCGGTGCTCGGCTCATGCACCAACGGCCGGCTGGAGGACCTGGCCGCGGCCGAAGGGGTGTTGCGCGGCAAGCAGGTCTCGAGGGATGTGCGCTTCATCGTCGTCCCGGCCTCCCGGGAGGTCTACATAGAGGCGTCCGAGAAAGGGCTGCTGTCGTCCCTGGCAAGGTCTGGGGCGGTCATCGTGAACCCCGGGTGCGGGCCGTGCCTGGGCGGTCACCAGGGCATACTTGCGGCCGGGGAGAGGTGCATATCCACCACCAACCGCAACTTCAGGGGACGCATGGGCTCTCCTGATTCCGAGGTGTATCTGGCATCACCGGAGACGGTGGCCGCGAGCGCGCTCAAGGGCGCCATCGCCGACCCCAGGGGGCCTTGAGATGATCTCCGGCAGGGTATGGAAGTACGGGGACCACATCAACACCGACCTAATAATCCCCGGGCGGTACCTCGACAACTACGACCTGAAGCATCTGGCGGCTCATGCCATGGAGGACGTGGACGTGCAGTTCGCCAAGAACGTGCAGGCCGGGGACATCATCGTGGCGGGCCGCAACTTCGGCTGCGGCTCATCGCGCGAGCAGGCCCCGCTGGCCCTCAAGGCGGCGGGAGTGGCCGCGGTCATCGTCGGCAGCGCGGCGCGCATCTTCTACCGCAACGCCATCAACGTCGGGCTTCCGGTCATCGTGTGCCCCGAGGCCGCCCGCCTGTTCGAGCAGGGAGACACAGCGGAGATCGACCTTGCCCAGGGCGTCCTGCGCAACAACAGGACCGGGATGACCGCGAAATTCTCCCCGCCCCCGGCTTTCCTCCTGGAGGTCCTCGAGGATGGCGGGCTGGTGCCTCACCTGAGGAAGAGGATGGGTCTCGGTCCAGGATAAAGAGAGGGCCGGTCCCGGGGAGTCATCTTTCTCGTCAAGGTCCGGGTGCCGGGCCGGCGGGTATCTCGACGGAGAGCATCCTCGTACAAATCGTTATCCAAGGACCGGGCCGGCGGCCGGGGGCTCATTGTCTGCCCCTCCGACTGGAGGCGGTCTCCGCGAGGGGTGCCCGCAGAGGCCCCAGCGATGCAAGCGTTTAAGATGCCCTTTTGTAATCGGCTACTCACCAAAACCATTGGTCACACCCTAAGAAATGGTATAGGTGATGCTAAAAGAATGGAATGAGGTGCATGGCAACTTACTATCTGGACGTCGTTCTGACATCTTGCAAAAGATTTATAAGTGGACTGTTAATATCAGGCCACTCCCGCGTGGTGCTATTATGAAATACACTAGATTTGAGAAGGCGCGAATCATCGGTGCCAGGTCATTGCAGGTATCGCTGGGAGCGCCCGTTCTTATTGATATACCCGAGGGAATGATCGACCCGGTGGAGATTGCCAGGCTCGAGTACGATAGGGGCGTGATCCCTATCACGGTAAAAAGAGACTTGTGAGGTTTTTAAATGAGCGAAGAGGTAAAGACCGAGCTTCTGGTGCCCGAAGACGTATACCTGACATCGGGCGTCCACATTGGTACCCAGCAGAAGAGCGCCGACATGAAGAAGTTCATCTTCAAGGTCAGGTCGGACGGGCTCTACGTAATGGATGTTAAGCAGACCGATGCCCGCATCAGGGCAGTGGCCAAGTTCCTGGCCCGGATCCAGCCGGACAGGATACTCATCTCCTCGGCCAGACAGTACGGCCAGAAGCCGGCCAAGGTCTTCGCCAAGACCATCGGGGCCAAGGTCTTCGCCGGCAGGTTCGTCCCCGGCACCATGACCAACCCCCTGCTCCCCGAGTACCTTGAACCCGAGGTGCTCCTCGTCACCGACCCCGCCGCCGACCAGCAGGCCGTCGCCGAGGCCATGAACATCGGGATCCCCATCGTCGCCCTGTGCGATGCCAACAACGAGACGAGGAACGTCGATCTCGTCATCCCCACCAACAACAAGGGGCGCCGGGCCCTCGCCTGCGTCTACTGGCTGTTGACCAGGGAGATCCTCAAGGAGAAGGGCCTGATCAAGTCCTACGATGAGTTCAAGCTCACCATGGACGACTTCGAGGCCTCGCTGTGAACTACCCCGCCCTGACGGGCGGGGCTTCTTTTTTCATCCACTCGGCTTGCATACCGCTCGATGACGGCTGTAGAGGTCGAATGTCCAAAAGCGTGAGTTCCGATCGTTCCGACCGTACCTTCCGCAATCCTCGATCGAGGATCACGAGGGAAGAGGCATGGTCACGAGTGTCCTTGTAGCCACAGGGGCAGTCGTGAGTTCGCTGGCTAATTGTTTTTACTTCTACTCTATAGCACATCGGGCAGGTCTGGCTCGTCCCTCGAGGATCAACCTGAACGAACAGCTTACCAGCTCTTACAGCCTTGTAAGCCAGCTTCTGGTTGAACGAGCTCCAGGAAGCATCGGATATGCTTCTAGATAGATGTCCGCTCTCGACCAGTTCTTCGATGTCAAGCTCCTCTGTGACGATGAGATCATAGTTGTCAACGTAATGGCGAGACAACTTGTGCTGGTAGTCATTTAGTTGATCGCAAACTCTTTCGTATGTCCTGGCGACGATCATCCGTTGCTTCACGTGGTTCTTGGACCCTTTCTGCTTTTTGGAGAGATGCCGCTGCTCTCGGCGCAGCTTCTTCAGCTCTCGCTTCAAGTATCGAGGATTCTCCGCCTCGTTACCGTCGCTGTCGACGGTGTAGTGCTCCAAGCCGACATCGATGCCGATCGCCGAGTCGATGATCGTCAGATCTCTCGGGTCTCGACCATCATCGACCAGCAGGCAGGCGAACCACTTGCCGGACGGCATGTGCTTGACGGTGACGCCCTTGATCTCGCCTTCGACTGCCCGATGCATCCGCATCGGGATGTCGCCGATCTTCGATAAGTGCAGCAAGCCGAACTTGTCGTTCTTCGGCAGGAGTCTGAACCCAGATTGGTTGTAGGTGATGGTTCTAAAACGCTGCGAGGGCTTGAATCTAAGCTTGCCGACCTTGCGGCCGCGCTTCTTCAGCTCTCGGAGCGAAGCGAGATTGGCATACAGCCTGTTGCACTCGGGCTGGAGACACTTTGAGTAGACCTCGTTCAGCTCAGGCCACTCCTTCTTTAGCCGGGTGAGGAATCGACCCATCTCGTTTGACGACAGGTGATTTTCATTGAACTCCTCTAGCATTCGGTTATACGCTCGGCGGCACAGCTCCATCGCGCGTAAGAGCCTTAGTTCCTCCTCATGGTTGGGGTAGAGACGGAACTTGTAGGCGAGCATCTAGATTCTTGATAGATCTGGTATTAAAACGTCTTGAGGAAGGAGGTGGCCGAAAGTGAGCGGTCGCGTATACAATGAAGAGCGAAAGTACCTTGATATCGGTCCCCGCTCACGCAGGGGGACGTCCCGCTAACATATAATTAAATATAGCCGCTGGCTCCCTTTTAAAACCTGATGGTCGTGAGGCAGCCCGCTGTTGCAGGCAAGTTCTATCCCCGCACCGGGGGACAGGTCAGGGACGAGATAGATCACCTCTACGACACGTATCTGGGAAGGAGGCCGGTGTTCAATCGGAGCGGGCCGAGGAACATCGTCGGGCTGGTGGTTCCTCATGCAGGGTATGTTTACTCCGGCCCGGTGGCCGCGCACGCCTACGCTGCACTGGCCGAGGACGGTTTTCCGGAGACGTTCATCATCATAGGGCCGAACCATAGCGGCGTCGGCCTTCCGGTGGCGATGACCACCGAGGACTTCAACACCCCGCTCGGTAGGGTGCGCATAGACAAGGGGATCGTCGACCGCATGGGGAGGCTTATCGCCGACGACCCCATGGCCCACCGCTATGAACACTCCATAGAGGTCCAGCTACCGTTCATCCAGTACATCCACGAGGATGTTACTTTCGTGCCCATCGCCATGGCCGCGCAGGACTACGAGACGGCGGTGGAGGTGGCCGACGAGATCAGGCATGCGTGCCAGGGTCGGGACGTCGTCATCATCGCCTCCACCGATTTCTCCCACTATGTGCCGGCACAGGTGGCAGCGAGGCAGGACCGCTCAGTGATCGACCGCATACTAACGCTGGACGCCGAGGGGGTGTACGACACCGTCATCCGCAAGAACGTCTCCATGTGCGGTTACGGGCCGGTCATGTCCATGTTGATGGCCTCCGGGGGGAAGCACGCGGAGCTGCTGAAGTACGGCAACTCCGGGGACGTCTCGCCTATGGAGGACGTGGTCGGCTACGCGGCCATCAAGGTGGTGCGCTGACCATCGGTCAGCGGAACGGTGCCGGCTCCCGGGGGGACGTGGCCTGAAAGGACAGACGGACTCATTGCCGAGAGACGGCCGCACTACTTTAAAGAGGGAGGTATCTCTACTCTTAATCAGAAGAAATGGCGTGAGGCGGACATTTGAGCGATGAATCGGTCGTATGCTCTCAGTGCGGATCCAGCGTCCAGACAGGTTCCGGTTTCTGTACCAGCTGCGGCACCAGACTGGCCGCCGGGCCTCCGATACCGCCCCCCACCTCGCCCTTCGCCGGCTGGGGCTCTTCGTCCCGGGCCAGGGAATCGCTCCTGATGACGATGGGGCGCAGGAAGCAGACGGACGTCAAGATCTCCGAGTACTGGATCCTCCTTCCGGTGGTCGCGGTGGTCGCCAGCTACGTCCTCGGGATCATCGGCTTCATGTACGATGTCTGGGCCGGCATTATCGTCACCGTGGTCGGCACGATCATTGCCATCATCCTCATGGCCCTCCTCATTTACCAGCTGCTCAAGAGGCGCAACGAGCATATGGCTCGCGAGTCGCAGCTGCGCCGGGAACTGATGGACTACATCAGGTTCCGGGGGGAGGAGAAGGGGATCGCGAACCGCACCGGCCCGTACGTCCAGGCGATGCAGGCCTTCGACCACGGCTCCCTGATGCACGAGGAGCCGCAGAGCGCCCTGCTGTGGACGATCCTGTGCATAGTGCCCGGCATCAACATCGTGGCCATCGTCCTGACATTGTTCTGGCTCACCGACTTCGCTCCCGGCCACGACCGGCGGTTCTACGGCTTCGTCCAGAACGCCCACTTCGCGGCGGAGCAACTGGGCATGGGCCCGCTGATGCCCGGAGCGTGGAAGAGCATCAGCGAACGCAGCTACGTGCTCTACCTGATAGTCTCCGTGCTCCTTCCAGTGTTCGCAATCTGGTGGTTCTACGTGTTGATCAAGGACCTCAATGACCATTTCGACAACGAATGGGTGTTCGAGGACAGGTTGATGGCCGAGATGCAAAAGACAGGATAAAGAAAAAAGGAGGAGGAAGCGCTCAGATGCGCTTCATCTTCCCTATGGTCGGTTCGTAGATCAGGCCCTTGTCCAGCAAGGAGTTGTTTATCTCCTCCAGCTCGGCCTCTCCGATCCCGGCCTTGCCCGCTTCCCTGATGAGATCGGCAAGGGGGGCGCCCTTTTTGTTGATGTCGAGCTTGTCGATCAGCTTGAGGACCAGCTCCTCCTTGTCTCCCTCGTCGGTCTCATCCTCGATCTCCTCGGGGCCGGCCAGGGGGATGTCGACAGGGATCGACAGCTCGCCGGAGCGCTCTGGCAGGAGCTGCTCGATGGCCTCGAGCACCATGCCGCGGTAGCGGTTGAGGTCCACCTCTTTGTAGTGAGGCAGGGCACGGACCACGCCCTCCGCTAAAGCATGCGCGTATCCCAGCTTGGTCAGCTCCTCCACGGTGGGGCTCTCCATCTGCATCGCCTCCTCCATGCAGTCGATCCTTTTGAGGGTGGACCGGGCCGCCTCCAGCGTCCAGTTGTCCTTGATGTCCTCGTCGACGCGAATGATCTTCTCCGGGCGGACCGATACGAAGATCTTGCCCTCCTCGGGGGAGTACGTCCTCGTCTTGCCCACCACCGCAACGTACGCGGGGGGCTGCAGCTTGGACAGCATCAGCGTGGCCTCGGGATTGTACTTGCCGGCGAAGAGGTAGAACTTGTTCATGCCGTCGGACAGCAGCGCCCGCCAGTATGGCTCTCCCTCGGTGCCGAGGTTCTGCAGGTCAGTGAGCAGCCCGACGATGAACACGCGGTTCACCATCGCGCCCAGCGGCGTAACGACGTACGAGGGGGCCTTCTCCCCCTCGCCCTTGATCTCCAGCGTCGCCGCGTTGTACTCGGAGGCGAACACCCTCCAGGCTACCTCCCTGGTCTTCATCAGATCACCTCGATCTTCTTGAGGAGGGCCTCAGCCTCGGCCCTCACGTCCAGGGTGATGAACTTGGCCTCGGTGACGTTCATCGACAGCCCATAGTCGTCGGAGATGACGTTGCCGCGGACCTCTATGGGCTTGGCCAGCAGCTGTTCCTCGAAGCGGTTGCCCACTGCGTCAGGGTCCATGGTCTCCCTCGCTTCGTCCAGCGCGCTCTTGAGAGTGATGCCGGTCAGTTGCTCGGTGACCTCCTTCTTCATCACCGCGGTGATGGCCGCGGAGCCGTCATCGATCACAACCTTGATGCGAAGGTCGGGGACCTGTTGCACCTTTCCGTGCACCTGGCAGACACCCTTCTGTACCACCCGGTTGCACTCTGGGCAACGGAATATCAGGCCAGTGCCCTTCTTGATGTCCACGATGGTCCCGGTGACGATGACGTCCGATGCCCCGCCCGTCCTCTCAAGCTCGTCGATGCCCTTCCTGACGGCCCGGGACAGCTCGTCCACGGTGGGCAGATTTACCTTGGGCCTGGTGACCTGAGCCCTCTCTCCGAAGCTGAGACGGGGAATCCCCTTCCACCCCTTGACATAGGCATTGGTGACGGTGATAACCTCGTTCTCCTTCAGCCCGAAGTCGTGCCATGCCGTGAACTCGACCTTCCCCGTCTCGTCAGCCATCACCCCAGTGAACATGATCTTCTTGCCCGACGGGGTCTCCACCTCCTTTTTCTTCAGGGAGAGTATCCTACCGGTGAGGGTGACGTTGTTCATGTTCTCCCTCAGGTCGGCGACCTTGGCCACTATGGGCGCAGAGTATCCTCCTCCTGCCTGGGGGACAACGACACTGTCAGGTACCTTCACCTCGTCCTGCGGGCGAAGCTCCACCACGACGCGGTTGCCCAGGTGCACCTCGGGCTGTCCGCTCCACTCCTTGGTGTAAGCGTACCGAATGAGGTAGTTCTCACCTGCCTTCAGGTCGGCCTTGGAAACGTCCCACACGGTGAACTTGACGGTGCTGCCGTTCTCGTCGGCCAATATTCCCGACTGGATCGTCTTGGGGCTGCCCCCGACCGTCACCTCGCGCGTGTTCGAGGACATGACCCTCACCAGGAGGTCCACGCTCTGCTCGCTCAGGCCCAGCTGGGAGAGCAGCTTTCTCTCCCCCTTGGTCAGGGCGTTGGGGTCGCCGCCATACTTGCGGACGATGTGGCGCTTGGACGCTTCCAGGGACATCCTGTACACGTTCAGGTAGTTGTCGAGGTCCTTCTCGATGTCCTGCTCGTTAACCTTTCCTTCCAGCACCCTGGCGATCTCTTTGACATGGGGTGCGATCTCTTCTTTGTTCATCATTTCCATACCTCAATTGATGAAGTCAGTCTAGCCTATGTTCGTGCCTAGTGAACTACCCCGCCCTCTCGGACGGAGCTTCCTGCATCATCCACCGAACGCCTCCGATGAGGTCTTACATGATGTCAGACAGGCGTGGATTCGGTTCGTTCCGACCCTATAGTTCTGGGATTGGGAGTGAGCATATATGCCTTCCTGGGAGCAGATGTTCTCGGCTCGCTCTCATCCCTCCGCTGTCGCAGGATAACTTACCGCTCGTACAAGTTAAATGCATTGTTTACAGGTAAGCGAAAGTGCTCCCCTTCGTAGGCATGGCCAGCAGCGAAAAAGGCACCGCTGGGTCACCGAAAATCGATATATAAAGAGGAAGTGGAAAGGGTTTCGGGAATATGGCGCTCACTCGGTGAAGGTCTCTCCCTTCTCGAAGTTGTCCTTCAGCGCGTTGATGAGGACCTCGCGGTTGTGGCGGAGGTGGCTCTCGAACCACGACTTGACAACGATCCCCATCTTATCATGGATCTCATCGATGTCGACATCCGAGAGGGCAGCATCATAGAGCACGAACTGGCCAAACACCCTCTTCCAGCCCGCGTACTTGTAGTAGTGCTCGCCCTCGCAGTACTCGAAGATCATGCGCAGGCGGACGGTCCCGTTGTCATTATAGTACCATGCCTTGAGGGAGTCGCCCATGCGCCCCTGCTCCTGGGTACGGTCGATGAGCTGTATGTTGCGGATATCCTCGGGGCGGAAGTCGTTCTTAAAGTCCCAGTTCTCGAGGGTGTCGTCCTGCTGGGCGTACACGCTCCGCTGGGGCTCCATGGTGAGGAAGATCTTCTGCTTGTCGAAGCGCTCCTTGATCTGGTCGAAATCGGAGATCAAGGTCTTGTTCAAGGCGCCCATCTGGGTCTGCAGTTCAACGGCATCCTTCTTTATATCTTGGGTCTGCTTTTCCAGTTCGGCATCCAACTGCTTTATCCAGTCGTCCTTGTCACTGTTTGCCTTCGGCGCCATTATATCCCTTCCGAGTGTAATCTGCAAACTGACTTAAATATATTGCCCACTGAGAAAAAAGTCTGGACAATAGCGAAATCTGATGCAAAGTCTTTTTTGAAGCAACCTCGTACCAGCCCGGACGGACATCTCGACGGCCTGATGCGGTCACCCGATATCATTGTCGACGATCCGCCGTCGTTCAGCTTCACATTTTTCCTCAACATCGTTCTGGCACCGTCTTCCTGCGATTCCGATGGAGGTCGGCTGGTCATTCGTCCGGCAGCGCCTGCGGTCAAGCTCCTTGTACCGGGCCTCGAAATGATGTCCGGCTCCATGCCGATGTTCTCCATGACCCGAGGCTCGGAGCCGAGGTCAGGGGACGGTCTACGGATCGGAGATGTTCAGGGCAGCGATCGGGGTTTGCGAGTAGACGGTCCACAGGTCCACTGCACCTACCCATGCCTTATACTCGGCATCCAGCTCATGATCGGCCCATCCCGCTTTTCATTTGCTCACTGCTCAACGAGACGGGCGTCATGAGGCTCAAGTGGTTCTCAACGGTGAGCCCTCTCGCCGGAAGGCAAAGGTGTGGTGGTCTTTCTGGTATTCGCCGCGTTAGGCACAAAACCAGTGTGAGAAACGGTAACCATGCCCTGATTTTTTTTCCAAGTTCCGATTTTCGTTACCGCAAGGTTAAGTTCTCACCGCGTATTTCTTCTGCTCGTGGCCGCCCTTGACGACATCATGCTGTTCCTAGAGGGGCTATCTCAGGACCCTCTAATATACAGCATCGTCTTCTTCATCTACGCGGTCGCGGCCACGGTCTTTCTTCCGATCCCGGTCGAGCTGGGTCTGTTCTTCAGTCCCGGGACGTCGATCGTCCTAAAGGCGCTGATCCTGGGCGCTGGCAAAGCTGTCGGGTCGGTCCTCGTGTTCGCGCTGGGAGGCAAGATCAGCGGGTGGACCTTCAGGCTCTTCTCAAAGGCGAGGGTCCTCCGGTGGTTCATGAACGCCATGCGGTGGTTCGTCACCAAGACGAGGTACTTCGGGCTGTACCTCATCCTCAGCACGCCCTTGATGGTGGACACCGTGCCGCTGTACATATTCTCGCTGTTCAACCAGAAGGGCACGATGAACATCAGGCACTTCGCGATGACCAACTTCTTCGCCGGGATCACCCGAGCTGCCGTAGTGTACACGGTCTTCTACTGGGCGGGCATAAAGCTCGTCTGAGCGCCTTGGTACGGGCGCCCACCCAGTGGAGTCTCCCCAAGGCCTCTGGATTGGTCATAGCAAAAGTTTATTACAACGATTCAAAATCTGTCGTTATGGTCCCGAAGAAAAGGATTGTCGAGATCCTCAAGGATTACGATCCTGAGGACATAACTATTGCCACCCTATGTTCCCACACTTCTCTTCAGTTGTTCAACGGGGCCAAGAAGGAAGGGTTCAAGACACTGGGGCTGGCGGTCAATCAGAAGACCAAGTTCTATGACGCCTTCCCGTTGGCCAAGCCGGACGAGATCCTCCGGTTCGACAACTACGATGACTTCGTGGACCGCGCCGACGAGCTGAGGGAGCGAAATGTCATCATCATCCCTCACGGCTCGTTCGTCGAGTACATGGGTACCGAACGGTTCGAGTCCATGGAGGTGCCCACCTTCGGCAACCGGGCGGTCCTGAAGTGGGAGGAGGACCGTGAGACCCAGCGCTCGTGGCTGGAATCCGCTGGTGTACAGATGCCCAGGCGTATCGCCGATGCCAAGGACATCAAGGAGCCCGTGCTGGTGAAATACAACGGGGCCAAGGGCGGAAGGGGTTTCTTCATTGCCAAGGATTACATGGAGTTCAAGATGGGCATCGACCTGAGCCAGGAATCGTACACCATCCAGGAGTACGTGCTGGGTACTAGGTACTACCTGCACTACTTCTATTCACCGATCCAGCAGCGCGGGTACCGGGTGGGCGACGGCACTCTTGAACTGATGTCCATGGACCGCCGTGACGAGAGCAACATCGATGAGCTGTACAAGCTCGGCTCCACCGAGGAGCTGAAGAAGCATGGCATGTTCCCCTCGCTGGTCGTCACCGGGAACATCCCCATCGTCATCCGCGAGAGCCTGCTGTCCAAGGTCTTCGAGATGGGCGAGAACGTCATCAAGAGGAGCATCGAGCTGTTCGGCGGCCTGGTGGGACCGTTCTGTCTGGAGTCCATCGTCACCGACAAGCTGGAGTTCAAGGTCTTCGAGATTTCCTGCCGCATCGTGGCCGGCACCAACCCGTTCATCACCGGTTCCCCGTACTCGGACCTCATCGAGCCGGGCATGAGCACCGGACAGAGGGTGGCCAGGGAGATCAAGAACGCAAGGGACATGAACAAGCTCGACATTGTAGTGTCGTGAGACTGGTCATCGTCCTGGTCGACGCGGAGCTGGAGCTCGCCCCAGGTGCGGCGGCGGACGATCGAATGCCGGTCCTGGACGCATTCTATCACCTGGAGGCCATGGCCTCTCTCGCGGGGGGGTCCAGGAGGGGAAGGGGCGACATAGTGCATAGCACCCTCCTTCTGTGCCAGGGCTCAGCGCTCAACCGCGAGGGGCGTCTCGGTTTGTTCGTGCATTCCAGGGATGACATCGTGATCGAGGTAGGCCGGTACACCGACGTGCATCCCAACTATGTCCGGTTCCTGCAGGACATGGGCTCCCTGCTCAAGGGCCGACAGGTGCCCGGCTACGAGTCGCGATCGATGGACCTCAGGACATTGGTGGGCGGGGTCGATGCTGACCTTACGGTCGCCCTCTCTCCCAATGGGGAGGACTTGCCCCTCGAGGACGTTTTCCTGAGCGCCAAGGACGGTACGGTGCTGGCAATGATAGGTGCCTTCCCCGAGGGCGACTTCACCAGCCCGGTGTACGGGCTTGCCGACGTGAAAGTGTCACTGGGTCCGGAACTGATGAGGGTGCCGGAGGTGACCGCTAAGGTCCTCCGGGCGGTCCCTGAAGAAAAGTGAAATGGTTTTTAGGGCTCACCAACCACGCTCTTGGAGCCTCTGGTCGGCCGGGATGGCGGAGATCTCCACGCCCCTCATGGCCTCGCCGAGGTTCTTGGAGACGTCGGCGATGACCGTCGGGTCGTCGAAGTGGGTGACCGCCTCCACGATGGCCTTGGCCCTCTTGGCGGGATCGTTGGACTTGAAGATGCCGGAGCCGACGAACACACCGTCGGAGCCGAGCTGCATCATCAGGGCCGCGTCGGCCGGGGTGGCTATGCCACCGGCGGCGAAGTTGATCACCGGCAGGCGCTGCAGCTGGGCGACCTCCCTGACCAGCAGGAACGGGGCTTGGATCTCCCGGGCCACGGTCCTCAGCTCGTCGTCGTCCTTTCCCTTGAGCTCGCGGACCTTGCCCATGATGGTCCTCTGGTGGCGGACGGCCTCGATGACATTGCCGGTGCCCGCCTCCCCCTTGGTCCTGATCATTGCGGCGCCCTCGTCGATGCGCCTTAGGGCCTCGCCCAGGTCTCTGGCCCCACATACGAAGGGCACTGTGAACTTGCTCTTGTCGACATGATAGAACGGGTCGGCCGGGGTAAGGACCTCGGACTCGTCGATCATGTCCACGCCCAGGGACTCCAGCACCTGGGCCTCCACGAAGTGACCGATGCGGCACTTGGCCATCACGGGGATGGTAACGGAATCGATGATCTTCTCGATCATCGCTGGGTCGGACATCCTCGCCACTCCGCCCTGGGCCCTTATGTCCGCGGGCACCCTCTCCAGGGCCATAACTGCGACCGCCCCAGCCTCCTCGGCTATCTTGGCCTGCTCGGCATTGGTGACGTCCATAACGACCCCTCCCTGCTGCATTCTAGCGAACCCTCTCTTGACGAGGTCGGTACCGTACCGGAGCTTGGACATGTCCAACTCGAAAGGCATTTTTCTCACCGGTGCTGGTTATCCCTGCCCCGTATTTCAAAATTGCTGAACCGGGGTCGGAAGATAACGAGAGATGGTGAAGCGAATGCGGAATGCGCAACCCGCTCCGTATCCAGTTCATAAATCACATTACCTTTAAATCAAAGCCCTCTTATCCCTGCTCGATGCCTGCGAGGCGGCTCAGCAATGTGCCCGAGTCGGGAACGGTCAAGATCGCCAACATAGTGAGCAAGCTCAAGCAGGAGGGGGTGGACGTGATATCCTTCTCCATGGGCGAGCCGGACTTCTCGACCCCTGAGAACATCAACCAGGCATGCATCCGCTCCATCGAGGCGCACTTCAGCCACTATACTCCATCAGCGGGCATCCCTGAGCTACGCAAGGCCGTCGCTGAGAGGGCCCGCCGGGACAACGGTATCCCGTGCACCGATGCCAACGTCCTGATCACCCCGACCAAACAGGCCATCTTCCTGACCATGCTGGCCATGATCGACGATGGTGACGAGGTGATCCTGCCGGACATCTCCTGGGGCACCTACGAGGCGTGCATACGGTTGGTCGGCGGCATACCCCGCTATGCGAAGCTCGGTGCGGACACCGCCTACCGCATGACCCCGGAGAAGGTCGCGGAGCAGATAGGACCCAAGACCAAGATGATCCTCCTCAACTCACCGGCAAATCCCACCGGATCGGTGCTGACGAAGGACGATATCCGGGGGATCGCCGACCTGGCGAAGGACCATGAACTCCTGGTACTGAGCGACGAGGTCTACGAGAAGGTGCTCTTCGAGGGGGAGCATTATTCCATAGCCGCCCTGGACGGGATGTTCGAGAGGACCATCACCGTGAACGGGGTCTCCAAGACCTACGCCATGACCGGCTGGAGGCTGGGATGGGCCATCGCCCCCGTACCGTACATCAAGGCGCTCAACGTGCTGCAGACGCACTCCCTGACCAATGTCACCTCCTTCGTGCAGAAGGCCGGGGTCGAGGCGCTGACCGGCCCTCAGGACTCTGTCAGGGACATGGTCGCTGAGTTCCGTGCCCGCCGGGACCTTATAATGTCGCTTATCCGGGAGATACCCTCGCTGCACTGCCCCGAGCCGGCCGGAGCGTTCTACCTGTTCCCCGCCTATGACCAGAAGATGAGCTCCGAGGACATGGCCGCCTACCTGCTGGAGAAGGCGCACGTGGCTGTCACCCCGGGTTCGGCGTTCGGACCGTCGGGGGAGGGGCACTTCCGCATCTCCTATGCCTGCTCCAGGAAGGACATCGTCGAGGGCATGGGGCGCATCCGGAAAGCTCTTGCCGAGCTCTGAGCCGATCGGCCAGCACTTCGTTTTCGCTCAGTGGCCGGGCGGCATGAGGTCAGGGATGCCATCGGTTATCGGGTACCTATTGCGGCATCCCGGGCAGGACAGCATACCATCGACGATGTTGTCACCGCTCTCGCTGATGACCTCCAGCTCGAGAGGGTGATGCTTGCATACCGGGCAGGCCAGGATGTCCAGGAGCTGTCTCTTCATCGGATCGCACGGTCATGGTCGTGACTAGTATATCTCAATTGACGATGCACCTGGAAACCTGAGCCGTTTCCCTCGATTATGAACCAAACCCTTATTAGCGGACCAGCGGCTCCGCGTCCTGGCGCCGCATGGCGCAAGGGGTCATCACTTTGAAGGTCATCGATCTTAGGAGCGATACCGTCACCCTCCCTACCAAGGAGATGATGGATGCGATCGCGAGGGCCGAGCTGGGGGACGATGTCACGGGCAACGACCCGACGGTCAACGCCCTGCAGGAGAAGGCGGCCAGGCTTTTCGGGAAGGAATCGTCGCTGCTCGTTACCAGCGGGACGCAGGGCAACCTCATCTCGGTGATGGCCCATTGCCAGCCCGGCGACGAGATCATACTTGAGTCGGAGGCCCACATGTACTTCTACGAGGTGGGCAACATGTCCGCCTTGGCCGGTGCGATCCCCAGGCTGATCAAGGGCGATCACGGTACGTTCACCGGAGAGCAGGTCAAGGAAGCGGCCAGGGGCGAAGACCTACACTTCCCCGTGTCGCGGTTGCTGGAGATAGAGAACACCCACAACCGCGCTGGGGGGACGTGCTGGACCCCCGTCCAGGTGGCCGATGCGGCGAAGGCCGCCCATGACCTCGGCATGAAGGTGCACATCGACGGCGCCAGGATCTTCAACGCCTGCATCGCCCTCGATGTGGATGCGAGAGCATACGCCAGGCACGTCGACTCGATCCAGTTCTGCCTGTCGAAGGGCCTGAGCTGCCCCGTGGGCTCGATGGTCGTCGGTGATTCCGCGTTCATCGACACCTGCAGGAAGAAGCGCAAGATGGTCGGCGGAGGTATGCGGCAGGCCGGCATCATCGCGGCCCCCGGCATCGTGGCCCTCGACACCATGATCTCTCGGCTCAAGGAGGACCACGACAACGCCAAGAGACTGGCCACCGCCCTCAGTGCCATCGATGGGATCAGCATCGACATGTCAACGGTGCAGACGAACATTGTAGTGATGGACGTTTCCGGGACGGGGAAGACCGATGCGGAGTTCATCGACGAGGCCAAGAGGAACGGGCTACTGCTGTCCCACTTCGGCCCCAACCTCGTGCGCCTCGTCACGCACCGGGGCATCACCGCCCAGGACGTGGACGACGCGACCTTGATCATCGAGGACAAGGTCCTCAGGTGCTCGGGCGGCGTCTGCAAGATCTAGAAAAAACCAGGACGGCGGGGCACCCCCGCCTTACTTCTTCTTTTTGCTGTCCCCATCGTTCTTCTTGGGCGCGGGCCTCTCCTCCGGCTCCTCGATCTCCACGCATTCGCACTCCTCGTCGTCGCACTCCTCCGGCTCAAGGAAGTCGATCAGGAACCTGTTGATCTCCGAGAGGATTATCTGGGCCTTCTTGACGTCCCCCGCCTCGAGCAGCTCCAGGACCGTCTCGATATCCTCCTGTATCGCTCCCAGGTCGTCGTCGAGGTCATCCAGCATCTCGTAAAGGTAATCGAGCTTGTCTACCATGGGTATCAGATAATGGCGCCATGGCAATGAATGTTCCGTAGGCCTCCCATGGCTCCGCAGAAAACGCTATTAATGCTACTTGGTATCACCCGTCACTCCCTGCCGGGCCCAGGCCCGGTGGTCGATCGGGGTCGGATCTGTTGGGCGGTAAGGCCTCGACCCCGTCCTTAGCCGCCCCAAGGTGAGATCCGATGGTTTGCTGGGAACCCCGCATCGAGAACATGAGGCCGGAAGAGCTCAGAGCGCTCCAGTACCGGCACTTGAAGACCCTTGTTTACAGATTGTACTCCTTTTCTGACTTTTACCACGCCAAGATGAGGGCGGCCAACGTCCACCCCGACGACATCAACGGGCTGGAGGACATAAGGAAGCTCCCCTTCATGTCCAAGAAGGACCTCCGCGATGGCTACCCGGACAAGTGCTTCGCCGTGCCCAAGAAGGAGGTGGTCAGATACCACGCCTCGTCCGGGACGACCGGGAAGCCGACCATCGTAGGCTACACGCAGAAGGACATCGACAACTGGGCGACCTCCCTGGCAAGGTCCCTGACATCGATCGGGCTGGGGAGCGATGATGTCATTCAGGTCAGCAACACCTATGGGCTGTTCACCGGAGGGATCGGCTTCCACTACGCGGCGGAGAAGATCGGGGCTGCGGTCGTGCCCGCCTCCACCGGCAACACCGAGCGGCAGATCGAGCTCATCCAGGACCTGGAGGTGACCGCCATGGCCGCCACCCCGTCCTACATGCTGCACCTCGGCGAGGTCGCGGAGAAGATGGGCATATCGATAAAGAACGACACCAAGCTGCGGGTGGGCCTTCTCGGCGGGGAGCCCTGGTCAATGAAGATGCGGGAACGCATCGACGAGTGGCTCGGAGTTAAGGGGTTCAACTGCTACGGTACTTCCGAGCTCTCCGGCCCGATGTTCACCGAATGCTCCGAGAGGGACGGCATCCATCTATGGGGGGACTATGTCTACGTCGAGATACTGGACCCCGAGACCCATGAGCCCTGCGCTCCCGGCGAGAAGGGGGAGATGGTCCTCACCATGCTGCAGAAGGAAGCGCTCCCCATCGTCCGCTTCCGCATCGGCGACGTTTCCTCCATCGATCCCGAGCCCTGCCCGTGCGGCAGGACGCACCCCAAGATCAAGCGCATCTTCGGCCGCGTGGATGACATGCTCATCGTCAGAGGCATCAACGTCTTCCCGTCCCAGGTCCAGCACGCCCTCATGTCCATCCCCGAGCTGGGAGAGCACTTCCAGATCGTGGTCGAGCGGAAGGGGGCCTTGGACACCATGCTGGTAAGGGTCGAGCTGAAGCGCGAGGCGTTCACCGACAACATCGTCCAGCTGATGGCATTGAGGGAGACGATATCCCATCGGTTGAAGAACTCCCTCAACGTCGGGGCGACCGTCGAGCTGGTGGAGCCGGGGACCCTGCCCCGTTACGAGGGAAAATCGAAGTTCGTGGTCGACAAGAGGGATATCTGATGTGCTCGAAGTACCGCGTCAAGCAGCTTTCCATCTTTTCCGAGAACCGGCCCGGGCGGCTCGCTGCGGTGGCCAAGACAATGAAGGACGAGGATGTCAACATCTTCGCCTTTTCGATCGCCGAAGGTGCCGGCTATGGCGTCATCAGGGCCCTGGTCGACAAGCCCGAGAAGGCGCTGGAGAAGCTCAGCTCCATCGGGTTCACGGTCCGGTTCACCGACGTCCTGGCGGTGGAGATGGAGGACCGCCCCGGCGGGCTTTATGGTGCCGTCGAGGAGCTGGGTAGAGCCGGGATCAACATCGAGTACTCCTACGCGTACTCGGGCCGAAGGTGTGCGGTCCTTATCATGCGGGTCGAGGACACCGACTCGGCGATCAGGCATCTGTTGAGCGTCGGAGCCAGACTGCTCGAGGTGTCCCAGTTCACCTGACGGATCGGATGACATTTGCTAGCGTGAGCCTGGTTAACATGGCACACTTGATATACTAGTAAGCAGATTCGTCGCAGCCCTAGGAGTACGATCGTGGGATATCGACCGCATCTCCGGCTGAGAGATAGGAGGAAACAGCTTATGTTCGGTATCGACGACCCCTGGATATTGTCGGGCTACGCCCTGGCCATCGGGTTTACCCTGGCCTGTATCGTATACGGATGGTGGAAACGGAACGAGGCAGACGAGGAGGGCTAAGATGATAGACACCAACCTGTTCTGGATATTCACCATCCTGTACATCGGCATGACCTTGTTCCTCGGGTACTTGGGGTTCAAGAGGACCAAAGCCTCCGAGGACTTCATGCTCGCCGGCCGGCACATACACCCGTGGATCATCGGTCTGTCGTACGGTGCGACGTTCATCTCGACGTCCGCGATAGTCGGCTTCGGCGGTACGGCCGCCCTGTACGGAATGGGCCTCATCTGGCTGGCCATGCTCAACATCTCGATCGGCGTGCTCCTCGCCTTCGTGGTGTTCGGGAAGCGGACCAGGGAGCTTGGCAAGAAGCTCAGCGCGGTCACCTTCCCTGACCTGCTGGGCAAGCGCTTCAGGTCACCCTTCATGCAGTACGCCTCCGCGGTCATCATACTGATCGCCATGCCCCTCTACGCCTCCGCGGTGCTCATCGGAGGATCGCGGTTCGTCGAGACGGCCCTGGGGGTGGACTTCGATCTCGCCCTCATCGCCTTCGCGGCCATCACCGCCGTCTACGTCACCCTCGGCGGTCTGAAGGCGGTCATGTACACTGATGCCATGCAGGGCATCATCATGCTCGTCGGCATGGTCGTCCTCCTGTTCCTCACCTTCAGCCTGCTCGGTGATCCGACCGCCGCGTTCACCCGGCTCGGAGAGCTTTCGGTGCCCACCGACCTCGTCAACAGGGGGATGACGAGCTGGACGGCGTTCCCGACGTTCGGTTCGGAAATATGGATGGTGGTGGTCACGACGATCATCATGGGCGTCGGCATAGGTGTGCTGGCACAGCCGCAGCTGGTCGTCAGGTTCATGACCGCCAAGGACAACAAGGCCCTCAACCGTGCGATCCCCATCGGCGCGCTGTTCATCCTGCTGACCACCGGGGTGGCGTACACTGTCGGGCCGCTGACCAACCTGTACTTCATGGACACGCTTGGGAAGACCTCCGTCGAGGTCGCCGGGAAGAACGTCGACAAGATCATGCCAATGTTCATCGACTCGGCGATGCCTGGCCTGTTCGTGGTGATATTCATGCTGGTGCTGCTGGCGGCGGCCATGTCCACGCTGAGCGCGATCTTCCACGCAATGGGCACCACAGCCGGTTACGATCTCTGGTCGCATGTCAAGAGAGTGCGGAACGTGGATAACTACTCCAGGCCGTCGATGAGGGCCAACAAGTTCGGCACTTTCGCCATGATCGTGGTGAGCGTCGGGCTCTCCTACCTGATGCCGGAGAGCATAATCGCCCGCGCCACCGCGATGTTCATGGGGCTGTGCGCCTGCGCGTTCCTGCCCGCCTTCGTCCACGGACTGTTCAGCAAGGACCCTTCCACGCTGGCCGCCAAGCTCTCACTTGCCCTGGGGGGTGTCACCTGGTTCTTCTGGACCTTCTTCGTGCACGTGAAGGAGTCTTCGATCCTGGGGGTCTGCAGGTTCCTCACTGGCCATGACGCGATCCTTGGGATGCCCTGGCAGGTCGTGGACCCCATGGTCATCGCCCTCCCGGTCTCCATCATCGCACTGGTGGCCGGCTGGATTTACGACAAGGTCCTGGTCAAGAGCGAGGTAAGGACCAACGGCCGCACCGGCGCGGAATGATGCATCTGACACATCTGCTGTACAAACCTCCGGGGCGCCGGGCCGGGCCCGGCGCCTCAAACCCCAAAGAGATCGACGAGCAAGGCGGCCCGACCCATCAGCGGCCAACCCGGGGAGGCCGCGATTTTCGGATTCACAAGTATTATCATCATCATACATATTTTCGAAGCTCAACCCGGCACGGGGGCTGGTGACATGCTCGCACTTCAATCCTCCAGATTGACTCCATTCCCCTACCGGCCCTTTTTATAAAAAATGCTCTTGGAGAGATTATAAGGGCCGTCAACTGCCTTGTTGTCCCTGCCATGGGTGAACCTTCGAGCGGAACCAGGGGCCCGGTGGGCTGGGAGAGATGGCACGCCCTTGATGCGGACAGGGTCATGAGCCTGCTCAGCACCTCGGCGGAGGGCCTGCCGGGAAGGGAGGCGGCCTCCCGCCTCCGGGACCATGGCCGCAACGTCCTTTCCCGGGGCGATGAGGTGAAGTGGTGGAAGGTCGCCATCGAGGAGATAACCGAGCCGATGATCCTCCTCCTGCTCTTCATCGGGGTCCTGTACTCGATCCTGGGCAAGCCTGAGGACGCCGCCACGATCTTCCTGGTGATCCTGGCGCTGGTGACGGTGGAGGTCCGCAACGAGCTGAAGGCGAAGAAGACGATCCAGGCCCTGAACACCCTGTCCCAGCCGAGCGTCACGGTCGTCCGTGAAGGCAGGGAGATGGAGGTGCCGGTGGAGGAGATAGTCCCCGGGGACATTGTCATCTTGGAAGGGGGGAAGAGGGTCCCTGCCGATGCCCGGGTCATCGAGTCCCGCGGACTGGCGGTGGACGAGTCATCGCTCACCGGGGAGCCGGTCCCGGTGGAGAAGAGCGAGCGCCCCACCGGAGAGGTCCCCCTGGCGGAGCGTTCCGACATGGTCTACTCCGGCACCCTGGCGGTCCGTGGCCTGGGGCGCGCGGTGGTGGTGGCGACGGGCATGGACACCGAGCTCGGCCGCATTGCCAGTCTCGCACGGGGGGAGAAACCTCCCCGGACCATCCTGCAGCTGGCCATGAAGGACCTGACCAGATGGATGGTCGTCCTGGCGATAACGTTCTCGGTCCTGGTGCCCGCGCTCGCATGGCTATTGAACGGCCAGGACCCCAAGACCATGGTCCTCACCGCTCTCTCCCTGGCCTTCGCCACGATCCCCGAGGAGCTGCCAATAATCATCACAATGGTCCTCGCCCTCGGCGGATACCGCCTCTCAAGGCAGCGGGCGGTTGTCAAGAAGCTGCAGGCCGTCGAGTCCCTGGGCGCGGTGACCGTCATATGCACCGACAAGACCGGTACGCTCACCGAGAACCGGCTGGAGGTCAAGGAGGTCCTCGGGCCGAGGCGGGAGCTGCTAACGCTGGCATCGCTGGTCAACCATGCGCGATGCATCGCCGGCGGCTTCGCCGGGGACCCGACCGATGTAGCGATACTCGAGGAGGCGTCCCGGGAGGGCGTGGACATCGAGGGCGTCCGCGCCCTGGAGCCGGTGTTATCGGAGCGGCCTTTCGACAACGTGCTCAAGCGCATGTCCGTAACGGTGTCCGGGCTGGAAGGGCCCCTGGAGATAGTGAAGGGGTCCCCAGAGGGCGTTATCGCCACCTGCACCCACTATAGGCGGGAGGGTGAGACCGTGGCGCTGGACGACGGGTCCAGGGGTTCCCTGCTGGAGAGCATGGAGAAGATGGCGGTCCGAGGGCTGAGGGTGATCGGGGTGGCCGTGGGGGCCGACGGGAGCACCGTCTTCGTCGGCCTGATCGGTCTTTTCGACCCGCCGCGCCCGGAGGCGAGGGCGGCGATCGGTGCGGTCATCGGCGCCGGGATCCGCCCGGTCATGGTGACCGGGGACCACCCCCTGACCGCCAAGGCGGTGGCCGGGGAGGTCGGGCTTCCGGAAGGCCGAGCGCTCTCCGGTGACGATGTGGATGGCATGAACGATGATGCGCTGAGCGAGGCGATCGGCAGGACCAGCGTGTTCGCCAGGACGACCCCCGAACAGAAGCTGCGCATCGTGAAGGCGTTCCGGGCGAGGGGGGACAGGGTCGCGGTCACCGGCGACGGGATCAACGACGCCCCGGCGCTCGCGGCCGCCGACATCGGGATCGCGATGGGACAGGGCGGCACGGACGTGGCGCGGGAGTCGGCGGACATGGTGCTGATGGACAACAACATAGACACGATCGCCCTGGCCATCAGGGAGGGCCGCAAGCTCTTCGCCAACCTCGCCAAGGGGGTGCGATATTATCTCGCCTGCAAGGTCGCCCTCATCGCCGTCACCCTCGCCGCGGTCCTGATGCGGCTGGATGTTCCTTTCACTCCGCTGCAGATCATCATGCTGGAGCTGTTCATGGACCTCGGCGCGTCGGCGGCATTCGTAGCCGAGAGAGCGGAGAGGGACATCATGCGCCTTCCGCCCCGGGACCCCAAGGCTCCCTTCCTGGACCGCCCCATGGTCCTCTCGGTCTTCGTATCCGCGGCCGGCCTCTTCGCGGCGGTGTTCGCCGCGTTCTACATCGCCTGGACGAGCTACCATGACATCGTGCTCGCACAGACCGCCGCCTTCTTCACATGGCTCGTCGCCCATGCCCTACTGGCCTTCAACATGCGCTCGGAGCGGCAGCCCATGTACAGGCTGGGGCCGTTCAGCAACCGCACCATGGTCATGTGGGCGATGGCCGCCATGGCGTTCGCGGTGCTGGCGGTCGAGGTGCCTTTCCTGCACGACGCGGTCAAGACCACCTTCCTGCCGCCGGAGATGTGGGCGCTCATCATCGTCCTGTCCATCGCCGGTACCTTCTGGATGGAGCTGGTGAAGGTGGCTTTGCGAAGAAAGGATTAATATCGCCTGCTCTAAGACAGGTCCATGAGGCAACAGTACGTCATAGCGTTCAAGCTGCGTGAGGAGTCGTACGGTGGGTCCCCGGAAGAGGCTATGTACATGCTGAGCGACCAGATCATTCCATCGCTGGTGATGCTGGAGAGATGGGAGAAGGAGCACAAGGTGATGGGCGGGTTCTTCGAGGGGCAGCGCGCAGGGACCATGATCATAGAGGCGGAGGACAACATTGAGCTGGACAGGATGCTGGCGTCCCTGCCAATGATGGGGGTGTACGATGTCGACGTCGCACCGGTGCAGAGGATCGGTTCGGCCCTGGAGAGGGACCGCAGGATCTCCGAGGAGATGAGGACCGCGGCCGGCCTTTAGTCAGAAGGCATATCATATCGCAATGGCATGGGCGGTCAGGTGCGTAGATGGAATATCTGGTGCTGATGAAGCTTCGTAACGACGGCGTGGGAAAGACCGAGAAGGAGAACCGAGAGATCGTCGAGAGCAAGATCGTCCCCGGTATCAAGATGCTCATCGACATGGAGCGCGAGGGGATGCTCAGCGGTGGCTTCTTTGGCGGCCAGCGCTCGGCGGCCTTCATCATCAGCGTGGAGGACGAGGAGGCCCTGGACAACACCATAGCGTCCCTGCCCTTCGCCGACATCTTCGATGTCGAGATGGTGCAACTGGAGCCCCTGAAGGAGGCACTGGAACGGGACGAGAAGATGTTCAAGACCGCCACGAAGTCCAAGAAGGCTGGGAGCAGCAGGGCGAAGAGGTCCAAGTGAGCCCCGGGCGGTGCCGGCGTAACAGTAAGGTATATATTCGACTCTTCATGATACCGGAGGACATCATGCCACGGGATGTCATGCCCAGGAGAATGGATTTTCCATATCAGGCATTGCCATGGGCAGGGCATATGCTGGACATGATGACCGCCACCGCCGGCGGATGCGGGTCTGGAAGCGGATGTGGAGGACGCATACAGGCGTCCCTATCGTCCTTCTGCAGCGCCTGAACCGCTCGGAGGCTTTTGGGGGATGTCTGTGAATCACACACTCTTCACCGTAGGTCCGGTCGAGGTCCGGAAAGAGGTCCTCGACGCCATGACCAAGCCGATGATAACCCATCGCAGCAAGGCATATGAACAGCTCCAGGAAGGGATCGTGGAGAAGCTCCACAAGGCCCTGGACACCGACATGAACATCATGATGTCCCCCTCCTCCGCCTCCGGGCTCCTCGAGGGCTGCGTCAGGAACGGCGTCAACCGGAAGATGGTCGGGATCTCCAACGGCTCCTTCGGCGACCGCTGGCAAGGCATCGGCACGGAGAACGGCAAGGACGTCCGCAAGGTCAACGTGAAGTGGGGCAAGGCGGTCAGATCGTCCGATCTGGACGGGGCGATCGATGATGAGACCGAGGCCGTTACCATGGTGTCCAACGAGAGCAGCACCGGCGTGCTGAACCCGGTGGCCGATGTCGTCAAGGGCATCCGCGAGAAGCACGACCCCCTGGTCTTCATCGACGGCGTCACCGCGGTGTTCGGCACCGACCTCCACGTCAAGGACCTTGACCTGGACGCGCTTGTGTTCGGCACCCAGAAGGCCCTTGCGCTGCCGCCAGGGTTGGCGATCATGTGCTGCTCCGACCGCTTGCTGGAGAAGGCCAAGACCGTCCCCAACCGCGGCTACTACTTCGATTTCGTCCAGATGAAGAAGATGGCCGACAAGAACTATTCTCTCACCACTCCCCCAGTGTCTCTGATGTACGCCCTCGACTTCCAGCTCGATCGAATGCTCAAGGAGGGCATGGCCGCCCGCTACCGCCGCCACCAGGAGATGGCGGAGCTGGTCCGGAAGTGGGCGATGTCCCACAACGGGCTGTTCGCGGAGCCGGGCCACATGTCGGACACCATCACCGTCATAAACCGCGGCGACATAGACTTTAGCAAGCTCAACAAGGGGCTCAAGGAGCGCGGGTACGAGATCTCCAACGGCTACGGGGACATCAAGGAGACCACGTTCAGGATCGGCCACATGGGCGACCTGACGCCGGCGGAGGTACGCGGCCTGCTTAAGAACATGGACGAGGTCCTGGAGGCAATAAGATGATCAAATTGCTGGTAACGGACGAGCTCTCGGCCGAAGGCCTGGAGATGCTTAGGAAGGGCGGTCAGGTCCAGGTGGACGTGCGACCGAACCTGCCTCACGAGGAACTGATCAAGATCATCGGCGACTACGACGCCCTCATCATACGGTCTGGTACTAAGGTCACCGCCGATGTCATCGAGGCCGGGAAGAACCTGAAGGTGGTAGGCCGCGCAGGCGTGGGCGTGGACAACGTCGATGTCAAGGCCGCCACCCGCAGGGGCATCCTGGTAATGAACACCCCCTCGGCGAACATCATGTCCGCGGCGGAGCACACCATGGCCATGATGATGGCCCTGGCCCGCAACATCGTCTGGGCGGACGCGTCCCTGAAGAAGGGGGAGTGGAAGCGCTCCAAGTTCACCGGTTTCGAGCTGAACGGCAAGACCCTGGGCATCGTGGGCATAGGCCGGGTCGGCGGCGAGGTGGCCAAGAGGGCCAAGTCCTTCCAGATGAAGCTGGTCGGCTACGACCCATACATCCCGCCAGAGGTCGCGGTCAAGCTCGGCGTGCGCCTGATGCCGCTGGAGCAGGTGATCGAGGAAGCGGACATCATCACCATACATGCCGCTCTCACCCCGAGCACCCACCACCTGATATCCAAGGAGCTGATCGCCAAGATGAAGCCCACCGCGGTCATCCTGAACGTGGCGAGGGGCGAGCTCATCGACGAGGACGCCCTCTACGAGGCGCTCAAGGACAAGAAGATCGCCGGCGCAGCGCTGGACGTCTTTACCAAGGAGCCGCCCACCGGCTCCAAGCTTCTGACCCTGGACAACATAGTCGTCACCCCGCACCTCGGGGCGTCCACCAAGGAGGCGCAGGAGAAGGTGTCGGTGGAGATGGCCGAGCACGTGAAGATGTTCCTTCTGGACAAGCGCATCTCCAATGCCGTCAACGCCCCGGTCAGGGGCATGGACCCCAAGGTCATTCCCTTCATCTCCGTCGCCGAGCGCCTGGGCGCGTTCGCCGTGCAGCTGACCGACGCCCCGGTGGCCAAGGTCACGGTCGCGGTGCATGGTGACCTCGCAACGGTCGACACCAAGATGCTCACCGTCTCCGCGCTCATGGGCGTGCTGTCGAACCTCTCCGCCGAGCAGCCGAACATCATCAACGCCGAGATAATCGCCAAGGAGAAGGGCATCCAGATCGTCGAGTCGAAGGTGGAGGAGTCGGAGCGCTATGTGAACATGATCTCCGTCTCCCTGCAGTCGGACAGCGTCAAGAGGGAGGTCCGCGGGACGGCGTTCCCGGGCTCCGAGCCAAGGCTGCTCGGCATCGACAACTACGACCTGGACATGCCCCTGGAGGGCGACTTCATGATGTCCGTGCACGCCGACGTCCCGGGCATTATCGGGCGCATCGGCACCATGCTGGGCAGCAAGGGCATCAACATCGCCCGGATGGGCCTGGGTCGGGACCAGAAGGGGGGCAGGGCCCTTATGCTGGTGTCCGTCGACAACCCCGTCAGCGATGCGGTGATCAAGGAGATGGCCGAGGCCAAGGGGTTCGAGGAGGTCCGCTCCATCGAGCTCAGCAAGATAGGCACCCGCGACTATCTCCAGATCTGAAATCCCTTACCTCCCCATTTTTTCTTCCACGCTCTTGACCTTCCTCTCCATCTCGTTGGTCGCACCCTCGCGATCGTCGATGCGCACCGTGGTCAGTACCCGGTCGGTCATGGAACGGACCTTCTTGTGGCACCTGCCGACGACGCCCATGACCTCGTCATAGTCCCCCTCCACTATGGTGGCCAGCGCCGTGAGCTCGTACCTCAGCCCGCTGTCCCTGACGATCTTGAGGCACTCCGCGACGTACTTGCTGACCGATTCACCCGCACCTATCGGAACGACGCTGAATTCGGCTATCATTGCATTTCACATCTTGATATTGGGAACCGTCTAGTTTATATAGGGCTCGCTCAAAAAACAATCCAGATGCTGAGCGCAATGGGAGATGGTCCATTTCAATCGTTCTCGGGATTGATAATTATCTCTCAAAGTGCTTATATAACAAGCTACAAAAAAAGGCTAACTCTATGGGCGCAGCCTTTAAAAGGCGATGGTCAGAGGGGGTAGGTTGGGATATGATGAAGACTGAGAAGAACATCAACGACAGCACTTTGACGTTGGACGAACTAACGCTCGCAATAAGGAACGGGATCGACAAGGAAGGAATGCCCGATGAGCAGGCCAAGGAGATGGCCCAGCACATTCTCAATTTCTTTGGCTATAGCGAAAGGATAATCGATAACATCCTCGAGCCCGAGGACAGGGATGCGTTCTATATGCTCGAGGACACTGGCATCCTCACCACCGAGAGGGAGGAGACCACGCTTTACGATGGGCGAGAGTGGAGGATCCATTACTGGCTGTTCCGCAAGGAGCGCATACATGAGCTCATCGACGGGAAGGCGTCCGCGGACGAGGATGTCACTGGCTCCCTGTCAGTATACGACGAGCTGACGGACGATATGTGGCAGAGAACCCACTAGGCTCTCTGGTCCCGTCCCCATTACGGTCCACCCACCGAAAAGAGTATCTAGCACCACACTTTGAGTTCCTGGGATGGACCTCTTTCCTTATACTCCCAGGCCGCATCAGGTCGAGCTGGTCCGGGTGATCTCGGCCAACGTGAGGTCCGGGGCTCATCTGGCGGTCGAGTCCGGCACCGGGACGGGGAAGACCATCTGTGCGCTGAGCGGGACGCTGCAGTCCGCACTGGAGACGGGCAAGAAGGTCATCTATCTCACAAGGACGAACTCCCAGCAGCGGCAGGTGATGCTGGAGCTCAGGAAGATCAACAACCTGCGCCCGGTGTTCGGGGTCGGCCTGCAGGGCCGCCAGAGCACCTGTCCCCTCATTCAAAGGGACCCTGAGCTTCGCTCGGGCTCCCCGGAGGAGCTGTCCAAGCTGTGCGCCGAGCGCAAGGCGCGTTCCCGCGAGGGCAAGGACGGCGGTTGCCGCTTCTACGACAAGGTGCTGTCCACCGACTTCAACGACATCATGCACCACTGCCAGGAGAACCTCCCGACGGTGGAGGAGTTCACCGTCTATTGTGATGAACAAGGGCTATGCCCCTACGAGCTGGCAAAGGACCTGCTGCCCCACGCGGACGTCGTCACCGCACCGTACGCCTACTTCTTCATGCCCTTCATCCGCCACAACCTGCTCGACTGGATGAACATACCCATCTCCGAGGCGGTGGTCATCGTGGACGAGGCGCACAACCTTCCCGAATACGCGCGCGAGATCCGCTCGGTCGCGCTGTCCTCGCACCTGCTGGGCCTCGTCAGGAAGGAGGTGGACGAGTTCGGGGACCCCGAGGTCGCCGACGGTATCAGCGTGCTGGACGTGGTGGGTCAGTGCGAGAAGCGGCTGAAGGAGGCGCTTGACGAGTTCCTCATCGAGGACGATGGGCTGATACCACCCCCCTTCCTCGAGGAAGGTCTCATGAGCGCGTTCAGGACCACCTCGGCCGGCATAGCGTCCATGGCCAGGTCGATGATGGTCTACGGGGACACCATACGGGAGGAAAAGAGGAAGAGGGGGCGCCTGCCCCGCTCGTACATTCACTCCCTCGGCGGCTTCCTGCTGTTCTTCCTGGAGCTGGACGAGGAGTGCTACGTCAAGCTGGTCACCGGGGGCGACAATCCGGCCTTCGAGGCCTACTGCATGGACCCCTCGCTGGCGTGCAAGGCCATAATGGAGTGCGGCGCCTCGGTGCACATGTCCGGGACGCTCCAGCCCCTCAACGAGTACCGTGATTCCATCGGCCTGCCGAGGGCCTCGGCCATGGTCACCTTCCCGTCGCCCTTCCCGCCGGAGAACCGCTCCGTGCTCTTCCTCGAGGACGTCACCACCCGGTACGAGGACATCGTGAAGGACGAGGAGATCGTGACCCGCATGGAGGGCTACACGGTCTCGCTGTGCAACGTCCTGGACCGCAACACCGTGGTGTTCTTCCCATCGTACGCGCTCATGGACAGGTTCATCGGCGACGGGATACTGAACCGCATCCGGCGGAAGGTGCACGTCGAGAAGAGGGGCATGGCCCAGAACGAACTGATGGACGAGGTCGTCAAGTTCAAGGGGTCCTCGGAGAACGGGGCCGTTCTATTCGCGGTCATGGGGGGACGCATCAGCGAGGGCATCGACTTCCCGGACCGGGAGCTGGAAGCGGCCATCGTCGCCGGCATACCGTATCCCAAGCCGACCGCCAAGCAGCGGGCGCTGCTCCACTACTACGAGGTCAAGTTCGGCCGGGGCTGGGAGTACACCGTGAAGGCCCCGGTGACCAGGAAGCTGCTACAGGCCATCGGCAGGCTGATACGGACGGAGACGGACGTCGGGGTCGCGGTTATCCTCGACCGCCGGGCCAACCAGTTCTCCGACCGGCTCGAGGTCACCAGCACGGAGTTCGTGGTGAACGACGTCCTGAACTTTTTCGTCCAGCGGGGCCGGTGAGGAACAAGGCGGACGCCCCCGACCGCCCGATCAGCGGCTCTATGCGGCGGCCCACCCCATCGCGGCCCCCGTACCGATCGTGGTCGGTTAGGTATCACTGGGTCATGGCCGACGCCTCTCTCTCAGACCCTTCGTTCGAACTTTAGCGCCTCCTTCGGGCACACTGCGATGCACCGTCCGCAATAGTAGCACCCGTCCATGACGGCTCCTGCTTTCGGTTCCCCCGTTGGGCAGGCCCTCACGCAGCGGCCGCAATCGATGCAGTCCTCGGTCCTGCTGAGCCGGAGCACGCTCTTCCGGGAGAAGAGGGAGGCGATCGCTCCGAAGGGACAAAGCAGTTCGCACCAGGGGCGGTATACGAACAAAGAGGCCACCATTATGGCGGCGAACGCGATGGCAGGGAGGAGCGCCCATTTGAGGCTGAAGAAGGTGAACGGATCGATCTTCGGGTAGAACACGGTCAGGGCGGCCAGGATCACGAAGAGAGCGAAGAACGCCCATCGTACGCCGGCCGCCGACCTCTTGCCGACCTTCACCTTCCGCTTCATGGGTACAGACAGCAGCTCCTGGGCCGCTCCCAGCGGACACACGTGTCCGCAGAAGGCCCTTCCCATGATCAGGGCGGTCGCGAGCAGCACACCAAGCCCAACAAGGGGCAGCAAGGGCAATTGCCCGTGCACGAGCGCCCGCACGGCGGTGTCCAGCTGTGCCACCGGGTTCGGGACACCTCCCAGTATAAGCCCGGCGATGAGCACGGTCACCGCCTGCATCGAGATGGCCGCCCATCGCGTCAGCCTCTGTCGTGACAATAGAGTGGCCAGTAGAAGGATCATCATCAGTGCGAACACCAGACCTATGAACATCGATGGCGGGTTCATGAGCCCCCCTCCATCAGGAGGATACTTATCGTTGGTGTCACCATCCGAGGGTGCTACGGTATGATAAGATACGACGAGAGACTGATCGCCGATCTCAGGATGCTAGGGCTGACCAATTATTGCGCCCGTGCATACCTCGCCCTGGTCTCCCTCGGCCCGATGGGCGCCGCCGCCGTCGCCGAAGCGTCGGGTGTTCCCCGTTCCAAGGTCTATGATGTGCTCCGCCGCTTGGTGAGGGAGGAATGGATCACCACCACGGGGACCCGTCCCCTGGGATACGCGGCCCGGGACCCCAGGGACGCCATAGGCTCCCGAAGGGAGCGCATGCTCGATGAACTGGACTCTACGGCCGCAGAGCTTCAGACCAGGTACGATGGCGTGGTGGAGAAGGAACCGCCCAACGCATGGATGATACGAGGGTCCAAGAACATCGCCGCCCGGGTGAGGGACATCCTGGGCCGGGCCCGCGAGGAGGTCCTCCTTCTTGGAGCGCTGTATCTGCCGGAAGAGCTGGAAACCATGGTCGGGGTAGCCCCTGAGCTCCATCGGAAGGGGGTCAGGGTCAGGGTCCTGACCCGATCCATGATCGTCACCGCCGATGGAACGATAGACCTGGTCAAGGAGCTGAGGCCGCTGACCGATGAGGTGCGGGTCATACGCGCACCCATGATCAAGTTCCTCGTGGCCGATGGGCGGGACATATTGATCATGTTCTCGCCAGTGATCGGGGAGGTCCCTGATCTGGCAGGCTCGGTCGCCATATGGTTGCCCCGCTCCGAGGTCGCTGCCCAGATGAAGGGCAACTTCTATATGGTATGGGATGGGACAGCTCCCGGGCTATAGCATCTTGCTCTTCTCTACTGGCTTGGGGAGCTTCATCACCATTATGCGCAGCGGGCCGTCGGAGACGTTGCGCCATAGGTGAGGTATGCCCTTCGGGCTCTCCACCATGGTGTCCTGCCCCACCGTCTCCTTCTCATCACCGATCTCCACCTCCCCGCGGCCCTCGAGGACGTAGAACGCCACGTCCACCGGGGTGACGTGCTTCTTCAGCGCCTGTCCCGGGGCCAGCATCAGGTGGGAGATGACGGCGTGGTCATGATCGTATATCGTCTTCGCTTCCACCCCGTGGGGGTTGGCCTTGGTGGCTGCATCGCGCACACTGACGATCTTCATGATGCCGTGACCGGCTCGCGGGAAATATATCGTTTCTGCCGGACCCGTGGAGTTCGGGCGAACGATGCCTTCGGCGCTCTCACCAAGCGGCCGGCAGTACGCCCGGGCGATGCCGCGGGGCGCCGAACCCTCGCCTCCGGCCGATAAAGGTAATCTATCGGATGCGCTTTCCTGCCACCGATGGACCTGATACTGGTCGCCATTAGCGGCATATTCCTGTTCCTTCCTGCGCTCGTCCCGAACTCCGCGGCGGTTCTGTTCGGAGGCGGCACGCCGGTCGACTTCGGCCGGACGTGGCGGGGAAAGCGCATCCTGGGGGACGGCAAGACCTGGACCGGGCTGATCGGCGGGGTCGCCGCCGGGACCTCCCTGGGGATCCTCCTGGCCATCATGTCCATCGCCCTGGATTTCCCGGAACAGTGGACCTGGGGGAGCGGGCTGGACGCCCTCGGCATCGTGTTCGCGCTCGCCCTCGGCTCCCTGCTCGGGGACATGGCCGGGGCGTTCATCAAGCGCCGGCTGGGCATGGAGCGGGGTCACAAGGCGCCGGTCCTCGACCAGTACGACTTCGTGGCCGGGGGGCTGGGCATCGCTGCGCTGCTGTACCCCGCGTGGGTGGCCTCGCGTTACGTGAACGGCGAGGGCATCCTCGCTCTCGTCGTCCTCCTGGTGTTCGTGCCGGTGCTGCATCGCAGCGTCAACATCATCGGGTTCAAGATGGGGAAAAAGAAGGAGCCGTGGTAGAGTGAACAAGAGGACCAAGGAGGCGCTGGTGCGCTGCAACGCCCTGATGTACGGGGACTTCACGCTGGCATCCGGGAAGAAGAGCGAGTACTACATAGATATCAAGAAGGCGAGCACCGACCCGTACGTCCTGGAGACGATCGCCGACGAGATGGCCCGGGAGATCCAGCTCCGCGGCCTCGTGATCGACAAGATCGCCGGGGTGGTGCTCGGCTCGATACCCCTGGCGGTGGCCCTGTCGCTCAGGACCAAGATCCCCTACATCATGGTGCGCAAGGAGAAGAAGGACCACGGCACCCAAAAGATGATAGAGGGCTCGCTGAACGAGGGCGAGAGGGTGCTCATGGTCGAGGACGTGGTCACCTCCGCCGGCTCCGTTTTGGAGGCCATAGGTATCGTCCGCTCCGCCGGAGGCAGCATAAGCGACGTGCTCTGTGTGGTCAACCGCCAGGAAGGCGGGGAGCAGAAGCTGAACGACATCGGGGTCAAGCTCTCGGCCCTGGTGACCGCCGAGGACATCCTGAGAAAATGAAACCTCTCGAGGATTGCAGGCGCTGCGCGCTGTGCGAGGGACGCACCAACGTGGTCATGCCCGAGGGCGATCCCGACTCGCCGATAGCCTTCGTCGGGGAGGCCCCGGGAGCGAAGGAGGACGCCGCCGGCCGGCCGTTCGTCGGCTCGTCCGGGAAGGTGCTCACCCAGCTGCTCGAGGAGGAGGGCCTCCCGCGCAGCAAGGTGTTCATCACCAACACCGTGAAGTGCCGCCCGCCCGGGAACCGCGAGCCGACCCAGGAGGAGATGGACGCCTGCCTCCCCTGCCTGGAGTCGGAGCTCGAGAACCGGAAGGTCGTCGTCACCCTCGGCCGCTCAGCGGCCAAGGACCTGCTGGGGAGGCCAATCGTGATGAAGGAAGAGGTGAACCGGCCCCACAGGATCACGATAAACGGGAAGGAGCTGGTGCTCATCCCTGCTTACCATCCGGCGGCAAGCTTCTACAACCGCAAGGTCAAGGACAGCATCCGCGAGAGCATCAGGAGTGCAAGGACTTATCTCTAGGGCCCTTGAACCTCTTGACCAGCAGGAAACTTAAGTTGTACCAGCCGTCCCTCCACGAGGACAGCTTGACCTCCCCCTCCCTCCGGCGGTAGGCGATCATGACCTCCCGGGAGCGCAGCTTCCGGAACGCCTCGATCTTGATCTCCTCGGAGAAGGGCATGCCGTCGTTGGTGACGTTGACCTTCAGAAGCGCCGCGCGGCGGAACACCCACATCCCGCTCTGGGAGTCCCGTATCCTCCGGCCGAACAGCAAGCGGGTCGTGAAGGATAGCGCCAGGTTGCCGATCTTGTGCATGTCGCTCATCGCTCCCGGCTCCATGTGGCCGAAGCGGTCGGTGGTGATGAACTCCAGGTCGTCGCGGTCCAGCTTCTCCATCAGCGGGACGATGGCGTCCGCGGGGTAGGTGCAGTCGCCGTCCATGGTGGCGATGATCTCGCCCCTCGCCCTCTCGAAGCCGGTCTTGTAGGCCCTGCCGTAGCCCTTCCGGGGCTCGTCCACCACGACCGCCCCCTTCGACCTGGCGATGTCGCCGGTGCCGTCCGTCGATCGGCCGTCGACGATCATGATCTCGTAATCGAAGCCCTTCTTGTCCAGGTTGGCCCTGAGCTCGTCGATGACCTTGCCGATGCAGTCGGCCTCATTGAGCGTTGGGATGATGATGCTGAGCCTCAAGAAGAACCTTCAAGGTGAACGAGGAGACAATATAATAATATGACCTGCGGACTAGGCGGTGCTCAGCCGGTGATATCCTTCCTCTTCCCGTACGGCCCCTTGTCGTCGAACAGCTTGAATCCGATGTAGCCCATCAGAGCGACGGCGAGGCGGGTCAGGGCCCAGAACGACATCTTCTGTTTGAACATGCGTATCGGGTCATACCTGCCCCACAGGTTGCCGTGCTTGAGGGTGAGCTGCTTCCTCCCCGCCCCGTTCCAGAACGCCTGCTTGAAGAACCCGTAGACCGTGGACTTCGTCCTCCGGTAGACGATGGCGTCCGGGTTCCAGGTGATGTTGTAGCCGGCATCGACCGCGCGGTAGTTGAGGTCGATGTCCTCGGCGGTGATGAACCAGGTGTCGAAGCCCCCCACCTTCTGCAGGACCTCGCGGCGGAAGGCCATGTTGGCCGAGGGGTAGGAAACATCGTAGCCCTTGTGGTACAGCTCGACGCGGTCGAGGTCCTCCCAGGCCTTCAGGCCGATCATGATGGACCTCCCGGCCACGATGTCAGCGCCCTGCTCGAAGCTCCTGCGCAGCTCGTGGACCCAGTTGGGGTTCGCGAGATCGTCCCCGCCGGTGAAGGCGATGGTATCGCCGTGCGCTTGCGAGATGCCATAGTTAGTGCTTTCCCCCCTTCTCCCGGGGTGCACGTACATCTTGATGCAGGGGTACCGGGCCTCATACTTGCGCACGATCTCTTGGGTGCGGTCCTGGGAGGCGGCGTCGACCACCACTATCTCGATCGGCCCCTCCTGGATGACAAGACTGTCTAGGAGGTCGGCGATGTACCGCTCCTCGTTCATGATGTTCAGGACCACGCTGACTAGCATATCATCTCAACCATACGTGGCCCCCCATAAAAACGCTCCGACAACATTACCAGATGCTCCGTAGGCAGCGGTTCACAAGGGGACACGGCAACCCCTGCTCATCGAGGCCAGCGCTGCGGAGCAGATCGAAACGTTCTCCAGGGCGTTCCATCCGTCGCACTCCGATCTCTCGTTCCTCTCGGCCGCGGAGATGAAGCTCTTCAGCTCCCGCTTCAGTGGCTCCTCCCTCTTTACGTAGACCTGGTGAGTGTCCAGCTCGATGGGGATGGACGCCATGTTCGAGGTGTCCACGTGGTCCATGCGCGAGGTGGAGAACTGCAGGCTCTGGTCCATGTAGTCCATGACCGCGTAGCCGTCGGAGCAGGTGATGGATACCTTGCGCACCTTCATCGGCGTCAACCAGTTCGCCTCCACCATCCCGGTCGAGCCGCCGGCGGTCTGCAGCAGCAGGGTGGCGTGGTCCTCGAAGCGGTCGTTGGCCATCCTCCCGCCCAGCGCGTACACTGACTCGATCCTCTCTCCCGTCAAGTACCGGATGACGTCGACGTCGTGGATTGCCAGGTCCATGATGACCCCCACGTCCCTTATGCGGGAGGGGTACGATGACACGCGGCGGGCAGCTATGGACACGACCTTCCCGAAGCGCCCGGAGGCGATGGCGTCCCTGGTGGCCGCGACGACGGGGTTGAAGCGCTCGACGAAACCGGAGGCGATGGTCACCTCGTGCTCCTCGGCGAGCTCGCACAGCTCCCTGGCCTTCTTGACATCCCCGGTGAACGGCTTCTCCACCAGCACCGATCGGCCCTGCTCGATGGCCTTGACCGCGGCCTCGTAATGATAGTTGGTCGGCGTGCATATGCTCAGCGCATCGACATCGCGTATCAGCGAGCCCATGTCGATGTAGGGCTCAACGCCGAACCTTTTGGATATCCTACCAGCGGCCTCGGCATCGACGTCGAACACGCCGGCGAGGCACCCCATCTCCGAATAGATGCGGGCGTGGTTCTGTCCCATCGAGCCGGTGCCTATCACTCCCACCCTTAGCATGCTGCGGGAAGCGCTGTCCTCGCTTCTAAACCTTTTCTAACCGCTGGTATGCAGAAAACTCTCATCAGATCAGCATCTCGACCGCCCGTTGTACGTAGTGTGCGGCAGCGTGTATCGTAGTGTGTACTGTCATCTAGACGCGCTGTGAGCGAGATCGAGGACATCGATCTCTTGAGCACCGAGTTAACCGTTTCCACGAGCGAGCGGCGACGGTAGGAGCCTTGATGGCCTCTAGCCAGGCGATCGACTCTTCGCAGCGCCGTCATCAATTCGAGCCGATCAACGAAGTCTCGGTACGACTTTACCATATTATGACGACTACTAATGCTGTGTTGATTAATCACGCCATCAACAATCGGTCGTACGCGACCGCTTTCCGCTGCGCCTCGCGCAGCCGGAGATTGTCTCTGCGCGACCTAAAGTTCTCACCCAGTACTCGCTTGATGGCCGAGAACGTGCCTTCGATCGCCCATCGGCGGCCGTAGCCGTGCACGAACCGCCAGTACACTTCGCCGAGCAAATTCCGCCCTCTAATGGCCAGCGGTCGAGCGGCGCCGCCCATGCGCTTCATGTTGGCGTTCGAACGCATGCGCACGACCGGCTCGATCTCCACGTCAAGAAAGTCGAAGTTCTTCCTCGCATCATACGCCCCGTCCGTGAGGACTCGAGTGACGCGAATGCCGCGGTCCAGCACCTGCTGCACAATCGGAACGAACGCTTCGGAATCGTGCACCGTATCGTCAGTGGCGATCATGCCCGGGTCGCTCAAGGCGGTGGCACCGGTCACAGCGATCATGTTGGTGGTTGAATCAAACCGCGAAAACGGCGCCCGACGGAACGGAAAAATGCTGGTCGTAGCGGCGTGAAGATCAATGCCAGGAGGATGCGGGTCAAAATCGCCAAGCGTGGCGATCTTGTGTTCTATTGCAGCGGCAGGAGGGCTGCGCTTCCGTGACATCAACGACCCCGATAAGATAAAGCGGATGATCGATGCCCTCAAAGAGCAGATCATGGCCCAGACCACGAGAGGGGCGAAAGCCGTCAGAATCGCTTCATACGATGATTGCTATACGCAACGACATAAGTAGTTGCGCATACAATATGGTCCTCAGGGACCACCG
>CAYRPG010000021.1:0-40408 GCA_964426205.1 uncultured Methanomassiliicoccus sp. | reverse complement strand
CGTGAAGGACATGGTGGCCAAAAACCTCAAGCCCCGTAAGTAAACCACTTCAACCGATTTCCTTTTTCTCGAAATGGTTTGGTAGCACGGTCCGATGCAAATGGTGCTCGGACCTCTTCGAAATATAATGCGGCCCGTGGCACCTCAATGTACTGGACACGCATTCGCCCATCTATGATATGGCCCATCTCAGAAGGGTCGAGCTGTGCGAAGGATCGGACGATGTGATTGAGGCGAGGGAAGAGCACGAGAAGGTCATTGTTAATGTTTATCCATATATAGAACGAATACACCGATATATGGTGCGGGACAGGACGACGGGTCGGTGGCCAGAGCTGGAACGCCTGGTCGGTGGGCTGGGCAGGGCAGCGGGCGGGGAAGGCCGATGCTATGGTATCTGGGGATCGCCCGGCACCGGGAAAACATATCTGCTGAGGAGGCTTGAAAGGGCCGCTGAGGGGCTGGGCTTCGAGGTCCTGAGAGGGCGCGGCGGACCTGGCGCCGCACCGGAGGAGGTCTTCTCTCCCCTGCTCCTCCCGAACACTAGGGTTTCCCGGGACCAGCTTCCCCTGGCCCTGCTTGACCGGCTTAGTGCTGCATCCTCAAGGGCCGTGCTCATCACCCTAAACGATTTCCACTTGGCCCACCCGGCCTCGGTGCCGATGCTGGTATTCTTGAGCAGGAACATCGCACGGCACCCGGTCATGATCGTTATCACCTACGACGATGGGATCATGGGCTCCAGGGATGGTGGGGCCCACCCTTTGGTGGACGGTCTGCGCATACTCGCCCGAGAAGGAGCGTTCGAGGAACTGAGGCTGAATAACCTCAGTCGCCCTGCCCTCGAAAAGGTTCTGGACGAGGAGTTCATGGGTCCCCTGGACGGTACCCTGGCAAACCTCATCTGGGATAGGAGCGAGGGGAACCTCATGGTCGCCATAGAGGAGGTCCGGCTCCTGATCCAGTCCCATCAGGTGGAAAGGCGCGAAGGATCGTGGAGGGCGGTGAGGGCCCTCGAGCTGGAGCTCCCGGACGACTATACGGCCTTTGTCAGGAGCAGGATCGACCTCCTGGACCCAGAGGATCGGGAGACCTTGACCGTCGCCGCGGTCATCGGCCGGACGTTCGATCCGAGGATCATCGCCATCGTCCAGAGCAGAGACCTGCTGGAGGTCCTGGAGCGGCTGGACCGGATAGTGCATGACCACAGGCTCTTGGAGGAGAGCGGGGAGCGGTACCGTTTCTCCACCGGCGCGGTGAGATCGGTGCTGCTGGACGAACTTCCGCCCTCGACGGTCAAGGGGATCCATGGTCGGATAGGGACCGTGCTTGAGGGCGGCGTACTGATGGACACGTCGTTCGACGACCTGTCCGAGCATTACTATCGCGCGGAGAGGGCGGAAAAGTGCGTCTGCTTCTCGCTCCTCGCCGGCCAGAGGGCGCTGACGGAAAGGAACTACCAGAGGGCCCGCGATCACTTCCAGAAGGTCCTGGATGCGGCCGGGGAGGGTGGTCACAGGGAGGAGCGCCTCCTCAGTATCGAGGGGATCGCCGATGCCGAGATGGCCATGGGGAGGGGCGGACAGGCCCGCTACTGGTACAATCTGCTGCTGCAGGAACCTTTGTCCCCCATCGTCAGGGAGAGGGTTCTTAGGAAGTTATCATGAGTGCAGGCCCCTCAAGCGACCCGGCAAGTTTCCTGAGGGGCCTCGACCGCCCCTCACCGCGAGATCTCGCAAATTCTCTGGGACCTCATCGGCCGAATGTCTTCCTTGGACATCGGAATGGTCCATGGCAGGTCCACCGCACCGTGGATGTGCTCAGCCACAAGATCTTGGATGTTGGGCCGCGCGCCGACGGCGATCGTGTCGTGATCTGGGTGGTCCTCCAGCATGCGGTGGGCACCCTCTTCACCTTCCAGCCACCTGCGGAATGCGATCGGTCCTTCATCATTATCGTTCCTCCCCGTTCCATTCAGGCCGATGATCGCAAGATATTGCTCCGCACTTGGAGAGAAAGAATGGGCCTATACCAGGCCATCGTCGATTGGCATGAGGGGTCCCCGATAGGCGGTCTTTATTTGCCTGACGAGCGCATTCCTTCGACGATATCATGGCGGTCCGCAAGATCATCGAGATTGATGAAAAACTGTGCAATGGCTGCGGCCAGTGCGTGGAAGCCTGCGCGGAGGGGGCGATCGAGATCCGCGAGGGGAAGGCGAAGGTCGTGAAGGACATGTTCTGCGACGGGTTCGGGGCATGCCTGGGCAAGTGCCCACAGGGTGCGCTCAGCATCGTGGAGCGCGAGGCGGAACCGTTCGACGAGGAGGCGGCCAAGAAGTACGTCGAGTCGAAGAAGGCTCCCGCGGAGTGTGGATGCCCTTCCGCGACCCCCATGATCATGAAGCCTATGGTCGGACCGGTCGCTCCGGTCGGAGAAGGATCGGAGCTCACCAACTGGCCGATACAGATGCGCCTCGTCTCTCCGAACGCACCGTACTTCAGGGACGCAAGGCTCCTGCTGGCTGGAGACTGCACGGCCTTCGCCTTCGTGGCGATGCATCCTTCCTTCATCCGCGGCCGCACAACGGTCATCGGGTGCCCTAAGCTCGACGAGAACGAGGAGTTCGTCGACAAGCTCGCGGCCATCCTCTCCGCGAACTCGATCAGGGACATAACGGTCATCCACATGGAGGTTCCTTGCTGCGGCCAGATGAAGAGGCTCGTCCATGAGGCGCGCAGGAGGGCGAAGAGCGATGTCCCGGTGACCGCTTACACCATCACGAGGACCGGGGCGCTGGTGAAGGACGCGGCCTAATCCATCCATCATCCAGATATAGTTGGATATATAATCCAACTATGAAAATCCCTCGGAAATCGATATATAGTCCTGCCTTGCCTGCCCCGACGTAATTGGATGATACGTCCAATTGAAGGACGATGAGATGAGGGCGGCCGTACTTCGTGGACCCATGGACCTCTCGGTGCAGGAGATAGTGGACCCTCCGTGCCCGCCGGGCGGGGCGGTCATCAAGGTGGTGGCGTGCGCGGTGTGCCCGACCGACATCAAGATGGCCAGGGTGGGGCAGCGCGACCTCTCCTACCCTCGCGTGCTGGGCCACGAGGTCGTGGGCACGGTCGACGTCTCGGACTCGCCGGGGCTAGCTGTCGGCGACACCGTCCAGGTATGGCCGGGCATCGCCTGCGGGAGATGCCCCTCCTGCCTGAAGGGGCAGGACAACATGTGCTCCAGCCAGGGAATCCTCGGTTTCAACCGCGACGGAGGCTTCGCGGAGCGTATGGCCGTTCCCGCCGATACCATCGCCGGGCGGGGAGTGAACCCGCTGCCCTTGGGCATGGACCCCATCGTGGCCACGCTCACGGAGCCTCTGGCGTGCTGCGTACATGGACAGCACATGTCCTCGGTGGCGGCCGGCGACCGGGTGGCGGTCTTCGGATCCGGGCCCATGGGCCTGATGAATGCGGCCCTCGCCTCCAGCAAGGGGGCACAGGTCCTGGTGATCGAGCCGGACAGGGGGCGCAGGGAGCTAGCGGTGCGCATGGGCGCGGAGCGTACGGTCGATCCCTCGGAGGAGGACGTTCGGGTCGCGATCCTCGACTGGACGGAGGGAAGGGGCGCGGACGTGGCATTGCTCGCCACCCCCAGGGTCAGGACGGACGACGATCTCCTGAGGACGATGGCCCCCCGCGGGCGCATCTGCGCGTTCTCCGGCCTTCCGAGGGACGACCCCCGCGGTCCGATGGACTTCAACCTCTTGCACTATCGCGAGCTGACGCTCGTGGGATCCTACGGATGTACCAGCGCCAGCGATTCGGAGGCGCTGAGGATCATGGCCTCGAGGAGTATCGACCTTCGGCCCCTCATATCCAGGAGGATGCCGCTCGGTTCCATCGAGGAGGCTTTCAGATCAATAGAGGAGCGCGTCGCGCTCAAGTGCGTCATTGACGACCTAACCAGGTGATATTACATGGAAGAGAAGCTCAGAACTTTCGGTGCCGGTGTCAACGATCTCATCAACGGGAAGAGCCTGTCCAGGGCGCAGGCCAAGGAAATGTTCAGACAGGTACTGCTGAACGAGCAGCCGGACCTCCAGCAGGGGGCCTTCCTCGCGGCCATCACCGCCAAGGGGGCGACACCACAGGAGATCGCTGGCAGCTGGGAGGCGATCTATGAGATCGACACCATCAAGGTGACCCCGAACGTCGACTCGCCGCTGGTCGATAACTGCGGTACCGGAATGGACACCATCAAGACGTTCAACATCTCCACCGCCGCATCCATCGCCGCCGCGACCGACGGCGTCGTAATGGCCAAGCACGGGGCGAGGGCGATCACCTCCCGCTGCGGGACGGTGGACATCGTGGAGGCGCTCGGCGTGGACGTGGAGTGTGACGTTTCGGTGGTGAAGCGGAGCATCGAGTCGGCCGGGATCGGCATGTTCAACGGCATGTCCCCCAAGGTACACCCCGCCGCGCTGGGTCGGATCCTCGCACAGATCAGGTTCGGTACGATCCTTAACATCTCTGGCTCGCTGGCGAACCCTGCCCTGCCCCGATATGGGGTCCGGGGCGTCTACTCGCCGACGATGCTCGCTCCCACCCTGGACACGATGAAGGAGATGGGCTACCGGCAGGCGATCGTCTTCCATGGGAAGAACGCCGCGGGCACGAAGGGCATGGACGAGATGTCCACTCTCGGGCCGACGATGGTGATGGAGCTCGACCGTCAGGGCACCATCTCGAAGTACGAGATAGACGCGAAGAGCATGGGGCTGCAGATCGCCAGGGAGGACGAGCTGCTGACGAGCGGCGACAGGGAGCATGAGGCCCTGAGCCTGATCAGGCTGCTGTCCGGAGAGGAGGCTGGACCGAGGCAGGACATCGTGTGCCTCAACACCGCACCGATCCTCTACATGATGGGACGCGCGGGCTCGCTGAAGGATGGGGTGGAGAGAGCGAGGTCCATCCTTGAGAGCGGCAGGGCGATAAAGAAGCTCCATGAATGGACCAGGGCGCAGAACTCTGATCCGGCCATGGGCGAGGGGAGGTTCAACGAGCTGATGGCCAGGGCGGACACCCTGGCCTAGGTCCAGTTATATTGACTGGGTCTCCTCTTCCCCTTCTTCTTTGTTCTCCCACCACTTGTTCCTTCCTTTGTGGTCGTCCCTGTCCTCCTCGGATGTCATGGCGACCGAGGCGCGCTGGGCCTCACCGTCGAACTCCACCACCGGGACCTTGGCGGCGGCATGCAGCTTCATGATGAACCCCTTCATGAACTCAAGGTCCTCGAGGGTGACCGTGGGAGGGAACTTCAGATAGAAAACATGGATCTCCCTTATTGTGTCGAAGAAGTACCGCCTGTCCGCCTTCCCCAAGAGCTCGCGGAAGCGGGGACCGTCCTTCCTCCGCTGGGACAACACGATGAGCCTGTCGGCCCACACAGTGTCGGCGTTGATCATGATCGTCTCCACTCCAAGTACCTTCCACATGAAGGTCCGGAAGAGGTTTTCTCTAGATAAATCCTGGGCCCGGCCATTATGCACCGTGGAAAGGGCAGGGAACGGTATGGCGAGGGGACCTTTGACCAGGGCGGACACACGGCCTCGCTGCGGATGGTCTGGGAGCTCGGGCAAGGGAAGAACGCGTGGTCTTTCCCCGGGCCTCTGCACCAAGCACTTCTCCACCTTGCCGTCTGGGACAAGTAAAGAATTATATCAGACACGGGCATAGTGAGGGCAGAATGCCTGTCCATCTGCCCCCTCACAAGCACTGCCTCAACTGCGAGGCCCCCGTCCCCGAGGACAGGGATTACTGCTCGGAGGAGTGCATGATCGCCCACAGGGTGAAGGAGAAACGGGGAAGCACCAGATTGAAGATCTTCTACATCGGCGCGGCGGCCGTGCTCATCCTGCTGTGGATCGTATCCTTCACGCACGTGCTCTGAGAGCGTCCACGAAGCGGACCGCCCCGACCGTCTCCGGAACGTCGTGCACCCTAACGATGTTGGCGCCGTTCATTACCGCCACCGCGGCCGCGGCCAGGCTCCCGCCGGCCCGCCTCTCTACGACCTCTCCGGATATCCGGCTGACGAAGCCCTTCCTGGACGCGCCTATCAGCACCGGACGCCCGGAGGAACGCAGCTCTCTCGTGCGGTCCAGTATCTCGAGGTTGTGCTCCTGGAGCTTGCCGAACCCTATGCCTGGGTCGAGGATGATCTGCTGACGGGGCAACCCCCGGCGCTCGGCCGCCTCCATCCTCTCCTCACAGAACCACATGATGTCGCTTATAACGTCATCGTAGCTTTCCCGGCTGACGGTCCGCTGCATGGTCTGGGGCTCGCCCAGCATGTGCATGAGGACCGCCGGGACGCCAGTGTCCGCGGCCACCTCGACCATCTCCTTGGACCTCAGCCCGGAGACGTCGTTGATGATCCGCGCCCCCGCCCTGATGGCCTCCCTGGCCACCTCTGGCTTCATGGTGTCGATGGAGATCGGCACATCGGTCCGTGCTGCGATCTCGGTGATGACCCGCACCGTCCGCCTGAGCTCCTCGTCCAGCGGCACCGGGGTAGCGCCAGGGCGGGTCGACTCGCCGCCCACATCGATCATGTCGGCACCCTCCTCGACCATGGCCAGCGCTCTGAGCACGCTCGCCTCCACCGTCGTGTGGGAGCCGCCATCGGAGAACGAATCCGGGGTCACGTTCAGAATGCCCATCACCAGCGGTCGCTCGAAGGTGATCTTCCCTCCAGGTATGCTCACCGGGGGAGCGTCGTTGGAGCGGAAGGCACGGAGGACCGGGCCGATGACATCTGGACCAAGAAGCGCCTCGGCCCGGGGGACAAAACCCTCCGCGTCGCCCAGCAGGCAGGCCCGGGGGTGTTGCCCGCGGTAGGAGCAGGAGAGCTCGATGCCCTCGTCCTTCGCCCGACGGCAGATGTCCTCGACCTCTCCGGCCTGCCCTTCGATGAACAGCCCGAGGGAGACCGATGCCCGGAGGGACGATGGGGCCTCCATCCCAAGGCGAGCGAGGTCACGAACGACCTCATCCGCTGAACCGTAGCATCTGGGGCGGAAGAACATTTACAGCAGCGGCTCTATGAGCTCGACCAGGTCGACGATCTCGACCTTGGACTTCGAGTTCTCCTTACCTACCTTGAGGTTGTTCACGCAGAAGGGGCATGTGGTCACCAGGATGTCGGCGAAACTGGCCTCCTCGACGCGCTTGCCGGCGATCTGCCCCGAGAGGTCCGGGAACGCGGAGCGCACCCCGCCCCCGCCGCCGCAGCAGCGGGCCGTCTCGGAGTTCCGTGGCATCTCCTTGAACTGTGCCCCGGGTATCTTGGCCAGCACCTCGCGGGGGGCCTTGTACACCTTGGAGTGGCGCCCCAGATGGCACGGGTCGTGGTAGGTGATCTTCTTCTCCAGGCGGGCGGGCCTGAGGTTCTTGGAAGCGAGGTACTCCGAGACGTGGCGCACCCTGAACGGCACGTCGACATGCTTGGGATACTCCTCCTTGAACATGCGGTAGCAGCCAGCACAGGAGAATATCACTTCCTCGACGCCCTGGGCAGCGATGGCGTCGACGTTCTTCCTCATCTGCGCCACCACGTCCTCCTCGTTCCAGCCCACCCGGCCCATGACGCTGCCGCAGCAGGTCTCGTTCAACAGGGTGTAGTCCTCACCCAGCTTCTTCATGATCGATATCGTCGCCCTGGCCGTGGAGGGGTTGCGGTACGCCGAGGTGCAACCGATGAAGTATCCGAGCTTGGCATTGTGAGGCTTCTCTCCGAAGACCTCAGGCACCGAGCGCCTCTCGGCGTATGGGTTCCCATACTTCAGGATGCTGTCCACCACCTTGCGGTGGCTGGGAAGCATGACCCCGGACGCGACGATGTCCTTGCGGGCGCTCTCCACGACATCAACGACCTTGACCTTGGACGGGCACCGGCGCTCGCAGTCCTTGCAGGTGGTGCACTGATATAGCGCCTCCACCACCGACTCGTCGGCCGGTATGTCCCCGTGCATGAGACCATACGAGAGGATGACCCTGCCCCTGGCCACACCGGGGTCCCAGCCGATGTCCTCGAACGCGGGGCACACGCTCTTGCAGAACCCGCACATCGTGCAGGTCATCATTTCCTTCTTGATCTCTTCAAGGTTCTTTGCATCGATCCTATCGGCCATTTCAATCCACCCTGGGCACGGTGATGCTACCGTCCATGTTTATCAGCACCTTTGCATCCTTGTTCTTGGCCAGCGCGGCGTCTACGGCCTCCTGCACCGTGGAGAACGGCCTGATGTTGGCCTTCCTGAGCAGCTCAGGGTCGAGGTCGGTCACGGCCCATACGTCGGCCCACACCGCGATCTCGGCCATCTTGGCCGCCTTGTGATATCCAAGCTTGTACTCCTTGGCAAGGTTCTCGAGGACCTTGCGGGGGTCGTCGGAGAGGGAGAGCTGCTGGAGGAAGGTATCGTGACCTATGCCCTGCCGGCACTTTGAGACCATGATTATCGTGCCTCCCTCCCTGAGGGCCCACTTCCCGTTGTCGAGGGCCTTCTGTGATTGGTAAAGGTCGACATCCATCGGATACGGGGCGACAGAGACCACGATGTCCGCCTTCTCCTTGATCTTCACCGAGAAGACCTCGTTGGCCCACTTCACTGCCCGGGCGAAGGAGGCGTGCAGGTCCCCGGCCTCCACCTTGTATATGTTCTGGTGACGGTCCAGCACGATCTGTATGGCGAAGATAGGCTTGTCCTTTACCACCTTCAGGGCGTCCATCATGTCCTCGTGGACGGGGTTTCCGTCGAGCACGAGCGCTTGGGCCTCCTGCTTCATGGCCAGCTTGTGGTTCTGCTCGATGGTCTTCCTCGCCGCCACGCCAGGCAGGAAGGACTTCCTCCCGCCGGTGTACCCGGCGAAGTAGTGCGGTTCCACCGAGGTTATGATCACAAGGCGGTCCGCATTGACCGCCATCTCGTTGACCAGCATCTCGGTGCCGTTCTTTGAGGTTCCCAGGAACACGCACTTGTCGTTCCGCGAGCTGTGACTGTGGATGTTCGGCCTGAGCTTATCGAGATGCTTGCCGAAGATGAAGCGGTACTCCTCTTCCGTCGGGGCGCGGTGATCGCCGGTGGCGATCAGGTACCTGAACCTGGCGAGGTCCATACGCCCGGCCAGGGCGTCCAGTACCTTGCAGGTGGGCGTCGGCCTGGTCCCGTCGTTGACTATGAACACGATGTCCTTCCCGCCCTCCAGGAACTTCTCCAGGGAAGGTCCGGCCACGGGATCGTCGAGAGCGCGGCGGAGCTCCGTCCGCTCGTCCCCTACCTCGACCTCCTTGGGATAGATCTTGCCTGCAAAGTTCTCCTCTGGCAGGCTTAGGAACTGCTTCTCGTCCTTTCCGTACGGGATGGTAAGCCTCATACTAGAACCGTTTTGGAATATTGGAGCCCGTATTTGAAACTTTGATAAGGTCTGACATGGTACCGGTAGAGATCCGTCAGGGTCCGGACCGCCGCTGCGAAAAACGGCCGAAAACGGCCCGCGAGGTCCGCTTGCTGACCCTGGGCCAAAAGTTACCATGAGCCGCAGAATTATCTCCTGGGCCATGAGCGGACGGACGTTCTCGAAGGTGATGACCGTCCGCCGAGGGAAACATGTCGAAGCGTGCCGCACCGCCCTCTTCCATCCCATTATGGACAAGCGGCATCACTGGTCCCGGTCATCAGGTGGGACCTACCATCGTCGATCCTCATCAGGCGTGGCATCGGTCCACCGCATATTTCTGTCCAGACCATTGGTCGATCGATAACGGAGGGAGAAACTGGAAAGGATAATAGGACGCAAGTCACTGTGCGGGATATGAAGACCCTAGCCGACCTGGGCGAGAAAGCGGTGATCTCACTCCTTCTGGAAGACGTCAGCACCGGCGCAGTGGTGGGACCGGGGGACGATGCTGCGGTGGTGGACGTTGGAGCGCAGTACCTCGTGATGACCACTGACGTGGTCTCCCGCACATCTCACCTCCCGAAGGGCATGACCGATTGGCAGATCGGCTGGTTCGCCGCAGCGGTGAACTTCAGTGACATAGCTGCCATGGGCGCCCGCCCGGTCGGTCTGGTCCTAGCGTACGTGCTCCCGCGCGACATGCCCTTCGAGGATCTCAAGCACATCAGCCAGGGCGCGAGGGATTGCTGCAGCTTCGTCGGCGCCGACCTGCTGGGCGGGGACACGAAGGAGGGAGAGGAGATGGTCATAACCGGCACCGCCATCGGCCTGGTGGATAAGGACAAGGTGCTCCTGCGCCGCGGAGCGAGGGAGGGTGACCTCCTCGCCGTCACCGGCCCCATGGGATCGGCCGCGGCGGGATATACCGCCCTGAAGAAGGGCATATACGCCCCCCGTTCGGTGAAGGCGCTTCTGGAGCCCCAGCCCAGGACCAGGGAGGGAACGGTGCTGTCCTCTTCTGGAAAGGTCACCTCCTGCATGGACGTCACCGACGGGCTCGGGTTCTCCATCGGCGAGCTTTCCCGGCAGAGCGGGGTGGGGTTCGAGGTCCGTTGGTGCTCCATACCTCTGGGCGAGGACGTGGAGAGGGTGGCGGAGAAGAGCGGGGTCGCGGTCGAGGACCTGGTGATGCACTTCGGCGGAGACTACGAGCTGCTGTTCACCCTCTCCCCCGACGGATACGACGAGCTGAACGAGAGGTTGGAGGGCCACCTGCATGTCATCGGCCGGGCCACCGGAGGGGACAACGTATTAATCCAAGATGGTAAGGTAGTTCAGCTAAACACCAGGGGCTATGAGCATTTCAGGTGATCAGTTGCACGAGGCCAGATTCTGGGAGGTAGAGGGCGAGCGCATACGCTGCCGCCTGTGCCCGCACAACTGCAGCATAAGCCCGTCGAAGCGGGGGATCTGCGGGGTCCGGGAGAACCGCGAGGGAAAATTATACAGCATGAACTACGGCAAGGTCTCATCCGTCAACATCGACCCCATCGAGAAGAAGCCGCTGTTCCACTTCTATCCCGGCGAAGAGGTGTTCTCCCTCGGAGGCGTAGGCTGCACATTTCGGTGCAGGTTTTGCCAGAACTACAACATCTCCATGGCGTCGCTCAGTGATTTCGCCCTTAGGGAGATGAGGCCGGAGGAGGTCTCCGAGGCCGCCCTCTCCAACGGTTGCCGGGGGATCGCCTTCACCTATAACGAGCCGACCATCTGGCACGAGTTCGCGTACGATGCCATGGGCCCGGCCAAGGAGAAGGGGATGTTCACCGTTTACGTGACCAACGGTTACATTCAGGAGGACCCGCTGCGGGAGCTTTCGAGCAGGCTCGACGCGATGAACATCGATGTCAAGGGGTTCACCGAGCGCTTCTACAGCAAGATATGCAAGGCGCCACTGCAGCCGGTGCTCGACGCTACGACCGTGGCCCATGAGCTGGGCATCCACATCGAGCTTACCTACCTAATCGTCCCGGGAGAGAACGACGAGAAGGACGAGATCAGGAAGTTCTCCGAGTGGGTCGTCGACCTGGACCCCCGCGTACCGGTCCATTTCACCAGGTTCCACCCCGACTACCTCATGACCGACAAACCCCCGACGCCCATCCCGACGATGGAGATGGCCCGGGAGGTCGGGAAGGAGGCAGGGCTGCAGTTCATCTACCTCGGGAACGTGGCGCTGCCGCACGGTGAGGACACCGTCTGCCCGAAGTGCCACCATCTTATCGCCGAACGCCATGGTTTCGGGGTCATGAAGGTCGAGGCCAGGGATGGACACTGCCCCATCTGCGGTCAGGACCTGTACATGGTGCAGAGGAAGGGAGAGGTCGTCCAGTCCGAGGAGCGAAGGGGACGGCTGCTGAGGTGACCGATTGAAGGTCGACGAGCTGTGCCGCCGCCTGGAGGCCACCTATGATGTGAAGGGCTGGTGGCCGTCCGAGTCCCCGTGGGAGATCATGGTCGGTGCGATCCTGGTTCAGCAGACCACATGGGAGAGCGTCGCCGGGGCCCTGGAAAAGCTCCGCGCGCGGGGGCTCCTGGACGTGGACGCGATGTGCAGCACGCCCCTCGACCAACTGGAGGCCATCGTCCGCCCGACCGGGTTCTACCGCCAGAAGGCGAGGAACGTCAAGGCCCTGGCATCCCATCTCAGGACGTGCCATGGGTCCGACCCCATGCACCTGCTCGGCCAGGACGCCGAAGCGGCGAGGAATGAGCTGCTCTCCCTCCCGGGCATAGGGAACGAGACTGCTGATGCCATACTCCTTTTCGCCGGCGGGAGGCCCTGTTTCATCGCCGCAGGGTACGTGTCCAGGGTCCTTGGGCGGACGGGGATCCTGCGCTCCGACGACTACATGGAGGTCAGGCGGTTCATGGAAGCGCGCCTGGAGCCCGACCCGGCGAGGTATGCGAGATGCTACGCGCTGCTGGTCCAGCACGCACGTACGACCTGCCGTTCGAGGCCCCGCTGCGATACCTGCGTTCTCAGCGCCGAGTGCGCCTTCAGCTCAGGAAGAGGAACAGCAGGTTCCCCACCACGACGGAGAACGCCAGCGAGGCGGTGAGGGGGATCAGGAACGGGACCTTGGGGGTCACCCATACCTCCTGGGCCCCGGCCTCCGAAAGCCGGTCGAGGTCCGCCCCGGCGTCCTCCGATGCCCCCGGGAAAAGGCTCAACTTCCTCTCTCCGTCCTCGAACCGCTCCATAGGCCATACGAACTTGTTCTTGGCCTCTGAGACCGGCATCATGTAGCCGAACAGCATGGCAGGGAAGCGGAACTGGTGCCGAGAGATGTTGAGGACCAACATCGCCACCGGTACCGCGAGGGTCAGGATGGCGGCGTTGAACAGCACCAGCAGCGGGAACGGAAGGACGAACTGGGCAGTGTCGAACGGTATGGCGATGAGCGGAAGGGAGCCTATCACGGGGTAGGTCGGGAACATGATCGACAGGGCGATGAGCGCCTTGGCGTCCGCCCCTCCCTTGATCACGTCGAACTGGTAGAGGAGGATGAAGATCAGGAACAGGATAGGCACGACCATCAGTTCCCAGAAGTACAGCTCGGCGTTGAACTCGTAGACCATCCACCCGAGGATGGCGAGACCGACGAGATATAGCGCCAAGGGCAGGACGTTCACGCCCTCCTCGAACATGCCTCTGCGCTCCCAGAAGATGTCGGCGAAGAATATCGCGATAGGCAGCAGGATGGCCAGGTACAGAAGGTTCTCCCCGTCCATCACGATCTGGGCGGCAAGGAACGCCATGCCTGCCCCACCGATGACTATCCAGTACGCGTCCGAGGCCTCCCTGGTCCGCCAGTCGGCACGGGCGGCCAGCGCCAGGGCGACCAGGGCGATGGTCACCTTAAGGAGGGGCATCCAGTCCATGACGCTGTCAGTCACGTGGCAAATAAATATCCTTCTTCCAAATTTTCAGGGAAAATTAATTAGCAAGCACTCGTTGCGCATGGTCAATGAGAAAGAGCCTTCTCCTTTCCTCCCTTTCCATCTTGTTCGTCGGGCTCATGCTGGCCCCCACGGTGGCCGCTGAGGGGATCAATGTCCTTGAGACGAACGATGGCTATAACAAGATCGAGGATGCCTCCGAGTCCGTCACCTTCACCTGGGTCGTGTACAATAACGATACCATCCCTTACCTGGTGCAGGCCGACGCAGTCATCGGCCTCGACCATTCCGGCCAGCGGCCCAAAGATATCACCGTGAGCCTGAACGAGAACTACAGCGCCCTGAATCCTGGGGAGAGCAGGGAGATCGATCTGGTCGTGAGGGCGGACCGCACCGCCTCGTCCGTCGAGTTCCCCGTCTATGTGAACCTCACGTTCACAAAGATGAATGACCCTGACCAGGTGCAGGAGGTCTCCAGGGTAGTGACCGTCCACGTGAACGCGATGTTCGAGTCCAGCGGAAACAAGATATTCGGTGTCTGGGAGAACGATCTGCCGCGGCCGTTGAACACCACCTTCTGGTCGTTCGTCATCACCGTGCTGCTCTGGGTGGCCATCGCCGGGCTCATCTACTTCGTGATCGACCCGATCATCCATCAGTTCACCAAGAGGACCAAGACCGACCTGGACGATCGCGTCCTGGAGATCACCAGGATGCCCATCTTCGCGCTCATCGTGACCTTCGGCCTGGTGGACTCCCTGGCCATCCTCGACATCCCCCAGGAACTGCACTTCACCATCATGCAGGTGTACGAGGTCTTGGTCGTGCTGATCATCGCCTACACCGCGTACCGCATCTTCGACCGGGTCGTGATCTTCTACGCCCAAAAATGGTCGGCCAAGACCGACACGGAGGTCGACGATGTGCTGGTGCCCCTGTTCCATAAAGTGGGGATCATCATCATTCCCCTCGTCGGCCTGGTGACCGTGCTCGGCATCCTGGGCATCGACGTCACACTGCTGGTCGCCGGCATGGGCGTCATCGGCCTGGTGGTCGCCTTCGCCGTCCAGAACACCCTGGGCAACCTGTTCGCGGGCATGCAGCTGCTCCTCGACCGCCCGTTCAGGGTGGGGGACATAGTGGAGCTGGACTCCGGGGATGTATGCGAGGTCAAGAAGATCGGCCTGCGCTCCACCACGGTGTATAACGGCGCGGACCACGAGATCATCGTGGTGCCCAACAACGACATGGTCAATAAGAAGGTCGTGAACTACTCGCGCCCGGACAAGCACCGCGCCATGAGCTGCGAGATCGGGGTCGCCTACGGCACCGACCTCGACAGGGTGAAGGAGCTTCTCCTGGACGTAGCGAAGAACCACCCGGACGTACTGAAGCAGGAGGGGCAGATGCCCTACGTTCGCCTGGCCAGGTTCGGCGACTCTTCGGTGGACTTCAAACTGTGGTACTGGGTCGATATAAGGAACATGTGGAGGGTCGCCTCTGAGGTCCGACAGGCGGTCTACGAGCGCCTGGACAGGGAGGGCATCGAGATCCCGTTCCCGCAGAACGTTGTCACCATCAAGAACGGCTCGCCGACGGAATGAGGCGAGCCCCCTTCCCTTTTTTTCACCAACCTATTTCTAGCATCCACTTCAATCTCATATAAGCGGAGATTTAGCATGGACGTGGCCACGGCTATCAGGACAAGGAGGAGCATTCGCAGGTACAAGAGAAAGGATATCCCAGAGGATGTCCTCAGGGACGTCCTCGAGGCCGCCAGGCTGGCGCCGTCGGCAGCGAACCGTCAGGCATGGGAGTTGATCGTGGTCAAGGACCGCGAGCTCAGGGCGCAGCTCGTCCCGCTGTGCAAGAACCAGAAGTTCGTGGAGGAATGCCCGGTGTTCCTGGTGGCGATCGAGGACCCGTCGCAGAAGTGGAGCAGGGTGGACGCGACGATCATGCTCGATCACGTGACCCTGGAGGCGCATGAGAAGGGGCTTGGGACCTGCTGGATCGGCGCCTTCGACAAGGCCAAGGTAGGCGAGCTCCTGAAGGTCCCGCCCAACAAGGAGGTCATGGCGTGTTTGACCCTCGGATTCCCGGACGAGGACCCGGACGCCCGCCCGCGGAAGCCGTTGGAGGACCTGATATACATTGATCACTACGGCGTGAGGCCATGAAGCTGACCCACGAGGCCGACATCGGCTGCGAGAAGTGGACCGGGCAGAAAGGGTTCGTCCACGCCTGCGACCTGGTGGACGAGGCCAACTTCCTGCTCGGAGTGAGATGGATCGATCCGGACTCCGTGGTTCCGCAGAAGCCTCACAGGCATGAGCTCAAGCAGGCCAACTATGTGATCGAGGGGACCGGGACCGTCACCAACGGCCGCGAGACACTGAGCTTCCGGCCGGGCGACATCCTGCTCATGGAAGGAAACGAGGAGCACTACTTCTCCACCGTTTCGGGCATCAAGATGCTGGAGATAAGATACCGCTGATGCACCGCTCCGTGTAGAAGGTTCATCTATCACGGGCTATGATAACAGAGCATGATACCCAAGAAATCCCTGCTAGGGCATGAAAGGGACATATGGGCATGGGCCGCCATACGCATAACTCTGGCCTGGATGCTCATCTGGGCGTTCTTCGACAAACTGCTGGGCCTCGGCTTCGCCACCAAGCCGGGACAGGCGTGGATCAACGGCGTGTCGCCCACCACCGGCTACCTCAACTTCGGGACCGGAGGGGTGTTCGGCAACCTGTTCGCCGGCCTCGCCAACAACGTCTTCGTGGATGTCCTGTTCATGGCCGCGCTGATCCTCCTGGGCGGGGCGCTGCTGCTCGGGATCGGCCTCAAGATCTCCGCCGTCGCGGGGTCGGTCTTCTTCGCGCTGCTGTGGCTGTCGAACTTTCCGCCGACCAACAATCCCATCGTCGACGAACACATCGTCTACATCTTCGCGCTCATCGGGATAGCGCTGTCCCATGCCGGCCATTGTCTTGGGCTGGGGAAATGGTGGGCGGAGACCAGGCTGGTCAAGAGGTTCACCTTCCTGGAGTGACGCCGGGGAACGGGTAAATACCGGAGAGTGGGTCTCCCGGATGATGCAAGAGCCCTCCTGCACCGTGCCCGACCTGGCATCCCTCATTTTTAACGCGGTCGCTCAAATACCCTCGGGAATGGTCTCCACGTACGGGGACATAGCGGTGGCGCTGGGGGACATCAAGGCAGCAAAGGCGGTCTGGGAGGTCGTGAACCGATATCCCGGCCCCCCGGGAACGCCCAGGCACCGGGTGGTCCGCTCGACCGGTCACCTTGGAGCGGGGGCCGAGGAGAGGACCTCCTCCGAGATGCTGGCGCTGGAGGGGGTGGAGATGATCGACGGAGCGGTCACGGAAATGGGCTCCAGGCGGTTCACGGGCTTTCACATTGAACCCGTCCTCAGATCGCTGCGGGCGGAACAGGACAGCGTGAGGGACAAGGTTATCGACAATGATGACTTCGGCGAGCTCCGATGGGTCGCCGGCCTGGACGTGTCGTACTCCGGCAACCGTGCCTTCGCGGCCATTGCGGTCTACGATGCCGACACCGGGGACAAGGTCAGCGAGAGGACTGTGGAGAACGTTGTACGGTTCCCCTACATACCCACATATTTGTCGTACCGCGAGCTGCCAGCACTGCGCCCGCTGGTGACGGAAAGGGAGGGGACGATATACTTGGTGGACGGGCACGGCGCCCTGCACCCCCGGGGAGCAGGGATCGCCTCGCACATCGGAGTGGCGCTCGATGTGCCGACCGTCGGAGCAGCGAAGAGCGCGCTGGTCGGAGATGTGGACAAGGGGACGGACGGCCGGGCGCCGGTTCTGATCGACGACAGGGTGAGGGGCTACCGCATCGGCGAGGGCCGGAGAACGACCTTCGTCTCGGTAGGTCACCGCGTATCGCTCTGCACGGCGGTAGAGGTCTGCGAACGTTTCCTGGTGAGGGGCATACCGGCCCCGCTGCAAAGAGCGCACGATCTCGCTGGAGAGGTCAGGAGGTCATCGGAATGAGGATCGCGATATTCGGGGCAGGGGGTGTCGGAAGCGTCATCGGAGGATTGATGTCCACGAGGCACCAGGTGACCCTTGTGAGCCGAAGGGACCACATGCTCGCCGTGAATAGCGAGGGTTTGAGGTTGAGCGGCACGGTGGAGGGGGTCTTCCATCCGGAGGCCCGGGATACCGTCGACGGCCTGGGGATCCAGGATGTCGTGCTCATCACCGTTAAGGCGTATGACACCGACGCCGCGGTGCGAGAGGTAGCGGCGATGGTCGGCGATCACACCGTGGTGGCGTCGGTCCAGAACGGTCTGGGGAACGCGGAGAGGCTGGTGCGGGCGTTCGGGGCCAGAGCCCTGGTAGGTGTCCCGGTCCTCGGAGCTGCCTTCCTGGGGCCGGGGAAGGTCCGGATATCTGGGCTCAAGGAGGTGGCCATCGGTTCCACGGTCGGGCAGCATGGCGCGGCGATGCGCCTGAGCGCTCTCCTGTCGGAGTGCGGCATTCCCTCCAGGATGTCCGCCAGCATCATGACCGAGGTGTGGTCAAAAGCCGTGGTCAATGCGTCGATCAATCCCATCACCGCCCTGGTGGGCAAGGAGAACGGGAGCATCCTCCGGGATGATGGCCTAAGGCAGCTGAGCCATGCGGCGTGCACGGAGGGTGCAAGGGCGGCCGAGGCCATCGGTATAACCTTGGGCGAGGGGGCCTTCGACAGGGTCCTCGAGGTCATACGCACTACCGCCAGCAACCGATCCAGCATGCTCCAGGACGTGGAGCGGAGGAAGCGTACGGAGATCGACGAGATCAATGGGGCCCTGGTCCGCGCGGGTGAATCGAGGGGTGTGGACATGACGGTGAACCGCACGCTGTGGGCCCTGGTCCGCGGAATGATGTGACCAGGTATTTATTTGCCCGCGTATGTTGTAGTGTCGAGAGCATGGTAGACGTCAAGGAACTGGCCAGGCAAGCGAGGGAACTGAACGAGAAGGGGCTCAGCGACAGGGACATCGCCGACGAGCTGCACGTGTCGGTGGATACCGTTCAGTACCTGATCGAGCAGGGAGAGGACGGTGGTCTGCCACCCAGCGACGTCAAGATCGGTTGGCGCACCCTGGGGGTCAGCGGAACGCGCATCGCACTGATGAGCGACATCCTGACCGATATCATCGAGGAGGAACTGAACAAGTCGGGCGTGGAGGCGCAGGCGGTGCTGGGCATCGCGCTGAACGGCGTCCCCTTCGCCACATGCGTCTCCGAGAACCTGAGACTCGACCTGGCCGTGTACAAGCCGCCGATCGAGCGGGGGAGGTCAGGCGGGTCGATATCCGCGAACTACGCGACAATAAGGGGTAAGCGCACGGTGATCATCGACGACGTGCTGACCACCGGCGCAACCGTCGACGAGGCCATCAAGGACGTACGGCAGGCCGGGGGCGAGCCGATACTTATAGTGGTCATCGTCAACAAGAGCAGCAGGAACGAGATCGGTGGGGTGCCGATGAGGGGCCTTATCAGAGCGAGGTCCATGGGCGGGACCATCCTTGGCGGGGGCCCGCTGCACTCCTTCCCTTACCATTGACATGTTCAAGAAGGGGGACGTCTGTACAGGGCCTTCAGTCCTGACCGCGGAGGACCGGACCAAGATAGTGTCCCGCATCCACTCCCTGCTCTTCTGGGTCGGGGAGATGATACCTCAGGAAATTACCGTCGACAGCCGCTCGATCTCCCTCCGGGACGTGGTGTTCAGATACATCATGAGCGAGTCCCCGTCCGATCAGGAGCGCAGGGACGCTGCCCAGCTGGCCGATATGCTCGATCAGCGGGTGAAGGACATGGAGGAGGAGATAAAGCACGGAGACGTTGACAGGGCAAGGGCCTGCGAGCTGATGAACGAAGCCCGCTCGTACCTCCGGGCGGTGGACGAACTTCGCAACGCCACGGGCAAGGACGCGGAGGTCAAGCGTCACGCGCTGATGAAACGCGTGGAGGACGCCCGCCGGTGGAAGCGGTTCATCGAGAAGGTCAGATAACCGACCATGCACATGGGCCATTGCTGCGACAAGTGCTTGTCAGCTACGAAATGCGCATCGAATCAGGTCTATGTTATTAATACATGGAGAGCGTAGTTGGGGAAATATACCGTTTTGCGTCTCTACTTTGCGCAAAAACTTCTCACAGTCGCATATAGTTTTATAACATACCTATGGTATCATCAAAATGCCTAAGGAATTCGTAGGAAATATATCGGAAGGAGTGAAACCAGTGATCGACCATTTGGACGAGAAGATCATCGAGATCCTCAAGAAGGACTCTCGCAGGCCTTTCGTGGACATCGCCAACCAGCTCAAGGTATCAGAAGGCACGATACGTAGCAGGGTGAGGAAGCTGGTGGACGATGGCATCATACAATCATTCACCATCAAGACGAGCAGCAAGAACGTCAAGGCCATAATAGAGATAAAGATAAACGTGAACGTGAACACCTCCGACGTGAGCGCCAAGATCGCAAGGTTCGAGGGCGTCTCCGAGGTGTTCGAGGTGACAGGGGAGGAGGACGTCGTGGCCATAATCGACGTCACCTCGTCCCCCCAGCTCAATGAGATAATCGAGCGCATCAGGCGGTTCGATAACGTACAATCGACGAGGACGCGCCTGATCCTCAAGGAACACTTCGGGGGGGCCTGAGGTGTACTCCGGTGTTGCTACCGCCCTCATCACCCCGATGCTGAAGGACGGCGAGGTGGACGAGGCTGGGCTGAGGCAACTTGTCAGGTTCCAGGAGGACAACGGCATACGCATGCTGGTCCCCTGCGGCTCCACCGGGGAGTCGGCCACCCTGGACCACGATGAGCATCTGAAGGTCATCGGCATCGTCATCGACGAGGCCAAGAGGGCCAAGGTCATAGCCGGTACGGGCTCCAACGCTACGAGCGAGGCGATCCACCTGACCAGGGGAGCCAAGGACCTGGGCGCTGATGCCGTCTTGTCGGTATCACCATACTACAACAAGCCGACCCAGGCCGGGATAATCAAGCACTACCAGGCCATCGACGCAGCGGTGGACATGCCCACCATAGTGTACAACATCCCAAGCCGCACTGGCTCCAACATCACTGCGGCGACCATGCTCAAGCTCGCCGAGATCCCGAGCATCGTCGGGGTCAAGGAGGCCTCCGGGGACATCAACCAGATAGCGTCCATCGCCTCCCGAGCACCTAAGGACTTCACCGTCCTCTCCGGGGACGACGGGATGACCGTCCCGGCCATGGCCGTGGGGGCGAGGGGGGTCATATCCGTCGCATCCAACATCGTCCCAGGGAGCATGCTCGCCATGGTCCAGGCCATGCTTGACGGCGACGTTCCAGAGGGAAGGCGCATACACCGCGAGCTCATGCCCCTGCTGTCGGTCCTGTTCATAGAGACCAACCCCATACCCATCAAGACCGCCGTCAGGCTGATGGGGAAGCCCGCTGGACCGTTCCGCCTTCCCCTGTGCGACATGAGCGCGGAGCATCTGAACACCCTCAAGGGAGTACTGGCAGACTACAAGCTCATCTGAGGTGGGGTCATGATAAGAGTGGTGGTGGGCGGAGCCACCGGCAAGCTCGGCCGGCTGGTTTGCGAGCTGGTAGCGACCCAGCCCGATATGGAGCTTATCGGCGGCGTGGTGTCGGCTGGAAGCGAGAGCGTCGGAAAGAAGCTGCCATCGGGCGCGGAGATCGTTGGGGCAGACCGTCTGGCCGAGGCCGTTAGGGACGCCGATGTCTACGTCGACCTGACCTCCCCGGCGGCAGCCGAGGCGAACCTCCAGCTTGTGCAGCGCGAGGGCCTCAACATCGTCGTGGGCACCACGGGCATTTCGGAAAGGGCGCTAGCCTCGCTGGGGTCGTCGCTTAAGGCCAACGGCACTGCCGCCGTATTGGCGCCGAACTTCTCGGTCGGGGTCAATGTGTTCTTCAAGGCCTGCGAGAGCCTGGCAAGGGCGCTCCCGGGGTACGATGTGGAGATCGTCGAGGTCCATCACAACCAAAAAAAGGACGCCCCGTCCGGCACCGCACGCCGGGCGGCCGAGGTCATCTCGAAGGTCACGGACGTGGACAAGATGGTCTACGGCCGCGAGGGCCAGGTGGGGGCGAGGGGGAAGGAGATCGGCATCCACTCGGTCCGCGCCGGTGACGTGGTCGGTGAGCACACCGTGATCTTTGCCGGCCGGAAGGAGCGACTGGAGCTGACGCACCGGGCCCACTCCAGGGAAGCTTTCGCCGAAGGCTGTGTAGTGGCCATAAGGTGGATCGCGGGAAAGGGAGACGGAGGCATACATTCGATGGAGGAGGTTCTAGGACTATGATCAAGGTGATGAAGTTCGGGGGCACCAGCGTGGGCAGCGTGGATGCCATGGAGAGGACAGCGTCCATCATCGGCAGGGACGGAGCGAGGAAGATCGTGGTCGTCTCGGCCATGTCAGGCGTAACCAACTCCCTGATCGGCAGCATCAGGGACCGCCCGCCGGTGGACGAGGTGGTGTCCGGTCTGAGGGCCAAGTACTCCTCCAGCGCCAAGATGATCCTCTCCCCGCCCCTCTTCGCCGAATACGGGGAGGCGCTGGACTCCAGCCTGGACGGGCTGCACAGCGCGATGACCGCCAGGTGGAAGGTTCCCGCCGACCCGGTCCTTGACGATGCGATCTCATCGTGGGGGGAGCGCCTTTCGTCTCTCACCCTCGCCTATGTCCTCAGGTCGAAGGGGATGGACGGCATCCCGCTCACTTCGGAGAAGGCCGGCATCGTGGCCCAAGGAACCCCTGGCAACGGCTCCGCCGATCTGGAGGCCACCCACCGCAACCTGCGCAAGAACCTTCTGCCCCTGCTGGAGGAGGACTGCGTCCCCGTGCTCACCGGCTATTACGGTTGCGACGCCCAGGGACGTCCGATGACATTCGGGAGGGGGGGCTCGGATTACTCCAGCAGCGTCGTAGCCTATGGGATCGACGCGGACTGCTGCGAGATATGGACCGACGTGAACGGTTTCATGACCGCCGACCCCCGGGCGGTGCCGTCGGCCAAGTGCATCGGCGAGATGGACTACAACGAGGCGGCCGAACTGGCATACTTCGGCGCGAAGGTCCTGCATCCCCGCACCGTCGAGCCGGTGAGGAGGAAGGGCATCCCGCTGATGGTGAAGAACACCTTCAACCCCGAAGCGCGGGGCACGCTCATCAGGAAGCAAAAGAGCGACAGCGGGGACATCCTCACGTCGGTGGCGGTCAAGTGCGACCTTTCGATAGTGAAAGTGTATTCCTCCGAGATCGTCTATCAGCCCGGCCTCATCTCGAGGTTGGTCGGAGCGATATCCGACGCCGCGGTCAACACCTATGCCGTCTCCACCTCCCTTTCCACGCTGGCGATGGTCATCCCCACGCCCTCGGTGGACGAGGTCCTTAGGAAGATCGACTCTCTTGGCGAGCAGCAGGTGGAGAAGCTGACGGTCAAGGGCAACGTGTCGCTCATCTGCTGCGTAGGGGACAACATGCTCAACGTACCAGGGGTGTCGGCCAAGGTCTTCTCGGCGGTCGCTGACATCGGCGCCAACATAGAGATGATATCCGAGGGAGCGTCCGACGTCGCTCTCAACTTCATCGTGCCGAGCGAGAAGGCGATGGACGTGGTGAGGAGCATCCACGGCACATTCATCAGCGGTTAGGATCAGCTCACGACCAATGTCATGAGCTTGCAACTGAGGTGTTCCATGCTGGAAACAAGAACTCGCTACATTCGGCTCGTTGACGAGGGGCCTTCCAGCATCAGCTCTGCCGAGGGAGGCGATGTTCCTGGCGGCGTTCACTGTTCCGATCGTATCGATGGGATGTCGATCTGCAGGCAGGTGCGATCCCACTGCACACCGCACCTGGACCCATCAGATTGGCAGGACAATAGCTCTTCAATTACATTGATGGTTGAAATCATGGGTTTGCTTGGAGGTATTTAATGAGGAAATTCGAGTGCGTGGATGGGCAGATGCTCATCGGGGGCTTGAGGGCGACCGACATCGTGAAGAAGTATGGGACCCCGGTCTACGTGACCGACGAGGACGCCGTACGCAGCAACTATCGTGCGGTCTTCAACGCCTTCGACAAGCGCATGCCCACCAGGATCAATTACGCCTGCAAGGCCAATACCAACCTTGCGATCCTGCGCATACTCGAGCAGGAGGGGTGCTGCATCGATGCCGTGTCCATCGGCGAGGTGGAGGCCTGCCTCCGCGCCGGCTTCAACCCCGAGCGGATCATGTACACCGGGGTGAACGTTTCGACGGCCGAGCTGAAGGCCGTGGCCGCTCTGAGGGTGCCTATCAACATCGACTCGTTCTCCGAGCTCGAACGCCTGGCCATGATCGACCCCAACCTGCCCATCTCCATACGGGTGAACCCCGAGGTCGGGGCGGGCCACCACGAAAAGGTCGTCACCGGGGCCAGGTCCACCAAGTTCGGCATCCCCAAGGACCGCATAGTGGAGGCGTACGCCGAGGCGGTGCAGCTGGGCTTCAGGCCCAGGGGGTTGCACTGCCACATCGGCGCTGGCGTCCAGGTGGTCGAGCCGTTCGTCCATGCCACCGAGGTGCTGGTGTCCATAGCACAGAAGATCGAGAAGGAGCTCGGGCAGCGCCTCGAGTTCATCGACATCGGCGGCGGGATCGGCATACCCTATCACCCGGAGGACCACGCCATGGACCTGGACCTGCTGGCCGAGAGCATCACCTCCCTCATCAAGAACGGTACGTCCGCCAAGCACATCGTCCTGGAGCCGGGCCGATACATCATCGCCGACTCCACGGTCCTACTGACCACGGTCGTCGACGTGAAGGAGACGCCGGACAAGAACTTCGCCGGCGTGGACGCGGGCATGAACACCCTGGTCCGCCCGGCGTTCTACGGCTCGTTCCACCACGTGGCGGTGGCCAATAAGTTCGACCGGCCCGGCGAGGTCACCTATGATGTGGTCGGCCCGATATGCGAGTCCGGAGATCACCTGGCCAGGGAGCGCCTGCTTCCAAAGGTCGAGGAGGGCGACGTGATCGCCGTTTACGACGCCGGCGCCTACGGGTTCACCATGGCCTCGAACTACAACATGCGCCCCCTGCCCCGGGAGGTTCTCGTCCACAAGGGAACGGCCAACATCATCCGGGAGAAGGAGACCGTCGAGGACCTCATGCGGAACCAGAGGATACCGTCGAGGCTGATGCTGTGAACTTCTGGAAGTACCACGGACTGGGCAACGACTTCATCCTGTTGGAGGACCCCGACCTCATGGCACCGGTCGACCCGGAGACCGTGGTCATGCTGTGCGACCGTCGGACCGGCATCGGGGGGGACGGCATACTGTACGTCCGCCCCGATGCGGAGGCGGACGCGTTCATGAAGATCATGAACTCCGACGGCAGTGAGGCGGAGATGTGCGGCAACGGGATTCGGTGCGTCGCCAAGCACCTGTACGACTTCTCCCTCGCCCCGAAGACCCGGATGCGAATAAACACGCTGGCGGGAGTGAAGGAGGTCGACGTCACAGTCTCCGGCGGCGAGGCCGCCGAGGTTTCGGTGGACATGGGAGCCCCCCGCCTGGACTGCCGGGACATACCGATGAGGTGCGAGGGCAGGTTCATCGACCGCGGGATCGAGGTCGAAGGCACGACGGTGAAGGGCACGGCGGTGAGCATGGGGAACCCTCACTTCATCGTGTTCCAGGACCTGCCGGACAATGAGGTCCGCAGGCTCGGGCCGCTGGTCCACTCCCACCCGATGTTCCCGAAGAAGACGAACGTGGAGTTCGTGAGGCCCAGGGAGGGCCGCCTCGACGTCACGGTGTTCGAGCGCGGAGCCGGCTGGACGCAGGCATGCGGCACCGGCGCGTGCGCCACAGCCGTGGCCGCCGGCCTCCTGGGCATAGCGCCCCTGGGCAGCGACGTCAAGGTCGGTCTGCCCGGAGGGGACCTCAAGATCAATGTTATGAAGGACCTCTCGACGGTCCGAATGACCGGCCCTGCCACCCGCGTGTTCCAGGGCGAGATAGATACCATATGAAGGTGAGAACATGACTATCGAGTTCGCTGACCGTTTGAAGAAGATACCGCCCTACCTGTTCGCGGAGATAGAGGAGAAGGTGAACAAAAAGAAGGCCGAGGGTCTGGACATCATCGACCTGGGGATCGGAGATCCCGATCTGCCGACCCCGAAACCTCTGGTCGAGGAGATCAAGAGACAGCTGGACGACCCCGAGAACCATCGCTATCCCTCGTCCGGAGGGGAGCGTGACACCAGGATCGCCATCGCCGAATGGTATTCCCGGCGGTTCGGGGTGCAGATCGACCCCGACCGCGAGGTCGCGGTCCTGCTGGGCAGCAAGGAGGGATTGGCCAACGTCGCACGGGCGTTCGTGAACCCCGATGACAAGGTGCTGTGCCCCGACCCGGCGTACCCGGTGTACACACAGGGCGCCACTCTGCTGTGCGACGCGGAGCCGTCCAAGGTGCCGCTGTACGAGAAGGACGGCTTCCTCCCGGACCTCGACTACCTGCCCAACGACGCCAGGATGCTGTATCTGAACTATCCGAACAACCCCACTGGCGCGACCGCGACCCCATCCTTCCTGAAGGAGGCGCTGGAGTGGTGCAACGAGACCGAGACCATATTGTGCTACGACAACGCGTACTCCGAGATGACCTTCGACGACTATGTCGCGCCGTCCATCCTGGAGTTCGGGAAGGAGGCCATCGAATTCGGCTCCCTGTCCAAGACCTTCAACATGACCGGGTATCGCCTGGGCTATGCGGTCGGCGACGCCAAGCTGGTGGCCGGCCTGAAGAAGGTCAAGTCCCAGATCGATTCCGGCGCGCCGAAGTTCATCCAGAAGGCCGCCAATATGGCACTGGGCGAGTACACCGGGCGCACGAGGCCGCAGATGGTCGAGGACAACGTGAAGGTGTACAAGGAGCGCCGGGACGTCATGGTGCGCGGCCTGCGCGAGCTTGGCTTCGACATCAAGCTGCCCAAGGGCACGTTCTACCTGTTCTTCGGCGTGGGCGGGAGCTCGGCCGAGTTCGCCAACCGCATGCTGGATGCTGGCGTCGTGGTGACCCCGGGCCTCGGGTTCGGGGTGAACGGGGAGGGCTTCGTGCGCATGGCCCTCACCCAGCCAGTGCCTAGGCTGGAGGAAGCGCTGGAGCGGATGAGGAAGGCGCTTTAGCCCTTCCTGCACTTGCTCTGCTTCAGCGCCTCGATCGCCGGAAGGGGCTTGCCCAGGATGAAGGTCTCCAGGGCCCCGCCGGCGGTCGAGACATAGGAGAACTTCTCGGCGAGCCCGAACCGCTCGGCCGCCCCGACGGTGTGCCCTCCTCCGATTAGGGTGAAGGCCTTGGAGTGCACCATCGCGGTCATCAGCTCCCTGGTCCCCAGGCCGAACTGCTCCTTCTCGATGAGCCCGGCCGGCCCGGACATGAATATCGTCCTCGCCGGCCCGAGCACCTTGGCGAACTTGGCGATGGAGAACTTGCCGATATCGAAGATGGGCACATCGATCGGCAGGTCGCCGACCATCATGTCCCTCCTCTGGCCATTGATCTCCACCGCGACATCGAACGGCAGCAGGATGCGCTCCCCGTGCTCCTTGAACAGCGTCTTGGCAGCCTCCAGCGTCTCCGGGGTCAGCTCGCTCTCCAGGATCTTGGTGGACGGCTCGCCCAGCTTGATGCCCCTGGCGGTGAGGAACGCGTTGGCGCTGAGACCCACCAGTATGACCCAGTCCGCGGTACCGTTCTTGAGGATCCGCTCTATGACCTTGATGGAATCGCCGAACTTCGCCCCTCCCAGGATGAACACCGACGGATGTCCTGGATCGTCGAACACCGATTGCAGGGCGGTCAGCTCCTTCTCCATGAGCCTGCCGACGGCCGACGGGAGCACCGCTGGGAAGCCGACCAGGGAGCATTGCGAGCGGTGGGCGGCGGCGAAGGCGTCGTTGACGTAGTAGTCGGCTAGGGGCGCCAGCACGGTAACGAGCTCACGCCTCGCGTGCTCCTCCACGCCATTCTTGTCCAGCTCGTACGGCAAGGTACGCACGTTCTTCAGCATGATGGCGTTGCCGGGGGTCAGGGCCTTGATCTCGGCCACCGCGGTCTCGCCGACGATGTCATCGATGTACCTTACCTGCTTGCCGAGGTACTTGGAGAGGTGGACCGCATGTCTGTCCAGGGGTCCGAAGTCCCAGTCCCCCGGCCGTCCCTGGTGCGCCAGGATGACCACCTTTGCGCCATGGTCGAGCAGCTCCCGAACGGTGGGGATTATCTGCCGGATGCGGTTGTCGTCCTCGATGTCCAGGGTCTCCTTGGCCAGAGGACAGTTGATGTCCACACGCAAAAGGACGGTCTTGTTCTCGAACTGAATATCATCGAGCGTATTGAACAGCTTCATCATGATCCCTGCAATCTTGGACGGCGGTACGACCACCATGTTGCATTCCCAAAATAACCTTTCCGCTTTCCATCCCGGTGGCCACATTTATGCCTGAAAACGCCATGGGGCCCTGGATGATGCTGCCCTGCCGCCACAGGCTCCTGCCGGAGGAGGAGAGCTTTTGCTGGCTGGAGTCGTCCGCCGCTTCCGAAGAGGTGCCGGCGCTGGTGTTCCGCAGCGAGGATGGCCGCCCGATCAGGTGCACCCGACAGCTGGCGGCGGCCTGCCCGTTCCGGGATTGGACCGCGAGGAGGGAAAGAGCGGAGATGGTCCCCTGTCCCCACTGCCACGGCCGGCACAGGAATGGTTCCAACTCGCAGCAGCTGTGCGAGGCGTGGAGCTCGACCAAGGCGGCGCTAGCGTTGCTGCGCAAGGACCTGCCGGAGGGACACCGCTACTATGACGGCGGTACGACGACGCCACCCTACGACGAGGGTACCACCCCGCTCATCAGGCGTCTGGTGTGGCAGAGACTGCAGCCAGCGGTGCTGAGGAGGGACCGGTACCGTTGCCAGGATTGCGGGACGGACTTCGGGGCCCGACGCCGCAAGGTCTACGATCCCAAGCTCCGCCGGGGCAAAGGTGGGTACAGATGGGAGTCGCTAGAGGTCCACCACATCGTCGCCCGTTCCGCCGGCGGTTCCGACCACCCGGGCAACCTCAAGACGCTGTGCCCAGCCTGCCATGCATCATACACCCAAGAGCAGTCGGCGGCGAGGACGGTGGAGCGCAGGGAACGGGCAAGTATGCTGCGGGCCCTGGAGGACGCAGGGTACTGCGACGATGGCATGAACGACCCCCTGGACTGAGCTAGGTGGAACGAGGCGATGCACAGGATGCCGGCCCATGTGTCCTGAACTGGGCCGGAATAACCTATATACACAAAGGCCTTTTGTGGGAAAATGCCAGGAGGAATAGGTCGTAGGACCTGATCCCTCCCGGAGGCGAACCACTTGACAGGAGAGGCCGCACTGGAATGGATCATATTTTTCGCTGTCATAATAGCGATGTTGACGCTTGATCTCGGGGTCTTCAATCGCAAGGCTCACGTGATCAGGCCCAGGGAGGCCCTGCTTCAGGTCGCCCTGTTCATCAGCGTTGCTATCGTGTTCAACGTTGGCATATATGTATGGATGGGATCACAATCCGGTTTGGAGTTCACCACCGGTTACGTGATGGAGCTCATGCTGAGCGTGGACAACCTGTTCGTGTTCGTCCTGGTGTTCGCGTCGTTCTGCGTGCCTACCAGGGACCAGCACAAGGTGCTGTTCTTCGGCATCATCGGTGCGCTGTTCTTCCGGATGGCCTTCATCCTCGCTGGTGTCACCCTCGTCAACGCGTTCTCCTGGGTGCTGTACATATTCGGGGCCTTCCTGATATTCACCGCCATCAGGATGATCGTGAAGAAAGAGGAGGCGAAGGTGGAGCCGGACAAGAACATCATGGTCCGCGCGTTCCGCAAGATCATGCCTGTGACCAAGGACTACGAGGGCGACAAGTTCTTCGTCCACAAGCCCGGCAAGAACGATAAGATGGTCCTGTGGGCGACCCCCATGTTCGTCGCCCTGCTGGTGGTCGAGACGACGGACATCATGTTCGCCGTGGACTCGATACCCGCGATCCTGGGCATAACCACCGACCCGTTCATCGTGTTCAGCTCCAACGCGTTCGCCATCCTCGGCCTCAGGTCGATGTATTTTGCGCTCGCGCACATCATGAACGCGTTCTGCTATCTCAAGTACGGGCTGGCCGGCATACTGAGCTTCGTCGGCGTCAAGATGCTGATAGCGGACATCTACCACATCGACGTGCTGCTGTCCCTGACCATCATCGTGCTGATCCTAGGAGTGGCCATCGGAGCGTCGCTGCTGAAGAACCGGCGGACCGGGAAGACCCCTTCTCCAGAGAAGGCGAAGCCACAGAGCCTGGCCCAGGAGAGCGAGGCCGAGGCATGCCCTGCGTTGAAGGGCTTGGAAAAGATGGAAAAGAAGTGATCGCTACGGGCACCGGGGGTTCGCCCCCGTCCCGCCTCTTGAGAAAGAAAAGGGCCGCTGGAGCGGCGTGCTCACTTGCCGATGCCCAGGCTCTTGTCGGTCTTCTTGATCGACTTCATGCCGTCGGGCTCGAGCTTCATCATGGAGCGTATGCAGTCGATGCTCTCCGGGACCACATCGCTCTCCTGGTGGACGCCCTGATAGTAGTACAGGGTGTTGCCGACCACCTTGACCCCATCCTGCCAGACCACGATCTCCATGAAGTCGCCACGCTCGCGCTTCAGGTCCCTGCCCAGCTCCATCACCTGGGCGGTGCTCTTGATGCCGTCCTTGCCGCTCACGAACTTGACCCTGGGCACATTGTCCCACACCGCCAGGACGTCCTGGTCCTTGGCCTTCTTCCTGAGGTCGGCCACGATGCAGTGGACGTGCATCAGGGTGGTCGGGGCCTTCACCGCCATGGTGGTGATGTTGAGCCACGGCATGATCGTCTGGACGTCCGGACCGTGATGGGTCGGCAGCTTGAGAGACGGCTCGAGGGAGTTCAGGGCCGAGCCCTTGCTGTCCGCGGGGTCCGCGCCCCTCCGAACTATCGTGGCGGAGACCTTCTCCAGCCCGAACACCTTGTCCAGGGGGTAGAGCGTGCGAACCAGTCCAGTGGTGTTGCACGAAACCACACGGGCGAACTGGGCCCCCCATGCTTCGTTGTAGTTGGCGAAGGCGTTGAACGATACGCCGGCCAGCCCATGCTCCTCTCCTCCCTGGAAGATGGCCTTGACCCCTGCCTTCTCGTACATGGCCTTGTAATCCTCGGCCACCCCGCCAGGGGTCGCATCGACGATCATGTCGACCTTGCCCAGCAGGTCCTCGATGGTCCCCGCGACCTTGATCCCTTCCTTCTCGAAGGTCGCCACCTGATCAGAGGTGGCGGTGTAGAGCGGGAAACCCTCCATGCCCGCCAATCTGGCCTCGTAGGACGGCCTGGTCTTGGTGACCCCTACGATCTCCATATCATCCTGGGCCTTCACCGCGCAAGCCACGCGCTTGCCGATTGTCCCGTAACCGTTGATACCGACCCTTACCTTCATGTGGTGGTCTCCGTCAATTCTGGATGATACAGGTGTAATGTTATAATCGTGTCGTCAGCATCTTCGAGATACGAGCCTGCGAGGACCCGGACGCCCGGAGGCCCAGACCGTAGGCTGCTGGCCGCCGACGAGAGCGGGTCACCGCAGCCTCGACAGCCGAAATGTGCTGGCCGTGACGCGTGCTAACATTTGTTCTGATATGAGTTGGCAAGTGCTTATATACGATTTCCGTAATTTGGGTAAACAATGTCAATCAGGACCACTCACGGCTCCATCGTTTCTTCCGTGTTGGGCGTAGTGGTAGTATTGATTAGGTAGAGGCATCCAGAGAGTTTTGGGTGTCCTCGATCATTGAAGGGGATGTTTATTTGAGAGGATCAAAGGCCGTTCTCACACTGCTGGAAAAAGAAGACGTCGATGTCATGTTCGGGTATCCCGGGGGCTCAACCCTCACCCTGTACGATGACCTCCTGACGTCGAACATACGCCATGTGCTGGTCCGCCACGAACAGTGCGCGGCGCACATGGCCGACGGGTATGCCCGCGCCACCGGCAAGATCGGGGTGTGCACCTCGACCTCGGGGCCGGGGTCGACCAACCTCATCACGGGGGTCGCCACGGCATACGTCGACTCGTCGCCGATGCTCGTCCTCACCGGCCAGGTCACCACCTCAGCGATCGGGAACCAGGCGTTCCAGGAGGCCGACTCGTTCTCCCTCATGATGCCGATCACCAAGCACAACTTCCGCCTGCTGGCCCCATCGGAGATCCCGGAGGCCGTCAAGCGCGGGGTCTCCATCGCCAACTCCGGACGGAAGGGGCCAGTGCACATCGACCTGCCCTCGGACGTGCAGAAGGGGGAGGTCTCCGAGGCCGACATGAAGCGGGAGTTCCCCGAACCGCCTCCCCTGGAGGATTTCCACGACCTGCCGGAGGCGGTCAAGATCCTGCGGGCCGCGGAGAGGCCCCTGCTGCTCGTCGGCGGCGGGATCATCTGGGCCAACGCCAGCCCGGAGGTCCTGCAGCTGGCGGAGATGCTCATGGCCCCGGTCACCACGACCATCATGGCCAAGGGCGTCATCCCTGAGGACCACCCCCTGTCGCTGGGCATGATCGGCATGCACGGAAGGGAGGCGGCGAGGAAGGCGTTCATGGAGGCCGATGTCATCCTGGCCGTCGGAACGAGGTTCTCGGACCGCAGCTCAGGCGCGCAGTCCGAGCTGCCCATGTCCACCAAACTGATCCATATCGACATCGACCCCGGCGAAGCGGGCAAGTCCGCACGCACCCAGGTGCGCATGGTGGGCGACGCAAAGAAAGGTCTCCGGATGATCATCCAGGGACTGCAGGCGACCAAGGGCGAGACCGCGTGGTCGCTGCGCATCAAGGAGATCCTGAAGAGGTGCTCCTGCAACATCAACATCCCGTCGACCCCGGTGCTCCCGCAGTTCGCCATCTACGAGCTCAACCGCACCCTGCCCAAGGACGCCATCGTCTGCACCGAGGTCGGGCAGAACCAGATGTGGGCGGCCCATTTCTTCAAAGCCAGGTACCCCCGGCAGTTCATCACCTCCGGCGGGTTCGGGACCATGGGCTTCGGGTTCCCCGCGTCACTGGGGGCCAAGGTCGCCTTCCCCAAGAGGGCGGTCGTCGATATCGCCGGGGACGGCAGCATACAGATGGTCTCGCACGAGTTCGCGACCGCCGTCTCCGAGGACCTTCCGGTCGTCGTCTGCGTGTTCAACAACGGCTGGCTGGGAATGGTCAGGCAGTGGCAGAAGCTGTTCGCCGAGAGGAGGTACAGCGGCACGGAGCTCAGGGACAACCCCGACTTCGTCAAGCTGGCACAGGCCTACGGCGCGGACGGTGTCCACGTCGAGCGGTCCTCCGAGCTCCAGGAGGCGATAAGGACCGGCGTCGACGCCGGCATACCGTATATCATCGACATTCACATGGACCCGGAGGAGGACGTCCTTCCGATGATCCCTCCGGGCGGAAACCCCAACGCAATCATAAGAGGTAGGTGCACATGGAGGTCATAAAGATAGTCGGCAACGACTCGCCTGGACTGTTCCAGAGGGTCCTGGTCGAGCTGGGCAGAAGGAAGATCGAGATCGAGAAGGCGTTCATGGCCAGGGGAAAAGGCCAGATCCACATCATCGTGGAGGCGGACACCGGCAGCATGAACGGACGGCTGCTGCACGCGCTCATGGCGCTGCAGGACGTCGAATCCGCGGAGTACATCGCTGAGGACTACTTCTGCTTCTGGGAGACCTCCCCGAGCAAGGGGTCCGATTACATCATCGCCTGCGGCCAGGACAAGGACGCTGGCGAGATGAGGAAGACTGCCGAACATTGTTTATACAAAGGTTCGGATTAGGACGCAAAGCTCATCTGAGCGTGCAAAAATGACAAAGATCTATCACGATTCCGACGCGGACCTCAGCGTATTGAGGGGCAAGAAGATCGCCGTCATCGGCTACGGCAACCAGGGACGGGCCCAGGCGCTGTGCCTGCACGATTCCGGCATGGATGTCGTCGTGGGCGCGAGGAAGGGCGGGGAGTCCTGGAGCACCGTACAGGCCGACGGCCTGAAGGTAGCGGAGATCCCGAACGCGGTCAAGGGCGCGGACGTGGTCATGATCCTTCTGCCCGACGAGGTGCAGCCCAGGGTGTACAAGGAGCAGATCGCCCCCAACCTGAAGGAAGGCGCCGCGCTGGAGTTCGCCCACGGCTTCGCCATCACCTTCAAGCTTATCGCCCCGCCGAAGAACTGCGACGTCATCATGGTAGCGCCCAAGTCCCCCGGCCGCATGGTCAGGCAGACCTTCCTGGAGGGGTTCGGCGTGCCCTCCCTGATCGCCGTTGAGCAGAACGCGTCCGGGAAGGCCAAGCAGATGGCGCTCGCACTCGCCAAGGGCCTCGGGTCCACCAAGGCCGGCGTGCTGGAGACCGACTTCCGCGAGGAAGCGACCTCCGACCTGTTCGGCGAGCAGGCCGTGCTGTGCGGCGGGGTCACCGCCCTTATCGAGGCCGGCTTCGAGACGCTCATCAAGGCCGGGTACAAGCCCGAGATCGCCTACTTCGAGGTGCTCCACGAGCTGAAGCTCATCGTCGACCTTATCCAGGCGGGCGGCATGATGCACATGTGGGACTCCGTCTCCAACACCGCCGAGTACGGCGGACTGACCCGCAGGGACCGCGTCATCAACGATGCGTCCCGCAAGGCCATGAAGCAGATCCTGGAAGACATCAACTCCGGTAAGTTCGCCGATGAGTGGACCAAGGAGTGGACCGTCGATCTGAAGAACATGAAGGCCCTCGAGAAGGAGGAGTCCGAAAAGCAGATCGAGAAGGTCGGCCAGGAGATCCGCAAACTATTCGAGCGTAAATAGGGCCGCAAGACCTACCTCAATCCCTTCCCCTTTCTCCTTTTCCTTTTATCATCCCCATTTTCTGCCAGCGTGCCCTTTTCACGATGGATGCTGTGGATCACGCCGGGCGCACGGTGAACCTGCACACCTTCGCACCGGTGGCCCAGCAGTCGATCTCCCTGACCTCGAACTGCCTGCCGGCGAACCGCTCGAAGATACCGGCGATGAACCCCTCGTCGAAGGAGCAGATGGGACGCCCGATGATGGGAGTGCCAGAGCAGTCCAGGTCCTCGGAGACCGTCAGGATGAGCTCCATGTGGGAATAGTCCGCCCTCTCTACCCTCAGCACTCCGATCCTCAGCGCATCCATCCGTTCCATGGCCATGGCCAGGTAATCCTCGGGGCACGCCCCCCGGTCAAGCTGGGTGGCCGCGAACTCCTTCCCCGCCAGTCTGCCGGCTTGCCGTATGACCGCATCGGTCTCTTCGATTCCCAGGCGCTCCTCCAGGACATGACGGAGGGAGAGCTGGAACAGGCGGTAGGCGGTGACACTGGTGACGTCACCGAGGTGTGGCCGTCCGGCCTTCAGGTCGCCTATGCTCTCCCACTCGAACGGATACAGCGCGGTCATCAGGAACGGGACTCAACATACATTTATGATGATTTCGCTCTCAACTATGGGGGCAGCACCACGCGCAGCTTTAGAAGCAGGGCGGTGGTCCTCGGGCTGCCGCCGACGGGCGGAAAGGATAACTATCGGGCCCTCGTTCAATCACTCGAGAGCATGGGCAACCGCATCCTTCTCATGATCGACCAATACGATTTCTGGGTGGAGCTGAACGAAAGCGACACCGCCAACGCCATATGGCTTGCGGTGCCGTTCGAATCGACCACCAACGCCTGGGGGGACGAGATCTACTTCGAGGTGCCGGTCAAGAACAAGCTGGAGAACGGAAAGAAGGTGCTGGAGGCCGGGGAGGTCGCTTTCTGGCCGGAGGGCAGCGCGCTGTGCGTGTTCTTCGGTCCGACGCCGATCAGCAAGGGCAAGGACCCCGAGGCCATATCCGAGGTCACCCCTGTCGGCCATCTCGTGGGGGACCCCCGCGCCTTCGAGGTCGTGGGCGATCGCCGCAAGGTCATGGTCCGCAGGGGGTGAGGGCCGATGCTCGAACTTTCCGCGCTCATGCCGCTCCTGCCCGGCAAGGAGAGGGGGCTCATCAACAAAGGCGACCACCTCATCTACTCGGTGACCGGAACGGTCGGCAACAAGAAGGTCCAGGGCGCGCTGGGCATGAAGGTGGTGGCCGTGAAGGAGAGCGAGTTCATCGTGGAGGCCTTGCCCAAGGGCGTCCCCTTCATGAACCGCGCCCGGCTCACCTTCCCTTGGAACGGCACCGACCTGTCGGACCTGGGGGGCATCATCGCCGGTTGGTCGGTGCTTCACGACGGCGAGAGGCTCGGGAAGGACACCATCACCACTCCCTTCGGGGAGAGGGAGGTCGAGCACTACATGCGCATCGAGCAGCTGGACAACGGGACGCTGAAGACGGACCAGTTCGTCGATCCCGTGCACCACCTGCCCTACGGCGCCAGGCTCTCGGGGAAGAGCGGGGACGTGCTCTTCGGCATCATGGAGACCAACATCCCCTGGATAAAGGGTTGAAGCCGGGGCTACTTGTTCCCGATGGCCTCGAACCCTTCGAACACAACGGACGGGACGATCATGTCCCCCACCGTCCTGGCATCGTTCGCGATCTCCACGACGTTCTTCAGCCCCCCGTACATGTTGCCGACGATCAGAGCGTGCTTGATCTGCCCCTCTATCGAACCGTTCCTGACGATGTGAGCGAGCCGGGTCTCCAGGGCGAAGGCCCCGGTGTACGGGTTGACCGTTGGGAAGGCGAACTTCTCCACAACAACCGCGTCATCCAGGGAGGATATGATCTCATCCGGGGAGCGACGGCCCGGCCTCAATACCAGGTTCACCGGGCTGCAACCTAGCGAGCCAAGGAACATGAACTGGGCATCGGTGGCGCCCCGGCGCATGCCGTTGCCCGACGGCGGTCTCTCGGCGACGCTGGAGTTGTAGCTGTCGTACATGAAGGTGCGGAGCACGCCGTCCTCCACCACCTTCTTGACGGTCGTCGGGACCCCCTCGTCATCGTAGGCCGCCGACAGCGCGCCCCGGGGGTCCGAGGGATCGTCCACCAGGCTGACCTTCGGTGACGCGACGCTCTTTTCCAGCATCGCCCCCCACGGGCTGCGCTTCTTGTTCACGCTCTCCGCGCTGAGAGCGAAGACGACCGAGGAGGCGAGCATCTCGCCGAGCTCGCCCGGCGATATCATCACCGGCGCCTTGATCGAGCCTTCCAGGGACCTGGCCTCCCTGGCCTGGAGGGCCTGGCGGGCGATGCTACTGCCGACCTTGACAGGGTCGTAGTCCTTCAGCCAGGGCGAGTTGAAGGTCCCCACGCCCTCTCCCGGGGTTGTGCCATTGGCCATGGCATCGTAGCCCGCGTACACCAGCGTGCCGCGGTTGGTGACCTCCAGGCCGTTGGTGTTGATCACCGTCGAGGTTATCGTCGCCGCGCGGAGCACCCCCCGGGGAACCTTGACCCCGCGGTCGGTGGCGGCGCCTACGGTCGCCTTCACCAGGTCCACCAGCTCGCTCACGTCGAGCGAGGCGATGCTTCCGTCCCGGGAGGCCGGCGACAGCACGGCCTTCGATGGCGCGGGGAAGCGATCATAGGTCCGGGAGGCCGGCGAGCGGTCCGCCAGTGAGGCCGCGGCGCGGGCGCACGCCTCGGCGTCCTCCGCGCTCTTGCAGGCCGATGATGCCTGGGCCAGCTTCCGGCCCTTCAGGACGCGCACCGCCAATCCCTGGTCGCTCTTCTCCTCGACGATCTTGATGCGGTCATCGTCAACGTACACGCCCTTGGTCAGGGAGGTCACGGCGAAGGCCTCCACCTGAGTGGCCCCCTCCCGCCTGGCGGCATCGAGAGCCTTTTGCGCCATCTCGACGATCTCCATCTCAGTCACCTCCGGCGATGATCTGGGAGCGGCAGTACGGTCCCCCGGAGGACACGGGCACGTAGTCCTCGGTGCCCTTCCCGCAACTACCGGCGTCGTGGCCGACCCTCTTCCCCACCGCATCGGTGGTCCTAAGGATGTCCAGCGCCTTTCCGGTGAGCGTGATGGCCCTGAGCGGCTTGGTCACCTTGCCGTTCTCGATGAGGAACCCGCGGTGGGCCTTGGCCTCGAAGCCCCCGCCCACCGGGTCCTCCATCCCGTTGACGAACTTGTCGGTGAGGATGCCGAACTTGACGTCCTCGATCATCTCCTCCAGGGTCCAATCCCCGGCCTCGAAGAAGGTGTTGGTCATACGCACCCACATCCGCCGCCCGAAGTCCTGCGCCCGGCCGTTGCCGGTCGACGGCACCCCCATCTCCGCACCGGTCTCCAGGTCCTGCATGTACCCGCGGTAGACGCCGTCCTGTATAATGACCGTCCTGGACGACGGGGTTCCCTCGTCATCGAAGGTTATGGAGCCATAACCGCCTTCCAGCGTTCCATCGTCGACCATGGTGATCTGCTCGTTGGCGACCACCTGCCCCACCTTGCCGGTGAGGAACGAGCGCCGCTTGACGATCTCGTCGGCCTCCGACGCGTGCCCCATGACCTCGTGCGCCAGCAGGCCGGTGATCTCGGGATCGGTGATGCAGGTGATCATTCCCTGGGGCGGCTTCACCGCACCCAGCTGGACTATGGCCTCCCGGGCGGTGTTGACCCCGACCTCGGCCAGGTCGTGCTGCTGAAGCAGCTCCATCCCCCTGGTCCCGGCAATGCTCTCGCGGTACGCCTCCATGCGTCCGCCGTCCGCGGCAACGGTGTTGGCGATCAGCCGGATCCTCCCGTCCTCCCAGCGTAGCGAGGAGCCGAAGGAGTTCACCAGGGTAGTGGCCCTCGCCCCCTCGGCGTAGATGGCGTTGGTGTTCGCGATCTTGTCCGAGATCTTCTGCGCCTCGTCGAGGTCCTTCACCATCGTCAGCTTTTCCTCCACCGACACGCTGGCGGGGGGTATCCTGGCCTTCATCCGGAAGCTACCGGTCCTCGCCGGCTGCTCCGGTATCGGCCGTCCGGGACAATCGCCCGCCTTCGCCGCCCTCACCGCCTTCCGGGCCATCTCCTCGAGGCTCTTCCGGTCGGTGCTCGCCGAAGCCGCGAACCCCCAGGAGCCTCCGACCCGCGCCCTCATGCCAACGCCGGCCAGACGGCCGTTGGACATGTTCCTCAGCTCGTGGTTGGACACCGATATCAGCAGCGTCCTGCTGTCCTGATACCGCGCGTCGCAGAACTCCGCTCCCCCGTCCTGCATGATGCGCACGGCGGCCCTCAGCTCGTCCTCCATCAGATCACCTTCGGTTCCCTGCTCGCGGTCGTCAGCAGCTCGCATCCGTCCTTCTTCACCACGACATCGTCCTCTATCCTGATGCCACCGAAGCCAGGGACGTAAACGCCGGGCTCGATGGTGAACACCATGTTCTCCTCCAACGTGATGTCCACTGTCGGAGCGAGCCTCCCGCCGTCGTGGACATTGATGCCGAGGCTATGGCCAGTGGAATGTATCAGGGACCCTTTGAACTCGGTGGAGTCGATGTACGAACGGGCCGCCGCGTCGACGTCCTGCCCCTTCGCTCCCACCCTCACGGCCGCTATCGCGCGCCGCTGGGCTTCCCGCACGACCTCGTACATGCGCATCAGGCGGTCATCGGCCCGGCCGGCGAAGTACGTCCTCGTGATGTCCGAACAATAGCGGCGGACCTTGCACCCGAAGTCGAACAGCGCGGCGTCACCCTCCTTCAGACGATCGTTCCCGGGGGAATGGTGCGGTTCCGCCGATGCGGCACCGAACGACGCGATGGTCTCGAAGGACACCCCGCTGGCACCGAGCTTCTGCATGCGGTAGCCGATCTCCGCGGCCGCCTCGTACTCCGTCATGCCGATGTGGACGAGGTCGGGCATCTCCTCGGCCACCCGCGAGGCTATGAGGCAGGCCTCCCGCATGGTCTCGATCTCCTGGACGTCCTTGACCAGCCGGGCAGTGGTGACCGCCTCTTCCACGTCCACCAGCTGTGCCCCGGGAGCGACGCTCTCGATCTCCTTCACCCAGTGGTACGTGATCCCGAGCCCATTTATTCCCAGGCGATCGACGCCCTTCAGCGCCGACCTCATCAGCTCGGTCCTCTCGGCGGTGGTGAAGTACGGCAGCACCTCGGCCGAGGTGGACCGTGCGGAGGTCTCCTCGAGCCTGGAGGTTATGAGGGTCGATCTACCATCTGGGTAAAGGATGGCCGGGCAGTGCTCGAACAGGCCGGATGTCGCTCCGGTCGCATGAAAGAACGATGCATCGGCGATCGGCTCCTCATCGTTGACCAGCAATATGGCGTCCACGGGCTCGTTGAGCTTTGAAAATATGCGAAGGATCCTGTCTTTCATCAACAACACGCACCAGAGTAGGCCTTGGAAGCAAATAATGATGATGATGCATCCTCCGGTCCTTCCCGGGCGCCCCCGTGAACCCGCGCGATCTCTGGTCAGTAAAAGTGATGACCGCTGATGCGCTTCCATAGGTTGAAATATGAATAATCGTTGTAACTTTAAAAAAAGGTGAATTTACATGGTCACACTTGGTACCGCTTTTGAGGACCTGGACAATGAACTGGAAAGCATGCTGGACATGGTGTCCGAGGCCCTCGATCTGATGGAGAAGGACAAGAAGGAGGAGGCCATGGAGGTGCTCGCTGATCTCGAGGACGCTCTCCTGGACTTCCTGGACTACGAAGAGGTTGAGGAAGAGGCGGAGGCCGAAGAGGTCGTCGAGGAGCCCAAGAAGGCCGCGCCCAAGAAGGCGGCTGCCCCGAAGAAGGCCGCGCCCAAGAAGGCGGCTGCCCCGAAGAAGGCCGAGGCGCCGGCGA
>CAYRPG010000020.1:0-41458 GCA_964426205.1 uncultured Methanomassiliicoccus sp. | reverse complement strand
CGCCCTCCCTCATCGTTCCGACCTGACGAACTCAAGGCGATGTCCCTGAACTCGGAGCGGCAGATGCTCCCCGGCGCATGGGCCGCCCATTTCCGCTTGATCATCACGCCGCTGCCATGCACCAAGCAGGAAGACATCCCGTGACGCCGCCTCGTGAGGTGCACCAGCACGGCATGAGCGATCCGCATGTCCCCGCATCGGGCTAGGAGCGCCGTCCCGGACATCGAGGACGCTCGACCTACCGCAAGGCTGCGGTGCCATCGGCACCCTCAAGGCCGCAGCGTTCTCTCCTTGGCCACCTCAACGGCCGATATTTCCGTCTCCAGAGCAACCTTAAATAACTCGAACGGAGTGCTGTCGCCGATGCTGCCAGGGCACTGCAAGGACGTCGCCGTGAAGGAGGTCGACTTCCCTCTCACGAGGGAGGACATCGCGCGCGAGATCGCCGGCAAGAAGGCGTACACGAGATGCGACCATTACGTCCTCAGGAACGGAGAGGACATGGCGGTGGTCCGTGTGGTCAAGGCAGAGGGCAAGGAGCTGTTCCGGCCCATCATCGAGCACGAGGTCATCGCCCTCCCGGACAGCATCGCCTACGTCGAGGACCCCGAGGCCGACGTGCTGAACGCCCCGGCCATGGCCGCCCTGTCGAGGGAGCATCCCGGCAAGACCGTCGTGGTGCAGGGGCTGTTCAACCACATCTCCTTCCTCCAGCCCGGGGAGATGATGGACCTGCAGGTGCTGGACGTCGTGCCCCCGTCCCCGTCCAAGCTCTCCGTCCTCGTGAGGAGAGCGCTGGAGTCGGGGATGGTCGACCTGCCGGTCGTGCCGGAGTACCGCGAGATCGACCTTAACGCTCTCGCCCGGGAGGTCCGCACCGAGGCGGTGCTCTTCCCCTGCCAGGCCTCCGGGCTGACCTCGGACAGGCCCATGTTCTTCCTCGATCAGGTCCCGGTCATAGACCGTGATGTCACCCTGGTAGGATGCGATCTCTCCGCCCGCATCTACCGTACGCTGTACCGGAAGGATGTCCAGCGGATCGAGATGTGTCCCCAGGCCCTCGCGCCGAACGATGGGAGGAAGCGCCTGGTCAAGTGCTGCAAGGTGAGAGAAGGATACCAGTTGAAGGGGGACCTTGCCATCGTGCCGTGGGGGGCGACGGTGCAGGAGGTCGCCGATGCCATCAAGGCGCTTTTTGCGTGACCGTCTTCGACAGGTCGCGAGCACGGCTCATCGCGCGGAAGGCGTCCTCCTTCCGGTCCATCTTCGATAAGACCTCGGCCACGGCGTACCACGCGTCGGCGTCCTCCGGCTCGTCGATGAGATGCTCCTCCAGGATGCCGAGGGCGGTCTTGACCCGGCCGCGGGCGAGCTGCTCCCTCGCCCTCTGGTGAACGGTCTTGGAGCGCTCGATGTGATCCGACATCGCATCCTTGGCCTCCTTCACCACGTCGTCCAGCGCGTATTGGCTTAGCCAGGGGTATCTGGAGCTCACCATCTTCCGGAACGCTTCCTCCTCGGTCGGAACGATCTCGGCGGTGCCGTCCTTGAAAAGCTTTCGGGGGACGTTGATCTCCAGGTTACCATGGTACATCCTGATGAAATTCGGGTTGTTCTGCGTGCGTGCCGCGCTCTTCACGGCCCGGAGTTAGGCCGATGTTTTAAAAAACCTTTTCTTTTCCCGGCCCTCCCTGGGCACGCGTTTCTCATGGGAGCGCATCCAGGCTCGAAAAGGTATATTGCCCTGCCCCGCCATCCTCCGACACGATGTCGGCGACCCGTGCGGCGATGGCGTTCACCGTCCTGGCGGTCCTTCTCACCTTAGGCATGAGCACTGCGAGCGCGGACTGGTCGGTGGGCGTCGACTTCACCACCGAAGTGCACGTGAACTTCAACGAGCACATCCATGTGACGGTAAGGAACACCGATCCCAGGGACCTCACGGTCCGCTCCATAGGGATCACCATCAACTGGCCCGGGACGCCAACGTACTACGAGGTCTTCACCGGCTCGGTGGTCATACCCGCCGGAGAGACGAAGGAGTTCGTCAGCGAGCAGATCAGGATGCCCGACGAGTCCGAGGGGACCTATCCCTGCTTCGTCACCATCAGAGCCGCCAGCACCGACGGCGTCCTCCTGGAGAAGCAGTTCTTCGGTACCATGGACGCCACCAGGTTCACCATCTCCGCGTTCGGGATCCCGGAGGACATCTTCGTGCCGGCCGTGGTGACGCTCGTACCGGTCCTGATGACCCTGCTCCTCTTCCGCCTGAAGCGCTCCCCCGAGTGGCCGTTCGTCCAGGCGGTACCGCGCTTCGATCATCCGTCCCGGCGGAAGTAGGCGTACGCTGTGTAGGTGGCAAAGAATATCAGTAGCAGGAGGCTAGGTCCGGCGATCAATCCGATGTTGAGCGCCACGCCCACCGACAGCATGAACAGCGAGGCCAGCATCAGCACGATGTTTATCCTGAGCTCGTTGGCCTTCCACCACCGCATGGGGGACGGGATGTCGCTGGTCATGCTCGACGTCATGCCGTTCAGTATTGAATAACTATCCTGCGGCAGTCCCGGCAGCGGAAGCCTTCCATGAAGCAGAAGCCGAGGGAATCCGGCTTGGCCAGGCTCTCGAGCCCCAGGCTCTTGGAGCTCCTCTCGGCCATCCACTTGACCCCGCCGATGAAGCTCTCCGCCCGGACGAACCCGTGTTCCATCTCCTTGCCGCAGTTGGGACAGTTCATGAAAACGCTCCGCGTCGGGAATGACGTGGAAGCTTATACATATTTCTGACCAAGAATAATATTATGACTATCGGTAATCGTCATAAAAAAAATCTCGTAGGTCCTTGAATAAGATTATAAGGCGCCATCGGTTCGATGCCTCATGGACAAGGCGGCGGTCAGTCCTTACAACCCCGTGCTCAAGGGCACCAAGGTCATAGTCTACGACTCCACCCTCCGCGATGGAGAGCAGACCCCTGGCGTGGCGTTCTCACCGGAGCAGAAAGCTGCCATTGCGAGGATGCTCGACGATGCCGGCGTCCATCAGATCGAGGCCGGCTTTCCCGCCGTCTCGGAGAACGAGGTGCGGACGATAAGGGCGATCGCCGATCTCGGGCTGAGGGCGGATATCCTCGCGCTGTCCCGCGTCACCAGGGGCGACATCGACGCCGCCGTGGACGCTGGGGTGGACATGGTCCTGCTCTTCGTGGGGACGTCCGACATCCATCTCAGGTATAAGATGAAGAGGACCCGCGAGGAGGTGCTCGCCATGACCGCCGACGCGCTCGATTATTGCAGGGCGAGGGGCGTGCCCGCCTCCGTCAGCGCGGAGGACACCACCCGGACGGACATGGACTTCCTCATGGAGTTCTACCGTCAGTCGGAGGCCAACGGGGCGGTGAGGGTGGGGGTGACCGACACCCTGGGCTGCGCGACGCCCGAGGCCATAACCGAGTACGTGACCAGGGCGAGAAGGGAGGTCAAGGTGCCGATCGCGCTGCACCTGCACAACGACTTCGGACTGGCAATGGCGAACGCTATCGCCGGGGTGAAGGCCGGGGCGTCCGCCGTGACCACGACCGTGAACGGCATCGGGGAGCGCGCGGGGAACGTGCCGCTCGAGCAGTTCGCCGTCGCCCTGAAGTACCTGTACGGGCTGGACATCGGGATCGACTGCACCAGGATGAAGGCGCTATCCGATCATGTCTGCCAGGTCTCCGGGCTGCACAAGCCCAGGAACCAGCCGCTGGTGGGCACGAACGTCTTCGCGCACGAGTCCGGCATACACGTCGCCGCGATCCTCAACTGCCCGCTGACCTACGAGTCCATACCGCCCGAGGCGGTGGGGAACGAGCGCCATATCATCATGGGCAAGAAGACCGGGGTGAATTACGTCAAGAGGCGCCTGGAGGAGATGAGCGTGGCGGCTACCGACCAGCAGGCGGTAGAGATCTGCAAGCGCATCAAGGAGCTCGGCGAGAGGAAGGGACGGGTGAGCAATGCCGAGTTCAACGACATCGTCGCCCAGGTCATCCCTAGAGATTGACCTTCAGGCCAGCGTCGTCCCTCTTGCACTTCCCGAACTCCGACATCCTCGACACTTGCTCGCCAGTGAACACCGGGCCGTCGGCGCAGACCCTCAGGCCATCGATGACACAGGAGCCACAGAGGCCCGCACCGCATTTCATCAGGCGCTCGAGCGATAGCTGACAAGGCACGCCGTTCTCGTTGCACGCCTTAAGGAGGAACCGGTTCATGACCTCCGGGCCGCATCCGAGCACCACGTCATAGCGCTTCTCCTTCATCATCGCGTCCGCGAGGCTGACCACGGTGCCTTTGAGACCGTAGCTCCCATCGTCGGTGGTGACCCTCACGTCGTTGGAGGCTGAACGGGCGCGCCCCTCGAAGATAATCTCGCCCCGGTTGCGGGCTCCGATGGCCACGTCGACCCGGCACGGGTCGCCGATGGCCTCCACCGCGGTGATGATCGGCGCCATGCCGACCCCGCCGCCGACGCACAGAATGCGCTCGGCCTTCAGGTCCCAGCCGTTGCCGTACGGGCCCCGGAGCCCCACGAGGTCTCCGGGCCTCAGGTTCGACAGGGCCCGCGTCGCCTCCCCGACCTCCTTGACCGTTACCCCCGCCCTCTCACCGATGTGGGACAGGGACATCGGGATCTCGTCCACGCCGGGTATCCAGAGCATGACGAACTGCCCTGCCCTCGCTTCCATCGGCGCGTCGAACAGCAGGGTGGTGATCCCCTTCCCCGCCTCGATGCGCTCCCTGACCCTCGCCTCAGTGAACATGAGCCACCCCCATGATCTCGTTCAGGCCGTCAAGCCCGTTGGCCGCCATGTACTCGCTGAGGCCGTCGCAGATGTTCCTGAACACGTTGAGCCCCCTCCTGCCGACCGCGCTGCCGATCTGAACCGCGCTCGCGCCGGCCATCATGTACTCCAGCGCATCCCTCGCGCTCTCGATGCCCCCGACCCCGACGATCGGCAGCTTGACCGCCCCGTGCAGCTCGTAGACGCACCGGACGCCCACCCCCTTGATGGCCGGGCCCGACAGCCCGCCGGTCCTGTTGTACAGTATCGGCCTCCTGGCCTCCACGGATATGGCCATCGCCTTGACGGTGTTCACGGCCACGATGGCGTCCCCGCCGGCCGCCTCCACCGCCCTGGCGACGTCAACGAGCCGATGGGTGTTCGGGGTCAGCTTCGCCATGACCGGGATGCCGACCGCGTTCTTCACCGAGGAGACGATCGCCCTGACCGCGTCGGGATCGATGCCGACCTCCATTCCGTAGCCCTTGGCGTGCGGGCAGCTGAGGTTGAGCTCGATGGCCGCCGCGCCGTAGTCCTCCATCTTGCCCGCCAGGGCAGTGAAGTCCTCGGGGATCGCTGCGAACAGGCTCCCGATTATCGGGACCCCTCCCTTCTTCGCGATCTCCATCTCCTCGGCGAACGCCTCGATCCCTGGCCCGGGGAGGCCCATGGCGTTGATGTAGCCGTCCGGCAGCTCCACCAGGGTGGGGTTGGGGTAGCCCTTCCTCGGTTCGAGCCCTATCGACTTGGTGACCAGCCCCCCGGCCCCCGCCTCCGCTACCCTCAGCAGGGACTCCCCGGTCTCTCCCATCACGCCTGATGCCAGGATGGTCGGGTTACGAAGCCTTATCCCGGCGAGGTCAACCTCGAGCTTGGTCATTGCCTGGACCGATTGCGTACCGGGATGAAAAGCCTTCGGTGGTCGCAGGTGAGGTGTTTCAAGATCGTGACCGTGATATCCCGATGTTGCAACAAAAAGGGAGAGGGGTTGAAAAAGGTTTCACTTCTTGGTAACGGTGTCCTCGATATGGATCGGTGAGCTCACGTCCACCTCGCAGGCGTCGTCCTCATGCGGCTTCTTGGCCCCAGGGGGCAGCGGGGGCTCCCGGCCCTGCTTGCGCAGGTAGTCGTGGATCGCCTCGTGCAGAGCGTCGGCCGCCAGGTTGGAGCAGTGCATCTTCTGGGGAGGCAGTCCACCCAGGTTGTCCGCGACATCCTTCCGGGTGATCTTTAGCCCTTCCTCGAGGGTCTTGCCCTTCGCCAGGTCGGTGACCATGCTGCTGGTGGCGATGGCCGCCCCGCACCCGAAGGTCTTGAACTTAACATCGGTCAAGATGTCGTCCTTGACCTTGATGTAGATATACATCAAGTCTCCACAATTATGCGTAGTAAAAGCGTCCGTTACATACGAGTGTTGCTGTGAAATTTCGAAATTCCATACTTTTCCTTTGTGTTGGAAGGATTCAATTCTCGTTATCGGCGTGTGTAGATAACCATCCTTTATCCAGGAATGTTCCTTCTGTGTACCGACGACGGAACACTCGATGCCGAGGATCGAACATAGCATCTTCAGCGAGTTGCCATCACCGACATGCATCCGGTAAGATTCACTATGTGAAATGTCCTCAAGCAAGGATCCAGGCCCCTTATAGATGGACGGTATGACGCCCTGACGAAGGAGAAGTGTCTTGATTTGCCCGACCAGTTGTAAAGAGGTTGTGGAGTAACCCGCTCTCGGCCTCTTCCTTTGGAGATTGACATGACCATCACCTCTCCAAAGCCCCTTCAGAAGGTGTGCCTGCTTCTCTATCGGTAAGAAAAGCATGAAGTCGGGTATGTGCTTATTCGCAGCTCCGTGCCCGAAGGTCCTGTCGAATAAATTTGCCAGATCGGCATCGTGAATGACAACGCAAGTAACATTCTTAGCATCTCTACGTTCAATGGTTGCATGAATTCCGAACAAATTTTTGAAGATGTTAGCTACATCTTCATGATATTCGGTTTCCTTTATGTCGAAAGAGAAACACAGAGATGCGTTGGCAATGGCGCTACCTACGGAGATATAGTAACCTGCCAGCCTTAGGAGATCCTCATTGACAGGAATTCTATCGGGCAATCTATTTGTTGACCCTCTGATGGATTGTTTCTCCGAAGTGACCTCAAAATACTCTTGATCCTTCGTCACTTTTAGTATCGGATACAGTGCAATATCTCTGGGCTCGAGCTCATTAGCATGTATCCAGTCAGGGATCAGCAGCTTCTTGTTTCGCGTGTGGTTATATTTCTGCAGCTTCGGCCTTTTCATGCCCAGGACGAGATGCTCGGGAGTCATCTGGACCGTGCCCAGCTTGTTCTTCAGGCAGATTATAGGGCCATCATAATCGCGCACCGACCTCCGCTCGACGGTCGAATACACGCCCTCGTGGGTCAAAACCCTCTCCCTGTTCTGAACATCCTCTATCTCCCGATAGTGGTTGTTCAACTGGATAAGGGTCCCGCTGACCAGGCAGACCGGGTTCCCGACCTCCCCTATGCCGTCCGCGTCCGGGATCTCCCCCACGTTGTGCGGGTTCGTGAAGTGCTCCATTACCTTCTCAGTGTACTGTGGCGACATCGTAATCCACCTTCTCGTTGAGCGGTGACATCTTTCTCAGGTTCTCGACCACTGGGACGATGTTGGTGATGAACCTTTCGGCTTCATCCATGGTATTGAACTTGCTGAGCGACAGGCGCAGGGAGCCGTGGCACTGCTCGTGCCTCAGCCCCAGGCTCCTCAGGACGTGCGACGGCTCCAGGCTCTTGGTCGAGCATGCCGAGCCGGTGGAGGCGGCGAAGCCCCTCATGTCCAGGTGCAGGACCATGCCTTCGCCTTCGATGAAGTCGAACCGGAAGTGGGCGTTGTTGCATAGGCGCTTGTCCCCCCTTGGCCCGTTCAGGTAGGACCGGGGGACCGAGCTCAGCGTGCCCTTGATCAGGCTGTCGCGGATCTTGGTCATCTTGGCGCTGCTGTCCTCCATCTCGCTCATCCCGAGCTCCAGGGCCTTTCCCAGCCCGACGATCCCCGGGATGTTCTCCGTGGAGGACCTGAGTCCCCGCTCGTGCCCGCCGCCGTAGATGATGGGGCGGAGCTTCACGCCCTTGCGGATGTACAGTGCGCCCACGCCCTTCGGCCCGTGGACCTTGTGACCGGATAGCGAGAGCATGTCGACCTTCAGCTTGGACATGTCCAACGGCACCTTGGTCATCGCCTGGACCGCGTCGGTGTGGAACAGCGCTCCCCCCTCCTTGGCGACCTCGGCAAGCTCCTTTATCGGCTGTATGGTCCCTATCTCATTGTTCGCGGCCATTATGGAAACGAGGGTCGTCTCCTTGGTCATGGCGCTCTTCAGGCCCTCGGCCGAAACGAAGCCCTCGGCGTCCACTGGCAGGTAGGTGACCTTGAAGCCCTGGGTCTCCAGGAACTGGCAGGTGTGGAGGATGGCATGGTGCTCCACCATCGACGTGATGATGTGCTTGCCCTTGCTGGCAAGAGCATAGGCGGCACCCTGCAACGCAAGATTGTCAGACTCCGTCCCTCCGGACGTGAATATGATGTCCCTGGCCACTGCTCCGAGGGCCTTGCCGGTCCTCTCCCTGGCCAGCTCCATCGCGTCGTAGGCATCCTGCCCGAACGAGTGAAGGGACGATGCGTTGCCGTAGTTCTCCGTGAAGTACGGAAGCATCTCCTCCAGGACGCGGGGGTCCACCTTGGTGGTGGCGCTGTTGTCAAAATATATCCTTTCCATCAGCTCACCTTCTATCCTTTGGGGCATATCCCATCGCATTATAAATAACAATCGTTAATATAGGACCGGGTGCCCACATGACGCATTAATCACGGAGCCGGAGGATAAAAAGCATTTTCATCCGGGGGGGCGGCATAGACTGAAATAGAAGCTATCGGAATGCGAGGACGCGATGGACGTCGAACGACTGCGTCAGGATTTTCCCATATACTCTTCCCAGGACCGGGACATCATCTATCTTGACAACGCCTGCCAGTCGATGAGACCGAGACAGGTCATCGACGCCATGAACGAGTACTATCTGGAATACCCAGCCTGCGGCGGACGATCGGTCCATCGCCTGGCGACCAGGGTGTCGGTGAAGGTGGAGGAGGCGAGGGAGAAGGTGGCGAAGTTCATCGGCTGCTCCGACCCCTCGTGCATAATATTCACCAAGAACTGCACCGAGGGCCTGAACATCGTGGCCAAGGGCTACAGGTTCCCGAGGGGGGCCGCGGTCCTGACCACCGACATGGAGCACAACAGCAACCACGTACCGTGGCTGCAGCTCCGCGCCGAGGGCAGGATCAAGCACCGCATGGTCCGCACGCCGCCGTCCGGCCTCTTCGACATGGAGGCGTACAGGGCCGCCCTGACCGCCGATGTGGCCATGGTCTCCATGGTCCACACCAACAACGTCACGGGGACCACGCTCCCGGCGAAAGCGGTGATCGAGCTCGCTCACGACAGGAAGGCCGTGGTTATGCTGGACGGGGCCCAGTCCGCACCGCACCGTCCGATAGACGTCGAGGGCCTGGACGTCGACATGTTCTGCTTCTCGATGCACAAGATGCTCGGCCCGTCGGGGGTCGGGGTGCTCTACGCCAAGAAGGAGCTATTGAACAAGATCGAGCCTCTGCTCGGGGGCGGGGGCAGCGTCGGCTACACCGATTACGAGGGCGTGCAGTTCCTCCCGCCCCCGGAGAGGTTCGAGGCCGGGCTGCTTAACTACTCTGGCGTCATCGGGGCCGGGGCAGCTGTCGATTACCTCAGGGCGCTGGGCATGGAGAACGTGGCGGAGCACGAGAAGCGCCTGAACCGCATCGTGACCACTGGAGTGAAGGACGTGGAGGCGCTGACCCTCGTCGGCCCCAAGGATCCAGCGGTGCGCGACGGGTTGTTCCCTTTCAACATCAGGGGCATGAGCTCGCACGACGTGGCGATGATCATCGACGAGATCGCCAAGGTGCAGATCCGCTCGGGCATGCACTGCATGCATCCCTTCTTCCGTTCGAGGGGCATAGATGGATGCGCCCGGGCGTCGTTCTACATTTACAACACCGAGCAGGAGTGCCACAAGTTCCTCGAGGCCCTGCGTCACATGGTGGATACCTTCTCCAGCTGAACCTGGCCGGACGAGGAGCGGATGACAAGACGGTCGTCCCTCGCCACATGGAGGCTGTCGACCCGCTTCCCATTATCGAACAGGTCGATATCGCTGGAGCAGGCCACCGCGCGCCCTATTCCCTCCTTCTGTATCCATATCGAGCCGGGGCATATGGTCAGCTCGGTCTCAGGGCCGGCGATGGTCCGGTGGAGATCGATCTCCATCTCCACATAGCCCTCCTCGTGCCCCATATCGCGGATGATCCCGGCGAGCGCTTCCGCCCCCTCGGCATCCGACCGTTCCATCATCCGCTGGTCCAGCCCGGCGAAGGCCGCAACGATCACCGCCATGAACGCCAGCCCGACCATGACCATCCATACTCTTGAGAGCACGAACTCCATCATTTGACGACCTCCACGACGGCGACCGTTCGGCCCTGCATGCGAACGCACTCGATCGCCAGGAGGTGCTCGCCGGCATCCAGCCGGAGCGCTTCACCGCCGGCCGATACCATCCTCGCCGGCGGGCTCTCCGGCACCAGGGTCTTGAACGGGACGCCGTCGCAGGTGCACCGGACCGATAGCGAGGATGTGGAGCCCAGCGCCCCACCGATCTCGATCGCGAGGAGAAAACGGTCCGCGCTCTGCGGCACGGATATGCTAACGATCCGGCGGTTGCCCTCCCCCGAGGACATGACCTCCTCGACCGCAACGACCACATGTCCCGCCTCCGCGGCCATCACGGAGCGGGCGGTCGCCCGCTCGTAGCTCTCCACACTGCTCATGACCACCGGTACGGTCAGGGAGATGAGAAGGGCCATTATGAGGAGCCGGAAGGGCATCCCCTCCAGGGCCCTCCGGTCCCATCCCTTCATGCCATCACTCCGAGACGACGGGTATGGTCAGCGAGGTGTCGGTCCCCATACCGCCCTTGGTGACGGTCACGGAGACGAAGCCGACCGATCTGCCGGTCTGGGAGGCGGTCAGGCCGACGAACGCCGCTTTGCCGGAGGTGTCCGTCGTGCCGTGGACCTGCTTGCCCTGGGAGGTCTGGATGTTGCAGCCGTCGAGAACGACCGTGGCGCCATTGACCGGATCGCCGTTCTGGTCCAGAACGGTTACTACCATCGAGATGCCGGTCCTTGTGTACACCCCGTCCTTATCGGGGTCGCTCAGGACGATCTCGTTCGGGTTCGCGTAGACAGCGTCGATCGTGCTCGGAGCGTTGATGCCGCTCATCCACCCCAGGATGATCGCTGTCCCCAGCCCGGCTATGACCACCATGATCATCAACTGCAGGGGCAGCCCCTCTATCCCGGCGTTCCTGTCCTTCCAGATGCGCTTGGTGAAATGCTTCATTGTTCTCCCGGGCCTGGACCCGCAGGAGGAGTATCTCACCCCGATGACTACACTCAGGCTTCGCAGATCACTTCAGCATGATCTCCTCGACCGTGGAATACTGGGGACCACACTGCGTAAGGACGCTCTTCTTCAGCCGGATGCGGTCCACGAATACCGTCCCAAACTCGTTCTGGGCGTTGCTCTCGATGACCTGCCGTACCGAGGGGTTCGATGACTCGAACTTCGCCCGGGCGACGGTGAGGTGGGGAGCGAACGGCCTCCGTTCCCGCTCGAAGCCCTGCCGGGAGAGCAATTCGTCCAGCCTGGTCGCCATCGTGCCCATCGGCAGCGTGTCGTTCATCCCTACCCAGACCACCCGGATGCGGTTCGTGGACGGGAACGCCCCCGTCCCCTTCAGGGTGACGGTGAAGGGCTCGATGCCCTGCGCCGCCTCCCTCATGGCCTCGGCGATCACCGGGACCTTCGCCTCCGGGGTCTCCCCCAGGAACTTCAGAGTGATGTGTATCTGGCCGGGGTCCACGACCTTGAGTGTGGGGCCGGCGGTCCTCAGCGACACAATGAGGTCCTCGACCTCCTGGATCCTGGCAAGATCGATCGAAATGAAGGCTCGGAACGGCATTCTGATCCCCTTGTAATCGTCACCGGAAGAGCTTCAAGATGTCGGCTCTCCGGATTCCGTCAGTTACGGGACGATTATCATCAAAATAGGTCCAAGGGGGGCGTTGTCCGGTCGATGGCATTCGAAACCCTAATAACTTCGACCTCTATTGCTCCCCTTAATGCTTCACGATCTCATCATCATCGGCGCTGGACCGGCAGGGCTCACCGCGGGGATTTATGCGCGGACTCGAAAATTGAGCACCCTCATCATAGATGCGACCGCGGCCGGTGGACAGCTGGCCAGCTTGTATCCGGAGAAGAACATAGAGAACTGGCCAGGGTACGTGAGCACCGATGCCGGGCATCTGTCCAACAGCCTGATCTCCCATGCCAAGACGATGGGGTGCGTGATCATGGAGCACGAGCGCGCCTCCGGCCTGGAGGACAAGGAGGACCACCTGCTGGTGCATACCGACAAGGGGTCCTACGAGGCGAAGGCCGTCATACTGGCCACCGGCATGGGGCTGTTCAAGCCGAAGAAGCTCGGCGCGGTGGGCGAGGACAGGTTCGAGGGGAGGGGCGTCTACTATAAGATCCCGGAGAAGGAGTACCTGCTCGGAAAGGAGGTAATATTCGTGGGAGGGGGCAACTCCGCGCTGGAGATGGCTCTCCTGGCCTGCGAGAGCGCGGACACCTGCGTGGTGCACCGCCGCGACACCTTCCGGGCGGACGAGGCCGTCGTCGAGAGGGTCCAGAACTCCGAGATCGAGACGATCATGAACGCCGAGGTCGTGGAGATAAAGGGGACCGATCGCGTCGAGGGCGTGGTGATCAAGCAGAAGGACAAGCTGATCGAGCGCAAGTGCGATGCGATCGTGGTCAACATCGGTACCTCGAACGTCGCCGACGATATGGAGAAGTGGGGCCTGGAGCTCGAGGAGGGGCTCATCAAGGTGGACACCGACATGTGCACCTCCCGTCGCGGGGTCTTCGCTTGCGGCGACGCCGTTGCCTACAAGGGCAAGTACAAGCAGATAGTGGTCGCCTGCGGAGAGGCCGCCATAGCCTCCAACAGCGCCTACAAGTTCATCAAGGAGCCGTACTGGGCGAGATAGGCCTCAGGCATGGTAGCCGCCGATCCTCCACCTCAGGTAGAGGATCGACACCAGGCACAGCCCTATTGAGAAGCCCAGGCCCACGACGTTCGCCACCGGCCCGATCCTCGATTCGAACAGCTCCCCGAACGACGCGAGCATGTTGAAGGTGGAGTGCATGACCACCGCTATGATGAGGAACGGCCACCAGTGATCGGCGTACGATTTCGCCCTGGCCACTCCGTACCCCGAGATCGAGGTGGCCGAGGCGTGCATCAGCAGAGAGGAGATGCTGCGGATCACCGCCAGGGAGACGAACGCGGCGAAGCCGCTGGTGAACAGCGCGGTACCCTCGTACAGGAAGTTCTCCGTGGCCGCAAAGCCGAGGCCGCAGGCGGCGCCGAAGACGAGGCCGTTCCGCGGCCGCCAGATGTACCTGGAGAACCGCAGCACGACCATGACCTTGACGAACTCCTCGATGATCGGCGCGATGCCGATGATGATTATGAAGGTGATCAGGTTCGGGTTCCGCACGAAGATGTCGTACTCCCTGAGGACCGCCGAGTTGAGTATCCCCGCTGCGGCGATCTCCAGCACGGTCGCGGCGATGACCGCGATGACCGCTCCGCCGGTGAAGGTGAGGAACAGGTCGTCCCACCTTTCCTTCCTGCCCCGTTCGCCCCACCTGATCCATATAAGGGCGAGGATCGCCGGCACATACGCTGCCGAGAGCAGAACGAGCACGGACAGCAGGTAGCCGGCGAACATCCAGAAAGTGTAGCAGGAACGGGGCTATAAATATCACTGGTGGACAGATAGCATAACAAAATCAGGAAAGGGTGGAGCCTAGCTCCAGTTGGATCAAAAGACCGTTTTACTCGTCTACGGTGATAGCGCTGTTCGGGCACTCGTCCACACAGGCGCCGCAGTCAACACAGTCCTTCTCGTTGACAACGGCCACGTCAGTGACCTTTATGGCCGACTGGGGGCAGACGTCCTCGCAAGCTCCGCATCCAACACACTCGTCAGCGTTGATCTTAGCAACCAAGTCTAACACCTCGATGATTTTGGACACACAAATCTGTGATTCTATAAAAAGACTTCCCCTGACCACACCAGTGGACCAAAAATAATAAAGGTAAATGGTTTGTTCCGATCTGGCTAGTTCCGATCACGAGAACAGGTTGAAGCGGTAATCGTAGCCATCCGTCCTCACGATGTTGGGAAGCTCCCCCTGGCCGATGAGCTGGAAGGCATGCCTGATTATGGCCTCGTAGAACTCACAGTAGGGGCTCTTCTCCATGATCGTGCCTTTCTCGCTGTATACCTCCCCCGGGCAGGGGGCCCCGCAGATGTTCCGAATGGCGCAGTCCGAGCATACCGGTATGTCCTCGGCCCATCTGGAGCGCACCGCCGTCAACTGGGGGGACCTGACCGCCCGTTCTACTCCGCCCTTCTCGAAGACGCTGAACGTCCCGAAGTCCTTCAGCCCCAGGAACTCCGAGCAGGGGTAGATGGAACCATCGGACGAGACCGCCACGAAACACCGTCCCCCGCCGCAGGGCGTAATATCGCACATCAGCCGGCGTCCCTGGGGAGCGACGATCCCCAGCACGAGGTTGGAGAAGTCCCCGATGGTGATCCGCTGCCCCTCCTTGGTGCGGGCGACCGCGCGGTCCACGGCCTGCACGAACTTGGGGATGAGGACATCGTTGGGCGGACGTAGCGCCCTGGCGACCTCCTGCGTGCCCCGGACCGGGTTCATCAGCAACGAGGGCACCTTGCGGTCGGCCAGGAAGTCGATCATCTCCGGGAGGGTGGCCACGTTCATCGAGCTGATGGTGCAGATCACGCTCATGTTGCGGTAACCGTCCAGGTGCTCGATCGCATGCACCGCGCGATCGTATGTGCCCCCTCCTCCCCGGACGGGCCGTATGCGGTCGTTCACCTCCCTGGACGGCGAGTCGAGGGAAATCCCCAGGGAGACCCGGTGGTCCATGAAGTAATCGGCGCTCTCGTCGTCGAGGTGATAGCCGTTCGTCTGTATGCCGAAGATGAACTCGCCGGCCCGCTCTGCGACGATCCTCTTGAGGACGTCCTTCACCAGCAGTGGCTCGCTCCCGTGGAAGACGATCACCGGCCTCTTTCCGTCCCTCGCCACCGAGCCTGGGTAGTTGGTGAAGAAGTCGTGCAGGTTGTCGAGGGCCAGGGAAACCTCCTCGTATGTCATGTGATGCCCCTGGCCCCGGAGGTCGTCCGGGAGGTAGCAGTACCTGCAGTTGGCATTGCACCGGCCAGTGGGATTGAAGTAAACGGCGCTGAACATCTCCTGGGAGCGGAATCGCCTGAGCTCCTCGCGCATGCTCTGCGCATGCTCCCGGTAGACCGGTAGCACCTCCTCACGGAGGGCCGTGCCCAGGTCCTTGCCCTTTGCCACCAGGGCCCAGAACATGCTGTCCGGCTCTATCAGTGCGTACCATTCCCCCACATCCATCAGCTGCAGATGCGGGCCCTTTCCGGAGTTCAGCCCGAACGGCTTCATGGCCGTCTCGATGTTGTCGTCAGATATCATCGTCCTCACCTTGAAAAAAATTGGGAAGGGGTTTGCTCAGAAGGGAATCTCGCCCTGCTCGTCGTATATGATATAGTGCGAGAGCCCGTTCCCATCCACCTTGCATTCCATGCGGCACATTACTACGCTCATTTTTTACACCTCATTAGTTGGATGTATAATCCAACTTGAAGTGATTACCCCGAATAATTGTATATAATGATTGTTGTCATCCAGTTTGTGTTGGATGTATACACCAACTCGTTATGAGCATTGGATACCGGGCACCACGCCATAGCCCTGGGGCGCAAGATGATTGAAATAGGTTCATCCTGTTTGCAGGGCCATGCAGTACGTGTCCGGAAAGGTCCTCACCGAGGATGGCTTCCGGGAAGGTCATGTCGGCTTCGAGGACGGGATCATAAGGGAGGTGGGCAGCGGAAGGGCGAGGGAGAACATGGCCGAGGGCATCATCCTACCCACGTTAACGAACGCCCACACCCACATCGCGGATTACGTCGTCCCGGTCGACCTCTCGCTCTCCCTCGCCGAGGTGGTGGCACCGCCGGACGGGCTGAAGTACAGGGTGCTGAGAAGCACGCCGGAGCAGAACCAGAGGGAGGCGATCGCCCACATCTCGGAGCTCATGTTCCGAAAGGGCATCTCGGCCTTCGCCGACTTCCGGGAGGGCGGGGTGAGGGGCGCCAGTCTCATGTCCTCGGCCAGATGGGCACGGCCGCACGTGCTGGGGAAGCCTATCGCGCCCAGGTTCGACCGGGAGGAGATAGCCGAGCTGCTGAAGATCACCGACGGGGTCGGCCCGTCCGCCGTATCGGACTGGGACTACGAGGAGCTGAGGGAGCTCTCGGAGTTCGTACGCTCGAAAGGCAAGACGTTCGCCATCCATTGCTCCGAGAGGATACGGGAGGACCTTGACAAGGTTCTTGACCTACGGCCTTCATATATCATTCACATGACCCAGGCCACCGATGCGGATCTGGAGCGGTGCGCCCAGCTGGACGTGCCGATCGTGGTTTGCCCCCGCTCCAACATGTTCTTCGGCATGGTGCCGCCCCTCGCAAGGATGGTCAGGGCCGGGGTGACGGTGGCCCTGGGCACGGACAACGCCATGATAAGCATGCCCGACCTCTTCGTGGAGATGGAATTCGCAGCGAGGCTGCTCCGGCAGCAGGGAATGAGCCGTCTCGACTGCGTATTACCAATGGTCTCCAGTAATGGGCGAAAAATTATAAATCAGGGCCAACTGTTAGAGTTTGAACCAGACAGGGCGTGCGATCTGATGGTCGTACGCTCGAAGCATGGGGAACCCCTCACCGACCTGCTACTGCGCACAGCAGGTGAGGAGCCGTTGTTGGTTTGCGCAGGAGATAGGACGTGGAGAGGAACACGATGAGCAGGTTCAACAAGATACTGATTCCGACCGATGGAAGCGAGAACACCAAGGCAGCCATCGCCCAGGGGCTTGAATTGGCCAAGGTCATGGGAGCCGAGGTCACGGCTCTTTACGTCGTCGATCAGGCGTCTTTCGTCAACTTCCCCATGGACGCCACCGTGGTCAGCATCTACTCCCTCCTAGAGAAGGAAGGCAAGGAAGCGGTCGACTATGTGGTCAGCGAAGGCCAGAAGCTCGGCGTCAAGGTAGAGCCCAAGGTCGTGGAGGGCAACCCGGCGAAGAAGATCGTCGACGAGGCCGAGAACTACGACCTGGTGGTAATGGGCACCCTGGGCCGCACCGGCATCTCCAAGCTTCTCCTGGGCAGCGTGGCCGAGAGGGTCGTCAGGTTCGCTCCATGCCCCGTCCTGGTCGTGAGGAACGAGCCCGCGCCGGAGGAGAAGAAATGACCACTGTGGAAAAGGTGATGACCCATAATCCCATCACCACTGAGATCCCCGGCTCCCGCAACGACGTGCTCAAGCTGATGGTGAAGCACAATCTGACCGGGGTCCCCATCGTCAAGAAGACGGACGGGAGCCTGGCGGGCATGATCACCCGCAGCGACATATTCAGCAAACCGGAGGAGGACCAGCTGGCACTGGTCATGAACCGTGAGCCGCTCACGCTGTCCCCTCAGGACACTGTAGAGCACGCCGCCTCGCTGATCGTCAAGACCAAGGTCACCCATTACCCGGTCGTGGAGAACGGCAAGCTCGTGGGGATCCTCACCCCGACCGACCTCCTCTATGAGGTGGAGAAGAAGGCCTCCGGCCTCCCCGTGGAGGAGCTCGCCCTCTCGCCCTGTGTTCCCATCTACCAGGAGGCGCCCCTTAGGGTCGCCCTCATCACGTTCAAGGTCAGCAGGGTCAACGCGCTGCCGGTCCTCGATGCCAACGGACGCATCTCCGGCATACTGACCGACCGCGACGTCTTCAACAAGAGCCTCATCAACGGGTCCATCGCCCTGACCGCCCTAGGGATCGGGGGGGACGAGGACGAGTGGACCTGGGAGGGGCTGAGGAACGTCATGAAGCTCTGGTTCGAGGTATCCAAGATCGAGGTCCCCGCCGTCCCGGTGAGGGACATCATGGTCCGATCGCCCACAACCGTCTTTAGGAAGACCAGCGTATCGGAGGCCGCCCGGACCATGAGGCGCAACGACTTCGGACAGCTGCCAGTGGTGGACTCCAAGGAGAACCTGGTGGCCATGCTGTACGATGTCAACGCGGTCTCGATCCTGGCCCAGTAGACGTTCGGACCTATCGAAGAGGTGATCACAATGGATGCATCAGACGTTCTCTCGCTTTGCAAGCGCAGGGGTTTCCTTTACCCCTCGTACGAGATCTACGGCGGCGTCGCCGGCATGTACGACTATGGCCCCCTGGGCACCGCGATGAGGAACAACATCGTAGAGATCTGGAGGAGACTGTACACCCTGGGCGAGGGCTTCGTGGAGATAGACTCGGAGACCATCGGCCCGGAGATCGTGTTCAAGGCCTCCGGGCACGTGGACGAGTTCGCCGACAAGATGGTCAAGTGCAAGTCCTGCGAGGAAGCGCACCGCGCCGATCACCTGGTGAAGGACTACCATCCCAACCCAGGCATTCTGAAGGACAAGGAGCTTGACGACCTCATAAGGGAGAAAGGGGTCACCTGCCCGCTGTGCGGGGGCGAGCTGTCCACCGTCGAGGAGTTCAACCTCATGTTCAAGACCGTCATCGGCCCCGGCTCCGGCAGGGTCGGGTACCTCAGGCCGGAGACGGCCCAGGGCATCTTCGTCAACTTCCCGAACCTCTACCGGTACAACCGCGAGAAGCTGCCGCTCGGCGTCATACAGGTCGGCCGCGGTTACCGCAACGAGATCTCTCCGCGCCAGGGCGTCATCCGCATGCGCGAGTTCAACATGATGGAGTGCGAGCTGTTCGTCGACCCGGAGGACAAGAGCTGGCCCCGCTTCAACGACGTCAAGGGCGAGAAGCTGAACCTCTTCGCCAACGACGGCCGGGAGATGGAGATCACGGTCGGTGAGGCCGTCGCCCAGCACATCGTATGCAACCAGGTGCTCGCCTACTTCCTGTGGTTCACTCAGGAGTTCCTCAAGTCCGTCGGCGTGGATGGCGAGAGGCTGCGCTTCCGACAGCACGAGAAGGATGAGATGGCCCACTACGCCGCGGACTGCTGGGACGCCGAGGCCCTGCTCAGCTTCGGGTGGACCGAGATCGTCGGCATCGCCGACCGGGGCTGTTGGGACCTCTCCCGGCACATAAAGTTCTCCGGCGTGGACATGTCGGCGTTCAAGCGGTTCGACTCCCCCCATGAGGTGGAGAGGGACGCCATCAAGCCGAAGTACGGCCTGCTGGGGCCCAAGTACAAGGCCCTGAGCGCCAAGATCGGCAAGGCCCTGGAGGCCGCCGACCCCGCGACGATGGAGAACGACGCCGTCACCGTCGAGGTGGACGGGCAGAAGTACACCATCGGCAAGGAGATGTTCGACATCGTCAGGGTCAAGGAGAAGGTCTCCGGCGTGAAGGTCATCCCGCACGTCATCGAGCCGTCGCACGGCCTGGACCGCATCACCTATTCCTGCCTGGAGCACGCTTACGCCAAGAAGGGGGACATGGAGATGCTGCGGCTGTCGGCGGCCGTCGCCCCGATCAAGTTCGGCGTGTTCCCGCTCATGGCCAGGGACGACCTCGATAAGGTCGCCATGGAGATCGATGAGGAGATCAGGTACAGCGGCATAGAGACCTACTACGACGATTCCGGCTCCATCGGCCGGAGGTACGCCAGAATGGACGAGGTCGGTACGCCGTACTGCATCACCGTGGACTACCAGTCCCTCGAGGACGGTACCGTCACGCTGAGGGAGCGCGACAGCCAGTCCCAGGTCCGGATCACCATAAAGGACGTTCCTCTGGTCACCCGGGCGGTGCTCTGCGGCGCCAACATCGACCAGTTCATCGTACCTGAAGCCTCGCAGTGAGGTACCAGAAACCCATTTTCCCTACGTTTTTCGGACGAGCGGCCCCCTCGGGGGCCGCCCTGGAATCATTTATTGCTAATTGGGTAGCCAAGATTCAAAAGGATGGACGGCGTTTTACGGACCAGAACGAGATTTCGCCGTCAGGGCGAAAACCTCTTCGTAGGAATCCCAAGCAACTGAGGAGAAAAAATGAACGCACAGGAGATAGCGGGGATCAAGAAGAGGGAGCATCTCAGGTCGATGATCGAGACGATCAAGCTCAGCGACCTGATGTCCAAGGGGTTCGAGTTCGTCAACCCCGAGGACCAGCTCTCGGATGTGCTTAAGAAAATGGGGCAGCTCGACCTGCACGAGATGCCGGTCAGCCTGGATGGCAAGAGGCTGATGGGCGTCGTCAGTTATGGGACGCTGCTGAAGAGGAGGAATCTCCCCATCACAACCAAGGCCGGCTCCATAGCCGTCATGCCGCAGGAGATCACTCCCGAGACCCTCGTGACGGAGGTGGCCGAGGCATTCATGACCTCCGGGTACCGGCAGATACCGGTGGTCAGGGGGCAGATCATCCAGGGCATCATCTCCCGTACGGACATGATCAGGATAATCCAGGGGATCAAGGACCTTCGCGAGCTGAAGGTCTCGGATGTCATGACCGAGGACGTCCAGACCGCCGGATCGGAGGACCCCGTGGAGGCCGCCCTGCTCTCCATGAAGAACCTGACCATTCGCACCCTGCCGGTAGTGGACAAGGAGAACCGCCTTACCGGGATCATCGGGATAAAGCAGGTGGCCAATTACAACTGGAGGGAGAGGAAGAGGGAGACCGTGGGCGAGATCACCGGGGACAACAGCCCGGTCAAGGTCAAGGTGTCCTCGGTCCAGCTGGACTCCGTGGTCACGGTCGAGGAGGGCGCCGACCTCGGGAGGGCGGTGGAGCTGATGCTCCAGCATAAGGTCTCGACCCTGCCTGTCGTGGAGGGGAACGACCTCGTCGGCATCATCACCAAGTACGACATCATCGAGCTCCTGGCCTCCTTCCGCCAGAGGGACGTGGTGTACACCCAGATCACCGGCCTGGACTCGGACGACAAGTTCGCCGCGGAGCAGATGGAGAAGGACATCACCGCCTCCCTGCAGAAGATCGCCAGGATCTCCCGGCCGATGCTCTTCACCCTGCACGTGACCAAGTACAACGCGCAGGCGACGACCAACAAGTACTCGCTGAACGGACGCCTCATCACCGAGAACAAGGTGTGGGTGGCGTCGGCGGTGGACTGGGACCTCAACAAGGCCACGGTCGACCTTATGCAGCGCCTCGAGCGCAGGGTGGTGGAGCGGAAGGAGGAGAAGATCGACCGCCGCAAGAAGGCGAGGAACATCGGGCACTCCTGAGCCGCGGAAACCTTCAAACCCCTTTCATTTCCCCTCTTTTTTCAATGACTGGTCGTTGGCGGATGCCATACCATATATACCTGTGGCTACGCTGTTGATAACTGGGCTGAAATGCGCTTCTTGCGAACTTGGAGAAGTGACGCGGGAGCGAGGCCAGTTCCGCAAAGGAGGTTTTTGATGCCAGCTGAGGAATTGGTAGGAGTGAACAGGAAGGAGAGGATAAGGACCGAGGTCGACAAGATGGACCTTGGGGCGCTCATGAGCGACAAGTTCGGGACGGTCTCGCCGTCCGACACGGTCGATGTCGTCCTGAAGAGGATGCGGGACCAGGACATCCACGAGGTCCCGGTGACGGCCGACGGTGAGACGCTGCTCGGTATCGTCAGCTACGGTACATTGCTGAAGAGGAGGAACCTGTCCATAGATGCAAAGGCGGAAACGGTAATGGTGATGCCCCAGCTCGTCACTCCGGCGACCCCGGTCACTGAGGTGGCAGAACTGTTCATCAACTCAGGTTACAGGGAGGTGCCGGTCACGGAAAACGGTTCGATGGCCGGCGTCGTTTCCAGGACCGACCTGCTCCAGGTGATCAGGGAGGTCAGGGAGCTGCACCGGATACCGGTCAGCGAGGTGATGTCCCCCGAGGTGAGGACGGTGAGGCTCGACACCAGCGTCAAGGACGCGGTGAAGTACATGAGCGTGCTGGATGTCAGGGTGCTCCCGGTGGTCGACGACAACGAGAGGATCATCGGCATCGTCGGCATCAAGGACATCGCCCTCATGAACTGGCACGAGAGGGACCGGCAGACCTTCGGCGAGGCGGCCGGGGAGAAGATCTCGATCGACGTGAACGTCGGCTCCGTGGCAGTGGAGCCCGCTGTGGTAGCGCCCCCGACCATGGAGCTGGGGGAGGCGGCGAAGATCATGCAGGAGCGGCGCATATCGACCCTGCCGGTGGTCGACGGCGGCAGGATCATGGGCATCGTGACGAAGTACGACCTGGTGGAGCTCATAGCCTCGCTCAGGCAGCGGAACATGATGTATACCCAGATCTCCGGTCTCCGCGACGACGACCGGTTCATCCAGGACATGATGATGAAGGAGATCGAGCAGTCGATGAAGAAGATATCCCCTATCGTCACGCCGATGCTGTTCGACCTGCACGTCGGGATGTACAACGACGAGGGACTGAAGTACAAGTACTCGCTGCACGCGAGGCTCGCCACCGACGACCGGTTGTTCACCGCGAGCTCGGTCGACTGGGACCTGATAAGGGCGACCGCGGACCTGATGAGGACGTTCGAGCGGCGGGTCATCGAGCACAAGGAGCTCAAGCTGGAACACCGCCGCAAGACGCGCAACATCGGGCACAGCATCTGACCCTCTTCCCCTTTTCCCCTTTTTTATCCGATCCCTCGCCGCCTCCGGCAGCCGTCCCCGGAGCGAACGTGAACCCGTCCCATGAGAAGCCAGCAGGGCCTTGGCCCGCTGGGCGCCTGATGGCCAAACCCTTTTTAATCACATGGCCATTCCGAGAGCCGTCCATGGCTCAATACGAAGCGGTGCAGACCGAGAAGAAGTGGCAGCAGAAGTGGAAGGAATGGGAGATCTACAGGTTCGACCAGAGCTCTACCAAGCCGGTATACAGCATCGACAACCCCCCAAGGTACACCTCCGGCTCGCTACACCTCGGTCACGCGACCGGATACTCGCTCATCGATTTCGCCGCCAGGTACAAGAGGATGCGCGGCTACAACGTGTTCTTCCCGCTCTGTTTCGACGTCAACGGAACGCCCACCGAGGTCAAGGTGGAGAAGAAGCACGGCATAACCAAGCTGACGGTGGCTCGGCAGGAGTACATCCGCCTCTGCTCGGAGTTCGCCAACTCCTTCATCGACGAGATGACCGAGCAGTTCGAGATCCTCGGGGAGAGCATGGACCCCTCTATCTACTATCAGACTGACGCTCCGTACTACCGGCGCATCACCCAGGTCACCTTCCTAAAGCTGTTCAAGAAGGGGCTGATCTACAAGGGCACCTACCCCGTGAACTGGTGCCCCAGCTGCATAACCGCTCTTGCGGACGCCGAGGTCGAGTACTCCGACAACATGACCAAGCTGAACTACGTCAAGTTCAAGGTCAAGGATTGCGACGAGGAGGTCATCATCGCGACCACCCGGCCGGAGCTGCTGTCCGCGTGCCAGCTTGTGGCCGTTTCCCCGGAGGACAGGGAGAAGGAGAGGCTGGTGGGCAAGACCCTCTTGACCCCCATCTACAACAAGGAGATCAAGGTCATCGCCGATGATAAGGTCGACCCCACCTTCGGTACCGGCGTGGTGATGATCTGCACCATCGGCGACAAGACGGACCTCGAGTGGGTCATGAAGTACAACCTTCCCCTGGACAAGGCCATCGACGAGCAGGGCAGGATGACCCACCTCGCCGGCAAGTACCAGGGCATGACCGTGAAGGAGGCGAAGGCCGCCATCATAGAGGACCTCAGGGCCGCCGGGCTGATCGTCAGGCAGGACAACATAAAGCAGAACGTGGGAGGCTGCTGGCGCTGCCACACCCCCATCGAGTTCCTGCAGGTGCCCCAATGGTTCCTGAAGATCATGGACTTCAAGGAGCAGATCCTTAAGCTCGCGGACGAGGTCCAGTGGCATCCCGAGTTCATGAAGGTCCGGCTGAAGGACTGGGTCAACAGCCTCCAGTGGGACTGGGTCATATCGAGGCAGAGGTTCTTTGCCACCCCCATACCGCTGTGGGAGTGCGAGGACTGCGGGCATGTCGTGCCCGCGAGGGAAGAGGACTGCTACGTCGACCCGACCGTGGACAAGCCCCCCATGGACCGCTGTCCCCTGTGCGGCGGCAGGCTGATCGGCTGCCAGGACGTCTTCGACACCTGGATGGACTCCAGCATATCCCCGCTCTACAACACCTTCTGGGACCGCGACATGGAGAGGTTCGGTCGCCTCTACCCGATGTCCATGAGGCCCCAGAGCCACGACATCATTCGGACCTGGGCGTTCTACACCCTGCTCCGCTGCTACCTCTTGACCGACCAGCGGCCGTGGGACGACATCATGATCCACGGGTTCATCATGTCGCCGGACGGCACGCCGATGCACTCCTCCCTGGGCAACGTCATCGACCCGGTGCCCATCCTTCAGGAGTACGGCGCGGACGCCCTCCGCTACTACGCCTGCACCTGCGCCCTCGGGGAGGACAACGCCTTCAGGGAGAAGGACGTCATCCACGGCAAGCGGCTGGCAACGAAGCTCTGGAACATCGCCAAGTTCACCGGCATGGTGGTCAGTTCCAAGCCGGAGATGAAAGGCCTCCAGCCCCTGGACCGGTGGATCCTCAGCAGATACTCCAAAGTGGTGAAGAACGCCACCCAGTTCTATGAGGGCTACCAGTTCGACAAGGCCATGCGCGAGGTCGAGGAGTTCGCCTGGCACGAGTACGCGGACCACTACCTGGAGCTGGTGAAGTACCGCACCAGGGAGGGTGACGACGGTGTTCGGTTCACCCTTTACACCATCACCTTGGGTCTCGCGAAGATGCTCGCCCCCCTGATGCCCCACGTCACCGAGGACATCTACCAGGACTTCGCGGCCATGGACGGCGCCAGGAGCATCCACGTCTCCTCGTGGCCTGAGCCGGTCCTGTTCTCCGAGGAGGACGAGGCGAGGGGCGAGCTGGTCAGGGACGTCGTGAGCGCCATCCGCTCATGGAAGGCGGAGAGGAAGCTGCCGCTCAACAAGGAGATGGAGCTTATCGAGCTCATCGGCCCGTCGGCGCTCTCGCTCAAGGGCTACGAGACGGACATCCTGGAAACCTCCAGGTCGAAGGAGCTGAAGATCGTGGCCGAGGCGGCCCTCGAGGAGAAGGTGGTCGCGATCAAGCCGGTAAAGTCCAAGGTCGGCCCGACCTTCAAGGCCAGGGGAAAGGAGGTCCTGCAGCTGCTGGAAGCGGTCGATCCGCAGCAGGCCGCGGCCGCCCTGGAGAGGGGCTCGCTCGAGCTGACCCTCTCGGACGGCAGCTCCGTGTCCCTTGACCCGAGCTTCGTCGATGTGCAGAAGAAGCTCACGATCGAGGGCAAGGCGGTCGAGACCTTGCAGGTCAGGGATGTGCTCATCGCGCTCTCCCCCTGATCTGCCTTCCAGCAGGCGGAAAAATTTCCGCCAGACTGGTAAGGTTTATATCAGAGAAGTTTATACACAGTCGCACAAGCGGGCGTAGTGTAGCCGGTTATCACTTAACCTTGCCAAGGTTAGAACTCGGGTTCGAATCCCGACGCCCGCACCAAAAACCATATCCTGACAACCCCTCTGTTTTGCCGATCGATGGGGATTGGGATCAGCACCAAGTGCTGGATGTTCGGCCGATGGATCTGTGGTTTAACTTTGTCCTTTGGGAGCTAGGTTTATCTGGGCTATTTTGCGTTCGCATGACGGCCAATAGCAACGATAGATGAGCCAGATATCTGCAGCTGCCTTCAGATCGGCCGCTGTTGAGCAACAATATGCCGGTAAGTAACATATACGCTGGATAGTATGCAAAAAGAAGAAGGCCTCTACAAGGGGGCCAGTACCGCCATCGTGGGACCCGCTACGGATCAAGCGATCGTCGATGGGTTTGGGGTGTCGAGATGATGAAGATGACGAGGGGATCGATATGAGCTGGGAATCGCTGCCCGCCGGGACGAGGGAGAACTATGATAGGGAAAGGGAAAACATCAAGAGGATGTTCGTGGGCGGAGACCATGATCACGTGCCCATAGGCCCGCTGGTCGGCAGTTATGCGGCCACCGCTCACAATCATTCCATATACGATTACTACACGGAACCGGAGAAGGCCATCGCCTGGCAGCTGGACACCGCTCGGATGTACGGCATCATTCCATACCTGAACTGGAACTATGCGGTCTACTGGAACGAGGATTATGGCGGCACCATCAGGATGCCGACCGGTCGCATGCCTGCCCCCAGCATCCTCACCTACCCGGCGGATACTGTGGAGAAGGCGGACAAGCTCGAGCCCTTGTCGCCCGAGGAGCTGGCAAAGGGACCGACCATGGCGCGGCATGTCAGGGGACTCAAGGCCGTGGAGGCGTACTCCGGCAGGGGCTATAAGCCGTGGCAGTTCATCTATGAGCCGTTCGTCATCGGAAGCTTCTGGGTGTCGCCGGAGAACATGCTGATGTGGGTCATCCAGGAGCCGGACCTAGTGCACAGCATCATGAGGAAGGTCGTTACCCATTGCGTCAACGCCTGCGAGGCGGTGAGCCAGCTCTACCCTGGAAAGCCGTTCAAAACGTCCTGCGCCACCTTGCTGGCGAACAGCTCGACGATGTCGGTCGACCAGTGCAAGGAGTTTGCCACCGACTACATGAAGGAGGCGCTGGAGAAGATCATCAAGATAGGCGCGGGGACTACCGGGATCTTCTACCACCAGTGCGGCGACCATGGGCAGGACTACCACCTATGTCAAGACATGCCTTTCCCACCCGGGTCGATCATGCACGCTGCCTATGATGGCCCGAAGCCCTTCGACCTTCTTAAGGTAGCAAAGATCTACGAGAACAAGTGCTGCATGATGGGCAACACCGACACCATCCTTGCGTTCAATGGCACGCCCAAGCAGGTCTACGACCAGGCGTACAAGGACGCCATGCGCTACAAGCACTTCAAGAACGGCTTCATCGCCGGGATGGCCTGCGAGTGCCCTCCCGTGATGTCCGCGGCGAACTTCAAGGCGTTCGTCCAGGGCTCCAGGGACGGCGGGAAGATGAAGGAGTGAGCGCACTCTCACCCCCCTCTTCCCTTTTTTGGCCGTTTAACAGCAACTGATCGGAAGCTTTCGCGCGCAGAGTTCCTCCGGGATCCTGGTGCTCGCGTGCCCATCATGCGGCTGACGGTGTCGAGCGGCACGCCGCTGCCGATGCCATATCGGCCCGGAGGTCCGTCGCACCGGGGACCGAGAACATTCCTCCGCGGCCTATCGGCCTGCTGCGGACGATTGGCCGGGCGGCGGGGGGTCGCTGGCACAGCAAGTGCACAGTGCTCCTCGCGCCCCGGGGCGCTTGGCTCAGGCCAGGTCGAGCTCTATGGTGACCCCAGGCGCCAGGGTGAGGACCTTGCCCCGGAAGCCGATGGAGATGGGGGCTATGTCCTGGGGCCTGCTGGTCAGCCTGAGCTTGCCGCTGTCTATCTCCACGCATATCCGGTGCCGACGGTACTCGAGGTCGAACTCCAGGCGCCTCAGCCCGGCGGGCAGCGCAGGGTTGAACCACAAAACGTCGCCCCTGGTCTCCAGGCCGGAGTAGCACCTTTGCACGATGTCCACCGTGCCGGCCATTGCTCCCAGGTGAATGCCCTCGGCGGTCGTGCCCCCTTGTATGTCAGAGATGTCGCTGCGAAGGGCTTCCAGGAAAAGGGTCCAGGACCGCTCCCGGTTGATCCGGGACAACACCCAAGCATGGACCACCCGGCTGAGCGTGGAACCATGGGAGGTGCGGACCATGTAGTAGTCGATGGTCCTCGTGATCATTTCGGGATCCCAGGCGTAGCCAAGGCGGTCGAACAGCTCTTTCAGCTCGTCCGAGGAGAACAGGTAGAAGAGCATGAGCACGTCCGCCTGTTTGGACACCTTGTACCGATTGGGGGAATCGCCCTCCGCCTTGAGGATGCGGTCGAGGCGGTGGATGTTGCCGTACTGGTTCCGGTACCTCTCCCAATCCAGCTCCTTCAGTTGGTCATATCCTTCGAACTGACTGATGATCCCATCGCCGTGCATGGGGACGAACATGCGGCGGCTTATGTCCTCCCAAAGGCCCATCTCCTCGGCACTCACGGCCATATTTTCCAACAGGTCCTGGCGCCGCTCGCTGGGCAGCATATCGATCGCATCCAGGGTGCGACATAGCAGCCAGGCCGCGAGGACGTTGGTGTAGGCGTTGTTGTCCATCCCCGGCTCCGTGCGATCGGGGTACTTCTCATGGAACTCATCGGGCCCCATGACCCCGAGGATCTCATAGCGCCTGCGATCTGGGTTGAAACGAGCTTTGCTGGCCCAGAACCGGGCGATCTCGATCATCATCCTGGTGCCGTAGAAGGACATGAAATCACTATCGCCGGTGACCTGGTAGTATTGCCAAACGTTGTATCCGACGGCCAGGCCGATGTGCCTTTCCAGGTACGAGAGGTCCGGTATCCACTCGCCGGAGAGAGGGTTGAGATGTATGGTCTGGGCCTCCTGTTTTCCGTCGCTCCCGCTCTGCCACGGGTACATCGCCCCCTTCAACCTCTCCTGCACCGCCGCCCACCGGGCCCAGGGCAGCCTCCGGTAACGGTAAAGGAGGAGGGAGCGGGTCAGGTCCGGGACGCGCAGGTTCAGGAACGGGAAGATGAAGATCTCATCCCACATGATGAGGCCGCGATAAGCCTCCCCGTGAAGGCCACGGGGCGGCACCCCCGCGTCCAGATCGATCGTGTGACCGGAGACCGTCTGCAGAAGGTGGAATATGTGCAGGTTCAGCACCTGGGCGATGTTCTCGTGCTCGGCGTCCACTTTGATGTGACAGCGATCCCACAGCCCATGCCAGGAGGACTGGTGCATTTCCAGAAGTTGGCTGAAGTCGGGGGCCTCCTCGAGGGCATGGAGCGCCTCGAACTTGCTCTCCGAGATGCCCCGGTCCTTGGATGAATATATGGCCACGATCTTCTCGATCCTTGTGGGTAACCCCGACGTCACCGGGACATCTATCTCCAAACCGATGAAACCTGGTCTCGTGATCGGGGAGGCCTCGGGACTCGTCATCCCCACGTGATCGTAGACCCTTGTCCTCGCCGCCTCGGTTATGCGGATGAGCGATTGGTTCGTCTCCGCTTGCAGCCAGATGACATCCTTGCCTGTCGTCCCGGTCCCAACCGTGTTCAGATGGTGGTTGTCGAGGGGCAGGTACCGCTTCACCATGGTGTTATCCACGTTACCGTCCAGCGCGGAGAGCGCTCGGATGGTCCCCGACCAGTTCTCTGGAGTGATCGAGGTCTCCAGCGCGGCGATGTGTGGATCGTGCATGCTCACAAGCTTACGCTGGATTATGCTTGTCCTCCGTCCCTGCTGATCGGTGAAGCTCACCATGCGTTTGAAGGTCCCCCGCCGCATGTCCAGCTCCTGGTGGTAGTTGGCCGGCTCGATGGTGGAGAGGTCGATCTTCTCCTCGCCATCGATATTGAAGGAGAACGTGAGCCAGTTGGGGATGTTCACCATGCTCTCGTTCTCTACCATCTTACCGGCTACGCTGCTGACCCGCCGGTTGTAGATCCCGGCGATGTAGTTGCCCGGGTAGTGGAACTCCCCCGCCGGCGACTCTGGGGCCGCCCCCCTGCTCGCCATGTACCCGTTCCCGGTGGTGCACAGCGTCTCCCGCAGCCTCTCCTTTTCCGCCTCGAACCCGTCATAACGGAGGGACCATGTGCCTCCGGCGGTCTCGCTCTCGAACAGATCCACCAGCCGTTCCAGGAACGCGTGCACCTCGGCCACGTTCCTGAGGACGTAGCCCGCGGCGGTGTCCCGGTCCTTGTCGCTCACCAGGATGGCGATCCCCCTGCCCGCCACTGCGCGGAAGGCGTCCTCGTCGGTGAGGTCATCCCCGATGTACAACGGCACCACGACGGAACCGTCCACATGGAACGTGTCGAGGAGGGCCAGGACGGCCTTCCCTTTGTCCCAGTCCAGGTTAGGCTGTAGCTCGAAAACCTTCTTGCCGCTCATTCGCCGCAGGTCCGGGTGGCGTTGGGCGACGCCATCGAACCGCCGCTCCACCTCCGGTACGTCCTCCGGCGCCACCTCCCGGTAGTGCAGCGCGATGGCGAACCGCTTCCTCTCGACCCACGCCCCCCTGGTCCCCTCGACCGAGGAGCGCAGCTCGGCCTCGGCCGCATCAAGGGCCGGAAGGAACGGCTTCCCTTGTTCGTGGACCTTTATCGAGCCGTCGAGCCCGGAGAGCTCGAAGCCGTGGCTACCGATGTAGACCAGGTGCGGTAATCCTACCATGGCCTGGACGTCCTTCAGGTCCCGGCCGCTCACAATGGCCACGAGGCAGTTCTTGGACAGGCGGGTCAGCGTCCCTCCCATTTCCGGCGATAGGACGGCCATTGACGGCCGAAGAACGATGGGGGTGAGCGTCCCGTCATAGTCCAGAAGCACAGCGGGCACCCCCGCCCGGAGGCGCCGGAAGATGTCCTCGAAGCTGTCGAGGGCGGATGGCAGATGGGAAGGCCGCCCTCTCGCCATCCGGTCCAAGAGATCCGTCAGCTCCGACACCACTATGTCGGCCCCATGCTCCTTCAGCTCGTTCCCAAGGCCCGTACGGTCCACGCCGATGACCGCACCGAAGCCCCCGGCCCGCCCGGCCTCCACACCGGCCAGGGCATCCTCGACCACGGCCGCTCGCTCGGGGGGCACTTCCAGCCTCCTTGCCGCTTCCAGGAAGATGTCCGGCGCTGGCTTGCCCCTGAGGCCGAGCTCGACCGCGTCGATGCCGTCGACAATGACGTCGAACAGGCCATCGAGTCCCGCGGCCTTCAGGACGGTCTTGGCATTGCGGCTAGCAGATATCAGCGCGAAGCGGACCCCGACGGACCGCAAGCGGCGGACGAACTCCACCGAGCTCGCATAGGGCTCCACCCTCTGGGCCTCCAGCAGCTGGAGGAAGAGGCGGTTCTTGGCATTGCCGATCCCGCAGACGGTCTCCTTGTCCGGGCCATCATTCGGCTCGCCGAACGGTATGCTGATGTGTCGCGAGGCCAGGAAGTCCCGGACGCCATCGTACCGGGGCTTTCCGTCAACGTACGTGAGGTAATCGTCCCTCTCGTCGAAGGGGACGAAGGGCTCCCCGCGCTCCTCCGCCCTATGCTGCAGGTAATGATCGAAGGTCTGCTTCCAGGCCAGGGCGTGGACCCGGGCGGTGTTGGTGACGACCCCGTCCATGTCCAGGATGAAGGCCTCCATCTCCTCGAGACCTGTCATGGGTGCCGCTCGGTCGCCCTTCGTCCTCAGTTCTGTGAGTCCTCTCGTGCCCGACATCGGATATTGATATTTCCGGCCGTCCCCTCATCTATTTTTTCCTTCGATGTCTCGTCAGGAAAGGGGCGATGCCTTTGCGTTCATTGCCTGTCCCATCAACGGCCTGCTCCCGCTGCCCGGACCCGTTACATGACCATCTCGGATCGGCATGAGAACTATGCCTTCACCATCGCTCATCAGGCAGGGCCGTGGCCATTATGTCCTCGGGTCGATCGCTTAGCGGCGGTGCCGTCCGTTGCTCGTGCCCGCCACCTTGGGTCGCCCGCCGACCACGAGGGCGGCATCGATGCCGGTCCATCCGGTGAACCGGCCCTCTTCATCGTGTCCGCTCCGACCATGGCGCAGCATGACCGTCCGGGTCATGCGCCCAGGTCGCCCCAGTATATCTTCATGGCCTCTTCGACCGAGGCATCTTCGACGGTGACGGCATAGATGGCGTTGCAGAACCGTATCGCCTCGTCCAGCGGCCGCTGGTGAACATTGCGCCCGGTGGCGTTGCCGACGGCCCCGGACTTGTGGATCTGGTCATGGAGCCTTCTCAGGAACGGCTCCGCCTCTATCCTCGCACCGCCAGAGCATATTACGCCGGTCCTCCCCGCGGCCAGCACCGCCTCGCGGAACCGCTGGGGGGCGTTCTCGCAATCCGGGTAATTGACCTTGGCGAAATCAGCACCGAGGCAGGCGGCCACCCCTGCCGCCCCGGCCACCAGGTGGGGGTCCTTCTCGCTCGCGACCGCTCTCCCCCGGGGGTACATCCACAGGACCGTCAACAGGCCTTGGCGGTGAGCCCGGTAAACTATCTGGGCTGCCTCCCTCAGCATGATCGCCTCATGCTCGCTGCCCAGATAGACGGTGTACCCGACCCCCACGATCCTGCAATCGCTCTCCTTGCTCAGTCTTACGACCTGGTCCACGGTCATGCACTCCCGGCTCAGGGGCTCGGACTGGGATGTCCTGACCAGGTTCGTCTTGGAGTTCAATTTGACCAGGTACGGCACCTGTGGATAGTCCGAGGCATATCGGGCGATCAACCCGAACTGGGTGGCGAACACCCCGATCTTGGCCTTGCTGGCGATCCGAAAGAGATGCTCAGGGTCGGCATCGTCCGGGGCAATGCCCTCCCCGTGGAAGTCGTTGTTCAGGTGTTCTATCTTCTGGTCACCGGCCAACAACATCAGCCTTCCGGTCCCTTTGGTGATGGTCTGGTGGTTGTCCAGATAGTTCTTTTCCATTGCCCTGGGGACGTCCAGGGGAACCTTGATCCTCTCCATCAGCCCTCACCTCGTGGTAGCTTCTCAAATCTGATCCTCGGTAACATCTCCATCACATCCTCCTTCGTGCAACGGGCCGTTCCTGGCTTTAGCGTGGTCGCGGTCCCCGCCGCTGTGGCATAGACCAGGCTGCGCCTGAGGTCCAGGCCGCTGGCCAGCCCATAGATGAACCCGGCCACGGCGGAGTCTCCTACTCCCACCGTGTTCACCGCCTTGATCTTGGGAGGAATGGCCCAAGATGGTTCGCCCTCTCCCACCATAACGATGCCTTGGGGCCCCATGGACGTTAGGACCGTTCCTACCCCATGCCCCCGGACCTCCTCTGCCGCCCTCTGTATGTCCTCGATACCAGCCAGGTCCCTCCCTACCAGCTCGCTAAGTTCGTGAATGTTCGGTTTGATGTAGTCAGGGCCCCCCTCGATCCCGATCCTCAGGGCGTCCCCGTCGGCATCAAGCAAGGTTGTCACCCCGCGCTGCTTGAGCATGGAAATTATCTTGCGGTAAACCTCAGGGTGGACCCCCGGTGGGAGGCTGCCTCCGATGACCACGATGGTAGGGTTCTCCAGCCTCTGCATCCGCTTGAGCAGGCTTCCAAGCTCGTGTGGCGTCACCTCCGGCCCGCTGGCGGTGAGGAGGATCTGCCGGCCGGTGCTGCTCTCGTGGACGATGATGTTGGTGCGGGTCTCCCCAGAGATGCGCAGGAAGGCGGTGTGCACACCCTCATTGGTCAGACGATACTCCAGCTCGTCCCCGGCAAAACCACCGATGAAACCCATGGCGATGTTGGGTATGCCCAGGTTTGTCAATACCCGGGAGACGTCGATCCCTTTGCCCCCGGCGTAGCGGCACTCCTGATGGACACGGTTGGATTCCTCGTAGTCGATCTTCTCCACCCAGAACGTACGATCGATGGCCGGGTTGAGCGCTAGGGTGTAAATCATCGCATCCCGCCCTCGCCCCCCTGTGAGATCATACGGCCCCACTGGTCCTGAGCGTCTGCTCCATCTTCGCCACCTTCAGGGTGATCCTCATCAACGAGTCCGGGTTCACGGAGATCGAGTCTATGCCCTCCCTGACAAGGAACTCGGCTATCTCCGGATAATCACTGGGGGCTTGACCGCATATCCCGCTGTGCCGGCCGTTCCGCTTTGCTCCATGCACGGCCATGGACATGGCCTTCAGCACTCCGGGGTCCCTTTCGTCAAACTCCTGGGCCAGGAGCTCGGAGTCCCGGTCGATGCCCAGTACCAGCTGGGTCAGATCGTTGGAACCGATGGAGAAGCCGTCGAAGTAACGGCTGAACTCGTCCATGAGGAGGACGTTGTTTGGGATCTCGCACATGATGTAGACGCGCAGGCCGTTCTCGCCCCGCTTCAACCCGTTCACTTCCATCGTCTCCAGGACCTTCTCGGCCTCCTTCACCCTCCTGCAGAAAGGTATCATGGGAACCAGGTTCACGAGGCCCATCTCGTCCCGGGCCATCCGGACCGCCTGGCACTCCAGGCCGAAGGCGTCCCGGTAGCGATCGGAATAATACCTGGACGCCCCTCTGAAACCCAGCATGGGGTTATGCTCTTCCGGTTCGAAGTAGCGCCCGCCCAGGAGGGCGGTGTACTCGTTGGTCTTGAAGTCGCTCAGCCGCACTATCACGTCCTTGGGGAAGAACGCGGCTGCGATGGTGGCCATCCCATGGGCAAGCTTTTCGATGAAATACCTGGCCTTGTCCGGGTACGCCGAGGTCAAACGCTCGATCTCCTCGATCTCACCCCTATCCTGGACCTTGTCCGGATGCAGCAGGGCCATTGGGTGGACGCGGATGTAACTGCTTATGACGAACTCCATGCGGGCGAGACCGACCCCATCGTTGGGTATGAAGGACAGGGCAAAGGCCTCCTCAGGATTGCCCAGGTTCATCATCATCTTCGTCCTGGGCCGTTCGAGGTCTCTGAGCCTGAGCCTCTCCACATGGAACGGCAGCTCGCCCTCGTAGACGAAGCCGTCGTCCCCCTCGGCGCAGCTGACGGTGATCATTGCTCCGTCATGTATCACACTGGTGGCATTGTCCGTGCCGACCACCGCTGGTATGCCCAGCTCACGACTGACGATGGCCGCGTGAGATGTCCGCCCGCCCAGATTGGTCACTATGGCGGCGGCGACCTTCATTACCGGTTCCCAGTCCGGGGTCGTATTGTTGGACACCAATATCTCCCCGGGCCGGAAAAGTGGGAGATTCGTGACGTCCTTGATCACCCGGGCCCTTCCCGAGGCGATCTTGGAACCAACGCTGCGGCCCTCGGCCAGGACCTTTCCCCTCCTCTCAAGGGCGTAGGTCTCCAGCACGTCCATCGGCTTCTGCGACTGTACCGTCTCCGGCCTTGACTGGACGACGTACAGCTCTCCGCTCTCCCCATCCTTGGCCCACTCTATGTCCATGGGCATCTCGTGACCGAACTTCCCCGAGTAATGGTCCTCTATCGCAGTGGCGTAAGTGGCCAGTTTGAGGATCTCGTCGTCGGTCAAGCAGAACCGAGCGCGATCCTCCATGGGCACCTCGACGTTCCTGGTCAGCTCCTTGGATCCCCCCTGACCGTAAATGAGCTTCTTTTCCTTCTCGCCCTGCTCCTTTCTTATGATGGCCTTGAACCCCTGGCGGAGGGTGGGTTTGAACACGTAGTACTCGTCCGGGTTGACCGCTCCCTGGACGATGTTCTCGCCCAGACCGTAGGAGGCGGTGATGAACACCACGTCCCGGAACCCGGTCTCCGTGTCCAGTGTGAAGATCACACCGCTGGAGGCGAGGTCGGAACGGACCATCTTCATGACCCCGATGGACAGACCGACGCTGAACTGGCCGAACCCTTTGTCGATACGGTACGAAATGGCCCGGTCTGTGAACAATGAGGCAAAGCACTTGCTGCACGCCTCCCTCAGCGCGGGGTAGCCGCGGACGTTCAGGTAGGTCTCCTGTTGCCCGGCGAATGACGCGGTGGGCAGATCCTCCGCGGTGGCACTGGAGCGAACCGCCACATCGGTGTTCTCGCCGTACTCCTCGCAGAGCTTGTCGTAGGCGCCCTTTATCTCTGCCCATAGGTCGTCGGGCATACCTGCTCCGAGGACCAGGTCCCGAACTATCTTCCCACGCGTGGCCAGATCTGAGATGTCCTCCTTATTGACCCCTTCCAGGGCCTTCTCCATCCGCTCTGCGATGCCGGTCTCGGAAAGGAGATGCCTGTACCCGTCAACGGTTATGGCAAAACCATTGGGTATCTTGACCCCCTTCTCGGTCAGTTCCCTGTACATCTCGCCCAGAGAGGCGTTCTTTCCCCCGACCAGAGGTACATCCCCTATCCCGATCTCCTTGAACCAACGTATGTACCCGCGGGTCGGGGCTTCAGCCTTCTCCTCAAGTTTAGTTACCTGCCTCATTTCAACCCCTCTCTTTACATGGCGTCACGTCAGCACCATCCCCTCCTGGACAGATGCGTCGTTCAGACCGCCCCTCATGGCGATGTGCGAGGCCAGGTCCAGCATACGGAACGAGAGGCCGCGATCGTTGTCGTACCAGGCGAACATCTCGGCCGTTCGGCCCCCTACCACCTTGATGGACGGAGCGCCGATCATCGAGGAGCGGGCATCGGTGACGATCTCGACCAGGGTCAGCTCGTCCTCGATATGCTGCAGGAGGTCGCTCCCGCTTTCCAGCTCGAAGGGGAGATCATCGTGCACTGAGCCGAGCTTGGTGAGGTTGGTGATGCCCTCGGGCGGGAACAGGTCGGTAGCGGCCACGAGCCCGATGCTCTTAGGACAGTGAGCAATGAATTGCAGTGCTACGATCGCACCGATGCGTTCCATTCCATCTATCGCCATATTGTTCGTTTCCCATCTTCGTCGATCTGTTGTTTATCATTGAATGCCATCTTTTAAAAAACGTTCGTCGATCGATGGGCGGCGATCGCCATGTTCAGAGAGCATCGGCCGGGCACGGCCTCCCCCAGCCAGGTCTCACGGCGCTTCATGAACGGATGGATACCCCTGACCAGACCCCCACGGGGCCGCCTATGGCTTGCAGAGCTACGGGTCATGCCATTCTTATGAGGCTTTTTACCTCCGGTCCATCTCTGCCCAGATACCTGTCCCAGAGCACATGCATACGGCGCTGGCATCGACCACGAGACCTCGCCATACATGCCATTGGAGCTGGACGCCTGGTCCATATGTCGCAGGTTTATGCGCATCAATGGCTGGTGGCAGAGGAGGGTGTCCTCGGAGTCGGGGTAATCTTTCCGGTTCCTTTTACAGAGGCTTTGGTCCTGTAATGAACCGACCATCGAGTGGATGCGTTGTGCGGCCGGATATAGCTGCATCTCTAGCGCAGCAATTCGCCAACCTTTCTCTTGATACCACATCGAACATCCTCAACCCATTTGCGCAAATCCTATAACCATCATTCAGGAGTAAATTGAGCCAGAGATGGGTTTTTCCCTCCCTGGCAACGGGGGAGATACGTTATCCCCTCCGCTCATCATGGCATATTGAAAGCTCTAATGATACGAACCACTTATGGATGACCATATAGATCAAATTGAACAGAGCGAGCTTTTCCCGCACCTCGGTTTTTGCTCTCGCTCGAAAAGGGCGTTGATCTCGAACGACCCGCGCCTGGCAACGCTAAAAAAGCTCCATGGCGCCTTTTTTCCTGGCCATTCTTTCGAAAAATGTGAACATTAGTGCTCCGATCAGCACCATGCCGAACCCTATGGAGGCTGCTGCCATCAGGTATGGGAGGACCATGACGATGTCCGACCCCCCTACAGCCAATGACAGTGACTTAACTCCGTATGTCAACGGGAGAGCATATGAGATCGGCTGGAGAAAGCTTGGTAGTCCATCTATCGGAAAATTTACTCCACAGAAAACCAAACCCACATACATGAAGAGACTGGCCAATAGAGTAGATGATCGCAGATAGATCCCAAAGCTGCCCAGCATCAAGCCGAAACCAGCCATTGCGAAACAGGTTACCATTATAACGGCAATGATAGCGGCAAGATTAACATGGGCAAAGCTCACCCCAAAGAATGTTGCAGCAATAAAAAGTGAGAAAAACGCGGTCACCATTCCAGTTATTATTTGGAACAGGGATTCTCCAAGGACCACTGTAAATATTCTGCTTGGAGTCATCATGATAAGTGATAATGTCCCGGCATGTTTCTCATCACCGGAGATGTTGCAGATGCTGAAAACCGTTGAATATGATACTGCCTGAAGCGCATTACCAAGCGCGACCTGATCCACCGTCATCTTCGATGTTCCTGAGACCTGAGTGATGTAGACGAAGAAGGCCATCTGACCTACGCTCATCACGATCAACTGAACCATCCATAGCCATTTAGGTACTATGGTAAAGTAAGAACGCATCGATATCATCGATGAACTCTTCATTATGGGCAGATCGTCCTTGATGCCCATTCTTTACCACGTTCCCAACTGCCCACTTATTCGAGCTTTGTTGTCCAGGTGGTGGAACAGAGCGATCGCAACGAGCATGTAGCATGCCGTAATGATGGACGCCATGACCAGATCTCCGATCAACCCCAAGCTCACTGGGTTCCCGCTCCCAAGACCGCTGGAGATCTGCAAAGCATCAACGCCCCAAGTGGGAGGGAGGACCATCGATATCGGCCAAGTCCATTCTGGGAGCTTTGAGATCGGTATAAGTGCCCCACTAATCACAAACACAGGAAGCTCAAGGACCTGGACGATTGTGCTGGACGCCCGGGTGAGAACAAAGAGTGCGGATAGAAGCACACCGATGGCCCCCAATGAAAAAAGCGTTATTAACAACGCTGAACAGAAGGATAAGGGATCCGAGAGGCAAACATCGACATTAAAGGCCAATTTTGCCAAGATGAAAATCAGCGCAGCGTTCAACAGGCCGATGAAGGTATTCCAAAGCGCTCGCCCAGCAACAATATTGATAATGGGAGTGGGAGCCATCATGATGGGCTCCAGGGTCCCTACGACCCGATCGTATGTGATGCTAAAACCGGAGGACCGGATCATATTTCCCCACATACCAAGAATCCCACCTCCAAGAATGGCATAGAGCACCACCAATCCGCTGTGATCAGGATAGATCATCAATGTGACGAGGGTAAAGGTAAACGGAGCGACTATGCTAGGGATTATCCATTGAGGATCGGCAAGAAATGTGAGGGCCTGCAGGACGAAGCCCTGTCGAATGGCCCAAAAATTAATCATTCTGTCTCACCAAGCTTAGATAGGCATCCTCTAGGGTCGGTTCCTCGTAGCTTATCCTCGTGATGTGACAACCATCCAGCCTATCGAGGATCGTGGCAATATCCACGTCCCTGCGATCGATCCGCACTCTTATGGTGCTCTGAGACGGATCATTACACATCGATGCACCTATGACCCCATCCATCTGCCTTATCCTCTCGATCGTGCTCAGAGGAATATCGCTTGCAACGATCTCAATGACGGTGTCGTCTTTTATGAGGTCCTTGAGCTGAGACACGGTCCCCTTGCCTACCATTTTCCCCCTGGAGATTATTCCAATATTATCGCACAGCTCCTCCGCCTCTCGCATATAGTGTGTCGTTAGCAGGATCGTCTTTCCTTCCTCCCTCAGCTCATCGACCAAAACACGAACCTCGTGGGCGATCTCAGGGTCCAATCCGATAGTGGGCTCGTCGAGGAAGAGAACATCCGGGTCGTTTATGAGCCCACGAGCGATGTGCAACCGCTGCTTCATTCCTCTGGAATATTCCTCGACCTTCTGATCGGACGATTCCTCTAGACCGACCCGCCTTAGCAATTCTTCAACTCTTCTCTCCCTTGACGAGTGAGGCAGGCGATAAAGATCGGCGAAGAACCGGAGGTTCTGTCTCCCCGAAACCCTGTAGTATAGGCCTTTCTCACCTCCTGATACCAAATTGATCTTCTTTCTGATCTCCTTGTAGTTGGTCACCACGTCCTTACCAAAGATGAATGCATGACCGGATGTAGGGGTCAGAAGGGTCGAGAGTATCTTTATGGTCGTCGTTTTTCCAGCACCGTTGGGGCCGAGCAGTCCATAGATCTGACCGCTTTCAATTCGGAAGCTGATCCCGTCCACTGCTCTTGACGTTTTGTTCCTCTCCCCACCCTTTGGACCAATTGGGTACTCTTTGACAAGGTTCTCCACAATTACCTGCGCTTGATCGTCAAGTACCATTTGGACCAAACCCCCGGTCCCTTAGCATCATGTGGAATGAGGCCGACAATGAGCCGAAACACGACATGCTATGATGGAGATATCATCCAATATATTTATTATATTGGAGCATATATCCAGCTTGAGAACTGATGTTATCTTCATGGATAGGCCGTGAGCTGACCACCATAGGATTGCTGCTTGTATCGTTGTGGACGACGATCTAAAGTTCCAGAATGGAGGAAGGATAACATGTTGATCGTCAACTTGTCCGCGGGAACAAAAGATAGTGCCATAATGAGATCAGCACTGGATGGTTTCGAGGCGCAAGGGTTAGCGATCCAATTGGCCTGTGCTGATTCAGAAGACCTAGATACGAACGAGAAGGCATTTCTATCGTTCATAAAATTGGTAAAAAAAGCGGATCTCTTGATAGTTCGCATACATGGCGATCCGTCGTATTTTAAAAAATTCGATCGGGTTAGAGAGATGGTCATCGCCCATGGAATTCGTTGCTTCATTGCCTGCAACGAACACAGCGCCGTCTCCCAGTTCCGTGACCTGTTCCCTTACTCAGATACCGATTATCAGCTCCTGAGATCGTTCATCGAACTTGGTGGCAAGGAGAACGATATTGGCATCATCGCTTGGGCCTGCAGGACCATCGGTGGAATGACCTCCATCGATGTACCGGAACCGGTAAGACCTCCGACCGAAGGTATTTACCATCCGGACTTCGGCAGGACTGTCGATCCGGCAGTATATTTTTCTACCCTGGACCAGGACCGGCCAACGGTTGGCGTGATGTTTCATCAGAGCACATGGCTGTCGGGCAACCTCGCGGCCATCGATGAGCTCATATGGGCCTTGGAAAAAATAGGTGCGAACGTCATACCGGTGTTCTTTGTAACATCTCCCAGCTCCATAACTGGTTCGATCGGCATCAGGAATGTATTTGACCGATATTTCATGGATGATCCTCTACCGCGCGTCGACTGCGTCGTAATGAACATGGGCTTCTCTCAATTATCCCTGTCCAACCCTAGCGACGGATGTAGGAAAGTGGATATCCACAATTTCTTCCAGGACCTCGACGTACCAGTTCTGCAGACCATGTCGGCCTGGAAAAACCATGATCGCTATGAGAGCGACATCAATGGCCTGAGCGCCATGGAGATCTCGGTCAACGTGGTATGGCCTGAGTACGATGGACAGATAATCACTGTACCCATCTCCTGTAATGAGCGGGGGAAGGACGGCCGTCTGGTGGCCTTACCCATGATCGATCGCATCGAGAGGGTCGCGACCCTAGCCAAGGCATGGGCAGACCTTCGGCGCACCAAGGTGGATCGAAGAAAGGTCGCGATCCTGATGTACATGTATCCACCGAAGAACGACAGAGTGGGTGGAGCCGCCGGCCTGGACACCTTCCAGAGCATCGTGGGCATAATTAGGGAGATGAAG
>CAYRPG010000019.1:0-41817 GCA_964426205.1 uncultured Methanomassiliicoccus sp. | reverse complement strand
GGCTCGACACCGTGGTCCCCATGTTCGGCAGGGTGAAGAAGAAGGTCGCTCCCTTCCCCTTCTCGCTCTCCACCCAGATTCTGCCGCCGTGCCGCTCCACGATCTTCTTGCTGATCGCCAGGCCGATCCCCGTCCCCGGGTACTCGTCCCGGGGGTGCAGCCGCTGGAACATCCGGAACAGCGTGCCGAAGTACTTCGGATCGATGCCGATGCCGTTGTCCTTGACCGCGAACAGGTACTCGCTGTCCCTGATGACCGAGGACACCTCGATCCTCGGGGCCTCGGGGCCGCGGTACTTGATGGCGTTGCTGATGAGGTTGGTGAGCACCTGCTTCATCTGGACCTCGTCCGCCAGCACCGTGGGCAGCGCGCTGACCGCCACCTCGGCCCCCGCCTCGTCCATGGCCACGCGCAGATCGTCCATGGCCGCCCGGGCGACCAGGTTCATGTCCACCGCCGTGAACTCCCGGGCCTGCGTCTCCACTCTCGAGTAGAGAAGAAGGTCGCTTATCAGCTGCCTCATCCTGTCCGCGCCCCCCATGGCGTGGCGCATGTACTCATGGGCCGGGGGGCTGAGCTCGCTCCCGAACTTCTTGTCGATGAGGCCGAGGTAGAACGTCACCATGCGCAGCGGCTCCTGGAGGTCGTGCGAGGCGACGTAGGCGAACTGCTGCAGCTCCTCGTTGGACTGCTCCAGCTGCCTGGAGTACTCCTCCAGCTTCCTCTCCGCAAGCTTGCGGTCGGTGATGTCCTCGTAGGTGCCCAGGACACCGATGACCTTGCCCTCCGAGTCACGCAGCGGCACCTTGTTGGTCCTCAGCCACTGCACGCTGCCATCGGGACGGACCTGCTGCTCCTCGAAGTTGAGCTTGGGTATGCCGCTCTCCATGACCAGGCGGTCGTCGGCCTGGTAGGAATTGGCGGATCCTTTCCACGCCAGCTCGAGATCGTTCTTCCCCACGATCTCCCTGGGGTCCCTGAGCCCGGCGTCCCTGGCCGCGTTCTTGTTGCAGCCCAGGTATTTCAGATCGCGGTCCTTCCAGAAGACCCGGTCGGGCACGCTATCGAGGACCAATTGCAGCATCTGTTGGGAACTGTGCAGCGCCTCCTCCGCCTGCTTGTACGCGGTGATGTCCGAGAACACGTTCAGCAAGCCTTCGTAGTTGCCCTGGTGGTCCTCGATCGGCCTGGCCGACGCGGAGATCCACACCGCCGAGCCGTCCTTGCGCAGCATGCGGAACTCGAACGACTGCGTCCGGCCGGCCCTGGCCTTCTGGAGCCTCCTCCTGCCGTCCTCCCTGAGGCCCGGAGAGATGAAGTCCGTTGGAGGCCGCCCGAGCATCTCCTCCGGCCGGTAGCCGAGGATGGAGGCCCCTCGGGCATTGATGTACTCGGTGCGGTCCTCCGCGTCCAGGGTCCATATTCCTTCGTTGGCCAGCTCTAGGATCTGTTCGTACTTGAGCAGTGAGATCCCCCGTTCCTTGGTCATCGGCCCCCTCCCCGGGATGATCTTAACAACGCTTTAATATCGGTTTTTTAATGATATGTAATCTTCGTCGATCGGTCGAATATAGGATGTCGTCTGGACCCGATGCTTTTTCTAAACGGTCGAGCAGCAACGGCCATAGGCATCGGCCCGGCACGTCTTTGGCTCGAACCGGCCTGCCGACCGAGAACGTGGACCTCGAACCTCCGTCCGCATGCGGCAGCGGCTCAGACCGCATCGCCAAACCTGGCCTTGCTGACATATGGCTCAAAGCATCAAGCTCGTTGCTCTCATGTGATCATAGAAGCCGATGCGATGAGATCGCAAGATGGAGATCGATACAGAACAAATGAGAAAATTAGGTAAGGAATTGATCGTGGTCTGCTTAGAAGAAGACCATGAACGTGACGTTGAGCACGAACACCGCGAGCAGAGGGAAGATCGCGAGGTTCAGCGCCTTCTTGACCTTCGGCGAGTTCAGCGCGGTCGAGGACAGTAGCTCCTTCGACGAGAGCAGCATGATCAACGCGATGGCTACCAGAGCGCCCCCGACGCCGGCCGCTATCGGGGTCGACATGGCGATGGCGCTCGAAGTTGCAGCAGATGATGACACGGTACTTAACAGCATTTTTGCTTCCCCTGACCTTTCTAAGATAATGTTTGACGATATATATAAAATTGATTTAGTCTTCTTCTTTATCTAGAATAACACCAGATAACCGAACGGCAGGAAGGAGAACAGGAAGAAGTTCAGCGTCCCGTGGACCAGTGTCACGAAGGCCAGGCTCCTCGTCTTGTAGAACAATGAGCCGAGAAGGAACGCCACCAGGAACACATAGGCGATGTACACCGTCGAATGGTAGCCGGAGTGCATGGCCGCGAAAGTGATCGACGCGATCATGATCGCTCCGAGCCCTCCCAGTACGCCCTCCAGCCTCGCCTGCAGGATGTAACGGAACAACAGCTCCTCGCCCAGACCGACGAAGAAGACCATCACCACGAAAAGGGCGAACAGGTTGCCCAGCCCGAGGTCGGGGACCATCCTGAGGTCCTTTATGTCCAATGACAGCACCTTGAACTCGATGTTCGCTAGGACCAGCGACAGAAGGAACCCGGCCGGCAGGTACCACAGCTTCCACCCCGAGGGCCTCATCTTCGTCTCGAAGAACTTCCTCGCCCTCAGCAGGTAGTCCCTCCAGTTGAGCGACTCGTCGCGCACCAGGAGAAAGCCGACGATGATGACCGGCGCGTACACCAGCGCCATCCAGTAGATGGTCAGCGAGGCGAACTTGGGCATGCCGAGGTTCAGGACGCGGAGCATCGAGATGAGGGAGAACGACTGCCAGATGATGGGGTTCGCCTTGAACAGGAGGGGCACGATGAGGCACAGCAGGATGTTGAACAGATGCACCATGATGGAGGCGTCCATGTTCCCTACGAAGAGGGCCCCCTCCCCCAGGAGGATCATGGACAGCGGGACCGCTACCGACAGGTACGTCACCAGCGATGGATTGACCTGGGATGTGCGGAACTCCAACCCCATGGCCGGTGCAATCGGCTTAGCGTACTTAGATGTTGGCTCCCAGATATCCTTTGGGATTTCATGCCAAGAGATCGGACCTGCTGCCGGTGACCGATGTGCCAGCCATGCTATTATAACGTGTGACCTATGGAAATAATTATTATCCCGAAAGATAATGACCATTCAGCGTTCCAGCAAAGGACCCCGATGCAGGGACGCGAGCATCCCCCCCATCTCTGAGGCAATTTGCCCCTGCCTCGGAGACCCTTTATTTTTTTAGCGCTCTGGAAAACACTGCCAGATGACGTCCAGCTCATCATCACGACCTTCGTCCCGGTTCTCCGGCCTCGCCGGGGGCCGTCCGCTCTCGACGACCGCCCCGTCCTTTCTGCATTGATTCATCAGGTGTCCTGCTGGATATCAGGGAGATGCGTCAGGGAAGTGAAACAGGACGCCGATGAAGAGCGGCCCTCCGGCCTAGCGGCCGATTTCCCGGGGACGGGGGATGGTGAAGAAGAACGTCGAGCCGCTGCGGCCGTCCGAGTCCACCCAGATCCGCCCCCCGTGCCGCTCCACGATCTTCTTGCTGATCGCCAAACCGATGCCGGTACCCGGGTACTCGTCCCTGGACTGCAGCCGGGAGAACATCTGGAAGAGCTTTTCCTTGAAGCGGGGATCGATCCCGATGCCGTTGTCCTTGACCGCGAAGACCCATTCGTCAGCCCGGCCCATCGCCGACACCTCGATCAGCGGCCGGCGGTCGTCGCGGAACTTGATGGCGTTGCTGATGAGATTGGTCAGCAGCTGCCGCATCTGCGCCTCGTCGGCCAGCACCATGGGCAGGGGGTCGAGCCGCACCAGGGCGTTCGCTTCCTCGATGGCGATCCGGAGCCCGTCCCTCACCTGGACGGCGAGGGCGTTCATGTCCACCGGTGAGAACCTCCGCTCCTTGGTGTCCACCCTGGAGTATTCCAGGAGGTCGTTCACCATCCGCCTCATCCGCTCCGCCCCGTCCATGGCCACGCTCATGTATTTCTTGGCCTCCGGGTTCAGCTCGTCCCCGTACTTCTTCCTCAGCAGGGAGAGGTACATCGTCACCATCCTGAGCGGCTCCTGGAGGTCGTGCGATGCCACGTACGCGAACTGCTGCAGCTCCGCGTTGGAGCGGGCGAGCTCCTCCGAGTTCTTGATCAGCTCTCTCTCCGCCTCCACCCGCGCGGTGTTGTCCATCACCAACGACAGGACGGTGGGGGCGTTCTTCCTCTCGTCCATGAGCACCGAGTTGTACCAGGTGCAATCGATCACCCGGCCGTCCTTGGTGATGTTGCGGTTCGAGGACACCGCCTTGTCGCTCACCCGGTCGGTGAGCTCGGTCATGAGCACCTCCACGGCGGGTATGTCGTCCGGATAGATCAGGTTGAGGTCGTAGAAGGTCCGGCCGATGGTCTCGTCGGCGGTGTACCCGAACATCCTCTCCGCCTCCCCCACCCACCTGGTGATCACGAAGTCGGAGTTCCATTCCACCACCGCCAGGGGGGAGTTGTCGAAGTGCAGGCGCAGGCGCTGCTCGCTCTCCCTGAGCGCCATCTCCGCCCGCTTCCGCTCGGTGATGTCCATGAGCACGCCGTAGGAGCGTGTGGGATGCCCTTCGGGGTCCCTCCCGAAGTAGCCGAAGGAGCTGATCCATCGGACCGTGCCGTCCGGCCACAGGGCCCGGTACTCCGCCGCGTAGTCCCCGCCGCGGCCCATGCACTGCGAGAACGCCGCGAGCACCGCGCTCCTGTCGTCGGCGTGGACCCAGCGGGCCCATGCCTCGAAGGATGGCCTGATCTCGCCGACCTTCAGGCCCATCATGCGGTAGTGCTCGTCGTTCCACACCATCTCGTTGGTCACGAGGTTCCAGTCCCAGGTCGCCAGGTGCCCGGCGGACAGCGCGAGGGATAGCCGCTCCTCGCTGTCGTGCAGCGCCTGCTCCTCCCTCTTGCGCTGGGTGATGTCCCGGCTCGTTCCCACCAGCGCGGTCGGCTCCCCATGCTCGTCATGTACAGCATTGCGGCGGTCACTGAACCAGCGGTACTCGCCGCTCTTGACCATCCAGCGGTGCTCCGACGGCTCGCCGGGGTCCTTGCCCTCCATCACCTGCATCTGTTGCCCCAGCATCTTCTCCCGATCGTCCGGATGCACGCGGTCCAGGGCGCCCTCCGGGGTCATGGCGTTGAGCTCGTCCAGGGTGAAGCCGGTGAGCTCGATCTGGGACGGGCTGATGAACAGGAAGCGGTTGGTCCGGAGGTCGACCATGTAGATGCCGTCCCGGGAATGGTCGAGGATGGTGCGGAACCGCTCCTCGCTCTCCCTGAGCTTTTCCCTGGTCTCCCTCTGCTCGGTCACGTCGTGACCGACCACCAGGGCGCCGGTGACCCTTCCGTTCTCGTAGAGGGGCTTGAGGTCGAAGGTGGCCCAGATCTCCCGGCCGCCCTTGACCCTGATCTTGTACTCGGCCGGCCCGCTCCTTTTCCCTGCCAGCCTCTCCGCGATCCCCTGCCTTAGCCGCCCCCTGCTCTCCTCCCCGAAGAAGTCGATGGGGTCCATGGCCAGAAGCTCCTCCCTGGAGTAGCCGGTCAGCTCGGTCATCAGATCATTGACGTTCCTCAGCCTCATGTGGACGAAGTCGAGCTCGAAGATGGCGGCCGGGGCGAACTGGACGATGTGGCGGTAGCTCTCCTCGCTCCGTCTCAGGGCCTCCTCGGCCCGCTTACGATCATTGATGTCCCGGAAGGAGGAGACGATCTCCATCACCCCTCCCTCCGGGTCCCTCATCACCTGCGAATGCACGTCGACGAAGACCTCTCTTCCGTCCTTGTGGTAGCAGATGGCCTCGCCGTCGTAGTGCTCCTCCCGCAGCAACAGCTCGATCGATCGCTCCCTCGAGGCCCCGGGAAGCTTCGATCTGATGAGATCACCGGTGCTCCTCCCGATGGCCTCGGACATGGTCCATCCGAACAGCTTCTCGGCCATCTCGTTCCAATAGACGATGGTGAAATGCTCGTCGGTGGCGATGATGGCGTCGTGAACGCTGGTCAGCAGATGGGCCTGGAAGGTCAGCGCCTCCTCCGCCATCTTCCGATCGGAGATGTCGGAGAAGATCACCAGCGCCCCCCGGTAGGTCCCGTCCTCGTCCGTGATCAGCGACGTCGAGGAGGAGATCCAGACCGCCGATCCGTCCTTGCGGCGGGCGCGGACCTCGGCGTGGTGGGCCTCCGTCCGGCCGTCGATGCCCGGTGTCCCCTCTCCCTCGAGCTGGTCCTCCGGGAACAGGAGGTCGGCCGGCGGCCGGCCGAGCATCTCCTCCGGAAGGTAACCGAATATCGAGGCCCCGCGCCCGTTGATGTAGTCGGTCCGGCCGTCAGCGTCCAACGTCCATATGCCCTCGCTCGCCAATTCGACGATGCGCTCGAACCGGTTGGACGGGATCGCTCTCTTCGACGCCATCGGCCACTCCCGAGAAGGTGTTGAACGTTTACTTAACAACCACGATTCTACATTATTATGGTCTTCGATCGCCAGGGAAAGAGCGTAGGATGGACGGCCGGGACCGTGACCGCAGCGCCCAGGAGCGCCCTTCCTCCGAGGGCCTCGATGGGGCGCTCTGGGAACAGGTCGGCAGGGGACCGAGCGCCGCCGGCGAAGCATCGCTCGACGGGACGGTCCTGGCTGGAAATGCGCCCCATCGGTGAGGGCGGCCGGAGATGCCGCTTCGCCGGTCGGGAACCGAAATCCATCGTCCTACTATGCGGTCAGGAGCGTCACGGCATCCGCTGGTCGACCTCGTCCCAGTTTACCAGGTCCCACCACTTCTCCACGAACTTGGCCCGGTCGTTCCTGTAGTCCAGGTAGTATGCGTGCTCCCAGACATCGAGCACCAGGAGGACCTTCTGCTGCGGAGGCACGTTCACATTGTGCTTCTCGATCTGGTTGATCAAGATACGTTCGGTATGCCCGCACCAGTTCAACGCGGCCCATCCTCCTCCCTCGCAGGAGACGGCGGCCTGGCTGAACTCCTTCTTGAACCGCTCGAAGGTGCCGAAATCACGGACGATCGCGTCCCCGATCTTCCCGCCCGGCCTCCCTCCCCCCTGGCCGGGGGGAGCCATGTTCTTCCAGAACTTCTCGTGCAGGAAGAGACCACCGAAATTGAAGGAGAGCTCCTTGCAGATGGCCTTCATGTCGACCTCCAGGTTCTCCTTGCGCGCCTTGTCCAACTTGTTCAGGATGTTGTTCGCCCCGTTGACATAGGCGGCATGATGCTTGTCGTGATGCAGTCTCAGCAGGTCTTCCGATATCACCGGTGCCAGCGCCCCATAGTCATAGGGCAGGGGTTGCAGAACGTACAGTTTCTCTCCCATAGTATCGCCTCGAACTGTTGAATTTCATGCCATCGGCCGGTATAAACTCCTTGTCCCTGTCCCAAGATGGGCTGGGGGACCGTTCCGCTCCGCGACACCATTGGCCAGCGGTGTTGCAAGAATGGTTTATTATGTTCTCGGATTGGCAATCATCGGTGAATTATCGTCTCTCCCCTGGGCCTGATGAACCTGGTCATCATGGTCGTGACGTTGGGCCCGGTGCTTCTCGGATCCTATGAGAAGAGGTATGGTAGGAGGACGATATCGCATGCCACGATCATGACCGCGGCCCTGGTCTTGACCGTGATCTCGGTGCTCTTGATCATGGTGCCCTCGTTGACGGTGGTCCTGCAGAACGACCTGGAAGCGGAGGATCGGCGGTACGCGCTTCCGCTGCTGCATCACCTGGTGGGCCTCTTGGCCCTGGGCATGGCGACGCTCCTGGCGGGCTCCTGGCTCCTGAGAGGGCGCAAGCCAGACGGCTGCCTGGGGAAGCCGAAGAACAAGCGGCTCATCATGAGGACGACCTTTGCTCTCTGGCTCCTTACCTTGCTCGGGGGGATCGCGCTCTACCTCTGTTCCTGTGAACGGCCGGGGCCATGGCGCCAGTAGATGGAGCTTGGGGCCGTTCAAGCGACAGAGAGGAAAAGGAAAGAACGTTCATTTCGACTTGCTCTGCATGTGCTTCGCTGCCTGATCGAACTGCTTCTTGAAGTCCTCCAGGTCGATCGAGCTGGCGTGCAGGATCGAGCTCCATCCGGTGGTGAACCTAGTCAGCAGGGCGAGCTCGGCGAGCTCCTCGTCGGTCGCCCCGTGCATCTTGGCCGCCTGCGTGTGGAAGTAGGCGCAGTAGGGGCACTTGATCGATGCTGCGATCGCCAGCCCTATGAGCTCGCGATATTTCGCCGGTATCTTGGACTCGCCGAACGAATATCTCTTCATCTCGTCCCATTCAGGGGCCACGGCGTCCTTGGGAATGGCCTTGAACTGGTCCATGACCAGGCCCATGGTCTTCTTGATCTCCTTCATGCTGTCCTCGTATTCGGCCATGCGTAACCTCCTTTTATTCGGCGTTCCAACGACGGCTATAATATTCTATTCATAGCGATAGCTCCCATCTTACTGCTGCACCCATGACGACCTTCCTCCTTGACGTGCGCGAACATGAGGTCCGAGAACAACGGAGCGAGGCATGCTCGAGAGAACGCACCCAGGTCCGGTCCTGGATGGGAGATAGGGAGCTCGGGAGCTGAGCCATGCCGGACGTGCCGCGAGCTCACTGGGCCGTCAGCGAGAAGGACCTGCTCGATAAGCTCAGCACCAGCGCCGACGGGCTCGCCGGCAAGGAGGCGGAAGCGAGGCTGTCGAGCTTCGGGCCGAACGTCCTCAGGGCGAAGAAGCGGACCGGCACAGTACGGTCCTTCCTGGCCCAGTTCAAGAGCCCGCTCATCATCATCCTGCTGTTCGCCGCGGTCATCTCGGCCTTCCTCGGGGACCCCACCGACGCCACCATCATCATCTCCATCGTGGTCCTCAGCGCCGCCCTCGGCTTCTGGCAGGAGCGAGGCGCCACCAACGCCGTCGCCAAGCTGCTGGCGCTGGTGCAGACCAGGGCCTCGGTCCTTCGCGACAATGCCATCGCATCGGTGCCGACGGAGGATGTCGTTCCCGGCGACGCGGTCGCGCTCTCCGCCGGCGACATCATCCCCGGCGATTGCCGGATAATCGAGTCCCGCGACCTCTTCGTCGACGAGGCCACGCTGACCGGCGAGACCTACCCGGTGGAGAAGATCAAGGGGACGCTTTCCCCGGACACGCCGCTGGAGAAGCGGTCCAACACGCTGTTCATGGGCACCCACGTGGTCAGCGGGACCGCCAGGGCGGTGGTCGTCCTCACCGGCAGGAGCACCGAGTTCGGCCAGGTGTCCGAGCGCCTGCGGCTGAGGCCGCCGGAGACCGAGTTCGAGCACGGGATCAGGCACTTCGGCTACATGCTCATGGAGATCACCTTCATCCTCGTCCTGTTCATCTTCGCCATCAACGTCCTTCTGCAGCGGCCGGTCCTCGATTCCTTCCTCTTCTCCCTGGCCCTCGCCGTCGGGCTCACCCCCCAGCTGCTGCCGGCGATCATCACCATCAATCTGGCCCACGGGGCCAAAAACATGGCCGGGTCCAAGGTCATCGTGAAGCGGCTGTCCTCCATCGAGAACTTCGGGAGCATGAACATCCTGTGCTCGGACAAGACCGGCACGCTGACCCAGGCCATCGTGCAGATGCGCTCGGCGGTGGACATCCGGGGGAGCGAGGGGCAGAAGGTCCGCTTGTTCGCGGGCCTCAACTCCTACTACCAGTCGGGGTTCACCAACCCCATCGACGAGGCCATCCGCAAGGAGGTCCGCTTCGACCCCGCCGACTTCGAGAAGCTGGACGAGGTCCCCTACGATTTCGTCCGCAAGAGGCTGAGCATCCTGGTGAGAACGAAGGACGGACGGCGCCTGATGGTGACCAAGGGGGCGTTCAGGAACATCGCCGAGATCTGCGGCCAGGAGGAGGACGCCAGCGGCGTCCTGTCCCCGTACCAGAAGGTGCAGGACGAGGCCGAGCGCGAGTACGCCGACCTCAGCCAGCAGGGCTTCCGGGTGCTGGGCGTCGCCTACAAGGACATCGGGGCGGAGAGCACCATCTCCAAGGACTCGGAGAGGGACATGGTCCTGCTCGGCTTCCTGGTGCTCTTCGACCCTCCCAAGCAGGACCTTTCCCGGACCATCGCGGACCTCAAGGGCCTCGGGGTCTCCCTGAAGGTGATCACCGGGGACAACCGGTTCGTGGCCGCCGCGGTGATGCACCAGGTCGGGTTTCCAGACCCCCAGCTGATCACCGGAACGGAGCTGCGGATGATGAGCGACGAGGCGCTGGTGGAGCGGGTCAGGAGGACCGACGTCTTCGCCGAGATCGAACCGAACCAGAAGGAGCGGATCATCCTCGCCCTCAGGAAGGGCGGCGATGTCGTGGGGTACATGGGCGACGGGATCAACGACGCGTCCGCCCTCCATGCCGCGGACGTCGGCATCTCCGTGGACAGCGCGGTGGACGTGGCCAAGGAGGCCGCCGACATCGTGCTGCAGGAGAAGGACCTGGGGGTCCTCCTCGACGGGGTCCGGGAGGGCAGGAAGACCTTCGCCAACACCATGAAGTACGTGTTCATGGCCACCAGCGCGAACTTCGGCAACATGTTCAGCATGGCCGGGGCGTCCCTGTTCCTCTCGTTCCTTCCCCTGCTGCCCAAGCAGATCCTGCTGATGAACCTCCTGACCGACCTCCCGGAGACGACCATCGCCACCGACAACGTGGACGTCGAGCTGGTGGAACGGCCGCGGCGGTGGGACATGCGCTTCATCCGCCGGTTCATGCTGGTGTTCGGCCTCATCAGCTCGATCTTCGACTACCTCACCTTTGCGATGCTGATCCTGGTGCTGAACGCCGCTCCCAATGAGTTCAGGACCGGCTGGTTCATCGAGTCGGTGCTGTCGGCGGTCATCATCGTCCTGGTGGTCCGGACCCGCCGGCCGTTCCTGAGGAGCAGGCCGAGCCGGTACATGCTGATGACCGCGATCGCGATCATCCTGCTCACGCTCGCGCTGCCCTACCTGCTGCCGACGGAGGTCTTCGGCTTCCTGGCGCTCCCCCCGATCTTCCTGGCAGTGACCGGCCTGGTCATCCTGCTGTACATCTTGACCGCGGAGATCGCCAAGCGCCTCTTCTATCCCCATGTGCACTGAGCCCTGTCGCCCACGGTGAGCTATGGTCCGTGCGGCCCCTGGCCCGCCTCGGGTTCCGGCCCCTCGCGAGCGGACCGCAAGGTCTCCACGAGATAGAGGGCCGAGTAGAGAAATGAGATGATCAGGAGGGTGAAGAAGAGCGCTCTCTGCGCGTAGTCGAAGGAGGCGGTGAAGATGAGGATGCTCTGATAGCCGACGTATTCGAGGACCACGAACCTCAATCCGTACCCGGCGGTACTGGCCAGCAAGAATTTTGCCGCGTTCATCCTCAGCATCCCGGCGGCCAGGCCGATGACGCTGTAGAAGAACGGTATGAAGGTGGCTATGAAGACGGAGAAATTGCCATGCTCTACCAGCCACTTGTCCGCCTCCCCGAGCGCCCTCTCCGAGATGCCGAAGTAGGCCACGCTCCTCAGCAACAACGGCCGGCCGACGAACCTGCCCGGCACGTACGTTATCGGCACTATGGCGCCGAGGAGGCACACCAGGAAGGTCGTGTATGGGTCGAACACGCCTATCGAGGACAGGTAGCCAAAGGCCGGGACCATGAAGTAATCAGGGACCGGGGAGAAGGCGATGGTGAGGAACATGCCGAGGTAGCCTGCCAGCAGAAAAGGCGACGTGAGGCCGCTGAGGGCGATCTCGTGATAGGATATGTTGGCGAAACGGTAGTAGCCGTTCAGCAGGGCCAGGGCGCTCGCCGCTATCGTGATCAGGGAGATCACGAAGAGGTAGTACCGTAACTTCCGCAGCGGACCGCGCACCTCTCCCCTGAAGCCGAATATAGCTCTCCAGGCCGTCGCCCTCCGCTTGCTGACGTAGGGCCTGCTGCTCCCATTCAACTTCCGGTTCATATCGCTCGATGATCCCCCTCGTTCCGGTCGCATAACTGACAGCGTCATGCCGGGCGCATCGTCCGCCCCGGCATGCACGAGCATGTAGTCGGAAAGCCGCCCATATAATGGTGCGCTGGGGTCGCCAGGTGGGCCGGAAGGCCTCCGCCGCGATGCCGTTACCGCGATGAGGGGTTCAAAGCAGAGGAAGCGCTAGCGGACGCCGGTGAGGATCATCGCATAAAAGAGGCGTTTTCCCTCGGCCGCGTGGATCTCGGCGCGGGGACATCGTCCGCCTTTTGATATCCATGTTGACATCCATATATATGTACAGAGCCTAGTTAAATACCATGAAGAGTGGCGATTGTGAGTGGTGCGAGTCCTGCCTGTACTGCACCCGATGCGATGAGGTCGTTGCTCAAAGGAGCTGGCCGAACGGTTTTGTGATGATGAGATGCCAGTGCATCAAGAAAGCAGGCCATTCCAGCATCAGGCCCGCGCGTTCATGGATCGACAAGGACTGGCGGGGCGACACGAGGGCCCGCAACAGGGCGATCCTGAACACCTACTCGACCGCGTTCTTCGATTGAGCGGCGGTCTGGCGGCGGCAAGAGACATCGCCTATGCAGGCGATGGCTTTTCACGACCGCCAACGCGTTCCTTCGATGCACATCGATGCGCACTGGAACGCTCCTTTCCAGGACTTCACTTCTATCATTGCCGTCGCTCGCCATCACCTCCTGGGCTTCGGCGACCAGGGCCGCGGCCTTTTCTGCAGCTCGTCCGTCGACCCCTCGTCCCTGGACCCGCCGCGGCCGTACCTCTTCTCCCAGCGCTCGACGTTCTCCCGTACCCTGTTGTGGCGTGCGAAGTCCTGGGGGCGGGGCCTCATGACGCCTGGCGGATGAAGGGGACGGACCGCCCTGGCGCCCTCCATGCGCGCCCGGCATATCATCGCGCCCGTTATCACCAGACCGAGCGCCGGCAGCAGGAGCGCCAGCCACCACAGGTTGCCGGCGCACAGTGCCAGGCAGACGGAGGCGGAAGCGATGGCCAGGCCGAGCGCTATGGTGGCGATGCCGATGATGGCCGCCGATCTGTAGCCCCTGGGAGAAGCTGGAACGGTCACCGGGTTCAATGTAGATCGCTACCGGAGCTCTTGAGCGGCGCCTAGCGGGCAGCCGCATCTTGTACTGCCACCCGGAGCATCATAAGCCTGCCGTCGTCAGCCTAGAGCTTTCCCGGCTCCCCGAACCGGACGAAGAACCAGTTGATCAGCTTCTCGGCGCGCAGGTTGGTGATGAACTCGTCGACCGAATGGCTCCTGAGGTAGTACATCACGCCCACCCCGCCTATCAACCCGGAGAGCAGGTTCGTCGCCACGTCGTTCACCGTGTCGACGAGGCCGTGCTGCATGCCGGTATGCAGCATCTGGTCCACGAAGAACTCCACCATCTCCCAGATCGATTCCAGCGTGAGTATCGCGATCGGCACCAGGAAGAGGTACCAGATCGGCGGGATGTAGATCGAATCGGTGCGCTGGTCCAGCAGGATGAGCTCCACGGCCACCAGCGATGCGATCACCACACCGGACACCAGGTGGGTCAGCTTGTCCCACCAGAACGATGTGTTGTACAGGTCGGTGACCAGCCCGAGGTTGTGCAGCACCAGCGCCAGGCCTATGCTCACCACCATCGGCCACGGGAGCTGGATGACGTTCTTCACCGCCAGTATGGCCGGCACCGGCATCAGCAGCATGGAGAAGAACGCGGTGAAGGCCCAGTAGGTGACCGCCTCCCATATGCTGAGGACGAGCATCGTCCCGAGCAGGACCTCGAAGGCCACGGTGATACGCATCATCCGGTTCACTGCCCGACCTCCCCTGCCGTGATGGTCTCGCGCAGTAGCCTGGCCCGGGCGATGGCATAGAAGCCCACGGTGAGAAGCAGCCCGTTGATCGTCGCCAGGACGATGTAGCCCATGAACTCGTCGTTGGACGAGAGCAACGACGTCCCGAACCACAGGTCGGAGTAGAAGAACACCGGCCCCTGTATCACCACCAGGGACGCGTAGAGCATGAAGGCCACCTGCATCCCGAACTTCAGATTGAGGTCCATCCCCCCGCAGGAGCTGATGCAGGCGATGGTCACCATGCACAGCGCGAAGATCGAGATGCTCGACAGCACGAGGTACCAGAGCGAATCGACCGGCAGCAGGCCGGAGCCGTCCGACCCGAGGAGGAAGCTCGCCAGGTACGGCAGCGTGATGAAGAACATCAGCCAGTTGATCTGGGAGCGCTCGAGATCGGTGTAACGCAGGTACGGCAGAGTGATGAGGGCGAGCGCCCACGCCGCCAAGAAGGTCCAGTAGACATCTCCCCTGACGACCGCCAGGACGGTCCCGAACACCAGGAACGCTACCGTGACCAGCGACATAACGTTCATCGGATCACGCATCTTCGTTCCTGACATCTCCTCCCTCCCCAGACTGGACCAGAAGCGCTCCTCGTAAAGGGCTTGATGGAGCGGAACGTATCGCTTCTGCGACGTTGCCGCGCCGGCATGAACCTGGCGCCTCCTGACCGGTCCAACAACCCCGTTCATGATTTAAACCTGCCGTGACGGGACGCCCCCAGTATCTCCACGCTGGCCGGGGCCATGTCGTCCTACGGCAGGGATCGAGCGGTCCCGGCTATCGCTGGGGCCATCTCCCGGCCGTCCCGGAGGCTCGCCTCACCCCGGCCGCACCGTCATTGCGGGGCGTTCGATCTTGTCCATCATTGCCCTGGCGAAGGCCCTGGCCCTCGCCATCTCGTTCTCGTCCGGCTGCCCCACGGTCATGGGGCGCGCCTTGCCGAACATCTGCACCATCGGGTCAGGGCTGGCCAAGCATCTGGTGGCCACGCCCTCGTCGAGCTCGCCGCGGAAGTCGGCGTACCCCATCATCCTGGTGCCGGCGGCCGCCTCCCGCCCCCTGCCCTGTATCCCCTTCACGATGTCCGGCGACTGGGCCATCACGTTCGTGTCGACGAACGCCGCGTGAGTGGCGAAGATCGCCACCCTCTTCCCGGCCGCCTTGCTCTCGATGAACTCCTTCGCCTTGGCCGGCACGCCCATCTGGTGAGTGGGGAACCCTATGAAAGTAAGGTCATAGCCTTCCAGGCTCTCCACCTCCTCCATCGGCCTGATCTCCTTCTCTCCCTCGATCTCTCCGTAGATCGCCTCGGCAACCTTCCTGGTGTTGCCGGTCAACGACATGTAGGTCACTAGAACGGTCAATATTCTTCCTCCTAGAATGATAGGTGTCCTCAACCGTTATTAAATAAATTGTACAACCAGAGAACGCTCCGTCGTCGGCGTGGTCCTCCTAGCCGCTCAAGCAGTGTTGCGGGAGCTCGTTCCCGAGGATGGCCAGCGAGCCCTGGCACCTGAGCATCGTCCGAGCACCTTGCCCATCCTTTTCTCATGGTTTTAAAAGATGCCGAACCCCGTCCCGTGCATAGAAAAACGGGTACTCCCAGGCGCCAGAGTGGGACGTTATTGCGCTCTGGTTCGAACATGGCATAATCTCCCAGGAGCGCTCAGGAACAATTCGGGGATAGGATGATCGAGGCAGACCGAACGCCGAGAAACATGATCCCACTTCCAGGGGGAATGACCACATGATACCATGGTACCTGTTGGAAGAACGAGCCAGGTTCCCCCCGACGTTGCGGTCATCGGATCTCCAGGAGTACGAGAAGAAGGAATGGAGCTCCGGGGCCCCCCTAGTCCTCGGGGACGAGAGGCCAAGAGCGACCAAAGAACGGACCAAACCGAAAAAGGTCCATCCCATGCCGGACCGCCATTTCATTGCCAGCGTGAAACATGCATTGGTAGGTCTGACCGGGACCCATGGCCGCCACCCGCCTCACGCGTAGGTCACAGAGACCGATCTGGCCCGGCCCTTTCTCACGCCGATCTCCCGGGCCTTCTCCTCGACCATCCTGTCCCTCCAGCTCGGGAAGAAATAGCGACGCTGGCAGAGGTTCCAGGTCACGACCTCCACCCCCTCATGGTCCTGAATGACCGACAGCCGAGCGTCCAGTTCGGCCACCGATCCGGCGATCATGTCGAACCCGAGAAGGTTGGGGGCGTTGCTGAAGACCATACGATGATCGAACGACGGGGACCTGTCCGCCCTCAGAATCTCCAGCGCCCTGTTCCTGAGCGCCATGGAGCCGAACCGGACGAGGACCAGGAAGCTAAGCTCGTTGAGCTTCTGGGGATCGATGTTGACGAAGAACTCGATGAGGCCGCCCTCCACCATCCGGGACAGGCGCTTCCTGACCGTCTTCCTGGTCAGTCCCACCTCCGCCGCGACCTGGGAGATCGGTTTTCTGGCATCAAGGTGCAGGGAGCCGATGATCTGCCAGTCGGCCTCCTTGAGGGAATCGATGGAGGCGCGGTCCCTCTTCTCCAGGGAGATCGAGCCCAGGTCGGACCCGGGCCCGATTATGAGGACCTCGGGCTCGGTTATCCTGCAGTCGGCCTCCGCGATCCTCTGTATGCCCTCGAGATCGGCGAGGCCGCGGAGGTCGGCCATCAGGTAGAGGCGGTTCTGGCCTCCGGTCATGGCCACGAACACCTGGCCGTTCTCCTCGATCGCCCTGAGCATTTCGCTGTTCAGGTTGCCCTTCATCTCGCCGTAGACGATCACGCGGAGCCCGCCCAATGCCTCCAGGCTGACCCACGCGTAGTACCCGATGATGCAGCCGGACCTCTCCAGCGAGGTCATCCTGTCCCAGACGGTGGGGACCGGGGCCCCGATCGTATCGGAGAGCTCCCTGCAGGTCGCCCGGGGGTTCCGCTCGAGCTCCTTCAGCAGCTTCCGGTCGAGTTCGTCCATCATCAATTCTACAATATGGGAAACATGACCAATAATGATTTTACGGCGAATAGATAGGAAAAAACGGCCCGGAGCGCCCGGCCAAGGGATCGTGTCGGAGCCCATGACCGGATATCAGAACCTCTTAGCTCACCTTCGCGTCTGCATCACCAGCTTGCGCGGTATGCTGCCCTCCGTCAGAATTATCGTGCTCGCTTCCAGGATCACATCCCTCAACCTCTCGTTCCAGGTGTTCTCGAGGAGCAGCGCCGCCACCATGCTGCCCATGGGCATCATCGCGCCTATGTCATCGATGTCCTCCTGGGCCAGCCATCCCCTGAGGTCCTGCGAAAGCGCCCGCAGGGCCTCTCCCATCTCTCCGTTGATGTCCTCCACATCGCTCGTCCCTACAACACCGTCACCGTCCTTGGTCACCACGACGAGGTCGATGACCCTGATGATGCCAGACCTCGCCATGGCAACCAGTTCCGGTGCTATCTCCCCGGTGAACTTGTTGCCCGGGAAGAGCACCACTAGATAATCGACCGGCCCCATCGAACCGGACCTCATGGTTACCACCCGCAGTTCCCTCCTGAATGGTCATTGGGATAACCTTGGGACCCTGCAGTTAAAAAGTATTGCCCGTGGTACGTGCTGGCACGGAGCCCGTCTCACCCGGCCGCGCTTGCGCCGGCCGCACCGCCATGGCGATCGCCCGGAGGTTGGCCAGGGGGGTGGCGGGATCGAGGCCGCAGGACGGCGCGAGGACGTCTACGCCGTCGCTGACGCACTTCCTGCACATCTGGGTTATGGTCGCCGGGGGCATGCGCACCGCCGACAGCGGGTCCAGGTTGCCGACCACGGCGCATTCGCCGGACAGCAGCATCCTGGCCTCGGACACGTCTATGTCCTGGTGCAGCACCAGGCCGTCCACCCCGCTTGCCCCCATCAGCTCCAGGTTCTCGCGCGGATGGCCGCAGAGCTGAAGTATGGAGCGCCCGCCCGCCTCCCTTACTGCACTGGCGAGGGCGGTCTCGCCGGGCAGTGCGAACTCGGCGTAGAGCTTGGGGGAGAGGATCTCGCCGCTGGCCCAGGTGTCCTCGAGGACGATGACCTCCGCCCCCGCCCTGAGCGCCTCCATGGCGAACGCTCTCCCCCAGCGCTCCGCCAGCGACAGGACCTTCATGACCGGCTGCGGCTCGTTCAGCATGCCCATGAGGGTCTCCCGCTCCCCGTGGAGGAAGCAGGCGAGGGTGAACGGCGCCGTGACCGAGCAGAGCAGCGGGGCCTCGCTGCCGCGCAGGATGTCGATCGCCTCCAGCACCACCGGCGCCCTCCCGTCGACCAGGGGGTCCGGTACAGAGGCCCGGTCGATCGCCTCGCGGTCGGGCAGGGGATGCCTGATGACGTACGGCTGCTTCAGGGGCGCCCCCATCTCCAGCCCCGCCCCGAAGGCGGTGGCGTCGAGGGTGATCTCGAACGGGACCCTGATCCCCTCCTGCAGCCCGACCTCGACGGTGGACGCGGCCAGTCTCGCCATGGACCTGGGGTCCTGGTGCGCAAGGGGCCACAGTTCGCCCGTCAAGTACTGGAGCTCGGCGACCGCGGTCTGGCCTGGGCTGACGCACGGTGGCCGGTCGACCGTCCTGCCGTCGAGGGCCGCTGACAGACGCTCCCTCATGTTCAGAGAAGGACCTCCCCGATCGGGCCGTCAATGGCCGTACAACGTTATGAGGTTGCGGTTCATTAAAAAATGGGCCGGTGTGAAAGAAAAAAGGGTTTCGTGCGCTCAGTGGCCACAGTGGCACGGACCGATGCAGCCTCTGGCCCCTGCACAATGGGGAGCCATCCTATCATAGTGGGGTCCGCCGCAGTCGCTCCTGTCATGATGGCGGTCGTGATCCATGGCCCGGTGGCCATGGTGCTCCCCGGCATGGCGGCCATGGAACCGGTCATGATGGCGCTCGTGGTCCCTGCAGTCATGGTGCCCCCCGTGATGCCCGCCTTCACCGGAATTATCGTTGCATCCGCAACCGTCGTCCTGCTGGTCGCCCTGATCTCCACAGTTATCGTCCTGCTGATCGTCAGCCGCTCCGCAGCCATCGTCGGCCGGCGGTAGATCGGAGCTATCGTCCTCCTCTCCGCAGCCGTCATCAGCTGGCGGGACATCGCCCCCGCCATCCTGCTGGTCGCCATCGCCGCATTCGGAGCCTTCCGAGCTGGTCGCCATCGGCCCCACGCTGCTGGTCCCGGACGGTTCGTTGCCTGGAGTGCTGATGTTCAGCACGGGCTGGTCGATCGCATCCTCCGGGACGGTCCCGGGGAGGTTGGTGACGTATACGGCCGTCGCACTGAACAGCATCATCAGCGCGATCACCACGCTCATTGCTATCTTCCTGCTCATTGTTATATGCCCCCCTAATTTTCAATTCCTGATACTGAGACTGGATAATGAGAACGTTCCTTCAATAATATATATGTTTGCATTTATAATTATCATCTCATATGATAATGGGAGATAATGGTCGAAGCCAGATGCTAAAGGACCGACCGACCGTTCGCGCTTTCTCACCGGACATCGTTATCATTGCAGACGTCGATGCAGAGCAGAAAGGGACCGTTATCACAAGATATTATCAAGAAAAGAAAGATGTAGGGGGAGGTGTTCTAGCGACAAGGTTCTCCTTGTACCGAAGGCCGGGCCGCCGCTACGGCATAATTATAAATATATTAAGTTCAATAAATAGAATTTAATGCAGGCGCAGACGATGTTGGTTCGCATCACCTCTCCACGCGAGGACAAGGATGCGAGCGGGATGTACCACGACTTCGTGACCTACGGCCACTGCGACTTCGAGCTCGGGAACATTCCCATGGGCGTGCTCAGGGACGCCAAGGAAGAGGAGGCCAGTTATGTGCTCACGGTGGAGATAACCAACCCCGTGGCGATCAAGTATATCCGCTCCCTCCGCCCGACCTCGTCCTGAGCATATATGCTGTTTTTGACCGTTCGGACATCGCCGGTAACGCAAAGCAAAGCTGAAGATCACATCTCCTGGTTCTTATCCAATGGCTCAAGAGGGCCTGGGTTCGGGCAGTCCTCTGTGCCAGACGATGGCCATGATGCCGCCTATCATTCCGAGGATCGAGCCGATGATGTAACCGCCGCCTAGGAAGAGGGCGATCAGCGAGACGAGGAATATCGTGGCTCCCGTCGTGACCCGGTACTCCGGGCGGTAGACCAGGCTGGCGGCCGTCGAATCGATTATCAGGGCAGCGAGGATCAGCATGATGCCGATCAAGACCGTCTCCAACCCGACCCAGATGTCAACGATCACCGCGTACAACACTGATCTGAAGAAGATCGTCATGAACCCCTGTATCAGCATTATCGTCCCGCCAATGGCCGATAGCCAGAACGCATATTTCGGATAGTTCTTCCCGGCCAATAGCTCCTTGTTCAGATCGGTCAGTTTCTCCGTTTCCGTCATTCTTTCCCTCCCAACGTCCTCGAGCACGTTCGCCAACGAGCGATCGAGGACAATATACCGGTCCTAGCGCCGTTTATATAGTTTTTTTCCGCTGTTAGAAAACATATCTCGACCCCGTCGATATCGGGAGCTCGCTAGGCGGTCAAGAGACCCGACCGGCGACCGGACGGCAGACGAGGCCAACTGCCCGTTGCATGTGGTCACCTCCTCGAAGAACCTGAGGTCGATCGATTTCGACCCAGGCAAAAACCAATATATAGTCTGGATGGGCTCGCACTCCTCACTTGCCCGACGATAGGAGGATCGATACCGTCCGCTCTTGGGACCTGAGCGCGATCATAGTGCTTTCATTCCTGCTAGTGCTCTTCATCTTCCTGCTCCCGGACAATCCCGGCCGCATCGTCATCGGGCTGCCGTTCATCCTGTTCTTCCCCGGCTACTCGCTCATAGCCACGCTCTTCCCGGAGAAGGCATCGCTGGACCTCATCGAGCGCATCGCCCTGTCGTTCGGCGTCAGCATCGCCATCACCCCGCTCATAGGGTTCGGGCTCAACTACACGCCCTTCGGAATAAGGCTAGAGCCGATCCTCCTGTCCATCATCTTCTTCAACGTGGTCTTCTGCGTGCTCGGGATGTGGAGGCGGACCAGCTCCCAGGACCCGTACCTCCCGTTCGACCCCAAGGTGCTGTACGCCTCGGCCAGGAGCAAGTTCGGGGCCGAGAGCAAGGTCGACAAGATACTGACCATCATCCTCGTCCTCTCGATCCTGTCGTCGGTCTTCGCGCTCACCTACGTGGTCGCCTTCCCCAGGGAGGGGGAGAGCTTCACCGAGTTCTATGTCCTGGGGGAGGGCGGAAAGGCGAGCGGGTACCCGCACAACCTGACCGTAAACCAGTCGGCACCGGTCATCATCGGCCTCTCGAACCACGAGCACCGCACCGTGAACTACACGGTGGAGGTGTGGTTCTCCAACATCACATACGAGGACAACACCACGCTGGTCAACCAGCTCTACTTCGTCGAGTCCTTCTCCAAGACGCTCAATCACACCGAGGCGAACATCGAGGGCAACTGGACGAGGCAGTGGGAGACCACGTACAACATCTCGGTGCCGTTCACCGGCCAGTACAAGATCTGGTTCGTCCTTTTGAAGGACGGAACACCTTACTCCGGAACGCCCCTCGTAGACGTGGCCAGCACCCAGGCGGCTTCCCGGTTCCTCGACCTGGTCGAGGCGGACCATACCTACACCCTGAACCTCAACCTCAACGTCACCTGAGCGTCTTCTCGATACCCCATCGAGGGAGTTTACATACCTTTTTTCCATCGGCAGGCTAGCTTCCCCTGCTCATTGACGCCCGGCCTGCTGTGATCCCTCTCGCTCCAGACATGTGAATGTATTTGTACTCATGTGGTGCAATAATTCTCTTACAGTGGAAACGTAGGGGGGTTCAGGGGGCGTGTACCGTAATCGGAAGGTCGGAGTATCGGTTCCTGCCTACAATGAGGAGGACTTCATCCTTGACACCTTGTCAGGGATCCCCGACTTCGTTGATCGGATCTATGTGTGCAATGATGCATCCAAGGATGGAACGAAGAACAAGGTCGAGGAGTTCATCAAACAGGATGGCCGGGTCGTCCTCATCGACCATGCCGGGAACCAGGGCGTGGGCGGGGCAATAGTCGACTGCCACAAGAAGGCGATCGAAGAGGGGATGGAGATCATCGCGGTGATGGCCGGCGATAACCAGATGGACCCCGGCTACCTGCATTTGCTCTTGGACCCCCTGATCGAGGGGAGGGCCGACTACGCCAAGGGCAACAGGCTGTACGAAAGGGACTCGCTTAAGGGGATGAGCAGATGGAGGTTCACCGGCAACGAGATTCTGACCCTGCTCACAAAGGTGGCGACCGGGAACTGGAACGTGTCCGATCCCCAGAACGGCTACACCGCGATCACGGCCGAAGCTCTGCGCAGACTGCCTCTTGACAGCATGTACAAAGGTTACCTCTTCGAGAACGATATGCTGGTGAAGCTGAACAGCAACTACATGCGGATACAGGACGTTCCGATCCCCGCCAGGTACGGGGATGAGGTCTCCGACATCAACTACTATTCGTTCATTACCAAGGGGATGCTCTTCATGGTCAGGAGCTTCCTGTGGCGGGTGAAGTCCAAGTACATCGTGCGGAACCTGCGCCACGTCAGGGTGGCCAGCGCCTCCGGGCTGGCGATGATGCTGCTCGGCATGATCATCTTGATAGCCACGGCCCTGATCGAGAGCCTCGATGGCTATGTTTGGTTGATGGACCTCATCGCTCCGCTGATGCTGTTCGCCCTGGGCACCACGCTGTTCGTTTCCACGGCCATGTACAGGAAGAACCACTACGGCGCAGAAAGAGAGGGACATGAGGGCGGTTGAATCGGCGCCTGCGGGAGGTCTTGCCTGCATACCGGCGGAGCGGCCAGAAAGTATGCCCCAGGGGTCAGGGGCCAAACGAAGGGTGGGGATCATCGTCAATACCCCTGCCCAGGTCCATTTCTATCGCCATATCTACCACCTATTGCTCCAGCATGGCCATAAGGCCTTCATCATCGCCCGGGGAGAGAGGGAAACGCTCGATCTTCTTCATGACTTCGAGCTTCCTTACACCGTGTTCTGCTCTCCCCCGGGGTCCAAGATGGACATGCTCCTCTCCCTGCCCAGGAACGTGATCGATGCCACCGGGATCCTGAGGGAGCGCCGCGTCGACATCGTTACTGGCTTCGGCGTCTACGATGCGTACGCCTCCGCCCTCCTCGGCGCGTCCAACATCGTGTTCATAGACAATGAGCCGGGGATAGGGAAGAGGTCCTACCAGGTCCAGTTCCACCTTTTCTTCCCCTTTGTCGACACCATCGTCACCCCCTCGTTCTTCAGGGAGGACCTCGGAAGGAAGCACGTGCGGATCGAGGGCATGAAGGAGTTCGCCTATCTGCACCCCAACAGGTATCGGCCCGATGATTCCATACTCGATGTCCTGGGGGTCGGCCGAGGCGAACGGTTCTCGCTCCTGCGGTTCAACAGCCTGTCCGCGTTCCACGATCTCGGCGTGGGCGGGTTCACCATGGAGCAGAAGATCATGATGGCCCGGGAGCTGGAGAGGCACGGGCAGGTCTTCATCTCCTCCGAGAAGGGATTGCCGCGGGAGCTGGAGAAATGGGCCATATCGATCCCGAAACGGCGGGTGCACGACGTCCTCACCTACGCCTCCCTCCTGGTCACCGACACCCAGACCATGGCCACCGAGGCCGCCATCCTGGGGACCCCGACGGTCCGGTGCAATTCCTTCGTGGGGGCCAGGGACATGGGCAACTTCATCGAGCTGGAGAACAGGTACCACCTCCTGTTCAACTACCGGGACCCGGCCATGGCCATCGCCAAGGCCACCGAGCTGGTCAAGGACGAGGGGGCGAAGGCCGAGTGGGGGCGGAGGAGGTCCGCCCTGCTCAGGGACTCCATCGATGTGACGGCGTTCATGACCTGGTACATCGAGAACTACCCCCAGAGCTACCGGGCGGTCCGGGAGACCTCTGGGGTCCTGGACCGGTTCAGGTGATGGCCGCTACAGCGCTCAGGGGACGGGGCACAAGGCCGGGACGTCCCACGGCCCCATCACCGGTTCAGGCTGGCCTTCATCATGAGGGTCAGCGAGTTCAGCGTCAGGCCGGAGATCACGAAGAACGAGCCGATGAGGAACAGCGCCACCCCGACGAGGGCCTGCGCGAGGAAGGTGCCGAACAGGTAGATGTCGAAGAAGGTGAGAACGGCGATCGCCGCTCCCGCTAGCCCGGCGATCGCTCCCGGCAGGCCGAACAGCAGCAGCGGCCGCTTGTAGCCTATCATGGAGACCACGTTGCCGAGCAGCTTCATCCCCATGGACGTCGGACCTTCCTTGTGACCGTTGGGAACGTCATAGCGGACGGAGATCGGCACCTCCTTGATCGTCAGGCCGACGTCGGCGAAGTGGGTTATCATGTCCGACTCGACGTTGTATCCGTCGGACGCGAAGTCGAGGTTCCTGAGCGCCCTGCGGCTCAGCGCGCGCATCCCTGACTGGGAGTCCGTCATATCCACCCTGGAGCTGACGTTCGAGAGCGAGTTGATGAGCTTCTGGCCGAAGACCCGGTACCTGGGGATGCCGGTCTGCTCGCCGAGGAACCGCGAGCCGATGACGAGGTCCGCTTTCCCCTCGATGACCGGCCCCAGCACCGTCTCGATGTCGTCGGTGCGGTGCTGGCCATCGCCGTCGAGCATGACCGCGGCGAAGCATCCGAAGCGCTCCGCCTCCTTGAGGCCGGTGAGGAGCGCCTTCGCCTTGCCGCCGTTCTGCGGCATCCTGATGACATGCGCGCCGGCCTTCTTCGCCAGCTCCGCGGTCCTGTCGCGGGAGCAGTCATCGACCACGATGACCTTGTCCACGTAATCCAGCGCTCCGAGCACGACGCTGCCTATGGCTATCTCCTCATTGAACGCCGGGATCACGGCCACCAGCAGCGGCCTGGTACCGGCCACTGGCGATATGAGCGAATCCCCCACAACAGGGGTGCCCTGCTTGAGGGAACTGCCTGCCTCAGCATCCAACATAATCATCTCGACCACTAACTCCCCACCCGCGACTGTTATGAAAAAAGATATATTTATACTGGAGCGTATAAATCTATGAGGATGAACCTGATGGCCAGGCCGGTTGGCCGGGTCAGGTCAGTAGACGCCGGGCATGACCTACTTGTCGAAGCGGTCCTCCCCATTCTCGGCGTGATCGAGGATGCGCACCGCGGCCCTGCCGTCCCCGAAGGGGTTCTTCCACCCGCCCCGGCGGTTCAGCATGGACCATGACGCGGCCAGCACCTTCTCCGGGTCGGTCCCGGCCAGCATGTTCGCTCCGACCGATACCGTCTCCGGCCTCTCGGTGTTCTCCCGCATGGTGACGCACGGCACACCGAGCACGCACGCTTCCTCCTGCACCCCGCCGGAATCGGTGAGCACCAGCCTGGCCCCGGCCTCCATCCTCAGGAAGTCCAGGAAGCCGAACGGCTGCACCACCGAGGCCGTCTCCGGCCTGAGCCCGAACTCCCTCAGCCTGGCCTGCGTCCGCGGGTGGGCCGGGAAGATGACCGGCAGCCCGGTCTCCCGGCCGACCGCGTCCAGCGCCCTCAGGATCTCGGTGAGCCTCTCCCGCGAGTCGACGTTCTCCTGGCGGTGCGCCGTCGCCAGTACGTAGTCGCGGGGCTTCAGCCCGAGGTTCTCCAGCGCCTGGGAGCGGGACTCGGCCAGCTTCCGGTTCTCCAGCACCGCGTCCACCACGGTGTTGCCGGTGACGGTGACCCCGCGGTCGATCCCCTCCTTCGCCAGGTTCTTCCTTGCCTCCTCGGTGGGAGCGTACAGCTGGTCGGAGATGTGGTCCGCCACCACGCGGTTGATCTCCTCCGGCATCGTCCGGTCGTGGGAGCGCAGGCCCGCTTCCACGTGGCCGATGCGGATCCCGAGCTTCGAGGCGGCCAGCGCGGCGGCCATGACGGTGTTGGTGTCGCCCTGCACCATCACGATGTCCGGGCGGTCCTTCATCAGCACGCCCTCGACCCCGGCGAGGATCTTCGCCGTCTGAGCCCCGTGGGTGCCTGAGCCCACGTCCAGGTGATGCTGTGCCTCGGGCAGCGAAAGGTCCTCGAAGAACACCCTGTCCATCTCGTGGGAGTAGTGCTGTCCGGTGTGCAGAACGTAATACGGAGTTCCCCTTCTCGCGCACTCGCGGATCAGCGGAGACATCTTGATGATCTCCGGACGGGTGCCGAGGACTATGGCCGTCTTCATTGCCGGGGTTATGCCGAGTCCGGGATATCAATTTTGTTCGCCAGCGGCGTATGGCCCGAGATTCTGACGGCGAACGCTCGTTCCAGGCCCCCCACGCTCCGCCGCGGTGCCTGACCGGTACATGCCACTAAAAGGGGTCGCAATGTCGCTAGGAAGATCGGCCGTCCGCCTAAATCAGGCCAAATCATTATTGCATGCTGAAAATGTCATAGTAGGCAGGTGATCGCAGTTGAAGGTCGAATGTCCGTTGTGCGATAAGGAGATGAAAGGTGAAACGAGCGTCGCGCTGAGCCTGGCCCTTGAGAAGCATCTGAAAGAGCAGCATGAGCTCGCAGTGGGGTCCACCTTTATGTCCCAAAAAGAGCTGGAGAGGGTGGTAGAGACCTACAGCGGCACCCGTCCTGAGAACCTTGACGAGGAGGCCAAGAAACATTGGGACTATGTGACCAGATACCGGGGAGGTCATGCGCCGAGCGAGCATGAGGACAAGGTGACCCGGTTCTCGGGGGTCGATCCCTCCAAGCTGTCAGAGAGGTCGAAGAACGACATCAAGTACGTGACCCAGTACAAGAAGGGGTCGGACACCGAGAGCAAGGAGGAATGCTACGTGAGGACCCACTCCGAGACCATGTGCAAGGTCCGGTCGCAGGACGTCGAGGAGCTTCTGGCCAAGGTGAGCCAATTGAAGGAGCAGCGGAGGGAGACCTGCAAGCTGGCCCCCTGCTTCCCCTGCCCCCTATGCGGCCGATTGGTCGAAGGGGACACCGAGAATGAGCTGTCCAACGATCTCAAGGTCCACTTCATCGAGGACCACGACATCTAAGGACGCTGGCGGGGCTCAGCCCCCCTTTTTTCCTGGCGCCTCCGCCCGACGGCGGCCTGCCTTTCACCGGCCAGGCCCTAAGGCGGCCGCCGGCTCATAAGGCCCGTAGCATCTCTTCGAGCTTGTCCATCGACTCGTTCCATCCCTGGATGGCGTTGTTCCGGTCCGGCCCGGCCGGCACATCGGGCTGCCTCATGGTCATGCGTGTTTTCCCGCCCTCCTCCTCGAAGGTGATGACCATCTCCGCTTCCAGCGGCCAGTCGCCGCTCAGCCCGTAATACGACGCGGGGACGATGTTGCCCTCACGGTCGGCGAACGAATCGATGGCGACGATGCGCTCGGGCGGGGAGAACTCCTTGAACCAGCCGGCCGACCAGTAGTCCTTCCCGTCCGGGGAGCGCATGCAGTACAGATACCTGCCTCCCGGCCTCAGCTCCGACTCGACGATCGGAGCGGTGAACCCCTTTGGGCCCCACCAGCGCCTGACCAGCGAGGGTTCGGTGTATGCTCTCCATACCTTCTCACGGGGGGCATCGAACGTCCTGACGACCCTAAGCTCCTGCTTCTCGACCTGTTCCGCTGCTGTCATGGTGATGAGCATCTCCGAGCGGCCGGTATTAGTTCATTTCCACCGCGTTCCGTGCGAGAACGTGTCCTTCCTCGCTGGTCGAACACGCTTGCCGCCAACGACCGCTTGCGCGGTCCGAACTGCGCAGGGCCGACCGGCCGTGTGATTCCGCCATGGCGGTCGCCTTCGGGAGCGAGCTGAAAAGGATCCGCTGCCAGGTAAACGAGCAGGCGAGCAAGCATAACCGCAAGGGCACCCGGGCGCCTTCAGAGCGTCAGCCGCTCACACCTATCGCGAACCTGCCGGCGTTGATGCGGGGCCCCGGAGGCAAGCTGCAAGGAAACGCTGACGTTTCCTCAGGCCCCTTCGCCGTCCTCGATTCGATGGGGGTGCGAGCTCGCGACCGTCCGGAAAGGAGGGGCGATAAGCGCGGGAAGATGGACCCGGCCGGGTCGCACCTCGCGACGCCCCGGCGTCCCTGGACGTCCGCCCCCTTCAGGCCTTGGCGCCCCTCATGTCGGTCTTCATCGCCATGTACTGGTCCCTGGTGATCTCGCCACGGGCGTACCGCAGGTCGAGGATGTCGGCGGGAGTTGTCGCCTCCTTTACCTTGTCGGACGGGGCAGCGGGCAGCAGCCACGAGGGGCGGTCCTCGGTGATGAACAGGTAAGCGGCGATGATGATGAGTATCATCATGATCGGCAGGACGACGGTCGCCACGGTCATCCACCACAGCATCGCGGCCATGCTGTTGAGCATGGCCCTGGCCTCGGGGTCCGTGATGGACTCGGTACCCGCATTGGGCGCTAAGAACCCAGCTACAATGATGAACGCGAAGAACACCACGATGACCGCGCCGACCAGTATCAGACTTGCGTTGTGCTTGTTGACCTTCACACCAACACCTGGCCGGGAGGAGATCGTCTTTTGGCTTTAATCTTGCGAGCTGGATACTATCACTTGATTCTCAACTCCGGGAACCTGCATGTTCCATGGTGAGCGGAGGAGGACGCCGTCCGGTTCAGACCTTCTCCCGGGGAAGCGAGAAGATGTAGTCGATGGCCTGGGGGTTGGTCACGTCCACGGTGATGATGTAGTTCTTCTGAGTGAGCACCGCGTCCTTGACGAAGCCCATTAGGATCTCCTCGTTCCCCCAGGGGGCATAACCGTCCTCGTGGAACTTCCTGAAGAGCTCCTGGGCGCTCGGATCGGTCAGATTGGCGGTGATCCTCACGATCATCGACCACTCGACAGCGCGGAGCTCATTAATATTTAGGTCGTGAGATTCTATAATAGATAATGAGAAAAGCGTGGCCCTGGACCACGGTCCCGATGCTGGACGTGACAGGTCCAGCGGTGGCGAAGACCCGCGGGCAGAAACAATCCGGCCATTCCTTTATTTATCCCATCAATAATACGAACGGTCGTCCGAGGTCATTCGATGGAAGGAGACATTAATGTAATAACGGCCAAGCCAGAGGATGTCAAGCTCATACGCAAGCTATCCAAGATCAAGCACACCATCGTGGTCATGTCCGGCAAGGGAGGGGTGGGCAAGTCCACCATCACCGTCAACCTCGCCGTGGGACTGGCCATGAGGGGGTTCGAGGTCGGCATCCTGGACGCCGACATTCATGGACCGAACGTCCCCAAGATGCTGAAGATCGAGGACGTCCAGCTCAGCGCCGACGACAACGGCATCTACCCGGCGTTCATACCGCCCCACCTGAAGGTCATGTCCATGGCCTTCCTGTCCCCCAACCGCGACCAGCCGATCATTTGGAGGGGGCCGATGAAGATGGGCGCGATCCGCAAGTTCATCGAGGACGTGTACTGGGGAGAGCTCGACTATCTGATCGTTGACCTGCCCCCAGGCACCGGCGACGAGCCCCTGACCATCGCCCAGCTCATCCCCAAGGCCGACGGCTCGATCATAGTCACCACCCCCCAGGACGTCGCCCTCCTTGACTCCAGGAAGACTGTGCTGTTCTCCGAGGACCTGCACCTCCCGGTGGTTGGCATCGTGGAGAACATGGCCGGGCTCATATGCCCGCACTGCGGCAAGGAGATCGACCTGTTCAAGGTGGGCGGAGGAGAGAAGGCGGCCAAGGATCTCGGCATTCCGTTCCTGGGGCGCGTGCCCATCGACCCTGATGTGGTGAACACCGGCGACGAGGGCGTGCCCATCATCGCCTCGGACCCCGACTCCCCGGCGGCCAAGGCCCTCGATTCGATAATCCAGAAGGTAATCGAGTTCTCCGAGAGGACCGACGTCCCCCGCCCGAAGAAGCGCGATCTGGGCCAGTGATCGGCGCTCCGGCGAGAACGAGGCTCCGACATAGGACGCTCGCTCTCGCTGGAAAAAAATACTTTCGGGGCGAGGGGGGGCTTGTCCCCGAAAGTTGAGAACCTTCCGTTCGAGAGGAAGCGGCGGGTTTTGATTTTTATATGTATTGTTCTCAAAATAGATAATACTATTTCAGGCTCATCTGAAACGAGCGATGCGTGGGCCTGAGGGGGACGATGCTCCCGATCTCACATCAGGATGGAGAACGGGAGCATGAAGAACAGGAACAGTGTGGAGGCGTAGGCAAGCTTCCTGATGTTCCTGTCCTTCTTCTCCAGGAAGTAGTAGGATGCGGGAACGACCATGGCCAGCACGGCGAGCCCGACCCCGGCTATGAGCATGGTCCTCTCCACCATCCCGCCTATGGAGCCGATGGAGAACGGCGCGGCGATGCTGGCCACGATCATGCCCTCGAAGCACAGGACGATCGACAGGCCGATCACGGCCATGGTCCCGATCTTCCAGCCGTAGAGCTTCCGGCCGAGGGAGAAGCGGTCGCCCAGGTAGATCAGCGCGAAGGCGGCCAGGGCGATCACGGCCATCTGTGCCCCCAGGAGCTCGACCGTGCCCTCCTGTATCCCGCCGATGCCGGTGATGCTGGCCCTGTCCGCCAGACCGTACACGAGGACGCCGAAGGACGCGAAGAGCAGGAGCACCGAACCGCGGACCAGCACCGGCAGGTCCAGCCGGCCGTCGACCAGCCTGACGAAGAAGAACGCGGAGCCGACCAGGAAGAGCTGGGCCCCGAACACCGCAAGCCACATCCCCCTAACGTTCCCCATGCCGCTGACGACCATGGGGGACGCGGACCAGGAGGCGACGAGGCCCTCGATGGCCACCACCGCTCCAATGATGACCGGCGCCCAGGTGAACACCGGGAACAGCCAGGCTCGGTCCCTGAACAGCAGGATGCGGAACCTGCGCATGACGCGGACCCCGCTCAGATGCTCCCCGTTGACCATCACGCACAGCAGGGCCAGGATGCCGAGCGCCAGCAGCTGCACGCCGATCAGGGCGACCGCGCCCTGGTCCAGCCCGCTGCCCCAGTTCTCGATGAGATCTATCCGCCTGGCCATGGCGGCGATCGTCGCGCCCTCGAGCACGATGACCACCGCTATCGCCACAGACAGGAGGCTGTAGTCGAGCTTGATCCGGGACAGGAAATCGGGCACCTTGGCCATGAGTGAAAATTAAATCGGTCCATTATAATCATTATACCTAGATTATTCATTATGATACTGAGATAAGCATGACCCGGGGAGCGGACACGGGGCGGAAGGACGGAGCGGGGGCGGAGCGCTGGGGCCGGGGCCCCCGGGACCGAGGCGTCCGTTCTCCGTCAATATTATCCCTGATAACGAGGCTTCGGCGGATCCGGCCGCAATGGATTTATCAATCCGGGCATGGAATAGGGGAGCGAGGAAGTAAAAATGAAGCTGTGCATCACCGCCGAGGAGCCGGACATCCACTCGCTGATAGCAGAAGAGTTCGGGCATGCCCCGTTCTTCATAATATACGATACTGACACGAAGATATGGGAGGCCTTTCCCAACAAGGCCGGGGAGGCCGCCGAGGGGGCGGGCATCATCGCCGCCGAGCAGGTCATCTCCTTGGAGGCGGACGTCGTCCTCACCGGCTACGTCGGCGTCCACGGCAACAAGAAGCTGAGCTCCCGGAACATCAAGATAATCCAGGACGAGGACGGAACGGTGGAGGCCTCTATAAATCGGTACATGAAAAAGTACGGCGATGCCTGCCGGACCGCCAAGGCGCCGGCGCGGACGACACCGCCGGAGTGATCAGGCCAGCTCCACCTCGACCGGGATCCGGTGGCGCAGGGAGTCGAGGATCGGGGACCTCTTCTCCGCATACCGGATAAGGTCCTCGATCTGCCCACGAGGAGCATCGGTGGTCAGGTCGATGATGACCCTGACGTCCTGGAACCCGGGACGCACCTCGTTCGAAAGGCCGAGGAAGCCGTGAAGGTCGATGTCCCCTTCCATGGAGATGCTGAGCTTCTCTATGGCGATCCCCCTCATCGCTGCGTTGTAGACGATCGTCACCGAAAGGCACGATGCCAGGGAGTGCAGCAGCATCATGATGGGGTTGGGCGCGCTGTCCTCCCCCAGGAGGAAGGGGGTCTCGTCGGACTCCAGGACGAAGGGCTGCTGGCGTTCGACCAGCTTGTTGCCTCCCGTGTACCTGTGCACGACGGTCCGGTTGCGCGCTCCGTCGATCCACTCGTTCACCGCGTTGAAGGTGAAGGACGCCATGTCAGGGTCCTCGTTCACTGCCTGGATGGTCGCCTCTAGCTTCCCGAGGTCCACCCCATTGATGTTATGCTTAAGCTCCTGTTGAATTGATGCCATCATCGTCCCTTCTGCATACTGGCTTTGTGAAGGCAATATATTTCAATGTTATCTTTCCAGATAATATCAAGTGACCAGCATGAAAATGCTCCGGCGGGGAGCGGGCCTCGCCGGCCTAGCCGTGTTGTTGATTCCTAAGATAATCGGTGACCGATGGGGCAATATCTACCTCATACCAAAACCAGAGATGGGCAGTATACCGACGTTCGGCGAAGGGCCGGCCCGCAACGAGATGTGCCAGCACGCAGCGGGCAGCGCAGGGACGGAAGAACCTGACCGACATCTGCCGTTGTGAGGAACCGACATTTGTATAACAAACCTCCACTTTTGTAGAAATCCATAATTGCGATACGTTTTTCGAGAATCGTAAATGAATCGCTAATTATCGACAAATATCGTAACGGCATTGTTACTTTTTTATATACAATCCTCTCAATCCGACCAACTATGCGGCGAAGAACCGCCATTGCAAGGAACGGTGCCCGGGGGAGGCAGAGATGCCCCGCGACTTTTCCGGGACAGGTTCCGATAGGAGCGTGCATGACGATCGAAGAGGTGAACGGGAAATGAGGAACATCTTGCTCCCCACCGACGGTTCCACCCCTGCCCTGGTCGCCACGATGAAGGCGGTGGAGATGGCCAGAGAACGCGATGCGATGCTGGTCATCCTCAAGGTCGAGGAGACGGCACCGATGGTGGGCATCGAGCGGATGGCCGAGTCATCCGCCCTCATGAGGCCGGAGATCCGGGACGGCATCCGCTACGCCGAGGAGCTGGCCGCCATGGAGAAGGTGCAGACCAAGGTCGTGATCAAGGAGGGGCCGGTGGTCGGGGAGATCATCCGGACCGCGGAGGAGGAGGGCTCCGAGCTCATAGTCCTCGGCACCTCGTCCCTTCGCGGGCTGAACCGCCTGTACCTGGGAAGCGTGGCCAAGGCCGTGGTCAGTCAGGCGCCGACCTCGGTCATCGTCATCAAGCCCACGCCGGAGGAGGTCAAGAACGTCATGACCAGGGTCACCGAGGTCATCGCCGAGACGCCGGCCAAGGCGGTCAGGACCATCACCAGAACGAGGCAGTTCCGCATCGGCGTTTATCTCTTCACCGCGTACGTCATAGGCTACGCCGCCTTCATCCTGGCGGGCTCGTACGCGAAGGGCTTCTTCGGGTCCTCGCTGCTGGGAATGAACGTCGGCACCGTCGCCGGGATATCCCTGATCCTCATCACCCTAGGCATCGCGATAGGCTTCAACTGGTACGCGGGCAAGGCAGAGGAGGCTGGCTGAAATGGCCGAGATACACCCGCTCTCGCTGGGCATCTTCATAGCCATAACCGTGCTGACGCTCGCGATCTCGATCTACGCCGGCCGGAGGGTCCGCACCGCTGGACACTACTACGTGGCCGGGGGCGGCGTCCGGTGGTTCGTCAACGGGTTCGCCATCGCCGGGGACTACCTGAGCGCGGCATCCTTCCTGGGGATCACCGGCCTGGTGGCCTTCGCCGGCTATGACGGCTTCATCTACGCCATCGGGTTCCTGGCGGGCTGGATCGTCGCGCTCTTCCTGGTCGCGGAGCCGCTGAGAGCGATCGGCAAGTACACCTTCGCCGATGCCCTGACCTCGAAGTTCAAGAGCCGCAAGATCAGGCTGGTGGCGGCCATCTCCACTCTGGTGGTCAGCGTCTTCTACCTGATCCCCCAGATGGTCGGCTCCGGTTCGATCGTCGGCCCGCTGATCGGGCTGGACTACGAGATAGGGGTCGTGGTCATCGGCCTGCTGGTCGTGTTCATCGTCGCCACCGCGGGCATGGTCTCCACCACCTGGGTCCAGTTCATCAAGGGGTTCATGCTGCTCATCGCGGTCATAGCGCTCACCGTCGGCGTCCTCTACGCCGCTGGCATGGGGCCGTTCGAGTTCATCGGGAAGATCATCAACAGCAACATCACCCTCCCGACGGGCAAGACCGTCACGGGCGAGGCGTTCATGTCGCCGGGCATGAAGTACAAGGACCCCCTTGACTTCATATCGCTGGCCATGGGCCTGATCCTCGGTACCGCGGCCCTGCCGCACATCCTGATCAGGTACTTCACGGTGCCCAAGCCGGCCGACGCCCGGAAGTCGACGGTCGTGGCGATCGTCGTCATGGGCGTGTTCTACCTGCTCATCCTGTTCCTGGGGCTGGGAGCGATATACTTCTTCAACCAGGGGATACCGGGGGTGCTGAATCCGGGGGACGCGAACCTCACCGCACCGCTGCTGGCGCAGTACATCGGAGGGGACGTGTTCTACGCGGTCATCTCCTCCATAGCCTTCGCCACCATCCTGGGCACGGTTTCCGGCCTGATCATGGCATCGGCCGGGGCGATCGCCCACGACATCTACGCGGAGGTGCTGGGAAGGAAGAGCGACGAGAAGCGCGCCCTGCTCATCTCCAAGGGCACCGCGATCGGCGTGGGGCTCGTGGCCATCGTGCTCGGCATCCTGGCCAAGGGCCAGAACGTGGCCTTCCTTGTCGGACTGGCGTTCGCCATAGCGGCATCCGCTAACCTCCCAGCGCTGCTGTGCACGCTGTTCTGGAAGCGGACCACGGAGAAAGGCATCGTCTACGGCATCCTGGCCGGTCTGATCTCGGCGATCCTGCTCATCGTCATCTCGCCGACGATGATGGGTCCCGGAGCCCTCTTCTCCCTGAACAACCCCGGCATCGTCTCCATACCCCTGGGGTTCGCCGTCACCATCGGCGTCTCCCTCTTAGAGGCCCGGAGCGCCGACGAGACCAGCGCGGAGAAGGCCGCGGGCTGAGCCGAAAACCTCTTCCAACTTCTTTTTCGTATTTTACGGCAGCCCGGGCATCTCGTCATGGAGGATGATGGGGGCCTCGTTACGAGGGGTGTTCCCGTTGCTCACCGCACGTCCGCCTGCTCCCGCATGTCCCTTCTCTTCCTCTCGATCTCCTTCTTGATATCCTCGATCGCCCTCTCGATCTCCACCTTCTCGTCCTCCAGGTCCTCCAGGCGCTCCTCCAGCCATTCGATCTCGTCCTCGATGCGATGGGGCATGGCCGGGGCGAAGGGGTCCCAGGGATTGATGCCGGGATAGAGGACATCGGGAGGCGGGCGGTACCGTGGATCGTACCACGGGGTCCACCAGGGCCCCGGCGGTCCGTACCTTCTGCGTCTCCTGCTGCTCTGTGGTCCTCCTTGCATGCTCGTACCTCGCAGATGCATTGGGAGCATATGTGACATAAACTTCATGCTTCAGGACGCGCCAGGCCATGGGGACGGCCGTCGGAAACCGGACCTCGGCGCAGAACATGGAAAGGCGATGTTAACGATGCCCTTTTCTTTCAGGGTCAGCGACAACATGGCCCGTGGCCAAAAAGGAAAAATGGCCTCGCCGTCGCGCCCCGGTAGGCGCCGACGGCAGAGCTCCTGTTGTATCGGACCGGTTCACCGGAAGCTTGGGTGAGTGATCTCATCCCGCCCGTGGTACAGCGCCGAGGTCATCCGCTCCTCTTCCTCCGGTGCCCGGGTGGGGTTAGGGCCCAGCTCCCTGATCTTGCTCACGAACTCCTCGACGATGCTGCGGAAACGGTACGGCTCGTCCGAGTTCACCCACTCCAGGCCGAAGCGGTCCGGGTCGAACCCCAGCTGCTCGATGACCTTCGCCAGCAGGGCCATGCGGTTCCTGGTCTTCACGTTCCCGCCCTGGTAGTGGCACGAGCCCTCCTTCCCTCCGAGTATGAGGACCCCGTCCGCGCCCCTCGAGAACGCGCGCATCACCCACTCCGGGTCCACGCGGGCCGAGCAGGGGGTGCGGATCATGCGGAAGTTCGGGTCGGCCTGCAGGCGCTTCAGGCCTGCGAGGTCCGCAGCCGGGTAGGAGCACCAGTGGCACGCGAACACCAGGACGGCGGGGCTTGGTTCCTTGGAGTCGAGCAGGCCCTCGGTGAAGGCGTCGATCTCGGCCACGATCTCCTCGTTGCTGAACCCCTCAAGGTTCATCGCGCCGGAGGGGCATGCCGCCACGCACGCACCGCAGGCCTTGCACTCGCCCCGGTCGACGACGGCCACCCGGTGCCCGTCGCCGGTGTCCTTGAACGATATCGCGCCGGCTCGGCAGGTGGTCGCGCAGACCCCGCACCCGGAGCACTGGTCCACGGAGACGACCGCGCTCGGGCCGAAATCGGAGGGCCTCATCCTCCTGCAGCGCTCGATGGACATCCTGAGCTGGTCCATGGCCTTTTCCGTCGCCGCCTGCGCATCGAGGGAGTGCATCCACGCCACCTGCTCCCGGAGGTTTACCTGCTCGACCATGTACGGGTTTATGCCGCCCCTCAGGGCGGCCGCCCGGAACTCGTCAAGGTACACCCGGGGAGAGCAGGCCGCCACGACGATGCGGTCCAGCTCGTGCTCCTTGATCTCCTCGGATATGCGCTTCAGCGACCTCGGGGAGCACAGGAGGGCCTGATGATCGACATACTCGACCCCTTCCAGCGACCTGGCATGGTCGTGCAGCTTGCCGAAGTGGATCAGATCCTTGATGGTCTCGCCGCAGGCACAGAAGAATACTCCGATTCGTGGAACCTTGGAATCCATAGCATCGACGCCCAGAACTTGCTTTGATTAGATACAGGGCCTCATAAAAAAGCCTGGTCCCTTATTAGCGCGGAGATGACGAAGGACCAGGGTGAGGGCGCCTTCTCCCCAAGATGTGGGCGATCCGATCTGCGCTGATGTGCTGGCTGAGGCCGTACGGCTTACATGGGGCGGCGTCCCGACGTCCTATATTGCTGTGGGACCCTCCAGGCGAGGATCCGGACGGCCTTATCCGATCAGGCTCAACATCCGCTCGATAAGGTCCTCCGCCCCATCCTGGTCCATGCGCCCATAGAACTCCACAGCTTCGAGATCAGAGGCGGTCTGCAGGAGACACCTTTTCATGAATGGATATCTTTCCATGGTCTCGCCAAGGAAATAAAGGTCCACTTCGTGTCCTCCACCGTCCGGATCTAGCAGTGCCATTATGTCAGCACGGTCCTTCTTGAGCTTACCCTTCTCCCACTCGGGGTCGTGAGAGGTACCATTATCGATCCTGAACTCTCGGTCCGAGGCGGCCTTGAGCTTGAGAACCAGCAGGGTTGTTCGCTCTGGTACTGGAAACGAGAGCCCATCACCGATCGGCCTCAACCTGGTCCTCCCGTCCAGGACAGCATAGCTCATGCAGCAGCCATGACCTTCAAAAGGATCCTCGCGTTCCCTGGTTCCGAAATCGATAAGGATGCTTCCACGCGGGGTCGGTTTTCTCACATACTTGGTATCGTCTGGCCTGCGGTCCCTGATGAAACCCCTATTCTTGACAAGATGTTCCTGAAGGCTGCCACGTGTCTTGGAGTTCGTGATAAGATCGATATCGATCGAACCGTACCAGGGGTTGTACGAGTGAACCGCCCAATCACCTATTAGGACCGTCACAGGAGCGTGAGGGTCCTCTCGGTCCTGAAGGTACCTGGCGATCTCTTGCAGCTCTTCCAGAGAAATACTGACAATGCTACGTAGGCCCTCATAGCTGGCCATAGACCGCCACCATGGACCTTGTCATGTCCTTCCCCTTGTAACCTAGTCCAGCGAGGTCCAGCAGAGTCTGGGGGGGCGAGGTGACCTTCACTCCCCCTAGCGATCTCGACCCGTCGAACACCTCCCTGTCCGGGGCCATAATCTGGAGCTTTAGCTTGGAACCATCAGGCTCGGGACCAACGAGCTCGCAGATATCCTCCACCTTGTTCATGTCAGAGTACATTTGGATGGAGTCGAACCGAACGCTCTGACCCGTGTACAGTGAACCAGCGAAATAGCTCGCAAAAGCATGCGGGATATTCTGAGAGTCGAACATTTCCGTCAGATCCTTGGCAGCCTCGAAAGCGTTATCATAAGGGATGCTATGTTCCTTTTTGACCAGGCCATACGTCGGTCTCTCCCAGGCGACCCCGTTCAGCAGCTTGTCGATATCGTGGATGGAGACCTGATTGCCGAACTTCCTTGCTATTCCCTGAGCGATCAGGTGTTGGATCGTAGCATGGGTCCACCCGTAGGATACGCCCTGCGTGATCGATAGGTTCCTGATCGAGCTCGGCCCAAGAGCTATAAGCCCGGATACCACATTCCACGATTTTTCCGATGTGATCTTCACCGCGCTCTGGACAGGTTTGATGGCCTTGCTTGGCAGCTTTATATCGCTTGGGACGGTCAATACCTCGATCCCCAGTTCATCTGCCAAATTCTTCATCCTTGGATCGATATGCTTCGTGACAAGAACGAACCTCAGGTTCTGTTCAGGGTTCGATAGGATCATGATGTCCCTGTAAAGGTTCAATATCGCCACGCTTTCCATAATGGCTTTCGGCTTGATCTCCAGGACATACTTCGTCGAGCTTTTACTGTCATCAAATACCATATCGACAGGGAAGTCCTTCCAATGATATCCTATCTCGATCCTCGAGCTATTATCGACGCCCAGTCGTGATAGGATGTAGCTTTGAAATGCGTCAGCGTACATGCCCATTTTTCATATCGGTATATACTGATAGGTATTTAGACATATCACCGATACGTATCTCCCAATAATGATATGTATATTGACCTATCACCGATACCTCAGTACATTTCATGAAGATCCTGAGGATGTGGACTTCTAGGGATCTTACGGTCCCATGGATCTGAAGCAGACCACATGAACGATCTGCCATGTTTGAGAATGAACAGCTGGCCAGGGAGAAGCTCGGTGACGATGCGCTGCCGGTCGAGGCCTCGACCAGAGCGTTCCCCACTGTTCGTTCCCAATGGGGCGCTGGACAGTTCACTCTGGGTACGCTGACCGATGAGAGGCTCGCATCTCAGGCATCGGTCAAGGCCAAGCACCTGGTCCAGGGATCCGTCCAAGCCCCATCGGGGTCGGGCCAACGTCGCGGGCTGGTGGACCCACCGCCTCCGAGGACTTGCTCTCTCACGGGATGCTCTGGAGCTTGGTGCTCGAACCGACCAGGAAGTGGCCGAGCACATTCAATGGCCAGATCGCTTGCCCATGATGGGGCACATGTGCAGGGACGCTCAGAACCCATGCCGTTACATGCCTGGGCAGGCTTCGATGTGCACGCGGCAAACACTCCAAGACCGACCTGGGCTTCCTCAAAGGGGCCTTGGGCGGCAGGGCCATCACCGTAGGCGCGGTCCCGACCATCGCTGTCCTGCAGAACGGGGCGCCTGGAGTGACGATAGGACCGGCCCGCTCATGCTCCGAGAAGGCCGACCCCGGGAAGGGTTCTTCCTCGCTCCGGCGTGCGATATCTCAGTGACACAGTGGTCGAGAACGTGCTTGCCATCAAGAATGCAGCCATGACGCGCTCGCCGAGGCACCATTGAGGAATGATGAGCGGCATCGACGGGCCGTGGACGCCCCGGCCGGTTGCTCCATCCCTCAAAAACCGTCGCTGCCCAGATCATAGGATTTTAGGAAAAAGGGAAGGGCGGGCCGCTGCCCGGTTCAATCGCTCTTCGCCGAGTCGAAGCGCCACAGGCCGTGGATGTTGCACATCTCGCGGACGCAGCACACCGTCGGGGTGCAGTGGAACACCGCCTCCGGCTTCATCCCCGGCTTGAGGTACTTGCGCAGAACACGGCCATCGGCTATGATCTCGATGAACTCGATGTAGTGCTTCTCCTCCATGGGGTGCGGGACGCTGCCGATCTGCACCCTGATGCCGCCAGGGACCTTCTCGACCACCGGGACGTGCTTTTCCTTGGAGGCGTCGACGGTGTTGGCGACCATCTTGACCATCGGCTTTCCGCAGCATACCAGCTGGCCCGTTCCGCTATGGACCAGTTCGACCACGTTACCGCAGATCGGGCACTTGTATATCTCGTTCAGCTTTGTCATCTCGTTGCCTCCTAGTACTCCTCGCACTTCCTCTGATAGAACGAACGGGGGTGGTCGCAGGACGGGCACTTGGCCGGCGCCTCGGTGCCGAAGTGCATGTAGCCGCACTCGCGGCAGACCCACCAGATGGCCTCCCCCTTCTTGAACACCGTACCGTCCTCCACCTGCTTCAGGAGCTTGATGTACCTCTCCTCGTGGTGCTCCTCCGCCCGGCTGATGGCGCGCATCCTGATGGCGATGTCCTTGAAGCCCTCGGCCTCGGCGACATCTGCGAACTCGGGGTACATCGAGGTATGCTCGTAGTTCTCTCCGGCGATCGCGGCCCTGAGGTTCTCCGCCGTGGTGCCGTAGACGACGGGCACCTCCGCCTCCACCTTCAGCTCGACGAAGAGGCCTTTGGCCTTCATGCCGCTCAGGTACACGTACAGCTGCTTGGCGTGCTCCTTCTCCTGATCAGCGGTCAGCTGGAACACCTCAGCGATCTGCTCGTAGCCCTCGCTCCTCGCCACCGAGGCGAAGAACGAGTAACGGTTGCGGGCCTGGCTCTCGCCGAGGAAGGCCTTGGCTAGGTTCTCTGCGGTCCTGCTCATAAAATTTCTCCGGCTTTATGAGCAGACATTAAATATTTTATGATTTTCCCTATATGGACCTGAGTCAGAAATCGGGGTCCGGCTCCGTCCCCGGCTCGGTGGAGCGCATCGCCTTCAGGCCGTCGCGGAAGCCAATCATCCTGAGGTCGAACTCCGATACCGCCTTCTGCGACGACAGGCAGAGGTTCTCCCCTCTCCGAGCCGCCAGGTCCGCGTTCCTCACGCTGCCGCGCCGGCAGAGCTCAGGGGGCAGGTTGAACTCGTTGGCGACGGTCATGCCCATCTCGTAGCGGTCCATGCAGTCCGGCCCGGCGACGTGGTAGATGCCCCGGCTCCCCCCGGCGAGCATCTTCAAGAGCGCCTGTGCGCAGTTCGGTGCATAGGTCGGCGTGGCCCTGCGGTCGAGGAACAGCTCCACCGGCCTCCCGGCCCTCATCTCCTCGAGCGCCCAGGTCACGAAGTTGCGCTTCTCCGACAGACGGTTCCACCCGTACAGCAGCGATACCCTTGCGACGGTGTTCCGGTGGTCCGCGTCGATCGTCAGCCGCTCCGCCTCCAGCTTTGTCTGCGCGTATATGCCGAGCGGGTCAGGGGTGTCGAACTCGTAGTACCTCGCGCCCTTCTGGCCGTTGAACACGGCGTCGGTGGAGACGTACAGCATCCGGACGCCGGCGTTCTTGCATGCCGAAGCCACGTTGTAGGTGCCCTCGGCGTTGACCTCCCACGCTTCGCGAGGATCGTTCTCGCATCGGTCCAGGTCGGTGATCCCGGCAACGTGGATGACCGCCTCCGGGGCGGCGGAGCGGATGACCTCGTTCACCTCCGCCTCCTCCCTCACGTCCATGTGGACCAGCGTCCTCGTGCCCATCTTGGCGTCGTTGTCGTGGTATGTCGCGGTGACCTCCCATCCCCGCTGGGACGCCTCCAGCACCAGATACTGCCCCAGGAGGCCGGT
>CAYRPG010000018.1:0-44886 GCA_964426205.1 uncultured Methanomassiliicoccus sp. | reverse complement strand
TGCTCGGGGCAGGTGATCTCGCACCTCTTGCACGCCGTCCCCAGGCATAGATCGGAGCGGACCTCGGCCCTCGGTATCTCGTCCTCAACGATGGTCAGGGCCTTCTCGGGACAGGAGTCCACACATTTGCCGCAACCGATGCATCCGACCAGGTCTCCCTTGAGGATCGTGCCGGGGTCCTTCAGGACGCTCACGCCCAGCTCTCCCAGATCGGGAATGTCCCTGCTGACCTTGCGCTCCACGTTGGCCTTGACCGGTTCGAGCCTTAGGTGCGGCAGCGAGTAAATGTCCAGCATCTCGTTGTAAGAGGTCATCGGCATGCCGTAGGACCACAGGGACAGCTCGATCGAGTAAAGGTTCTTGAATGTCTCCGAGGTCGCGAACATGCAGTGGGTCGCCCTGAGCTTGCGTGCGAACTGCCGTAGATCGTCCAGCTCGACCTTCCCGGTGGTTAGGTCGCGGGCCATGGCCAGCGAGGTGTTGCCGTACTGGATGATCCTGCTGGAGCCGGGTGACACCATGCCGACCCGCTGGGCCTTCAGCGCGTCCACGTACAGGCCGGAGGCACCGGACATGAAAGAGATGGGCACGTCATCGACCCAAAGGCCCACCTCGTGCATGAGGGTGAGATAACCGGCGCGCAGGGCGCCGATGGCCTTCCCCGCCTCTCCCACATCCCTCTCGGTGATGAACACCCCGTCCTGAAGGTGCAGCCGGGCATCGGGTGTGCTGATCTTAGGCAGCCGCACCAGGTTGGACCTGATGCCGCAGTCCACTGCCGCTACCACCCCGGTCCCGGTGATCCCCTTGGAATGGCCATGCATGGGCCCCCTGCTCTTGACCGTTCCGCTCCGGGGATCGACGACGTCACCCAGCTGGGCCTCGTACTTCGTGTCCAGGACCCAGCATTCCCAATCCTCGCCTGTGAGGTTGGCATCCGAGATGGTTCCGGGAGCGGCAAGCATGCCCATCTGGATCTGCTGCCCCTCCAGGGCCGGGCCGGCCGCGGCCGATCCGGAGTATATCTCCCCGTCCTTCACCAGGGCCATCTCAGCGTTGGTCCCATAATCGATGACCATGCAGGGCTCCTCCTGCTCCAGTGCCCCGGTCATCAGGAGCATTGCCAGGGCATCGGCGCCGATCTCGTGCCCGACCGCCGGGGGGATGATCACCGATGCGTTGGGGATCATATCCAACCCCAGTTCGGTGGCCTTCACCACATCCCCGTCCCTCTTGGGCGGGACGACCTTCAGGGTCTTCAGCATATGCTTTCCCGCATATGCCAGGTCCCGGATCTCGATCTTCTGGAACAGCGAAAGCTGGAACGGGTTACCGCACACCGCCAACGTGGTGACCCTGGTCAGGTCCACATGCAATAGCGGGAGCAATCGGCCAAGAGTGTCCAGGATGAGCCGGTTGGCCTCGTTCTCCCCGGCATCTATGGCGAAGTTAATGTGGTCGATGACATTGGAACCGGGGATGGGATGCCTCGAGGTGATGGCAGTGGAGATGGTCCTTGCATCAGCCAGGTCGATGGCCTGTGCCCGGAACCCGCTGGTACCCAGGTCCAGGGCGATCCCCAGGTCCCCCATCAGATGGCCTCCTGCCATACCAGCTTACCCTCTGCCAGAGGCGTTCTGGGCAGGGAGAGGCTGGCGCTCCACACCGCCATCACCGATACCCCTATCTGCAAGGGATCATGGACCAGTGCGGCCATTTTGCGGACCCCCTCCTCATCGAAGGAGTAGGGCACACCCGGCGAGGAGACCCTGGCCCCCTCCATGATCCATTCCCCCGGTATGCGCGCCGGAGAGGCATTGAGGATGAGCTCGCTCTCCATCACCGCCGCCTGCAGGTCCGAGCTCACCTGGAAGTTGCGGTACCTCGATCGAAGCGAATCTGCCCTCGTGCGGTCAACGTCCACCACGGTCACGAAGGCGTTCTCTCTCGACAGCAGCTCGGCGGCGCAGCTCCCCACTCGTCCAGCGCCGATGAGCAGGACGTGCTTTCCCTGGAGACCGCCTGCGGCGACCTTTAAGGCGGTGAAGTAGCCCAGGGCGGTGGACCGCGTGTTGTCGATGCACTGGCGGGCCCGGGTGTTCATGGCCACGAACTCATTGTCATCGGCCATGAACACGATGTCCGCACCGGCGGTCAGGGCTTCATAGAGGCCGGCCACGTCGGTCCGGCCGGTCACGAAGCAATCCATGCCCAGGTGGTCCACGATGGCGCAGACCGATTCCGAGAAACCCTCGGTCACACCTATTCCAGAGGTCACGGGGACGGCCGCAGCAGTGAGCTCTTCCACGATCAGGTCCTGGGAGCTTAGGCCCACCGATGCATAGGCAAGACCCTTCATCGTCATTCCTAGCGTCCGTGCGAGAGCGGCATCCCTTTCCGCGGGGGAGCCAGGGACGTCCTTGATCATATCCGGGGTCAGTCTTGTCATCGTCAAACCTCAAGGTCCAGGCCATGGTGTTCAGTAAGCTTGTTATCTCGTATGATCTCCTGGAGGCACCTGTTCCTCTTCTCCCAGGCCGCTTCGGGGGTCGGGCCGGAACACATTATGGTCCCCCTCCAGCTCTGCTTGCCCGGCGCATGATCGGTGATCATCTCGTCCGATCCGAACAGGCCCGGCTCGATCCTGGGGGAGCGGACCTCGGAGAAGGACCCCTCGCCGCAGGACCGTATGGTCCTTCCGTCCACGGCCACATGCTCGTACACTGCCGCATGCCGTTTGGAGGGGTCGTTCGAGCCCGACCGGCCGTGGACCAGCATTTCCACCAGCCTCTCGATCAGATTGACGCTGGTGGCGTGATAGACCGCGGCCGGGGTCTGGCTGGGAATGCGGGCATCGATCTCCAGCACCTTGGGCGCTCCCTTGCTGACGATGGCCTCCACATCCATTATCCCCCTGAGATGAAGCTCTTCGGCCATCTTCCTGGCCGTATCGGCGAAGGACCTTTCCACGGCAGGGTCGATCCCCTCTAGGGGGCAGCGCACCATCCTGCAGTCATACTCCCCGTCCAGGACCACCTCGGTGAGAACAAAGGGCACCGCCCCGGTTCCGTCGCCGATGACCTCGATGGATATGTTGGGGCCTTCCACGAATTCCTGGACGATCACCTCGTCCCCCATCTGCCGGACCTTCCGGACGCCTGCTTCCAGCTCGGTGGTGTCGGTGGCCTTGGTCACACCCGCGCTCCCGCTCTGGCCCGAGGGCTTGACCACCACAGGAAATCCGCAGTCCGGCCAGCTTCCAGGCATGGATACGCCCATGCTTTCCATGAACCGGTTGGAGAGCAGCTTGGACGACGAGGTCTCGTAGGCCTTCAGATCGAACAGCAGCGGGACGTCCATCTTCTCGAACATCCTGCTCAGGGCCCTCAGCGTGTCCATGTTCTCGTTGGCGGGCAGCACGGCATCGCAGTCCCCGAGCATTCTGGCAGCCTGACCGCGCTCCTGCACCACATCCAGCACCACTCCCTGGTCGGCCAGCGATAGGGCTGGGGCGTCCTTCCACCGGTCTATGACCAGCGTCTCGTACCCCGCCTTCCGGGCGAGGTAGGTGGCCTCCATCCCTTGGAGCACTCCGCCCACGATCCCCAGCTTCACGCCCATGCCCCCCGGTCCGCGGACCTCCACTCATCGATGAGGGAGGCGTATTCCACCGGTGCGGCCAGACGGACCCCGATATCGTCGAACACCTCTTCGATCTGCGAGACCGTGCGCCCCCCGCCATCGATGTCCAGTTCGTGCTGGGCCACACCGGCGAGGCCGCGGCTGGGAGGTATGATCGAGGTGACCACGTTGGCCCCGGCTTCCAGCCGGGACCTCAATCCTTTTATCCCCTCGACGTCCAGGCTGGCAGGGATGAGCCTGTCGGGGTACATGAGGCGCATGACCGCAATGGTCACCAGCTCCTCCAGGAACAGCGCATGGTCGCGACCGGCCATGGGGGTGTTGTGCTGTGGCACGAACCCCATCGCCCTGACCTGGCGCACTCCCAGCTCTCCCATGACCTGGATGGAGCGGGCACGATCGGCCGCGGTCTCGCCCACCCCGATCATGATGCCCTCCTCCGCCAGCATCCCTGAGCCCATCGCCCACTTCTTCTGTGAGAGGCGGACATCATAGTCCTGCCCCGGCCTGAGCCGCTCGAACAGTCCCCGGTTATGGGTCTCCTGGTAGCAGGCGAACCAATCCCCTCCCGCCTCATGGAGCTTCCCGAAGGCGTCCTGGGGAACGACGCCAGGGGAGATCATCAGGGGAACGCGGACCTCGTCATCGACCTTCTGCACAAGCTCGATGAGCTTGCTGCAGTCGCCCCCATGGTGCATGGTAGGGTCCTCGCCCATGGTCAGGTCGATGAGATGGACCCCAGAATCCTCCAGGGCGGTGGACAGGTCGATGATCTCTTCCATGGTCTTGCGGTATCGCACGCTCTGGTGGTTGGACCGGCGGTAGAAGCAGAAGGAACAGTCATTGCGGCAGTGGGTGGAGAAGTACACGAAGCCGTAACAGAACACCGAGGTCCCGTAGTGCCTCTCCTTGACCTCCCTGGCCGCCTGAAAGAGGCTCTCTAGCGCCCAGGGCTCCTTCAGCGAGAGGAGCAGCTCCAGCTCCTCAAGCGATGCACTCTCCCCATCCTTCGCTCTCGATATCACATCGAGAGTGTCCGAGGGGTCCGACGTTCTGTGCTTCCTATATGTCAAGGCGGGCCCCCCGTAGATAGATGAGGCTTCGCCCAGCCTTCTTGATGTTGTTGGTCTCGTTCTTCATCATGAGCAACCGCTCCAACCCGAATCCTACTCCTATCCAGGGATCGGTGATGCCATGGGCAGGGTCCAGCTTGTGCGGACCTATGGCCGCCGAGGCGGCCTCCACTCCCCTGACCTCCACGTCCAGGGTGCTGCCGTAGACGTCAGAATCGCTGGTGCACAGCTCATATTCAAGCCCTACCGTCCTCATCACCAGGTCGATGTGCTCGCGCAGCTGGGTCTCCGGGTCGCCCCGCGGGACCATCTCCACCAGGTTCAGCATGGTGAACTCCTCCAGATGGTTGGAACCATGGGACTCTCGTCGATAGCAGCTGCCGATCTCGAACATCCGGAGGGGCATCACCGCATTCCGCTTCAGGTGGCGCATGAGGAAGTAGAGGTTGGGTGCGAGCATCGGCCGCAGGCATCTGCCCTCGTCCAACCAGAACACCTGCTGATGCAGGGGGTGGGCATCATCGATGCCCATCTTGGCCAGGGCGTTCCCCGAAATGATCGTGGGGGTCCTGACCTCCAGAAAGCCCGCATCGATCAGAGCATGGGCCAGTCTCTCCTCGAACAAGGCCAGCTGATGACGCTCAGGCAACTTCTGGATCCTTCTTATCTCCTTGCGATTGGCAGATTGAAGATGAGCGACCTCGGAGGTGAACGCCTTGTCCCTCTCCGCCTCGGAGCTGAAGACCTCTTCCTCTTCGGGCCGTCTACCGAGCTCAATGAGCCTCTGTTTCTGTGAAGGGGTCCATTCAATGGCCAATGAGCTCACCCTCTTTCTTATGGGAAGTGGTGAACGGAGCTATGGCGAAGTGCCCGGGAGTCGAACCCGGCTGCCTTGGCTGTAGAGGCCTGGTGGTCGCCGGACCAACACTCCATCCATCGGTGTTGTTTCGAGCAAGGTCCTTCAACGGAAATGGTGATCGGCCTTTATCTATATTCGTTCCAAGGAATATTGTGGGTTTCGGAATGGAGGACAGGGCCTCCAAACGTTTATGATCGTGCTTGATCGGGAAAGAGGAAAAACGACCTTTATAATACCCAACATTCATTAGATTCCCATTATCGGATTATCGCGATTTAAGTATATAACCTTTATGTTTTTGAGGCAGCCAACAAAACATACTATATTTAAAAGTATCTTTTATTGCTTATAAGCTCGAAATATGACATATATAATCTTTATTACTCAATGTTATGGTTTTTTATACTTTAATGCCAATAGGTCCGATAGCCATTAATATATGGAATAATGGCGGATTTGGAGGATACTGAATGAGCAACAAAGCTGAAATACTTGGACGTCTCAAGAAATCTGTAGAGACTTGGGACGTAAAGCTTGCCGAATCAGCGGCAAAGGAAGCTTTGGCAGCCGGGATCGAACCGGGAGAGGCTGTGGAGAAAGGCCTTGGAAAGGGCATGGAGACCATCAGCAACCTGTTCGACGATGCCAAGATCTTCCTGCCTCAGGTGCTGGCCGCATCCCAGGCCATGGAGAAGGCCCTGAAGGTCTTCGAACCGGTCATGACCAAAGGCCAGTCCGCATTGAGAGGCACCGTGGTCATTGCCACCGTTCTCGGTGACATACACGAGATCGGGAAGAACGTCGTCGCTGCCATGCTGAAGGGCGCCGGCTACAACGTGATCGACCTTGGGAGGGACGTGGCCCCTGAGAAGTTCGTGGAGGCCGCCAAGGAGAACAATGCCAATGTGGTTGGCGCATCCGCGCTCATGACCACCACGGTCGTTGTTCAGAAGGACATCGTTGACCTCCTGAAGGAAGAGAAGGTGAAGGTCAAGACCATATTCGGTGGAGCTCCCGCGAACGAGGAGTGGGTCAAGAGCATCGGTGGGGACAAGTACTGCCCGTCAGGTGCTGAGGCCGTCGAGATGGTCAACGCGCTAGTGAGGTGAAAAGATGGCACCTGCAAGACCACTACAAGTTTTCGATGTGTACGACCGATTCATGAAGGGCAAGAAGGTGACCGAAGCCGAGTGGGACTACCAGATCATTCCCACCAACGCCGCCGAGATGAAGAAGAAGTACAACATCAAGTTCGGCAAGGAGATGATCCCTGAGGACAAGGACCTCAAGAACCGGCTGTTCCAGGCAGGATTGGACATGCTGGTCACCACCGGCTTCTACAACTCCGACCTCGGACGCGTAATGCACGTCACGGAGGACGAGGTGCGGGAAGGGATCAAGAAGACCCCCACCAAGCTGCAGCTCGGGGAGTACCGCGATGCTGCCCGTTTCGAGCCCAGACATGGCAACGAGAGGAGGAAGCCCATAATCCAGGGTGGACCGACCGGAGCTCCCGTCTCCGAGGAGGTATTCGTTCAAGTCATGCAGAGCTACGCCCAGGAATCTACCGTGGATACTCTGGTCAACGGCGTCATGGCCACCATCGAGGGTCACAGCGCCACCACCAACACGCCATGGGAGATCAAGGCCGAGCTCGCTGAGCTCAGGGCCGTGAGGGAGGCCAGGATAAGGGCCGGACGACCATATATGGCCATATAGGGCCCGGAGACACCGCTGTCCGCAGCGGGGCGTCTCGCTACGAACCTTCTTGGAGGCCTCAGGCCCTGCGACTCTCACGAGTGCTCGCAGCTCAATGAGCTTAAGATCGACATGGCCGCTCTCAACATGCTCTCGGGATGGATCCTCAACGGGGACACCATCATGATCGAGCAGATGCCCATCTTCGGAGGGTACTGTGGAGGGGTCGAAGAGACCGCCATCTGTGACGTGGCAACCCATCTTGCCTCGTTCACCCTGTTCAGCGGCAACTTCCACCTGGACGGACCGATCCACATCAGGTGGGGTATAACCACCTCTCGGGAGACCCTGCAGATCGCCGGTCACGCGGCCGCTGCGATCGATGCCAACACCGATCTCCTGATCGCCAACCAGTACTATCCCATCGCCGGCCCGTGCACCGAGATGTGTCTCCTGGAGACCGCTGCTCAGGCCATGGTGGACACCGCTTCCGGCCGCGAACTGCTGTCCGGTTCCGCTGCCGCCAAGGGTGTGGCCATGGACAAGACCACCGGTATGGAGGCCAGGATCATGGGTGAGGCCAGCATCGCGACCTGTGGCATGAAGATCTCGGATGTGAACGAGATCCTGGAGAAGCTTGTCAGCTCCTACGAGGTCAACTATCATAAGCCACCCGCAGGCAAGCGCTTCCAGGAGTGCTACGATGTCAAGACCGTGAAGCCCACCGATGAGTACCTGCAGATCTACGACAACGCGGTCAAGACCCTGAGGGGGCTGGGTCTAGCGATCAAGTAAGCCCAATATCCCAAACCCCTTTTTTCCTTTTTTATTTTCCAGAAAAGATGGCTAACAGGAGGAGATCGGGATATGAGAGTAGGAACTAAAATCGGAGTTGTATTGATATTAGCGTGCTTAGCACTGACACTGGTGCCCATTGGCCACGCCTCCGCGTTCGGGGAGAATCTGAAGACCCCCACCGGGGAGCCGGGAGAGACCCCCGACCAGTCACTGGTCTCGGATGAGATGGATAGATACGCCAAGAACATGGACATATGGTTCATGCTCATGCTAGTGGCCTTCCTGATGATGTTCATCCGGAAGTTCGAGTGGGGCGTCGCTCTTGCCGTTCTGCTCGTGACGGCCACCAGCTTCCTAACCTACATGGCGGTCGAGGAACTATATTTCAACCAGGCCTGGAACCAGTCCCTAATGATCATGGGGGTCATATGTTCGATCACCGTGGTCATAGCTATAGGGATGTTCTTGGGAACGGTGAAGATGTGGCAGTACCTATTGGTCGGGGCCATATTTGGACCGATGTTTGCCTTTATACAATGGTTCATGTTCACCTACCTTGAGGGCGTTGTCGATCCAGGCGGATCGATCCTCGTGCACATGTGCGCTGCGTACTTTGGCATGGGGGTCATCCTGGCCATACGAGAGAAAAGGGCATTCCATGAGCCCATGTACACCACCACCCATAGCGTTACCTTCGTGTGGTTGGCGTCCATGCTCCTGTGGATGCTCTGGCCATCCTTCGTGACCTCCCTGCTTCCGGCGGACCAGGTCACCTGGGGCATGATCACCTGCTATATGGCCGGGATAGGGTCGATAATAACCACCTATGTCATATGCCAGCTCGTACAGAAGAAGGTCAACCCGCTGATCTACACCTATGCTATGCTGGCGGGTCCGGTGGCCATCGGATCACCGCTGCTCTCGGTGAACCAGTGGGGAGCCCTGATCATCGGTCTCATCGCCGGTGCGATCTCTGCGCTCTGCTTCATCTACCTGCAGCCCTGGCTGACGAAGAGGATCGGCGCACTGGATGTCATGGGGGTCCACAACCTGCACGGGGTGGGTGGATGGATAGGCGCCCTTTCCGCTGCGATCATCATTGGCAGCGTTACCAATGCCATCGCCGCGATCGGAGTCGTCATCATCACCATGGTGACCGGCGCCATCACCGGTGGGATCCTCCGGGCGACCAGGGGCACCCTTGCTGACGATCAGCTGTTCAACGATGACGCCGACTTCATAAAGACCGAAGCCCCGCCCAAGGAGGCGCTACCTAGGGAGGTGATTGTCGCAGGGACGACCGTGCCCGCAGATCAAAGGTGATACCCTCCTCAAAAATAGGACGCGTGTTTCCCTCACGCCGTTCGATTCTTCCACCGTAAACCCCTTCCAAACCACTTCTTATCTTTTCTTTATATGATGGCGGATGGAGCTGCTCTGACCAATAGCGTTCACAGCCCAGGAAGGAAGGGAACGGTGTGAACGACCTCCCGCTCGGGCCGTTCATAAAAACGATTGTTTATTTAGAGAATAAATTACAATACCACTACAGTGCCCGCCAGGGGGGAAGGACCTGAGACACCATGTGCCGCCCGATAGGCTTGAGCAGATGTTCGATCTGACAGACGATGGCATCTTGGTACTGGATATCGGCGGGAGGGTGGAACATGCCAACAGGAGCGGTGCGGAGGTCCTCGGCCGCGCGCCGGAGGACATCATCGGCATGGCGCTCAAGGAGTTCGGGTTCCCCGACATCGATGTGGAAGGGGGAGCTGAGAGCTGCGAGGCCCCTTTCTTTCGTCGGGACGGATCGGAGTCATGGATCTCCATCACTGCCAGGCCGATGCTCGATGATGACGGGAGGCTCGGCGGCACCGTGGTGACCTTCCGGGACGTCAGTGATCGCAGGGATATCGAGACCAGGCTCGGCACGGCCGAGGCGCTTTACAGGTCCCTGTTCCAGAACTCCCAGGAGGCTGTGGCGCTGATGCGGTACGTCCTTGACGAGAAGGGGGAGGTGGTCGAGGCCATCTTCGACGACGTCAACAGGACGTTCTTGAGGTCCCTCGGCCGGTCCAGGGCGGCGATCGTCGGGAGAACGGTGAGGGAGGTCCTGGGCGACGACATGTTGACCATGCATCTTCCGATCATCCGGGCCATGAGGTCCGCCAACAAGCCGGTCACCCGTGAGTCGTTCTACAGGCCATTGGAGGCCAGCGTTCGGAGCTACTTCGCCCCTTTGAACGGTAGGACGTTCATCGCTTCATCGCTGGACATCACCGGCGTCAACCAGGCCAGGCGTAGGGCGGAGGAGAACGCCGAGGTCGCCCGCCGGCACGCCGAGGAGCTCGAGGCCCTCATGGACTCGGTGCCCCTGGCGGTATGGGTCTCCCACGACCCGGAGTGCCGCGTGATCACCGGCAACCGGGCGGGCGATCGTCTGTTGGGCTCAAAAGCTGGCGACAACGTCTCCGCCGGGACATCCTCCGGGAGCGAGGTCAATACGACCTGGAGCTTCTTCAGCGGCGGGGTCGGGGTCTCTCCCAAGGACCTGCCGATGCAGGTGGCCACCCTGAAGGGGATCGAGGTGCGGGACTTCGAGATGGAGATCCAGTTCCCGGGCGGCAGGAGGATCACCCTGCTGGGCGACGCCATCCCGCTGTTCGACAGCGAGGGCAGGGTACGGGGAAGCGTAGCATCGTTCATAGACATCAGTGAGCGCAAGAGGTTCGAGAGGGAGCTGAAGGAGTACTCGAAACAGCTCGAGCGCTCGAACGCCGAACTGCAGCAGTTCGCTTACGTCGCTTCGCACGACCTGCAGGAGCCGCTGCGCATGATCACCCTGTACATCGAGCTTCTCGAGAAGAGGTGCAGCAGCGAGCTGAGCCCCCAGGCCAGGGAGTACATGCAGATCGCATGCCAGGGAGCGGAGCGGATGAGGCAGCTGGTGAACGACCTGCTCGAGTACTCGAAGCTGGAGATGAAGCGGGATGAGCTCGTCCGTGTGGACATGGACCGGGTCGCCAGGGTGGTGAAGGACGGCCTCGCCTTGATGATAAGGTCGACCGGGGCCAGCCTGATCATCGACCCCCTGCCCGCGATCACGGCCGACGAGGCGCAGATGCGGCAGCTGCTGACCAATCTCATCAGCAACGCCATCAAGTTCCACGGGGCCGAACCGCCGGTCGTGGAGGTCTCCGCGAGCACGGTCGGCGATGTGTGCGTCTTTTCCGTCAAGGACAACGGGATCGGCATAGACCCGCGCTACCAGTCCGGCCTGTTCAGGATGTTCCAGCGTCTGCACTCGAGGGACCAGTATCCCGGGACGGGCATCGGGCTGGCGATATGCAAGAAGATCGTGGAGCGGCACGGTGGCGAGATCTGGGTGGACTCTGACGGCAAGAACGGCTCAACGTTCTACTTCACCATCCCCATCAAGGGCGAGCAGGAGGGCGAGTAGGCCGGAGCACCTGTCAGGACGCCACCGCTGCGATGCTGTCACTGGACCGCTTTCCACGCCTCGGTCACCGACAGGCTCCTCTCGAAAGTGGCGACCTTGCCGCAGGCCTCGCACCTCTCGACGACCTGGACCTCGTGGAGCTTGAACTTGATGTCCTGAGGGTGTCCGCATCCCGGGCATGGGATGGTCCTCATGACGTAGTGCTGTGTTTTCATTGGCTCCCCTACCGATAGAATGGGCCAGGCCGGTTATTCCTTTTTTTGGTGAGAGGTACCCGAAAGTGAGAATTCCTGCCGCGTAGAGCGGCCAGCATCGTTCTTTAATAGCGGTCATGATAATCCTGGCAGGCCCGGGAGGACCCGGGTGATAGTGAGCGGCCGGCCGCAGAGAGGATTAAATAGGGCATGGTCGCTTTATTATCTAACTCAATTTAATTTAAACCACAAGCTCAAGATCGGGCTTCGGGGGGAGCCGGTCATGAACAACATTGCTGAAAAATCGCGGAAATCCGAACGTACTTGCATGATCAGTGTACGGACCGGCGGTGCTGGAACGAGCTCCCGCCTTCCGTTCGCAGTGATCGTGCTGTCGATGGCGCTTATGGTGCCGTTCATATCGCTGCAGGGGGCGGCATCCGCATCCCTGCCGACCACGACCGTCCAGACGATCGACGTTCAGGGCAACGCATCGGACTGCCATGTGGCGTTGGACCGCCTCGGCATAGTGCACATCTGTTATTATGACGAGGACAACGGCAGCCTCATGTACTTGACCAACGCCGGGGGCGAGTGGAGCACCCAGACCATCGCCGGTCCGCTCCTGGCTGGGCCAGTGTGCGCCATTGCCACGGATCCCAAGGGTCACGCCCACGTCGCCTACGTGGGCAGGTACCTGAACGAGTCTCCGGACCTCATGTACGCGACGAACGAGGATGGCTCATGGAGCAACCGGGTCATCGATGCGGGGTACGTCTCGGGGCAGACCTCGATCGCTGTCGATGGCCGGGACAACGTTCACATAAGCTACCACACCGGGGGCTCGTACGAGAACGACAACCTGAGGTACGCCACCAACACGGGCGGCTCGTGGAGCACCGAGATAGTCGACACCGGCCAGTCCGGATACTATAACGCTATAGCTGTCGGCACGGACGGCACGGTCCACATATGCTCGCAGAGCGGGATCGGCGGTCTGCCTCTGAAGTACAGCACGAACGCCGGCGGCTCGTGGAGCACCCAGAACATCGAGGACGTGGTCAGGATGGGCGGTCAATGCTCGATCGCTGTGGATGTTGACGGGCATCCGCACATCCTCATGTCGACCAGCCCCTCGAAAGGTCAGGTGAACCTGAAGCATGCCGTGTATGCCGGCGGCTCGTGGAGCACCGAGGTCATCGAGCTCGGAGGCTACGTCACCGGCAGCTCCATAGCCATCGACGGACGGGGCGTCGTGCACGTATGCTACAGGGCGTTCGAGAACAACGAGCTGGTGTACGCGACCGATGCGAACGGCTCTTGGAGCCGACAGGTCGTGGACGGCCTCGGGTCCTCGAGCCCCTATGCATCCCTGACCGTTGAGGGCAACGGTAGCGCCCACATCTGTTACATCGCCTCGGACAGTGCCGGCGATCACCTCAAGTACGCAAAGATCGTGGACGCCCAGCCCAGCAAGCAGCCATCGGTCCCCGCCAACCCCACCAACCTGACCGCGAGGACGATGAACGAATTGGTGGAGCTGAGCTGGAGCGCTCCGGCAGATGACGGAGGCTCGATCATCACCGGTTACATGATCTACCGCGGTAACGACGGCGGCAGCATGGTCAGCATCGCCACGGTTAACGATACCTCGTACGTCGACAGCGCGGTGAAGGACGGCGATACCCTATACTACAAGGTCGTGGCCGTGAACGGCAATGGCGCGAGCGCGCCGACCGATACGGTCGCCGCCCACCTAGCCTCGGCACCGGAGAAGCAGACCGACGGCGGCAGCTCACCGTCCGTACCGATAGGCATCATCGGGATCGCGGGGCTGGCAGCAGCAGCCCTGGTGGCCGCCTTCCTGCTCGTGCGTAGGAAGCGTTGAGCGATGTCCAGCAACGCGGCGGGAAGCGCGGTCACGCATCTTGCGGGAGCGGGCAGGCCGGTCCCGGTACGGTGCATCATCGGCACTCGATGCGACGGTCGGGGTGCGGCGGTTGATTTACAAACGTTAATATTATCGCTCATCGCAGTATGGGAAGTAGGATGAGAGCAAGGGAGCGAGGGCACGGCTCCTCGAGGGCCGGCGATAGTCCATGATGCCCATCGAAGTGAAGGACCTGAGAAAGCACTACGGTGATATCAACGCCGTGGACGGCATATCGTTCAGCGTCCAGGAGGGCGAGGTCTTCGGGCTGCTCGGCCCCAACGGGGCGGGGAAGACGACGACCATCGAGATCCTAGAGGGTCTCAGGAAAAAGGACGGCGGCGAGGCCCGCGTGCTCGGCCTCGATCCCTGGGACAATGGGTACCACCTGCACAACATGATCGGGGTGATCCCTCAGGGGTTCAACTTCTTCGACAAGACCACTCCCCGCGAGGCCATCATCTATTATGCCAGCCTCTTCGGGGTGGAGGCGGACGCCGACAAGATCCTGAGGACGGTGCTGCTCGAGGATTCCGCGAAGACGCTGTTCGAGAACCTCTCGGGCGGCCAGAAGCAGAAGACCGGCCTGGCGCTGTCGCTAGTCAATTCCCCGGAACTGCTGTTCCTGGACGAGCCGACGACCGGCCTTGACCCCAACGCCAGGAGGACCATCTGGGAGGTCATCAAGGGCCTCAAAGCCCAGGGGAAGACGATCATCCTCACCACCCATTACCTGGACGAGGCGCAGCAGCTCTCGGACCGCGTGGCCATCATGAACCACGGGCGCATCGTGGCCATGGGCACGGTGGAGGAGATCATCACCCAGCACGGCTCCGGCGAGAGACTGGAGATACAGGGCAGCGAGAAGCTCGCCAGCTTCATCAGGGAGAGCACCGGCCTGGACGTCGAGCACGACGGCACCACCATCAGCATCGCCCTGAGGCACAAGAACGATGCCCTGGCCGCGCTGGAGGCGGCCGAGCTCTCGAAGATGGAGTGGGGCGAGATACGCACCCGCCGCGACAGCCTCGATGATGTGTTCATTAGATTGGTGAGGGGAGAGGTGGACGAGAGCGGTGAGCTCATAGGGGGCAACAGGGATGGCTGAGCCCCGTTCCAGCCGCCGTTTCAGCGGAAAGCGCATCCTGGCCGACTTCAAGGTCTACAGCCGTGGGTACATGCGGAACCGCGTTGGCCTCTTCTTCGGCCTGATATTCCCGGTCATCCTCATACTGATCTTCGGGGCCATCTTCTCCGGGACATCCTCGGGCAAGATCACGGTGTATGTGCAGGACCAGAACACTGCAACGGTCCCGGGGATGGACATATCGTCCAAGTTCATCGACGCGCTCAACAGCTCCGGGACCCTCAAGATCGTTATGGTCTCGCCCTCGGAGGACTTCGTGAAGTACCTGGCGGACCATTCGGCATCCGACGGCGTGGTCATCCCGGCGAACTTCTCAGCGAACTACCTTGCTGCACAACCCGTTGACATCACCGTCTACGGCAACCCGACCTCGAGCACGAGCGGCATCGTCTCCGGGACGGTCGAGGGAGTAGCCAATTACTTCAACCTGCAGCGGTTCAACGGGACCAGCGTGATAGGGGTGGAGAGCGCGACGGTCAACTCCCAACAGGACAAGTACATAGACTTCCTGATCCCCGGGCTGATCGGCTTCTCGATCCTCGTCAGCCCCATGTTCTCCCTGGTCAACATCTCCTCGGAGTACAAGAAGACCAAGCTGTTCAAGCAGCTCAGCCTCACCCCGCTGACCAAGATGGAGTGGCTCGCGTCCAAGGTGCTGTGGTATGTCGTCCTTTCATCCATTTCGTTCCTCCTGATGGTCATCGTTGGGGTCGCGGCCTTCGACGCGCATATCGTCCTGACGGTATGGATCATACCGTTCCTCATCATCGGCCCCATGCTCTTCGCCTCGATAGGCATGCTCGTCGGGACGGTCTCCAAGAACCCCGAGACCGCCGGCGTGGTCGGCAATATCGTCACCTTCCCGATGATGTTCCTGTCGGGCACCTTCTTCCCGATCAGCATCATGCCCGAGTACCTGCAGAACATCGCTCACGTGCTGCCGCTGTTCTACATCATTGAAGGGCTGAACAACGTCATGGTGTATGAGAACGTGGCCGGGGCGCTGGTCGACGTGGCAGTGGTCGCGGTGCTGACAGCGATCTTCTTCATCGCCGCGGTGAAGCTGTTCAAGTGGAGGGAGGACTGAGGACCGATGTTGTTGGCCCTCGTCCCCTGAGCGCTCGTAGCATCGAGCCGATCGTCCTCGGCGATCGCGGTGGCACCATGGCCCAACTCGTTACCGCCCTCGGGCATCACGAGACAATAGGTCCCGGCTGGCACGTCCCGTCGCCTGGGAATTGCCAACATATTAATATCGTTCGGTCCCAGGAAATGATGGGGCCGTGTAGCGGCCTCGTGTGGATGGCGAGATCATGGGATCAGCGCAGGAAGAGCGGGAGCTGATGGACCCGCTGAAGGTGGCCGCCGATGTGGTAGAGCTCCTGATGGAGAACGACCGGGTTCGAGTGATCAGAGGATACCTCAGGCCCGGCGAAAAGGCAGCGATACATTCTCATCCCGACCATGTGGTCTACGTCCTGAAGGGAGGCAGGGTCGAAATGGCCTATCCCACGGGGAAGGCGGACACCATGGAACTGGTCCAGGGCAAAGCGATCTTCATGGAGGCCCAGTCGCACGAGGTGATGAACATCGACGATACCGATGTGGAGCTCATCATCGTCGAGCTCAAGTGAGCGGCCTGGCCTCCCTTGGACCGCGTCAACGGGCCGTTCGCGAAGCTTCCAGGCTCCCTACGCGCGCTCCTGTATGGCCTCTAGCGCCTCGGTGAGCTGCTCCAGTAACTGCTGCACTTCCAGGTGGTCCGTTAGCCTGTACTGCGCCGCCGTCTCCCGCTCGCCATCATTGACCAAGATGGTGATCCCGCGATCGCCGATGGCCTTGAACGCATCCTCATCGGTGATATCGTCACCGATGTAGAGCGGCACAGCGGTCTTCACGATGCCAAGCACGCTGATGATGGGATCTACAACGTTCCCTTTGTTCCAGCCCGTGTCCGGGCAGAGCTCGAAGACCATCTTGCCCGTGGTGACCTTGAGGTCAGGGTGCCGCCGGGCGATCTTTTCGAAGACGGCCATAACTCCTGGAAGATTCTGCCGGTCCACGAGGCGATAGTGAAGCGCGACGTTGAAGCGCCTCCGCTCTACCAGCGCCCCCCTTATATGGCCGATATCGTACCTCAGCTCCTCTTCCGCCCGGTCCAGGGAGGGAAGGTACATCTCCCCCTGGTCCTCCACGTACTGCCCGTACGGTCCGAGGACCTCATGGCCGTGGCTCCCTACATAATATAGCTCGTTCAGGCCCACTCTCGTTCGCAGATCGTGGACGTCCCGGCTGCTCACCAGCAGCACCGGGCAGAGCAAGGCCAGGCGATGCAAGGTGCCCCGCATGCTGTCCGAGATGACCGCCTGGGACGGGACGTCGACGATCGGAGTGAGCGTTCCGTCATAGTTTAGGAAGACCACCGGGTCCCCTCCTACAATGCGCTCGATGATGTCTTCCCAGTGGTCGAGGGCCGACATCTCCAGGTCTTCCGTCATTGGTTCCATAGGCATGATCAACGCTCCGACAATTCATTCTTTCCCCGCCGTCCCACATGTATTTTTCCCTTGATGCTCTCTTTTCTCTGAAGGGACCGGAGCCGGCCAGACCGCAGGCCGTTCACTGTCCGATCAGAGCGACCTGCCGTCGTAGCGTCGGTAGATGCCTCTGAGGTGCTCGTCCCGCAGCAAGTGGTAGGCGCGGGCGTTGCACTCCGCCCGGTCGTGCACTGACGGGTCGTTGGACCTGAGGATCTGCCCGGGGACCCCGACGACGACAGAACCGGGCGGTATGATCATGTTCCCGGTGATGACCGCGTTCGCCCCGATGATGCAGTCGTCCCCTATGATCGCCCCCTCCACCACGGTCGAGTTCATCCCGATGATGCAGTAGTTGCCGATGCTCGCACCGTTGATGATCGCCCCGTGGCCGATGGTCACGTTCTTCCCGATGAGCGTCGGGAAGCCAGTGTCCACATGCAGCACGGCGTGCTCCTGGACGTTGCTTCCTTCACCTATCACCACACGGTCATGGTCGGCCCTGATCACCGCGTAGGGCCATATGCTGACCCCGTCCTCGATCTCGAAGTTGCCGATCAGCACTGCGGTCGGGTCGATGTATATGCTCACCCCTCCACCTTCCGAGAACAGTATCATCCAGGGACTTCTTATACTATGTCCGCGAGCAAAAGGGAATGCTCTATATCCGCTGGCCAGCATACGGGATGGCGGGAAGAGGATGCCGTCCAGGGAAGAGGCGCTTCAGCTTGTGCACGAGCACGTGAAGAAGGAGAGCAACATCAAGCACATGGTGGCGGTGGGAGCGATCATGCGAGAGATCGCCGCCCGCTCTGGCGAGAACGCCGACCGATGGGAGCTGGCCGGGATCCTTCATGACATAGATCTGGAGGTATGCTCCGGCATGGAAGACCACACCCTGAAGGCGAGAGAGCTCCTCGCCGGCATCGTGGACGACGAGCTCATCGAGGTCATCATGGCCCACAACCACGAGGCGACCGGCGTACCCGTGGACAGCAGGTTCAAGAACGCCCTGATCGCGGCGGACGCGGCGTCTGGGCTGGTCATAGCCTGCGCGCTCGTGATGCCGTCCAGGAAGCTCGCCGATGTGCAGGTAAGCTCGCTGAGGAAGAAGTTCGGCAACAAGGACTTCGCCAAGGGCGTCAGCAGGGAGCGGATCATGAGGTGCGAGGAACTGGGCATGTCCCGTGATGAGTTCCTCGAGGTCGCGGTGGAAGGCCTGAAGAAGGTCTCGGGCGAGCTCGGGCTGTGACCTCCCGAGGCTTGAGGGCGTCTCATCTTTGCTGTGGTCTCCCCGCTTCCGGCTCGATCATGAAGCGGACGCTGTTGCCGGCGATCATGCGGGCGCCATGGGGCCCAGGGGATCGCGGCCATGCCTGACGCCATGCTTCGAGGGCAGAGCCATACGCATGACGGCCCCCTCGTCATCCAGCAGCGATTTTTACAGGATAGCATTATGGCCGGTACGCGGGCCAACAGTGGAGTGATAGAAGTGGGGCCGGGGGAAGGAGTTGCACCTTCGAACGTGGACTTGCGGTCCGCTCCATTGATGCTCTGGCACCCCGGCATGCGGTCGGCTCGGCGACGTCCTCGGTCCCCGACATCTGACCGCCTAGGTTGGGACAACCGCCCGTAATTATAAAACCTGCTCCCTCCAGTATCACCGCCGAGATAACTGTGCGATGGTGCTGGACCCATGTCTCGGCGACCACGGTGATCGAGGGTCGATGGCGACGATCGCCCAGGGTGGGGATAAGCAGGCGGCCATGAACATGCTGTACCGCAAGTACGCGGGGAGCGTGGTCTTCCTGTCCAGCTTCGCCAATCTTCCCGACCTGGTGATCGCGACGGTGCGGAAGCGCACTCCCAAGGGCATCACCGCGCTCGTCGACGAGCTCAAGGCCAAGGGTCTCTTCGCCTCGATGGGTCCTCGCTCGATCTGCGAGGGATGCTTCTTCGACATGTGGAAGGAGGGGCTGCTTGACAATATATCTCTCGGCCGTCCGAACGCCTGATGACCAGACATCGTTCCTCGCCACGCTACGTTAACCCGCCGGTTGACACATCGTCCTCCGGCCCTCTTTTCCGTGCCGTTCCGTCAACCGTCCGATCGACCCACATATGAACAGGGCGGGGGCGCTCGGCAGAAAAGCGACAGGTTAGGTCGCCATGATGGAGGCCTAGAAAATGAAGAACATGGAGGTGGATGGGTACATGGGACGGAGCAGGGGGCTGGAGATAAGGGATGCCAGGAAGGGCATGATCGCCCATGCGATCATCATCACGGCGGTGAGCGCCCTGCTGGCCGTGATCAACGCTACCCTGACATCGAAGTTACCAGGGCGCATCTTCCCGGCCGCCGGGACGGCGTTCGGTGTGGCGGTGCAATACGTCTTAGGCGTCCGCCTGCTCGATCTAACCATGGAGCAGTAGGAGATGCATATCGAGGAATGGCGGTGAACGGGGCGGAGACGCCCCCCAGTCGGACCGTTCACGGGACGGCCATCGCCAGGTGAGGTGGATCGGAGCGAAACGGCCCTCATCGGTCACGTGTTAGTTCATATCATGCTAATTATTGACATAAGTTTTATCAACGAAAAAAATGTTGATACATCACCGCCCAGCCGGTAGGGCCGTACAAGTAGTGTCTTCGAAGCCCTGGGTTTCCTCCGATCGCCCCTATCCAGCTGGGCGGGTATCCTTCGAACTGTAGGATTAAGGCAGGGGAGCGAGGCATGGGGCGGCCTTGTCGCTCCTTACCTCTTGCGCCGCGACAGGTAATTCACGACGCCGAGCCCCGCCAGCACTATGAGGGCCATCGCCGCGACGGCATAGTATGTCAGAGGAACGCTCCCAGTGCTCTTACCTAGGCTCAGCGTCCCGAGCTCATCGGAATGCAAAGCGGTTACCACGACATTGCTGGTTATGGCTCCATAGCCCTCCTTGCCAACGTTCAGGGTATAACTGCCGGAGGTCACGTTGGCGAGCTCGAAATGTCCGTTCTCGTCCGTCACGGTGCTCATGCCATTGCTCAGCCTGACGGTGGCGAAGGCGACCGCGTTCCCACTGCCATCGCGCACCGTGCCCGTGATGCTGCCGCGGTCCTCCGCGGTGGTGAAAGACCAGGACTCGTTGAACGCATCGCCGGCGGCATCCCTGCCCGTCACGATAACGCTGTACGTGGTGCTCGGTGCGAGGGTGGAGGAGGGAATGAACTTGGCGGTGTCGCCGTCCCACGACAGCGATCCGGTGACGCCCTCCACGGTGATGCCTATGGATGCCTTGTCGACCTTGTCCTGGAACGACACCGTGATCGGAGAGGTCCGATCGACACCGGCGCCGGTCGGGGAGAAGGTCATTGTCGGGGCGGTCAGATCGACCGTGAACGTGACCGACGCCCTGGCGGTATTGCCCGCCCGGTCGTTCACCAGGACCGTGGCGGTATGCTTACCTTCGGACAGCGACGAGAAGGTGTACGAGGTCCCGGTGGCGTTCGTGAACCCCCTGTCATCGATCATGACGGCGGTGAGCGCCACCCCCGAACCAGTGTCGCCGGACGTCCACTCCACCGTGACCGTCCCCCTGCCGAACATCGAGCTTGGGGTCGGGGCGGTGATCCTGACCGTCGGAGCGGCGGTGTCGACATAGAACGATGCCTCCGCCGCCGTCTTGAGCGGTTCGGTGTACGTATCGTTGCTGGCGATGGAGAATACCTCGAACCGGCCGTCACCGGGCGCCTGGAACGGTATGGTGAAATATTCGAACAGCCCGGTGGGATGGGAGGGGTCGACATACATCGTCCAATCGCCCGCTCCCTGGCGGTAGTAGAGGGAGATCCTGTCGGCATCGCTCACGCCAACCGGCACCTGGACGTTCCTGCTGCCGTAGTAGGCGCTCATGCCGCTGACGTGGGAGGTCGGCGGCCCGGGCAGGACCTTTCCAGCAGTGACCGTCATATCGTCTATGAGCACTCCCGGGTAGTGGCCCGACGGCGTCTCGCTGGTCTTGAACTCCCACTCCATCCATACGGTGCCGGCGGGCAGGTCGATCGTCGCCATACGCCAGCCCTGGCTGTCCGGGGACGGCTGCCTCCACACCGTCTTTATGCTCGTCCCGTCGTTGATGTTGACCAACAGGAGATCGTTCAGCTCTCCCTGGTAGCTCGCGCTCTCCGTCTTCGCCCAGTACCAGAAGGTGAGCGTCATGCCGTCGTAGCTGGCCGCGTTGGGCGGAGCGTATCGGACCCAGGAGTCCATACCTGGATCGGGGTAGCCATTGTCGATGTTCCTCGCTCCGTTGTTATGATTGGTGCCCATCTTGGCCCCATAGAGCGCCGATACCGATGAGTGCGCGCTGATGGTATATCCGACGGCGTCGGACAGTTCCGCCAGGACCTGCTGGTTGGCACGGCACCACAGGTCGTCCTCATGACCCGGGGCATAGTCGCCGCGGGACCAGCCCAGCGGCGCCCAGTCGGAGATGAAAATACCGATGCCCTCGAAATCGGTGGAGAACACGACCGTAGGCTCGGAAGCTTCGCTTTCGTTCACTGGCACTAGTACGATCAGAAGCATAGCGGCGATGATCGCCGCGGAGGTTGCGCCCCGACTTCGCCCCACGGGGAGAATTTAACTGATGAACTAATATTTATAGTCAACTATTAATTTTTCTCATCATGCGGCTCTTGGACGACCATTCGATCCCCTTTCCGCTCCCTCTGACTGCCTGGGGCCTCTTTCCTGCCTGCCTGTCGATGAAGGCGAACAGGAGCACGGCCAGAAGCTGCACGAGGACCGACCCCATCACCATGAGGGGAATGCTGATGCTGTACAGTACGCCGGCGATCGAGTTGCCCAGGAACCACATGATCCCGAAGGTGGTGGAGAACAGCCCGAAGCCTGCTCCCCGGCGGTCCGCCGGCACGAGATCGGAGACGGCCCCCCTGAGGATGGAGCCCATGGCGCCCTGGCCGACACCCCATAGCACGATGCCCAGGAACATCATTGTCAGGTCCCTGTCGAACACCAGGGGAACGAAGAAAATGGACAGGAAGAACACCCCGACGATCGCCTTCATTCCGAGGCGGTCGAAGTAGTGGCCCAGCACAAGCGCGCTCAGCGCGTCCAGCCCCATCGCCACCGCGTACAGCACCGGTATCCAATAGGTCTGGAGGTGATCACCGGCGACAAGGTGGTACGAGATCAGGGGGAAGTCGATGAAGGCCGCGGCCAGCAGGCCGGCCGCCAGCAGGTACACCCAGAACAGCTTCGGCAGCTTGCCCCTCGTCCTGTTCGCATTCTCCGGGACGCAGAGCCCTTCCAGCCCCATGGGGTAGGGGTACCATCGTCTCGCCAGAAGAACGATGACGATCGCCAGGAACGCAGGTATGATCATTATGCTGAAGGCGGCGCCGAACCCCAGGCCCCTCTGAAGGATGAGGGCGACTATGATCGGGCCGATCATGGAGCCGACATCGCTCATGGCCTCGTGGATGCCGAACGCCCTTCCGACGCCCCCCATGCCCTTGGCCGCGTGCGAGATGATGGCGTCCCGGGCGGGGGCGCGCAGCGCCTGACCCACCCGCTGGAAGATGATGAGCCCGAAGGCCAGCTCCCAGTGGTCGGCCAGGGCGAGCATGGGCACGGCGATGAAATTGATGAGCAGGCCCGCGCCGAGCATCCGCCAGTAGTGATGAGCGTGGTCGCAGTACCAACCCGAGGCGAGGCGGGGAGTGTAGGCCACCAGCCCGGCGATGCCGGTGATGATGGTGATCAGGGCGGCGGTGGCGCCCAGCGAGCCCAGGTAGGTGCCTACCACGCTGTAGTAGCCATCCGCGGTCATGTCCGCGAGAAGGGATATCGATCCGACCAGGATCACCAGCTTGAACGCCCCGAGCTCATTGCTGTTTAGTTTCCACTTTGCTCGTTGCCTCGGATAGTCGAAGGTGTTCCCATCCCCTCAACCGTCGTAGGACTATCAACTAAGATATTAGCCATTCGGTCCAGAAGTTCCCGCTTGAGAAGCAGAAAGGGGTACGTTGCGGTGGCGCGAAGAATTCTCAGGCCACTGCCCGCTCGACGCTCGTCCTGACCGCCCTCTTGTTGTCCAGGTCGCTGAAGTGGTCGAAGGCGTACTGATCGGTGATGTTGACGGTGAGGACATAGCCATCGTCGTCTAGCCTCGCGCCCACGACGAATCCGAGCACCCGGTCGCCGAAGAAGAACGGGCTGTAGTCCTCGGCCATGAACCTGTCATACATCGCCTTGGTGTCCTCGTCCCTGGAAGGAGATGTTATGTGTAGGATCACGAGCGTCAGAGCTGAGTAGTAGTATAAAGGGAGAGGGATACAAATGTCGTTTATTGATAGCTAGCCCTGGGACGTACCTCCTTCGGCCCACTGCCATGAGCTCCAGGGCGATCAGCCCGAGGCCCTCTCCGATGCGGACCTATTTTATCCTTAAATCCCATAAGAACCACTGGTGAGCGGAGGTTGACGGAGACAGCGATCCAAACGGCCATCATTGCCGATGGCGTCCTTGCATGGAATGCCGACCGGCAGGCCTGCCTCATCTATCCGGCCGGGAAGCAGAGGGCCCGGCTGCTCTTGGGGGCGGACCTGCTCTCCGCCTTCGCTGACGGAGAGGTCTCTGCCATGCGCGGCGAGCTCTCCACCGCCCTTCAGGGGTGGGAGCGCACTCGCAGGCAGGTCGCCGCCAACGCTTCGCTGACCGAGAAGCAGAGGCAGGTCCGCGACACCGAGATCGGAAGGGAGACCGACCGCATCGAGAGGGAGCTGGAGCAGCTCGATGGCTTCGACATCGACCGCTACCTTTACGAGGTGGCCAAGGCCGCCCTGATGGAGGATGTGGAGTTCGGGCAGCTCACCAACATGCTCAAGAAGCACATCCTCGAACGCGGGACCAGGGCGCATGCGGGAGCCCTCGCGGAGGACCTGGGACCCTCGGGCGAGGGGGGCGCAGTGGTCTGCCTGCAGACATCCCCCCGGAGCGCGGAGCTGCTGGGCGCCGTATGCGAGGCACGGGATGCGCTGCCGGTATCGAGGGACCCGTTCATCACAGGGCGCATCCTCCCGTTCGCCTGGCTCCTGGACTGGCTGCTCGGCATCGAGTCCTTGAGCCTCGAGATGGGACGCTCGGAGCTGAGGGCGGTCAAGGCCCTCTCCCCATGGGAGAAGGACATGAGCGGGAGGATGAGGACGATGCACCGCGAGCTGGTTCGGAGGGCATGCTGCATACGCGGCATCACCGACTCACTGGAGCCGGTGCAGGGCTCCAGGAACGGGCCGGTGCGCTTCAGGCTCCGCAGCGACTTCATCGCCTCCTTCCTTCCAGCGTTCGCCGACTACCGGGCGCTGTCGGAGAGGTTCGACCGGGCCAGGGAGATGGACCTCGCCGGCCTGGTCGTCGTGGGGATGGGCGGTTCGGGGAAGACGACCTTCCTGCGGAGGTGCTACGACATTCTTCGCGAGGATGCGGCGAACCGCGGGCTCAGCGAGGAGATCGATCCCAAGAGCACGGCGTTCGTGGTCGGCCATATCTTCCGGGATGTGACCGTCCCGCTGTTCGACGGAAGGATGAAGATCACCCTGTGCTGGATGGACACCGCCGGCTCGGAGGACTATCGCCTGCTGGGCCAGCAGCTGACGGTGTCCGTCCGGGAGCTGAGGAAGCGGCTATTCCTCGATCGGCCGGTCGACTACAACCTGCTGTTCATGTGGTCGTACGAGCCCGGGTACGATGCGTCCAGGGACCTCCAGGCCTTCGAGGACGTCCTCTCGAGGTTCATGGACGAGGTCGAGAACCTGGGATACTTCGACCTGGACCTGCCGAAGAAGATGTACCTGCTGCTCAACAAGGCCGACATTGCCGAGAGGAACGGCATAGCTGAGAGGTTCTCCGGTGAGCACGAGAGGCGGTTCCGCTCGGTCATGGAACGAAAGAGCATGCCCGGCGAGAGCCTCGGCCTCATATCCACGCTGAACGGCGATGCCAGGGAGATCTCGGAAAGGTTCCTGGCGACCGTCTTCGGCCTCTCGGACCGAGACTGGAAGAAGGCGTTCGTGGCCGTGCGCGCAGGCATCAACCAGGGCGTTATGGGTAACCTGCTGGAACCGGACGACGCCGGCCGGTTCAAGCGGGAGGTATACGATGTCTTCTCCGAAGGGGGCCAGGAGACGTACCTGCGGGAGACGGTCGCTTGGATCGACCGTTACCTCGGTGCACCGGAGAAGAGTGGGATGACGATCAGAGCGCTGCTGAGGAGCCTGAGGGCGTTCCTCAGCGGGGAGATGGAGGGAGATGCGCTCGTTTAGGGAGCTGGACGCCGAGCTGGCGAGGCACAACCTGCTGTTCGGGCGTAAGGCGGAGAAGAGCAGCCTGAGCGGCCGTCTGCTGTCCGGGGACCGGGGCGTCCTGCTTCATGGTTCGGGAGGCATGGGCAAGACCACCCTGATGCTGCACGCATTGCGGGACCTGGGAGGGATGGGAGGGAGCCGGCCCGCTTCCTATGCGGTCCTGGACTCCGGGCACTCCTTCTACTTTGATGACCTGGAGGCTTTCGTCCGTTTCCTCGGGGTGAGAAAGCGCCCGCTGACCCTGCTGAGGGCGACCATTACCTTCAGGTGGGACGAGGGCTGCGAGAGGGCCGGGTCCGAGATCATGGTGGGGAGCAAGGACGCGGAGGGACGCGGGACCATGATGAGCGGGGCATCGCCCATGTTCCAGATGGAGCGCCTGATCGTCCGCACGACGCTGGATGCTGCGGTCGGACCGCGCTTCGATGCGGAGGAGATAGCCAAGAAGGTGGAGCCGGCCCTGGCCCGGTTCTCCGAGGACATAGGGAAGGCGGTGGAGCGTGCCAGGCGGGAGCCCGGTGCGGAACTATGGAGCGATGCCGAGGGGCGCGACGGGACCATGGACGGCACGGGTAACAGCGTGCCGGCCAGGCTGGCGGCGGCCATGGCCGGCATAATGAGTGGCTCGGTGCGCGAGGGGGACAGGGAGCACGGCATCGTGATGAACTTCCTCGAGGAGGAGCTGGCCGCCTTGATAGAGGAGTGCAACCGGGAGGTGTACCTCTCCGTCTCCTCGTTCCTGCGGACCGAGGACGGGCCAGTGAGGCGCCTGTCCCTGAGGGAGTTCGAGGACGGCCTTCAGGAGTTCCTGGAGAACGCGAACCTCGACGGCCTGGTCCCCGGGGAACTGACCTTCTGGAGATGGTACTTCGGGATCGACCACCTGGAGAGGGGGGTGCCCGGTTGGACGCTGGAGATCAAGAGGCAGGCCGTCCGGATGATCTACGAGAAGATGTCGGAGAGGGACGGCCTCCACGTCATCATGGCCGTCGAGCCGAACCCCGCGCACATCTTCGACCGGACGGACGCCGGAGGGACAGCCCTGGACGGGAAGAACGGCCTCGCCGCGGTGGAGGTCGGCATGCCTCCGCGGGACGACTTCGTGCGAGAGGCGTCCAGTTTCATCGCCGAGAACGTGGAGGGGCTGAACGGCCTCAGGAGGGCGGGGGTCCAGAAGGCGATCTCGGACCTCTACGATCACTGCATCGGAAGGGTGAGGCTGTACTATCTGGTCCGCAACATCAAGAACCTGCCGACGCTGAACGCGCAGGGCATGGACCAGGTCGAGCCGGACGCCTCCTTCCTCGACCGGCAGCTGGGCGATGCCCTCGGGCAGCTGGGCATCCGGTACGAGTATGACACGAGCATCAGGAACCTTCCGGCGGTGCAGCCGCTGCTCGAGCTGGCCAAGATGGAGGAGGATGGAGCCCTCCGGGACGGGAGCGTCGCCTCAAGGAACGTGGTGGGCTGGCTCCTTGACATATATGGCAGCGACCTCGGGCTGGACACCGGAAGGTACCTCGACGCGATGGAGACGTACGGCATCCTGCGGGCCTCCGGCAACGGGGTCGCCTTCTTCGACGGGTACGTGGGGTGGGAGCTCCGCATCCTCTCCCGCTCGATGAGCCCGGCGGACCGGCCGCTGGTGTCGTCGTTCCAGACGACGAACCGGCTGAACCGTTTCCTTGCCGCGCTCGATCCTTCAGACCTCCTTGCGCTGTCCAACCACATCGCCGCCGTGCTTTCGAACTGGTCCGCCCTTTCGCGGACGGACCCGGACATACATCGTTCGCTGCTCGCTGCGCTCGAAGGGGGCGGCGACTTCCCGGAGCGCAGGAAGAAGATAGCGATACTTGCTGCCAGCGCGGTGCTCGGAGGCGTGCCCTTTCCGGCCGAACGCGGGAACGAGCGGGCGAGGATCGCGGACCTCGTCCGGGGCCAGGTGCCGGACTCCGACCACGCCCTCGCATCATTGATGTCCAGGGCGTTGAACAGGATGACCCGCGGCGATGGCCGGAGAGGGTGCATCTTCTGCGGCTCGCCTATGGACGAGGGACAGAGCATCTGCGTGGCCTGCCGGGCGGACTTTCGTGAGGTGTGCCCGTCTTGCGGGGCGAAGATATCCCCTCACTTCTCCTACTGCGCCGGATGCGGCGCCCCGGTTGCAGGACGATAGGCGCTAACGTGTTTGAATGAACGACCTCGATACGGGGCCAAAACAACGCTACATCCCCGGCGGCCTCTAGGGGCGAGTCTCGAGATGAGCAGCCGCTTTCCGATCGTGCCCCGCCTGAGGTCAGAGAACAACGCGAGCGTCTAGAAGGAGACCAGATAGGTATGGTCGAGGCAGATGTTCATTTCATCGTCGGCACCTGGTGAGGGTCGCATGTCGTGATGCCAACGGCCCGGGCGCTGGATGTGCCCTAACGGATAAGGCCACGTTCCAGAACGCCCACGCGCAGTAGTGCTCGGGAGAGCTGCACTCCGGTTCCTTGCTGGAAGGAGGCGAGATGATGCCGGTTACTTTTTCGAGATGGCCAGAGGGGCGGTCTCCTCTTCCTCGAAGGAGGCCCTCACCTCTCGAACGGTCTTCCTCGTGGGAAGATAGTCCAGATACTGTCTTATCGCAGTGACGACGAACTCCGAACGTGATTTGAACTCCCCGTTCTCCACCCACATGTCCATGTTTGCGACAAGCGCCTGCGGTACTCGCACGTTGATGATGGTCGTGCCCCTGCGTTTGTTGGGCATGGTGATCTTTCCAGCTTCGTCCGAGTTTTCGGCCATATTACCAGATTACCAAGGTATGACAAAAGTATATAACAATTTGTAGAAAAATGAGCGAACAGTTAGTATTCTCAATTAGTATTCCTTTCCATTATAATACTTGGTTATCGCTACTGGCTAGCGAAAAATGCTAGGAAATTTTATATAATGGAAAAAAGGGATGGCGTGGTCATCGTCCAGTCCAACTCCCTGTAGAAATGAGAGCATTGAATGAAGTGGAGGGCAAGAAGATGAGATGGGGGCGAGGGAGACCTAATGTCCCCATGGCCCTCGACCGGATCGGCATGATGTGCACGCCTGCGCGATCCGTGCTGAACGATGATGCTCCGATGTTCACGTCATGTCTTGACCTTGCGAATGCGAGGGCCCTCTCGAAATGATGCCCTTTCGGACGAGATGCCATGCGGTTGCGCGAGGGGAACGCACGTCGCCCTCATCGACCTCGTGCTCCTTTGGCAGAACGACAACGCTGGTCGACCTTCATCGATGGAAAGGAAAAATGTGGAAGATGGGGACGTTGCCCCGTTGGTTCACTTCTTGCGTCTGACGAACCAGACCGCTCCGACGATGACGACCGCTATCGCCGCGATGATCCCTACCAGGACGAGCGGATCGCTCAGTATGGAGCCGACCCCATCGCTTCCGACCTTGAAGGATGTGGTGTTCGTCAGGACCTCGCCGTTGGAGTCAGTGGCCTTGATGGTCACGGTGTGCTCGCCATTGCTCAGGCCGGTGAACGATACGGACCTGTTGGCCGGGTTTAGGTCAACGAGGTCCTTGCCGTCCAGCGAGTACTGCAGCGTGGTCACCGACGTTCCGTCAAGTCCGACGGAGAAGCTGATCGTAGCGCTACCGTCCTTGCCGACCACTGTTTTCTCGAAGGAGATCCCAGGCTTGGCGTCCTGGAGGTGTATGGTCGAGGTCTTGACGCTCTCGTCATTGCCGGCCAGGTCGGTGGCGTAGTACTGTATGGTGTAGTCGCCGTCCTTCACGAGGCTGACTCCCATCGTGTACTCCCTCCAATCGCCTCCGTTCAGGCGGTAGTGGATCGCCTTGATCCCTGACACCGAGTCGGTCGCGGTCAGGCTGAAGGAGAACACCCCTCTGAAGTTGGTACCATCGCCGTTGCCGTTGAAGGTGATGTTCGACGACGGGGGGCTAAGGTCGATGGTCGTCGAGGCGTCCGCGGCGTTGCGCGCCGGTTCCATAACGTCCAGGTTGTCGGTGCCTCGCGTGAAGAACTCATAGGTCCCCTCGCGGGGCGCGGTGAACTGGATGGTGTATGTGTTGTTGGGGAACTTGCCGTCCGGCCTCAGGGAGGTCTCGTACTTGATCCAGTTGCCGGTACCATCGATGCGGTAGTACAGGTCGATCCACTTCATGCCAACCTGCGGGTCGTTGTTGGTCCAGTTGACGTTGAAGGTCAGGCCGTTCTGGTACTCGGGGAGCGGTTCGACCGCGGTCATTAGGCTCTGTGCCGGGAGCAGGTTCGAGCCAACGACGCTGATGTCATCGAGGAAGACCCCTTCCCGCATGCCGCCGTTGACTATCTTGATCCCATAGCTAGAGAACTTGTCAGTGGCGTCCCCTCCCGCCGGAGCGACGGTCCCGGAGACGAACTCGAAACCGACCCTGGTCGCGTTGTTGGGGATCTCGACGGACTTCTGGATCCATTTAGTCGCGCCGGCCTCCTCGGAGGTATCGGTCCATGCCACGTGCTTCGCCAGGCTGCTCCCGCTGCCGGTCCAGTAGACCAAGTTCAGGAAGTCGTACCCTACTGTCGCTCCGGTCAGCGGCTGCTTGGCATCAGAGGCCCCGGTATCGGAGTAGAACCAGAACGTCACGGTGATGGTGCCGTAGTACCTTGCGGAGGCATCGAGGCCCTGCCACATGATGGAATCCATCCTGGTGTCGTACCTCAGGACGTGGTCCTTCTGCGTGGGATCGGAGGACCTGGTGATGTTGACGTCCTCGCACTGCGCTCCATTTAGCGTGTAGTGGGAGTTCCACCCGTTCTTGGCGCAGTATATGGAATGGGACCCGCTGTGGACCTCGTGCATGGTCCTGCACCAGGAGTCATTGTCCTCAGGCTGCGTATAGTCGGCGTCGAACTTGTCCCAGTTCTTGTTCCAATCCGCAAAGGTTGATTCTTCCGCACCTTCGGTTATGAAGGTCTTTTCCGAGGGAAGGGCCGCCGCCACCCCGTGTGGGATGACAGTGGTCAACATTGCTACACATGCAAGTATAGCAAGAGCCATACTGAACCTGGAGCCTTTCACGGCGGGCGATTAATAATATCTCCGTATAAAACTTGCTGCGGGATTGACACGAAGGTGTTTTTAACACCCAATTGAGGATGTACGAATGATCGATCTATTGGGATATGGATACGATCATCGTTGCTGACGGTGAGGTCCTCTCCATCTCCTGGAACACGACCTCCATGCCCGATCTCACGAACGACCCCATGGCGAGCGGCTGCCCCGGGCCGGACCTCTTGAACTCCTGATAGTTATAGCTCAGAACCGCAGGTATAAATCCGTTGGTGAAGTTCGTTGTCAATGGATGGCTCCCTTCATGGGGGGCATACGCCTCATCGTTGAATGGAAAGTCATGCTCGGGCGAAGGTCATTATACGGGGAGGGGGCAAGCAATGGCCGAGGACAGGGCCGAGGGTAGGCAGGAACCCGGGGGCGAGGACCCCTTCATCAGCGCCGTGCAGGCGCAGATCGAAGAAGGACTGGACCGCTCAGGGATGTACATCTACATGATCGACCGGGAGCATCGCTTCATTTACATCAGCTCCTCGGCGGCCCAGTCCATCGGTATGATCCAGGAGGAGGTGATCGGCCGGACGCCAGAAGAACTGGGGATCCCGGAGGAGGTCTGCGCGGACATCAAGGCCCTGGTCGACGCCACCCTGCTCGGCCAGAAGACCATCCGGGGGATATTCAAGGCCAATGTCAAGGGGGAGGAGCAGTTCGAGTTCGATTCGACCCCCATCTTCTCGGGGGGCCACGAACCGGTGGCCATCCTTGCCCTGGTCTTTGACCGCACCGCTCAGGCGATAGAGCGGAAGGCCCTGGAGGCCATCGCCCGGATCAACGACTTCGTCCGCTCCTCGCCCGATTCCGCAGAGCTCGTCTCCAAGACCATCGCCGCGGTGTCCGGGGCGCTGGACGATGACGCCTTCGCCCTGGTGGTCGATAACGGCGGCCATTGGACGGCCGACCATACCGTACACCTCGAACCCGAGGAGGCGAAGGAGCTCAGCGTCGAGATCATCCACATAGCGTCCCGCCTCATCGACGGCGAGACAGTTTCCATCGAGGACGCCTCGCAGGACCCCCGGATCGGCCGCGAGGTGGTATCGAAGTATGGTGGCGGCTCGATGCTGATGGTCCCGGTCCGGATCGGCGAGAGGCTGAAGATAATCCTGATGTTCGTCCGCGACAAGGTCCGCCCGTTCAAAAGGAACGAGATCGGTCTGGGCCAGAAGATAGCGTCCTCGGTGGCCATGGCCATAAACGACCAGCTGATGCTGCAGGAGCTGAAGAGGGCGGGGATCGAGAGGGAGAGCATGCTGGTCACGCTGGCCCGCGAGAGCGAGAAGCTCACCAGAATACTCGATGCCACCCCGATCTCGATCGGCCTCTTCGAGAGCGATGGGAAGGACTATCGGCTCACGCTGTGCAACAACATCTTCCGCGACCGGGTACCTTCTTCGGGCCCCCGGCCCCTGGAGGGCAAGAGGTTCGAGGAACTGGCCGTACCGGAGGAGGCGAAAATAGGGCGTCAGCTGGTGGATAAGGCCTTCAGGACCGGCCAGACCCAGGTGAGCAAGGAGCACACGCACAGCTACGGTGAGATCACCTATCCGGCGCAGCTGATGATCACTCCCATCTCTCAGAACCCTCCGGCCTTCCTGCTGGTCGGGGTCAACATATCGGAGATGGTCAATGCCCGTCTGCAGCTGGAGGAGTACGCCGCAAAGATCGAGGCGGAACGCGCCCGGCTCAGGACCATCATCGACAACCTGCCTGTTGGTGTCGTGCTGGTGGATGCGGCCGGTAAGGTCCTCGAGTCAAATGACAAGCGTTCCGAGATCTGGGGCGGCAGACTGGCCAAGGATCGCATCATCGACGGTGTGCACACCATCAGGGCGAAGTGGTCCAACAACGGAATGCCGGTCCCCAAGGACGGTTGGCCGATCACCAGGGCGCTGAAGAACGGGGAGTTCGTCAAGGGGGAGATGATCGACATCATCCGCCCCGATGGGATGCATGGCACCGAGCTGCTCTCCGCCGCCCCGATCAATGACGGCAGGGGTAAGCGCATCGGTGCGGTGGGCATCCTGCAGGACGTCACCGAGCAGAGGCAGCTGGAGCACGAGGCATTGGAGGCCAAGGAGCGCGCGGAGATGTACCTGGACCTCCTGACACATGACATACAGGGACACAATGCCGCCATCTCCGGATACATCCAGCTGGCCATGGTCAAGGACAAGCAGGGGAAGAAGAAGGACGAGCTCCAGAAGGCGTTGGACGCCATCATGGCCTCCAGCGACCTGATCGACACCATGCGCAAGATACAGATGGTGGAGATGCACGACGCGGCGCACGGCCAGATCGAGCTGAACGCCATGCTCGAAGAGGTCATCGATGATGTGAAGATGATCGGAGGAGAACGTACGCACATCGAGAAGGCGACCCATCCGGGGAGCTATACGATGGCCTCCCCCATGATCCGCGAGGCTTTCTGGAACGTCCTGATCAACTCGGTCAAGCATTCCGAGGGTGACATCCATATGGTCGTCCGCCAGAACCGCAGCTATGATGGCGGAAGGGAGTATCACAAGTTCATCATCGAGGACGACGGGCCCGGCATTCCCGACGACGTCAAGCCGAAGGTGTTCCTGCGCAAGTACCGCGGACGGACCAAGGCGCAGGGCAGCGGGCTCGGGCTCTACCTGACCAAGAGGCTGGTGGAGGAGCACGGAGGAAAGGTATGGGTGGAGGACCGCGTCCCTGGCGATTACACCAAGGGGGCCAGGTTCATCATCCACCTCCCGGCTGTGGTGATGCCCCAGGAGCACCTGCCACAGGAGGAAGGGGAGCTGTAGGACAGGTACCGCTCCCTGGTGGTGCAGGAAGGTCCAAATTCAACGCCATTGTCAGATTTTATATCCTGCATGCCATTCTCATGGCAGGTGCTCGGGTGCTTAGGGATTCACGGCTTCTCAGGGCTCTCATCCTCACGACATGGTTCTACAGCCTGCTGATCTGGCTCTACGTAGCGGCGAGGATCGTTACCTATGATTACATCGTGTTCGACCCGTTCATCTGGTCCGTTCCCTGGCTCTCGTTCGGCGAGCTGGGGGCGTTCTCGTTCGTCCTGAGCGCGGCCGCCATGTTCGTATATCTCTACCTGTGGGGCTTCTCCCGGGGAAGGCATGCCCTCGGAAGGGACGAGGGGCGCTGACCCATGCCCTCACATGTCAGGCCCGAATGCACAGCTCTCCAGGCGGGCGGCCGAGCTCCGCAGGCCCAAAAGAAAGAAGCGGTCGTAGCGCCATCGACCCCAGCACCGGTCTGGGGCAGGGGTCCGGGGAGGAGTGCCTTTTGAGGAAGGAGGTCTGGATCGTGGCGGCGATCGCCGCGGCGTGCCTGGTCGTGGCGGCTGCGGTTCTGGCGTCGGGAGTGCTCAAGCCTGGCAAGGACGGCGGGGAGGACGAGATGGTCCCGATGGCCGGCATAAGGGTGGAGGCGACCGGACCTGCGAACCTGACCGCGTATGGCCTGCTGGTCATCCCGGTCAACGTGACCAACCTGATGGACAAGGCCGTGGACTTCAGGTCCATGAACATGACGTTGAGGCTGGCGGACGGCTCCGAGGTCCCGGCGATGTGCAACGGTCCGGACAGCGTGGCACCTATGGCCACCGGGCAGTTCCTGATAATCGTTAGCTCGGACAGAATGCTGGACATCTCCGCGGTGCACCTGGTCAGCGGGCGGGAGTATCTGAACGTCCCCGTTCCGAAGGGCACAAGCAACCCTGATGGAAACGGGGGCGATGGCGGTCAGAACGGCACGGCCAAGGACGAGCCGTTAGTGCACATGTCCCTGAGGTCCGGCCGTCCGTTCGGTCCCGATCCGTCACCCCCTTACATGCTCACCTATGGCGTGCCGGTCGAGGGCACCCTCGATACCTGGGTGGGGGAGAAGGCCGATGCCACCCGCATCGGCATCATGATGTACTTCGTCGGGCTGTCGAACAACAGCGTGTTCGTCAACGCCTCGTACGGGAACGGCGAACCGCAGTGGATGAACCTGTACGGCGACGGCCTGCTCGGCTGCTACGGCATGATCATGACCGACCCGTCCAACATCGTCGAGGGCATGGGATGGACATGGACGTACGCGGGCAGCGGTGAGCAACATCACAACATCACCCTCTCGGTGACCACCTACTCGCTGGGCACGCATGAGGTGCGCTTCTACGCCTACGATCAGGAAACGGGGAGAAGGATAAGCGAGGTAGGGGTCTCCAGCTACACCGTCCTCGGCACGGGAGGCAGGTTCAACGACCTCAACTACATGTTCGATACCACGGTGGAGACCGATCTGGGCACCACCTTCGTTCCCGGCACCACCTACCACTTCAACATCACCGACACCTGCCTTTTCCCCCAGTACAGCGGGGAGGTCAGGTCGGTGCTTTACCTCCCGTACGCTGTGAACGTGTCCATCGTGAACGGTGATGGATCGACGACCGAGCTGGCCGGGGACGGGAGCACCTACGTTATCTCATGGAATTACCCCGGTGGTGGCGTGGAGCACCAGGTCCAACTGCTGGTGCAGATCGGGGAGGAGGGCGTCCCGCCCTCCGAGTATCCGCATGACGTCGCATCGTACCATGTGGAGGACGTCGACAGCGGTCAGGTCATGTCGCGCATCTCGGGGGACGGCCGTCCGGAAGTACGGTTCGAGCTCACGGCCGCGTAGCTATCTCCTTCCATGCCAACGACCGATGGCCCGTGGGGCCGCTCTGCCGAGGCATGGCCCGATGACGCCGGGACCTTCGACCTCAGGCGAGATTTGTGAAAGTGTCGATGATCCAATGCGAGAGCAATGCAAAGAACACACCCGCCCAGAACGGCGAGCGGTAGGTGGCCTGTCCTGGCCAGGCCAGGGAGCAGATGGTCCACATCAGGCAATACCCCAGCAAGCCCGAAAGCAAGGCAAACCAGAAGTGCGTAAGGAGACAGTCGATAATATACTCCAGTCCGTATCCTGCCAGCATCATATCGGTGCACCGCCCTGACCTTGGTTCCCTTATGGTGCCATGACTTCTGCGGGAAGAGGAACTCGCCCGTCGAGACGAATGCGCTCGAGGGTATGCACCCTCTCCTCACGGTTCCCCCTGGTAGAATCACTTGGACGATCAGCCCTCGTGCAGGTTCAAGACTTTCCACGGATGGAACTTTCTGTTCTCGAAATTTATAATGATATCGTTTTCGGAGTCCAGGCCAAGGAATGGAAATAAAAGACTAGTTGAAGGGACCCCACTTCCCCCATGGGCCCCTTCAACGTTCAGATCCAGTTTTGATATATCAGGTCCAATTCCAGAACCACGCGGAGCTCAGCCCCACGATCTCACCGCTCGGGACGTCGGTGACGATAACGTACATCTGGTGGCTCTTGCCGTCGGTGAAGGTGACCGAGAGGTCGTGGTCTGCGCTGCTCAGGCCGCCGGCGTTCCAGCTGCCCAGCTCGTACATCGTCCCCAGAAGGGTCGTCCCGCCGCTCACGTAGCTCGTGCTCACGCCGGTCATGAGGGAACCGGTTCCCGATCGGAGGCTGTGGCCGCCCGTACCCTCGATGAACAGCTTGATGTTGACGGTGTGGGAGTATGCGTACGGCAGCCGCCCGTGGATGTTCGATTCGTAGGTCCCCCTCTCGGCGGTCACCTGGAAGTCTATTGCCCGGTTGACGTAGTATCCGCTGCTAAGATAGTTGCCCAGGCGATCCCCGATCCTCGCATCGATCACGCTGCTGGCATAGGTGGTGAAGGTCCTGGTCAGGTGATTGCTGACCACCTTATAGGCGCCATCGCCGTGGTCATGGATCGCGTACACATCGATGGTGTGGCTTCCCAGCTTGGTGATGTTGACCGAGAAGGTCTGGGTGAACATGACGTACTTCCCATGCTCGTACGTCCAGGTGTAGTCCCAGGTGGCAAAGGTATCGACCAGTATGCCGTAGCATCCGCCCTTCCCGTCGTCATAGAGGTTGACCAGGCGGGAGATCTGGGAGTTGGGATTGTGGGTCCTTATCTCGACCGATCCCTCGGGGTCCCCCAGGTTCCCGCTGCGCGGTGCGACGTTGCTGATGTGGATGAAGTGGGTGATCCTGTACTGCCCCTCTGGCTGGTCCTCTCCGTACTCGTTGGTCTCGACGGTGAACCGGTTCGCGCCCGGGTAGGGCATCCCGTAGCTTATCGAGTCGCCGTCCCAGTTCGTTGTATACTCCATCCATAGGCTGGGCTCTCCTTGCTTTACCTCCGCAGGCTTCGATTCGTCGTTCGTGGGTATCGGCTCCGAGGGCAGAGCGGGCGTGACCACGCTGTCCTGGTCCGTCGTGCCAGGGCTGGTGATCCCGTTGCTCCCACCGCTGTCCACGCCGCTGGAGCCTGCATCATTGTTGTCGCTGGTCCTCATCAGCCCCGAGAGCGGGGTGCTGTAGAACACAGTGGCCAGGCCGGCCACCAGCAGCACCGCTGCTACCCCGAGGGCCATGAATATGGTCTTGACGTTCATTTCTATCCCCCGTATCCCTTGTTGCGCGGTCCGGGCCATGCCCGTGGAAGCGGCCCCCCGGTCGCGCCCACGCCGTCCGTTCCGTCTCACGATGAGAACACTAGCCTGCAGGGAGAGATATAGAATTTAGAAGCGGACCACGCCTTCTGCGTGCATCGGGCGGGGATCAGCTCATTTCGAGGGACGAGAGGACCATCCTGCTCCCCCTCGATCTCTCGGGAAGCCCCTTGCCGCATGATGGGCATGAGCGGAACGCCAGGAGGACCCTGCTGCCACATTCGGGGCACTCCGACGCCGGCGCGTTCAGCTCCCAGCCGCAGTAAGGGCAGAGGTCCAGGTCGGCGCGTACCGTCCGACCGCACAGGGCGCAAGTCGCTGTCCTGTTACCGATCGACGGCGTGACATCGGGCTCGGTCTTCGCCGGCGCCGCCATCCCTGCGGACTCAAGGGCGCTCAGCGCCGTATCGGCGCCTGCGAGGTCGTGCCCCAGGACCATCCCCTCGATCCGGTCCAGCTCCGGGGACAGTGTCCCCATGACACGCATCCCCCTCACCTGCCCGGACAGGCGGCGCAGGGAGGGCAGCATGAGCTCGGTCCGGCTCTCGTAAGCTGTGATGGCCGACCAAGCCTCGTTGACCAGCCCCTTGCCCAGCAGGCCCTCTATCGATCCAAGCTCGGATGACAGTGCGATCCTGGTGCGTTCAAGCTCGATGAACGGTTCGCTCGACAGCTCGTTTCTCAGCTCGAGCACCCTCAGGTGCGGCTGAACGATGGAGTCCAGGCAGGCGCTGATGTTCCTCGTCCTGGCGAGCAGCTCCCTGGCGGTGTCGATGGCCGAGGTCAATCGCCGCTCCCCCAGAACCTGCTGACTCCGTCCAGCCCTATCGCCCCTTTATCGATGACCAGCCCGCGGGCATCGGCCTCCTTGACCTTGATCTCGATGGAGCGCATCTCCGTCCTTCCCTGTCGGACGACCTCCATGAGCTGGGCGATGTCGTCCACGACCTTTTGGCTCCTCCTTGTGCACTCGCGGTACCTCTTCTGCCCGAGCAATTCCTTAGTTTCGCCCAGCGCGGTAGAGAATTCGCTCCTGGCGAAATCCGGCAGGACGGCGAGCTTTGACGACAGTTCCTCGATCCCCCTCTCGGCCCGAGGCTTGTTCTTCCTGTTGTCCCACACTGCGACCGTGACCGTGACGGCGATGATGAGCAGAGCTAGGACGATGAGCAACAGCGGCATGAACATCTCTCCTAGCATTGTCCCACCGGCTCAAGGGATGGGACTTTCAGGTGCATAAATGTTGCTTGTCAGCGCAGGTCACTGACATGGTGCGCTCACGAGCGGCCTTCCCCCCAGCCGTTCCAGTCGATCGGCCGCACGCGGAAGGACGGGCTTGGGAGCAGGCGTTCCATGGCACCTACGTGGAGGACACACGTGGTTATATGCATGTCTACAGATATATTGGCGGCCGTAATAGGACATGAACGACGCCCGCGCTGGTGGTGGAAGCCGGGCGGACCAATGTCGTCAGCGGGGGAGATCGATCTTGGTGGTGGAAGGTGACCGTGGGGCCGTGGTGCTTGGTGACAACATCAGCATCGTCCAGGAACTTGGGAGGAATGGCATCGATTGCACGGTCATGATGCACCATCGGGCCCCCTCCACGTTCTCCCGATATGTGAGGTACGTCCATTGCCCGGACCCCTCGATCCACGAGGACAAGGCGATCGGTTCGCTTGTTGATCTGTGCCGGAGGCGGGACGATCGGCCAGTGGTCATTCCTGCATCTGACCAATGGGTGATGGCGCTATCGAGGCATCGCGAGCTGGTGGAAGAGTTCTGCGTACCGTGCGTTGCGAACCGCGAGGCGGTAGAGCTCATCCTCGACAAGGAGCGGTTCTGCAGGCTCGGCCATGCGAAAGGGTACATGACGCCCCGTTGCTGGGGGTGTGAGGACCTGGGGCGGCTGGGGGAGGACGAGTTCCCGATCCTGGCCAAACCCAGGCTGCACCGATGGTCGAGCAATGACGCTCGGCGCAGCACCCAGGACGAGATGGTCCGTCTGCGCTTCACCGTCATCCATGATCTCTCGGAGCTTGACCGCTTCCTCGAGCGTGAGGAAGGCTTGCTCGGCCACCTCTTCTTCCAGGAGCTGGTCAGGGGGCCAACCAGCAACCTCTACAGCTTCGGAGCATATGTCGACCGATCGTCCAGCATTCTTGCTTCTGTGTCCGGCCACAAGATCAGGGGTTGCATGACCAACCATGGGGACTGCAACCTCGGCGAGCGGACGACGCTTCCGGAAGAGATGGTGATCACCGCCGAGCGTATAATAGCGGACCTCGGTATCACCGGCCTGATCGAGTTCGAGTACAAGATAGACTCCAGGACCGGTGAGTCCAGGCTAGTCGAGGTGAACCCACGACCCTGGTCCTGGATAGGCATGGCCCCCGCCTGCGGCGTCGACCTTCCTCTGATCGCTTACCGGGACCTGACAGGGGCCCTGGAGCCTCCAGTGTGTTCATCGTTCCAGGGGTCTGTGAAGTTCGTTCGTCTGTCCTACGATCTCCCCAACTGCCTCGTATATCACAGGAAGGACAGCAACGGATGGGGCCGCTCCTTGGGCGAGTGGCGGAACGATGTCAAGGCCGATAGACTAGTGCTCTACGAGGCCGGTGCAGGGGACTGGCTGGTCAGCACCGTCCTGGCGGTGGAGGCGCTGCAGAGCATGGGCGGCTACACCCTGCGGGCGATCACCAAGAGGTTTAGGCCATGACCGATGGTCCGGTCAGGCCGGCCGCGAGGGTCCGACGCGGTCAAGCTCATGCTCGCTTACAATATTCCATGTAGATAGGTAAAAATAATCGTAACCGGTCCTCCGTCAAGTCGAAGGATCGGTCACTGTGATCACCAAGACCTATGGTCCCAAGGCAATCGTGCTGGGCAGGCATCTGAAGGTCGTTCAGGACATGGGTGCCAACGGTATACGATGCCTTTCCATGCTTCCGTACCGCCAGATAGCCGCTTTCTCCCGCTATGGTGCGTACCAGATCTGCCCCGATCCGGCCAACGACGAGAAGAGGGCGATCGATGATCTGTATGACCTCTGCCAGAAGGAGGGCAATTGCCCGGTGCTCATACCATACAACGACACCTGGGCCACCGCGGTGGCGAGGCAGATGGACCGGCTCAGAGAGGTCGCCGCTCCCTGCGTTGCTAACCGCGAGGCGGTAGAGCTCGTCCTAGACAAGGAACGCTTTTGTCGGCTAGGGCAGGATAGGGGATACATGACCCCGATGTCCTGGACGGCCGAGGAGGCATGCGCGCTAGGTGACGACAGGTTCCCCATCGTGGCCAAGCCCAAGGTACACCGGATGACGGGAAGCGTGGAGCACCCCAGCCTCGTAGAGCAGATGGACCGCCTGAGGTTCATCATCATCAAGGACCGAGCGGACCTCAATAGGTTCCTGGATAGAGAGAGGGACCTTTTGCCATACCTCACTTTCCAGGAGTATGTGCGGGGGATGTCCGATGCCATCTACAACATCGGCCTATATGCGGACCGCTCCTCGAGGATCCTCGGCTCGGTCAGTGGTCACAAGATAAGGGGTTACCCGGCGAGCCACGGGGATTGCATACTCGGTGAGAAGTGTGAGCTTCCCGATGAGCTCATGGAGAACGCCCGGAGAATAGTGGCTGATCTACAGCTCTCCGGGCTGGCGGAGTTCGAGTACAAGAAGGACTCCGAGACCGGCGAGTTCAGGCTCATCGAGATAAATCCCCGCGCCTGGTCCTGGATAGGGATCACCTCGGCTTGCGGCGTCGACCTCCCGCTCATGGCCTACCGCGACCTCACCGGTACGTTCGATCCATCCGAGTTCGTTCCGTTCGGCGGGACGGTGAAGTACGTCCGGGCGCTGGACGATCTGGAGAACTGCCTCTTCCGGTATGGCTCGGACTGCCCCTCCTGGAAGCGTTCCCTCCCTGAATGGTTCAGGGACATAAGGGCCGACCGGACGGTGTACTACGACTTCGACCGCCGGGACCCCATCCCGGCAGTGGTCATGACGGCGACGCACGCCCAGAACGTATTACACCAGGCCATCGGGATGTTTAAGGGGCGGATGGGGAGCGACGCCTCGGCGCCGGGGCAGCTCTCAAGTCCCTCATCACCTGACGGGGCGGGGTCCCGTGACACCTAGGCCTCAGCTGGGCACTATCTTGTACGTCCGCCCCATGATCAGGCTCACCGCGCTCCCGTCGCGGTAGGCGCTCTCCTTCCCTGAGCCCAGGTCGATGAGCTTCAGGCCGTTCCCGGTGGTCACATTGGACGTCAGGACGATCGCGCCGTCCCTGTTCGCCCGTAGGTAGAGCACGTCCCCGTCCCCCCACATGCTGACGTGGGCCGAATTGTCGGTCACCTTCGGCGCGGAGGAGGGAATGTCCGCCTTCATCAGTACCATCGATGAGTTCGCCGCCAGCTCAGGAATTACGAACTGCCAGTTCTCCGCTCCACGGTCCGCGTAGTAGCACGTGCTCCCGCTCTTCAGACAGTAATCCGGTCGCTCCTTGGTGTACAGCGTGAGGCCGTCCAGGGTCGTGGGACCACGGTTCTCCAGGGTCACCGCGGTCTCGTTCTCGCTCATGACGAGGGAGCTCATGGCGATGGAGCGGTCGTAGACCTCCCGCGGGGTCGCGTACCAGACGTCGAAATCCTTGTACATCGTGCTGAAGTACTCCTCGGCCACCGGCTTTATTTTCCAGGTGCCGCCGGGGTGCACGTTCGCTCCCTCCTCGGACATCTCCTTCGCCGTTATCGGTTCATAGGGATAGCCCATGCTTCCGTGGGACTGTACCGAATAGTTGACGCCGCCGTCCTCCACGTACAGATACCTCCAGGTGTAGTCGTGCCAGATCAGGACCGCGCTGTTGCTCGCGTAGACCCTCTGGCGGCTGGACATATCGTCCCCGGTCACCGGCGCGTAGGCGGGCTGCCAGTCATTGGTCTCCTCTAGGAACCCATAGTGGGACACCCGCATCAGGTCCAGGCCGGGGTAGGAGCCGTTGTGGTACATCACTGTGTCCAAGTTGAGGTCCTGGGCCTTGGATTGGCTCTGCTCCTCCTGGTTGACCCAGATCATGACGTTCCCGCTCGTCAGGAGGTCGCTTATGTAGTAGGGGGAGGAGGGGTTGTTGCCCTGCTGCCAGATGTCCTGCTGCACGTTACCGTGGTCCACCCATGATCTCAAGGGGCCGTACATGTTCTCGAACTGATCGATGAGCGGCACGATCTCGCTCCGGGTCGACGGATTGCTGGTGACCGCATGCAGTCCGATTTCCCAGCCAGATGATCTTAGGTTGGAAAGGGCATCGGCGTAGCTGGAGCTGGTCGTGACGCTATATTCGGTCCGGATGTCCCCGGTGTTCATCCAGGCATCGAACTCACCGCGCACCCCGTACCGGTCCGAGAGCTCCTTCATAAGGGCCAGTTGAGCAGGGTTGGCCTGGTCGGCATGGATCTGGAGCGCGAGGGTGAAGTCGTGGCCCCAGGCAGTGATGGTCTTGTGCAGGTGATCGTGGAACACCGTGTCCCCGCCGTTACCGAGCTCGAGGCGCTCGACGACCACGGTGGCCGGGGAGGACCATTTCTCCTTGTTGCTGGCCAGGGTCACTCGTTCGAACATCAGGTCATTGAAAACCTTGTAGTCGGTCCTGAGCGTGCTGTCGAAACCGTCCACCCCGACCACTATGTTGCCGTCCCTCACCTCGACCAGGATGTCCAATCTGCCCTTCTCGCTGACGTCATACATGAACACGAGATTCTGGTACTCGGGAGTACCGGACCCGAGCCAGACGTCAGGGATTACGATCACTTTGTTCGGGGTCATCCTGACCGTGACGCTGTAATACCATGACGAGACCTCCTTGGTCTTGAACTTGACCTTGAGGTCCAGGTAATGCGAACCGTCGACCGCGCTGGCGTCGATCACGCACCTCACCGAGTCCGCCCCGGTCGACCCCTTGTCCATGTACAGGGCGGACGAGTTCTGCTTCAGGTTCACCTTCAGCCCGCCGTCGCTTTTCATATATTCCACCCTGTCCGGATTGCTGACGCTCAGTCCTATCGCGGTGGAGGAGGTGTTGAACCCCTCGGACAAGACCTTGGAGCTGAGCTCATAGCCTATCTCAGGAAACTTCGATCCAGCAGAGCTGCTGGTCTGGCCAGGAACGATCAATGCCGCTGCTACGACCGCCACAACGCACAGGCACGCGGCAGGTACGATGAACTTCTTTGCCCCCCACTTGCTCGTCAATCGAACCAACTCAAGGATAGAGGTAATCTCCAAGGTTAAGATAATTATTGTGCAATATTATACATTGAATAATTGTTAAACCGTGTTCAAGTTCCCTGAACCTCATATCGTCTGGCCTGCAGCGACCTCCCCGCATTGGTCCTACGCGCCATGGGCCGCTGCAAGACCTCATGGAGGGGACGACCTTCACACCCAGGAGCGCTGCTATGCCCAAAGGGGGGCCCGGTATCGTTCTTCCTGGCTCTTCCGCTTACCAGCGCATCGAAGAGCTCGTCCGCCCCCTGACCGCGTCTCAGCGCTTCCTGCTCTCGATATACCACTCGATCGTTCTCTTCAATCCCTCGCGGAAGTCGGTGCGAGCCTCGAACCCGAACTTCTCCTTAGCTCGAGAGGTGTCTAGCATGCGCCTCGGTTGCCCGTCCGGCTTCGAGGTGTCCCACACGAGCCTGCCGTCGAACCCCGTGAGCTCCTTGATCAGCAGGGCGAGGTCCATGATGGAGATCTCGAACCCCGCTCCCAGGTTCACCGGCTCCGGGCCGTCGTACCTCTCCGCTGCCAGCCGAATGCCCCTCGCGGCGTCCTCTACGTAGAGGAACTCGCGCGTGGCCTTTCCCGTGCCCCATAATGTGACGCTGTCCTCCCCGCTCTCCTTGGCCTCGACGAACTTCCTGATCAGGGCGGGGATGACGTGCGAGGAGCGTGGATCAAAATTATCCCGCGGGCCGTAGAGGTTCACCGGCAGCAGGTAGATGGCGTTGAAACCGTACTGCTGGCGGTAGGCCTGCGCCTGCACCAGCAGCATCTTCTTTGCCAGCCCGTACGGCGCGTTGGTCTCCTCGGGATAGCCGTTCCACAGCTCTTCCTCCCTGAACGGTACCGGGGTGAACTTGGGGTACGCACAGATCGTGCCCAGCTGCACGAACTTGCCGACGCCCCCGCGGCGCGCGGCCTCCATCAGCTGGATGCCCATGATGGCGTTGTCGAAGAACAGCGTGGCCGGGTTCTCCTGGTTGAAGCCTATGCCGCCGACCGAGGCGGCGAGGTGGATCACGATGTCCTTTCCTTCGACGACGTCCACGCAGTTCTCCCACACTCTCAGGTCCTTGTCCCTGGACCGCGGCACGGTAATGTCCACGGGAGATGCTCCGGCCCTCACCAGCTCCTCCACGAGGAACGAACCGAGGAATCCTGCCCCTCCGGTCACCAGCACTCTCTTCGACTCCCAGAACGACATCAGTCCTCCCCCCACCAGCGC
>CAYRPG010000017.1:34910-45466 GCA_964426205.1 uncultured Methanomassiliicoccus sp. | reverse complement strand
GTCGGCATTGGCGACCACCAGCAAGGAATAGCTGCCCATCGTGAGGTTGATCTGCCAGGTGGTGTTGACGGTGACCTCGGCACCGGCCGCCAGGTTCTTCATCGTAGCTCCGATGAAGGTCCTCTTGTTGTTCTGGTCCACCGCGTAGAAGTGGAACGCGGCGGATATGGCCGCGGTGCTGCCTCCGTTCTTTGCGGTGGCCGATATCTCCACGGTCTCGCCCTGGCCGGCCTTCTGCAGCGCCTCGCCGGAGCGGGTGACGGTGATGCCGTCGACGAACATGAGGTCGGCCCTCAGGTCGTTGATCACCAGGTTCTGGCTGATGGCGTTGTTGGCATCGCTGATCTCGTCGATGGAGCCGTCGGGATCGACGTACACGGTTATCGGGGTGCTCGAGGCCCCTCCGCTCAACAGCGCTGCCTTCCAGTGGCCGGTCACGGTGACGGTCTGGTCGGGATTGATCGAGGCGATGGCCTGCGTATCGATCAGGGTACCACTGGTAGCGGAACCAAGGTAGAAGTTCACGACCACGTTGGTCGCCGCGACCTCACCGACGTTCTTCACCGAGGCCTCGATGTTGACCGTCTGCCCTATGCTGACCGGGCTGGCCGGGTTGAACACAACATAGTTGGGCCTCAGATCGGCGTAGTTCAGGACCTTCTGGGAGAGCGACACGGAGTTGTTGGTCTCCGATATCTCGGGTATGACCCCATTCCCGTCCACGACGATCTCTATGATATAGATGCCCGGCAGGCTGGGGGTCCACGAGGCGGTGGCCTCACCACTTTCATCCTTGTCGATGTGCCCGATGACGACGTTGGTCAGGAGCGACCTGGAGGTTCCACCGGGGGCGGTGATGAAGAAGCTCACCATCACATCATCGGCGGTGACATCACCGGTGTTCCAGACCTTCGCCGAGATCGTGGAGGTCTGCCCCCTCGACGGGGTGGTCGGGCTGATGGTGACCTCGCTCTTCTGGACGGTGAGGTCGGCAATGCCCTGGACCGTCACCGTCGTGTAGTTCGCGTTGTTGGTCTTGTCCAGCTCGTTGATCCTGCCGTAGGGGTCGATGACCACGCTGATGTTGTGCGGACCGAGGGCCCTTGCGTTCCATATGGCGCTTATGCTCACCGTCTCACCGGGCTGTATCACCGGTATGGTGTACTGGTAGAACGGGACCCCGGTGTCATTGAACATCACCAGAACGTTGTGGGCAGCCACGACGCCGACGTTGGAGACGGTGGTCGAGACGGTCACGTCCTGATAGTGGACCGGGGTGCTGGTCGACACGGTTATGGGCGGGTCCAGGTCGGGCAGGGCACCGGGCACGGCAATCGTCACCGGCACCGTGGTGGTCCTGCTGAGAGGCTCGGAGTATCCGAGTATGCCCACGTTCATGGCGTTCTGGCCCTGGAAGCTGTGGCCCTGGTAGGTGTAGGTCGTGTTGGCGAAGTAATCACCTACGAACCCCTGGTATACGGCCATGCCCGCGGTGCGGACGTCGGTCAGGACCCGGAAGGTTATCGAGCCGTCAGGACCGGTGAGACCACTGGCGTACAGACCGCCGACAGGGTGGGTGATGGCGACATAGGCGCCGGGGAGCCTCTCCCCGGTGCCATCGAGCACCATGACCTTGACCCAGCGGTAGTGGTGGATGACCGCAGAGCCCTGGGCGTTCAGCGAGGCAATGGATACGTTGGTCACGTCCGCCACCGCATGACCGCCGAAGGACGACCATGCCTGGGCGAAGGTAGAGTCCTGCGCCGTGACATGGGCGTACGACGTGTCAGGGGCCGCGAGGTCGGCGCCGAGCACCGAGGACATGATGTACACGGAGCTGTTGTCATCGGCCCGGATGTGGATCGAGGACAGGATGTTCGAGTTGACCACCGTCAGGTTGGCGTGGTCCTTCAGGTACAGCTCCATGTTGTAGTTGGAGTTAAGGGTCGTGCCGCCGGTGAGCACCAGGGTACCATGGTCCTGCACAATGATCCTGTTCTGGTACGCGCTGGACTGAACCTGGGTGAAGGGGGTGTTGGTGATGGTCAGGACACCATTGTTGATGACCACCACGTTGTAGGCCCAGTTGAAGGCGTTGGGACCGGAGATGGTCAGGCTCGGATACTGCGGACCGCCGATGACCAGGTCCCTTCCGTCGATGGCCATGGTGACGGTGATGGACTTGAACGCCGCGTTGTTGTTGTAATCGTACTCCGCTATGGAGCGGTCGGCGTTCACATAGACGTACACCGGATAGGTGCCGATCTGGGACGGCTTCCAGCTGAAGGTCGTCTGCACGAACCCTCCGGCGGAGACCGTCACGACGGTGGAGCCGATGAACTGGCCGCCAGAGGAGGCACTGCCGGCGTACAGCGAGATGGTGGCGTTGTCGGCCGCGGCACGCCCGGTGTTGTTGACATAGATGGTCGCGGTCACCTGGTCGTTGGAGCTGGCCTGCTGGGGAGAGAAGGTGATGTCGGTCGAGGTCAGCGTCAGCTCGGCCAGGTTGGCGAGGACGGTGAACTGCTTGGACATCACGTTGTTGGCCCTGCTCTCCTCGGATATCTCCCTGTTGGGGTCGACCATCACGCTGACTGTGTGCAGGCCCTTGGGTATCTTGGCCCAGGTCACGGTGGTCAGGGCCTGATCGTTCGCGGTGCCGGGAGCTATGGTATCCACGGTCTGATTGGACCAGAACGCGGGTATGGACCCGTTGACGTAGCCAACGATCATCACCTCGACCTTGGTGGCGGTGGTCTTGCCGCGGTTGTGCAGCACCGCGGAGATCTGGACGCTCTCGCCCTCATAGACCGTGCTCGGGGTCAGGGTTATCGGCAGGACCATCAGGTCCGGCAGCTCGAGGGCCAGGGCGGGCATCGTGATGTTCACCGCCTTCCATGCGTTGGCCGCCGACATGTCGGGATAGGGATTGAACGCCAGGCCAGTGGTGTTGGTGAACACCGACCCGGTGGAGTTCTCGTAGGATGCCATCAGCTCGTAGGCGTAGGCCGCGTACGGGTTGGGGTTGGCCTGATCGAGGACCTCGGACAGGAGGGGCAGGTAGACCTTGCCCTCGTTGTCAGTGGTGGCGTAGTTGGACATGTCCCTGTTCAGGTACCGGAGCACCTCATTGGAGGGGTACGTCCTCAGGCCGTCAGGGGTGTAGTACTGGGCGGTCGCCCCCGAGTTCTGCAGCACCGAGGTCACGGTCGCACCGTTCACCGGCAGCGACTGCATATCGGACACCGTGACGTTCGCCCAGCGGTAGATATAGATGGTCGGGCTGAGCGTGATCGAGATGGATACCTTGCTGATATGCACGCTGTTGGTCGGGTCCGAGTTCACGAATCTCAGTTCAAGGTTCTTAACCTCGGACACGGTCGATATCCCATTGCGATATAGATCGAAACTGGCAGACACGGCTGTCGGGGTCTGCTGGGGGCGGATGGTGGTGTTGCGGAAAGTGCCGTCATCCTTCCACTGAAGGTAATTGCCTAGGCTATAGGATGAATCTGTTAGGTAGGTCAGAGTCAGGACCGCACCTGACAGGGGGCCTTTGAGATCGCTGGTGTTGAATCCATTCAGTTCCATCGTGCGGGTTGAGCCAATAGAATATACAGCGTTATCGATCGCTGTCAGGCCCCCAATGCTCTGACCGGTCGTGTCGTTCGACGATTTGGAAGAGGGCGTAGCCTCAACGGTCCGGTCGATTGTCACGAAGGCGGGCTGCCTCTCGGCCGGTGCCACTGTCTTCTCGGCGCTGGTGTCGATCGTGACACCATATAGGTAGGCCATCGAGTCATCGCGCAGCACCAGGGTGTTGTGGTTCTCCTCGTTGGAGAAGTCCACACCGAGGTAGGAGTTCACCGCGGTGAACTGGGTGTTGCCGGCCAGGTTGATGCTCGTGTAGGTGGGTATGGTCATCTCGAAGGTTATCCAGACCTTGTTGATGTGCAGCGTCTTGCCGCCGTTGTTGGCGAATCCGAGGTTCAGGCCGGAGAGGTCGAGAGAGGACATTGCCGGCAGGGTCGCGGTGGCGACCTTCTCGTCAGCGGTTCCGGTGACCGGGTTGATCGGAGTGTTGACGAAGGTCAGGGTGGTCGATCCGGCCGTACCGTTGCGGTACTGGTACTGGACGGTGGAGGAGCTAGAGAATCCGCTGTCGGTGTAGTACTCCACGTTCAGGGTCGCCTTCACATTGTCGGAGGCGCTGAACACCAGGCCGCCAGCGTCGAAGCCATCCAGCCACATCGTCCTGCCGTCGTTGACATTATAGTATAGGCGGTCGGACACCTGCAGGTTGGACAGGGTCGAGCCGGTATTGTCCCCCGACCCTTTGGCCGAGGGCATGCGCTGCAGGGAGTAGGACGCCGCCTCCCTGGCCCCGGTGGTGGGGTTGTTCACATCGGCCACGAAGGAATACCTGTGGTTGTACATCCCCGCATAGAGCTGGGTGATGTTGTAGGAGGTGGAGTTGGAGCTGGGGGTCTGGTAGATGTCCGGCAGCCTGGAGTCGTACAGGTTGACGGTCGAGGACATGAACATCAGGACCGGGGCGTACTTGAAGATCGCCTCGTTGAAGTAGGTGTCATTGCAGTACGTGTCCACCTGATGGTTCCCGGTGATACTGGACCTCCAGAGGTTGAGCTTGGAATGATCGACCACGAGGTGGCCGGGGAACGACAGGACGCTGTCGTAGGCCTCCAGCACACCGCCGTTGCGGACGATGACGCCCAGGCTGGGGAACGAGTTGAGCTGGTTCAGGTTGGTGGTCAAGGTCGAGTTGTTCAGGATGAGCTTGCCGCCGTCCTCGATGATCAGGGTGTAAACGCGATCATCGGCGGTCCCCGCGATCTTGTCCGAACCGATGTTCTCGGCGAACACGAGGCCCCCGCCGGTGACCGTTACCACACCGCCGGCCCTGATCGTCAGGTTGCCGTTCATCGTGTATGTGGACGTCACGCTCCAGGTATCGACCGCGTAATCGGAACCGATAACGCGGTCGCCGTTCGAGTAGTCCGACGGCAGGGGGCCCGTACCCTCTGTCGTACCCATTAAGAACACCACGCTGGCGAGAGGGGTGAGAAGCAGACCTATCACCATCATGATGCTCGCAGCTCTACTGGCCAATGTGCGACCTTTCATAAACCCACCTAGGCTTATTTTTATTTCTATTTTGGGAAATTGGTTGTATCAGCAGATTTTCTTTATTTATATCTGAGCATACAATTAACAAAAAACGAACCCATCCAATGGGTGAAAAAAGGGAGATAAAGGAAGGGGTTTCTGGCCTACTTCCGGCGGATGATCTTACGGATGGAAACGGGCTTCTTCGAGGCGTCCTCTTTCGTCTCCGCCTTCTCCGTTTCCTCGACCGGTTTGGAGGTCTCCTTCAACAGGTGCCCGCACCGGGAGCACTTCTCGTCGTCCTCGCTCACCGGGGCCGAGCACTGCGGGCAGGCCGGTCCGACCGGCTTCTCCTCGGCTCGGAAAACGGGGGTTGGAGGTTCGTCCTCATCCTCGGCCTTGAACACCGGGGTAGGAGCCTCGTCCTCCACCGCCCTCTCGACCGGCAGGGCGGGCTCAGGTTCGGGCTCCGGCTCGGGATCGGCATGCGCCTCGTCCTCTTCCGGCTCCTGGACCTGCTCCTCAGCAACCTCCTCGGCCGGCTCGGCTATTGCGGCCGGCATCGCTGAGCGGCGGGTTATGCTCTCCTCGCGCTCGTTGAGCGCCTTCTCCCACCCCACGAAGCGCTTCTGCTCGTCCAGGACGATCTTGCGTCCCTCGGCCAGCAGCGCCTCCTGGTCCGCGAGGACCTTTCCCTTGGCCAGCAGGCTCTCCCTGGCGGTGGTCAGCTCCTCCAGGAGCTGGCGGGCCCGTTCCTGGTCCTTGAGCAGCGATGCCTCCATCTCCTTGATCCGCTCGCTCATGGCCCGGATGTCTCCCTCGTACGCCGCGCTTCGCTCCGAGAGGGCGATGAGCCCCTCCTCGCGGCGACCCATCTCCGCCTGGCGGCGCTCGATCTCCACCCTGGAGCGCTGGACCTCCTCCTCCCTCCGGCGGAGGTCCTTCTCCTGGGCGCGCAGGGCGGCCTCGGACGCCTGGACCGCGTTCTCTCGCGGGGTCAGCTCGGCCAGGCGGCCCTGCAGCTCCCGCTCCCGGGCGTCCAGCCTGGCGGCCCGTTCCTCGAGATCCTTCTGGGTCTTGTCGAGCTCCTCCTCGGTGCTCTCCAGCTTGTCCCTGCGCTTCTTGAGCTCATACTCCTGGCTCTTGACCTTTTCCTTGAACTCCTCAATGACCTCCCAAATGGGGGTCTCATCACTGGTCATGATCGATCCTCCGGATTCTTATTCAGGCAACGCGGTACATGTTTCGCTGTCCTATCCCAGCGTCGGTCCGAGGATGGTCATTCCCTTTTCCCCGACCTCCACGGTATGCTTCTCCATGCTGTGCTTGCAGCACCTCATCTTCTCCACCCTGATGAAGCGGGCCAGCTTGCCCCTGGTGCGGTCGAGCCCGAGCTCGATGATGCCGTCCACGAGGAATCCCTCGTTCCCAAGGAGGTCGGACGGCCCGCCCCTTGACCTCTCCATCACGATGAACGAAACCAGGTTCTGGTCGCGCAGCGTCTTGAAGAAGTAGAACATCTTCTTGCGCATGTTCTCGCTGTCGTCCATCAGGGAGTACAGGGCCCCGAGGGAGTCCAGCGCGAACACGGTGAACCTGTCACCGTGCTTCTTCTTGTAATACTCGATCGTCTGCTCGATGAACTGGATGTAATCGGTCGGACGGTCCTCCTCGATTATCTCGTCCAGCTCGCGAAGGTCGGTGATGTCCGATATCTCCATGTTGGAGCTCGGCTCGATCCCCAGGCCGCGCATGTTGTTGAGGTGGCTGGCGGCGGTCTCCTCCAAGGTGACATAGAGGCCTATCTCGCCGGCCTTGGTGAGATAACTTGACATGACCGAGTGACAGAAACTGGTCTTCATCGAACCGGGCGGGCCGGTGACCAGTATGACCTTGGGGGCATCGATGTCGGATCGGAATATCCGGTCGAGCCCCGGTATTGAGTCCCTGAGCGTGGTGCTACCCCTGGGATTCAATTTCATTGTCAATTAAATAGTTATCTGCCTGAATAATAAAAAATATGACCGAGGCCCGCGGGGGCCAGCGGCCTTATTGCTCCGAGCTGTCGTCGTTCTCGCCAGCGGGAAGGATGTCGTCGCCCTCCTTCGACTCGGTGTGGACGACCACCATCTCCTCCCTGGCCCCGGCCAGGCGGGCCACCGCGGTGATCTTGTCGCCGTTGGTAAGGCCCATGATGGTGACCCCCTGGGTGGAGCGCCCCATGGTGCGTATCTCCTCGGCCCTGGTGCGGATGACGTTCCCCTGCAGGGTGGTCAGGATGATCTGGTCGTCGTCGTTGATGGTGCTCACCGAGACCACCATCCCGTTGCGGTCGGTGGTCTTGATGGTGATGACCCCCTTGCCGCCGCGGTGCGTCTTCCTGTAGTCGGAGACCAGGGATATCTTCCCGTACCCGTTCTCGGTGATGCTGAGGAGCTTGTCCTCCGGCCTCACCACGGCCATGCTGACGACCTCGTCGCCCTCCTCCGGCCGCATGCCGATGACCCCGATGGCCGGGCGGCCCACCGAGCGCACCTCGGAGGCGTCGAACCGGGCGGCCTGCCCGTTCCTAGTGGCCAGGACGATCTCGTCGCCCTCGCGGACCAGCCTGGTGTCCACCAGCGAGTCGGCCTCCTGCAGGCCCAGGGCGATGATGCCGTTGGAGCGGATGTTGCGGTACTCCTTGAGGGGGGTGCGCTTCACTATGCCGTTGCGGGTGGCGAACATCAGGTCGAGGTCCTCCTCGAGGCTGTCGATCGGCAGGTTGTCCTCGATCTTCTCGTCATCCTCGAGCTTCGGCAGCAGGTTCACGATCGGTTTCCCCTTGGAGTGCCTGCTAGCGACCGGAATGCGGTACGCCTTGAGCTGGTACACCCTGCCCTTGTTGGTGAAGAACATGATGTTGTTGTGGGTCATGGTCACGAAGAGATCGACCACCTGGTCGTCCTCTTTGGTCTCCATGCCCAGCAGCCCCTGCCCGCCGCGGTGCTGCTGCTTGTAGGTGTCGAGAGGCAGCCGCTTGATGTAGTTGTCGTTGGAGATCATGACCACCATCTCCTCGTTGGGGATGAGGTCCTCGATGTCCAGCTCGCCGGTGTCGATGACGATCTCGGTCTTTCGGTCATCACCGTACGCCGCCCTGACCTCGGCAAGCTCGGCCTTGATGATGGCCATGATCTTGGCCACGTCGGCGAGGATCTCCTGGAGCTCCTTGATGCGCGTTTCCAGGGCCGCGTACTCGGCCTTGAGGTCCTCGATCTCCAGCCCGGTGAGGGCCTTGAGGCGCATCTCCAGGATCGCCTTCGCCTGCACATCGTCCAGTTCGAAGCGCTTCATCAGGCCGTCGCGCGCTTCCTCCGTGGTGCGCGCCTCGCGGATGATGCGGATCGTCTCGTCGATGGCGTCGACCGCTCGGATCAGTCCCTGCAGGATGTGGTCCCTGGCCTTCGCCTGGTTGAGCTCGTACTGCGTGCGGCGGGTGACGACCTCCTTGCGGTAGTCGATGTACGCCTGGAGCATTTCCCTGAGGGTCAGGACCTTCGGCTCGTTGTTCACCAGCGCGAGGTTGATGACCCCGAAGGTCACCTCCATCTGGGTGTGCGCGAACAGCTGGTTGAGGACGACCTCTTCCATGGCGTCCTTGCGCACCTCGATGACGATCCTCATGCCATCGCGGTCGCTCTCATCGCGGAGGTCGGTGATGCCCTCGATCCGCTTGTCCTTGACCAGCTCGGCTATGTTCTCCAGGAGGTTGGACTTGTTCACCTGGTACGGTATCTCGGAAACGATGATGCGCTTCCGGCCCTCGTGCTCCTCGACGCTGGCGCGGGCCCTCACCTTGAGGCGGCCCTTGCCGGTGGAGTACGCCTCGACTATCCCGTTGGTGCCGTAGATTATGCCTCCGGTGGGGAAGTCCGGCCCCTTGACGTAGGCCATGAGGTCCATGCTGTCCGCTGACGGCTCGTCGATCAGGTGCACGAGCGCGTCGCACACCTCCCTGAGGTTGTGCGGCGGGATGTTCGTGGCCATGCCCACGGCGATGCCCGATGAGCCGTTGATCAATAGGTTGGGGATCTTGCAGGGTAGGACCTCCGGCTCCTTGAGCGAGCCGTCGAAGTTGTCCGCCCAGCTGATCGTCTCCTTGTCGATGTCCAGCAGCATCTCCTCGGCGATCTTCTGCAGCCGGCACTCGGTGTAACGCATGGCCGCCGCGCTGTCGCCGTCGACGCTGCCAAAGTTGCCGTGCCCATCGATCAGCGTGTACCTGAGGGAGAAGTCCTGGGCCATGCGGACCAGGGCGTCGTAGACCGCGGTGTCGCCGTGCGGATGATATTTCCCTAAACAATTGTGAACCATCATGCCGCTTGCCACGAACTCGTGTGCTCCTGCGACCTGGAGGTCATAGGTGCGCTCGGCAGGAGCGGCGTCGACCTTCTCTACCTTCATGAAGTAGATGTTGTTGTCGAGGACCTCATCTATGAACGAAGCCCACTTGGAACCGACCCTCTCCAGCTTGTCCTGAATGCCCCATTCGACGATCTGAGTCCTGCCGAGAGGACGCTCGCGAAGGTCGGAGGAATAACGGATCTTGGTGCCATCGGGATAGGATATCCCACTACGGAACTTGTGACCCTCCACGTCCATATACCATCCGCTGCCGATGTGGTGCTCGGACAGCTCGCCAAACAGTACGGACCCGGCATTGGGGATGCGGTCGAAGGAGGATGCGTCTGTGGCAGCATTATGGATGTGTTCCAGTCTCACCCTCTTGATATCATTCTGCAGGTCAAGCTGTCTCGCAAGCACCTTAGCATGCCGACCAATGACCTCTATCGAGATTAACGGCGCATTATGCTGAAGAATCCGACCGTTAAGGATATGCAAATCCTCACTCGGTCTCTGAATGAACCGGTGGCTGACAATCCCCAGATGCTGCATTACGAGCTGAATATCAGCAGCTAGTTGCTCAGATATAGTGCCATACTGTATCTCGCAACGGTTCTTGTGGACCGAACCGTCACCATCAATAAGGCCCGAAAGAAGCGCCGTCAGAACAGACTTAGGCGAACTAAAGAACGCCTCCGGTATCCTTTTGTTGGCCGCCTTCCAGGTAGGTTCTATTCCAAGGGCCAGAGCAAGGTAATCGTTGATGTCCCGGCGGTTGACCCGTATGGTGTTCATCGTCGCCGAGCTGGGAAGGTCCTCGATAGGGTTGGAGCACTTGCTGAGGATAGTTGCTTCATAATCGAAGACTGCCAGGAGAGCATCCCTTACCTTCTCGATTACTCCAACGGAGGAGGATGTGAAGTTGAGCCTCCCAATTCCATTCGAATTACCGTAGCTGGTCTCGAAATAACCGTCTGAAAGGAACTGTCCAATGAGGTAGGCGATGTTCTCGTCGAGGACCATCTTCCTGCCCTTCCAGTCCG
>CAYRPG010000017.1:0-34810 GCA_964426205.1 uncultured Methanomassiliicoccus sp. | reverse complement strand
CCAATGAGGTAGGCGATGTTCTCGTCGAGGACCATCTTCCTGCCCTTCCAGTCCGGAAGCTTGACGTACGGAAGGTCGTCCGGATAATCGAGGCGCATGACCACGTGATCGTCGGACCTCAGGTCCTTTGCCTCCCTCCACTCATATTGGAGCCCCTTCGTGATGACCTTGAACATCTGCGATGGGGTGGCCGTCACCGACAGGCCGTTCTCCAGCTGTATGCGGAGAAGCTCCCGCTCCGGCATCTCGTAGAGCTCGGTTACCGTCGAGAGGCCCTTCTGGGTGTAGACCTGTTCTCCTTTCTCCACTTGTTCGATAGGTATCAGGCCGCGCTTGGTGAGCACACGGGTCCCGGCGACGAAACACTCGCCGACCACCCTGGCGCTCTTCTTGTGCGGCTTGTTGAAGTTGTTCCCCATGTCATACATCGAGTACAATATCCGCCGGTGCACCGGCTTGAGGCCGTCCCTGACGTCTGGGAGCGCCCTGCCCACGATGACGCTCATGGCGTAGTCGATGTACGACTTCTTCATCTCCAGCTCGATCGGCCGGTGGATCTCCTTCGCGTTGGTGGGAACCTGCTCCTCCGGTCCGTTATTGGTAGTGTTGTTCTCATCGGTCATTGTCTGCTCCCCCTCAGATGTCCAGGTTCTCCACTTCCTTGGCGTGGGTGGTTATGAACTCCTTGCGGGGCTCCACCGCGTCGCCCATGAGGATCGTGAACAGCTCGTCCGCGCGCACGGCGTCCTCGATGGTGACCTTCTTCATCAGTCTCACCGAGGGGTCCATCGTGGTCTCCCACAGCTGGTGGGGGTTCATCTCTCCCAGACCCTTGTACCTCTGGGTGTTCGCGCCCTTCCCCAGGGTCTCGATCGCCGCGGCCCTCTCCTTCTCGTTGTAGGCGTACATCTCCTTGTTCCCCCGCGCGACCTTGTACAGCGGGGGCATGGCCAGGTAGACGTAGCCGGCGTCGATGAGCGGCCTCATGTAGCGGAAGAACAGCGTCAGCATCAGCGTGGAGATGTGCGCACCGTCGACATCGGCATCGGTCATGATGACGATCTTGTGGTAGCGCACCTTCGATATGTCGAACTCCTGCCCCACGCCGCCCCCGATGGCGGTGATGAGGTTCCTGATCTCCTGGTTCTTCAGTATCTTGTCCAGGCGGGACTTCTCGACGTTCAGGATCTTGCCCCTCAGGGGCAGGATGGCCTGGAACGCCCGGTTGCGGCCCTGTTTGGCACTATTGTGCACGAAGACGCCGGAGGCCAGGGCGAAGTTGTGCGTCCCGGGGACTTCTAGGTCGTAGACGTCGACCCTTTTTTCGGTTTTCTCTACCGACACAACCTTGTGATTGAAATGTGCGATGGCAGTGATCAGTTGTTCATGATTCCCATCGAAGTATCGGTCGCAGAAGCGATCATATCTCAACAAGGTTCTGTCGTGAGTGTCCAGCCTATATCTGTTGTACGCCTCGACGTCCAGATTGCCCTTTGCATCGATGAACCTATTCAGAGCCCCCATGGTCTTCCTATAGTAGGTCTCGTTGAGAGCTCTCTTTCTCTTCCCCCTGAACTCCGGGGTCCATTGAGCCCTTGTAGCTTCGCTTCGCCATGCCAACAGGGAAGCATCCTTCCATTGATCCTTTGCGAGCGAAGATAGGAACTCCCTTGCCTCAGGATGCTCGACGTAATGTGCTTTGACCCTTTCAGACTGCATCAGCCTATGCTGATCGACAGCCCAATAATCCTGTTGAGCTTTGGCGAGCCTCTCCGCATTCTGTTGCCGATAGTATGGATCGGTCTGCAGGAATTTGCGCCACTTTGCTACCATGTAGGTTTTGTAAGCCTCGTCACTCCATTGCATTTTTGCGTTGGTTGACAGTATCTGGCTGGTTTCAGGCTGCTTCATGCGGATGCTCATGGCCGAACGGAACTCGTCGGTCTGTCTGATAGCTCTGCATTTCGCAATAGTCTCAGGCGTGTGAAGCGTCTTGCTCACATGGGCCCGATGTAGCGCAAGATGCTCTTCCCTCGTTAATCTGATTAGATTTGTAGGGTTGTTGTTTTTCTTGTTGAAGTCGACGTGATGACAGTGGGCGCCATCAGATCCAGTATAGGTCCCTTTCCACATGTTGTACCAATCTGATACCATGTGGGTGAAGAGCCAGCCTTCTGAGCTGGGATCCCAGATCATTTCGTACCCATCGATCGTAATACCTGGTTCTTTTTTATCAGAGACCTTCCGGTACAGAGGCATCAACGAGTCGCCGGGCGTGAGCTCAGCAGCCTGCCTGTAGCTTCCACCACGGAGCATGAAGCGGTGATCTGGGGTGGACTCGATGGTCTCGCCGTTATCAAGAACCACCCGAATCACCTCGGCGTTCTTCTTCGTAACCCGGGCGTTGATCGCCCGCTCGACGCCGATCTTGCCGTCCTTGCGGATCGTGTAGCAGAAGTGCTCCTTGCCCTCGGCCTGCTCGGCAACGATCTCCTCGAAGCTCAGGTCCCGGCCGTCGGCCAGCGCGACCTTGGTATCGCCGGAGAAGCACCCGCCTGCAGAGTCGCCCTCCACGATGAACAGCTCGGACCTCGAGGGGTCCTTCTCCTGGCAGTCGGCCAGCTTGCCCGGCAGCCCGCCCCCCTCGAGGAGGCCCTTGCGCCGGGTGAGCTCCCTGGCCTTCCTCGCCGCCTCCCTGGCCTGGAACGCCAGGATGGAGCGGCGGATGCACGCCTCGGCCACCTTGGGGTTCTCGCCGAGGAACTGGTTGAACTTCTCGTACACGCAGGAGTCGACGATGCCCTTGACCTCGCTGTTGCCAAGCTTGGTCTTGGTCTGCCCCTCGAACTGGGGCTCGGGGATCTTCACGCTGACGATGGCGGTGAGGCCCTCGCGAACGTCGTCACCGCTCAGGTTCTCGTCGCTGTCCTTGAGGAGCTTGTTCTTCTTCGCGTAATCGTTGATGCTCCTGGTCAGCGCGGAGCGGAAGCCCATCAGGTGCGTCCCGCCCTCCATGGTGTTGATGTTGTTGACGTAGGTGAAGACGCTCTCGCTGAAGGCGTCGGTGTACTGCATGGCGACCTCGATCATCACATCGTCGCGCTCGCAGGCCAGGTAGATCGGCCGCTCGTGCATGGTCACCTTGTTCTTGTTGAGATGGTCGACGAACTCCACGATGCCGCCCTCGGCGTGGAAGACCTCCTCGCGCTCCCTGCCGGCGCGGAGGTCCCGGAAGGTTATCCTGACCCCCTTGTTCAGGTAGGCGAGGTCCTGGAGGTGGTGCGCGATGGTGTCATCGTCGAAGTTGAGGTCCTCGAATATCTCCCCATCGGGCTTGAAATGCTGCTGGGTTCCGGTCTCGGAGGTCTCCCCGACCACCTGGAGGGGCGATGTCAGGAGGCCGCGCTCGCAGCGCATCTTATGGATGTGCCCCTCCCTCATCACCGTGGTCTCGAGGTACTGGGACAGGGCGTTCACCACCGACAGGCCGACGCCGTGCAAGCCCCCCGATACCTTGTACGACTTGCGGTCGAACTTGCCTCCGGCGTGCAGCGTCGTGACCACCAGCTCCACCGCCGGACGGCCGTACTTCTCGTGAATGCCGGTAGGGATGCCTCTGCCGTCATCCCTCACGGTGACGCTCCCGTCGGCGTTTATGGTGACGTCGATCTTCGTGCAGAAGCCGGCCATCACCTCGTCGATGCTGTTGTCCACGACCTCGTAGATCAGATGGTGAAGGCCCCGGGCGTCGGTGGAACCTATGTACATGCCTGGGCGCCTCCTGACCGCCTGCAGTCCCTCGAGGACCTGGATCTTGTCTGCACCGTAATTGCTATCTTCCATTGGATCAAACCTCGAACATCATACTCTCAACGGTCAGCAAGTGGGCTGATCCGGTCGATTTTATAAGGTAGAATATGTGCATCCCTTCCTCTAACTCGACACGTTTGGTAAAGGGGTCTTGATATTAATACCCTTCTAGGTACATCTGGCTATTTAAGTAAAACCCCCTGTTTTTGGACCCTCGAAAACGTCGCACCGGGGCGGCTCTTATTTAGACCTGCCTAAAACAGTGGCCGTGAGGCAAGAGTCTTTTAGGAAGACGCTCTTAGTCCGGGTCGATCGAGATGGTCGTGGCTAGTGAACCGTACAGGGACAGGATAAGGGAGATTGCTCGCAAGGAAGGCATCAGCGAGAACGTTCTCACGAGGAGGTTCCGGGAAGGCCGGGTGGTCATCCCCTGCAACCCCCTGCACTCTCCGGAGCCCTGCGGCATAGGGGAGGGGCTGTCGGTCAAGGTCAACGTGAACCTGGGCACCTCCCGCGACCGGGTCGAGGTGGAGGAGGAGATGGAGAAGCTGCGCATCTCCCTCGAGTACGGCGCCGACGCGGTCATGGACCTGAGCACCGGCGGGGACATCGACGCCATCCGCCGGAAGATCATATCGTCGTCATCGGTCCCCGTGGGCACGGTGCCCATCTACCAGACCGGACTGCGGATGGCGAGAGAGGGCGCACTGGTGGACATGGACGAGGACGACATCTTCAACGGCATCGTCCAGCACGCCAAGGACGGCGTTGACTTCATGACCGTGCACTGCGGGATCACCAAGGAGGCGGTGGAGCGCCTGAGGCGCAGCCCCCGCGTCACCGACGTGGTCTCCCGCGGAGGCTCTTTCCTGGTGGCGTGGATCCTGCACAACGGCAGGGAGAACCCCCTGTACGAGAACTTCGACTACCTGCTGGAGCTTGCCAAGGAGCACGAGTTCGTGCTGTCCCTCGGGGACGGCTTCCGCCCCGGCTGCATCCATGACGCCACCGATGGGCCGCAGGTGCAGGAGCTGCTCAACCTCGGGGAGCTGGTCCGCCGCTGCCGCAAGGGCGGCGTCCAGGCCATGGTCGAGGGCCCCGGGCACGTTCCGCTGGACCAGGTGGAGGCGAACGTCCGCCTGCAGAAGAGCGTCTGCGACGGCGCGCCGTTCTACGTGCTCGGCCCCCTGGTGACGGACATAGCGCCCGGTTACGACCACATCACCGCGGCCATCGGAGGGGCGCTCGCCGCGTACCACGGGGCGGACTTCCTGTGCTACGTGACCCCCGCCGAGCACCTGTCGCTGCCGACGCCGCAGGATGTGAAGGACGGCCTGATCGCCAGCAAGATCGCGGCCCATGCCGCGGACATCGCCCGCGGTCGCGGGAAGGACCGGGACCTCCGCATGTCCCAGGCGCGCAAGGCCCTGGACTGGGACGGCATGTACCGCGAGGCGATCGACGAGAAGAAGGCGAGGGAGTACCGCGCCCGCGGATCGACGGAGGGCAGCGAGGGATGCTCCATGTGCGGCGACGTGTGCGCCATCAAGATCGTCAAGGAGTACCTGAAGAAGGGGTGAATGGAGCCACTGAGGGGTTTCGAACCCCCGACCTACAGTTTACGAAACTGTCGCTCTTTCGCGATCCGGGGCAGGGCCCCGGACTACCGCTGAGCTACAGTGGCATGTTGTTTTCCATCAAGCCATTCCCTGATTTAATGTTTTTCGTCAGCGCTCGTTATGCTGGAACGGAGCCACGACATAAACGCTTTAACTCCATCGGAACATGATGAGCCGGTCAGCGTGCTGCTCGAGCTCGGCGTCCCGCAGGGACAGGTCGTCTCCCGCTGGAAGGGGGGAGAGGGCATCCTGGAACAGGTCATGGAGAGCGCCCGCTCGGGCTCCGTCAACGGGTACATCAAGATCGTCCTCGGGGCTGACGCCGAGAGGTCGGAGTCCCTCCTCTCGCTCAACGCGGGGGCGCCGTCGCTGTGCCTCCACGTCTTCCGCCCGTCCGGCATGGACGAGCTGTGGTTCCTCGGGGAGAAGGCCGCGGAGTACATGTGGTATGACGGCTCCAGGCCCGGGTCGGCCATATCGCTGCACGCCGAGGTGAACCTCAGGGACTTCGAGCAGCTGTTCCCCGGCGCCAGGGTCCGCCGGGTGGAGGCGCCGCGGCACGTGCTGCCGCCGGACCGGGTGAGGGCGGACAAGGTGCGCCAGGCGGAGCCAGAGAACACCGGGGAGCACCTGCTGGGCGCCGCGGGCCTTGCGGGCACCGGGAACAAGAAGGCCGAGCGACAGGCCCAGGGGGTGTACGACCTGATCCTCCAGTACCATAAGATGCGCTCCGACCCCTCGGGGATCAGGGTCTGCGAGGGCTGCGGCGGGCCGGTCGACCTGCTGGGCTATTGCCCCCGCTGCGCGTCCCGGGAGGAGGGGGCGCCGGCGGTGCCGCGGATGGACCCCCGGGCGACCTTTGCCAACTTCGTGGGCGGACCGGGTTCCCGTTTCGCCGAGGCCGCCGCGAGGGCCGTGGCGGCCCAGCCCGGCAACCGGTACAACCCCCTGGTCATCCACGCCCGCACGGGCATGGGGAAGAGCCACCTGCTGCAGGCGGTGGGGCACGAGATGAAAAGGCTGGACCGGGAGATGAACATCACGTACCTCCCGCTGGATTCCGTGGACCTCGAGGGCTCGGAGGCCGCGAGGTCCTCGCTGCGCGAGGAGCTTGACGCGGCCGACGCACTGCTCATCGACGATGTGCAGTTCCTCTCCGGCAGGGAACGGGCGCAGGAGGACATAGTGCGGGCGATCAACCGCCTCGTGGCCTCGGGAAGGCAGGTGGTCATCACCGCCGACCGCGAGCCCCGGCGGATACCTTCCCTCGCGGAGCGCCTCACCTCGAGGATGGAGTCCGGACTGGTCGTGGACATCGGCCCGCTGGACCGCACCACCAGGTCGAGCATCCTGAGAAAGGTGGCATCGAACGGAGGATCGATCGTCCCTGACGATGTCCTGGAGGTGGTGGCGGGGGCCTGCCCGGACAGCGTCCGCCAGCTCGAGGGAGGGATGAACCGTGTGCTCGCCTTCGCCTCGCTGACCGGCTCGGAGGTCACCATGGACCTGGCGCGGGAGGTCCTGGGGCACGGGGACGCGGCCCCGGCCGCGGACCTCGAGGTGCAGGAGGGCCGCTCGTACCTCTTCGAGGAGTCCCGCCCGGACCGCGCCTACGACCTGGTGGGCAGGCGGATCGACCGCGGGGCCCGCGCGCTGGTCTTCAGCAGAAGCAACCCCGCCACGGTCCAGGAGCGCCTCGGAGGGCGCAAGGCGGAGATATACTGGATTACGGAGCACGAGTCCAAGGGGACGAGGACCATACCGCCTTCGCTGGAGAAGATCGTCATGCTCGCGGAGGACCACATCCGCCGCGAGGGGCCCTCGCTGGTGGTACTGGACGACCTGCACTACCTCATCAGCAGCGCCGGCTTCGAGGGGGTCATCCGCTTCGTCCGCTCCCTGGTGGACCAGGTGTCGGAGCGCCGGGCGATGTTCATGGTGTCGGTGAGCCCGGACAGCCTCAAGGTCCAGGAGCGCTCGGTCCTGGAGAGGGAGATGGAGCCGGTCCGGGAGTGATCACAGCTTCTTCTCGAGATCGCGGAACTCGGTGAGGCGCTCCAGCGTCTCCTCGTAGCGCTCCCTCTTCATCGCCACACCGGCGTCCTTCAGCGTCTTGATCATGGAGCTGACGTCCTTGCCCTTGGCCTTGAGGTCCATCAGCGCCTGCTTGGCCTTGCGCAGCTCGACGGTGAGCATGTCCGGGAGCACCTTGTTCAGCTCCTCCCTTCCCTTCCGGGCGAGGATGCCCATGGTGGTCCAGTCCCCGCCCTCCCCGGCGTCCCGGGCCTCGTTGAGGAGCTTGCGGGGCTCCCGAACGTCCAGGTAGAACACCTCGGCGTTGATGATGAGCTTCTCCAGCCCCTCGTACATCTCGTGGGCTTCCACGTACTTCCCCGTGAGCTTCTCCGCCATGCGCTTGGCCGTCCGGACGCCCTCCAGCGCCCCGGCGAGGTCCCTTGCCGCCTGCTTCTCCTTGATGTCGGCGATGGCCCTCTCGATGGCCTGGTGGTCGGAGGACATCCTCCGCGCGACGTCGGCGAGGTTCTCCAGGTACATGATGTCCCGCTCCAGGCGGTCGTCGATGGAGCGCTCCAGCATCTCCCGGCACTCCCTCATGGTCTGGACCGCGGGCCCGACCTCCCTGCGCTTCCCCATGGCCACCGCCTTGTCGATGAGCCGGCGGGAGGCGGTCGTGTCTATGGAATGCTCCTTGGCCAGGGCGACCATGGGACCGACCTCGGACACCAGGTCGGAGAACTCCCTCTTCATACCCTCCTGCTTGTCCTCATGGACCGGTGCCGGGGGCTCCTCGGCGGCCTCGGGCTCCGGCGACGGCTCGGCGGGCGGCGACTGATCGAAGCTCACCGCATGGCCGCACTTCGGGCACTCGGTGCTGTCCACCGGGACCATGGCATGGCAGCCGGGGCACTCGATCTCGGTCACCTCCTCGATGACGAACTCCACACCGCACTTCGGGCAGCGTTCCACCTCGCCCTTTATATGTATGCCGCATTCCGGGCAATCGAACTCAAAATCGGTTTCTTCGTTGCTGCTGTCGGCGGGTTCCGTCAGACCGCTCACCCCTGGCTTGTTTATGAATACCAATATATGTTGAGATAAATAGTTGTCGTCCTGACATCGAAAGCTGAGAACATCATCGTTCCAGCATGTTCCTCATGATGACGGCGTCGCCCGAGGGATCGGGGCTCTCGCAGATGATCGTGACGTCCCTGCCCGACCTCGGGAGGACCTTGCACAGCAGGGCGAAGTCCGGCTCCTTCATCTCCAGCAGCAGATGGCGCTTCTCTCCCTTGGCAGTGTACTCGATGCAGCTGAAGTGGCAGTGCAGCCTGCCCGGGAAGAGGTCCAGTGCGCCGTCGAGCGCCTTCCTGAAGTCGTCCTCGGTGCGCAGGCACCCCTGCCCCCGGGCGTGGATGTGGGCGAAGTCGGGCACCGGCTCCACGCCCTCCACCTCGGACATCACCTCGGCGATCTCCTCGTAGGTCCCCCAGCTTCCGACCTTCCCCATCGTCTCCAGGCCGACGATGGGGCTGAGGCCCTCCTCCACCATGATCTTGCGCACCCGCTTCAGGCTCTCCACCACCGCCCTCGTGGCCGCCGCCGGCGAGCGCCCCATGTATGAGGCGGCGTGGACCACCACGATCCTCGCCCCCATGGCGTCCGCGGAGCGGAGCGAACTGAGCAGCCAGTTCTCGCTCTTCTCCCGGTTCTCGCCCTCGGAGTTGAAGTTGATGTAGTAGGGGGCGTGGGCGCTGAGCGCCACCCCCAGCTCCCGGGCGCGGGGGGCCAGCTCCCTGGCCTTCTCCACGCTCAGGTTGACGCTGCGTCCGAACTGCAGCTCCAGCGCGCTGAGGTTCAGCTTGCGGACGTTCTCCACCGCCTGGAGAGCGCCCTTGCTGCCTGGTGGATAACCTGCCGGGCCAACGAAGAACATGCCCCGAGCAACGGAATGCGGGGTAAAAAACGTTCCACCGTCAGCCATGGGAAAGGATATTTATCGGCGGAAAGGGCTCATTGTCCTGGGAGAGCATGAGGACCGAGGCAGTGGAGCTGAGGAAGCCCGAGGACACCAACATCATCGTCGGGCAGTCCCATTTCATCAAGACCGTCGAGGACATCTACGAGGCGATGGTGAACGCCGTGCCGGGCATCAGGTTCGGGGTGGCGTTCTGCGAGGCCTCGCAGGACCGGCTCATAAGGGTGGACGGCAACGACGATGCGCTGAAGGCCTCCGCCGTGGACAACGCCCAGCGCATAGGTGCTGGCCACACCTTCGTCATCGTGCTCGCCCAGGCCTACCCCATAAACGTCCTGAGAAGCCTCCGGGAGGTGCCCGAGGTGTGCTCCATCTTCTGCGCGACCGCGAACCCCGCACAGGTGCTTGTGGCCGAGACGGAGATAGGGCGGGGGATCATCGGGGTAGTGGACGGACAGACGCCCAAGGGAGTGGAGACTGATGAGGACGCCAAGAAAAGGAAGGAACTCCTCCGGCGCTTTGGATACAAGCGCTGAGGCAGAGAGCCTGGACCTGTACGAGGGCTCCGCCAGGTACTACGATATCTGGCATGACGACTACAAGGACGACATCCGGTTCTTCCTTGACCTTGCCGAGAGGACCGGAGGTCCGGTCCTGGACTGCATGAGCGGGACCGGGCGTGTGCTCATCCCCTTCGCCGAGGCGGGATACGATGTCACCGGCGTCGACCGCAGCCCGGCGATGATGGACATCTGCGCCACCAAGGTCTCGTTCCTCGATCCCAAGGAGGAGGCGCGCGTGGCCATGGTGCAGGCGGACGTCCGGGAGATGGCCCTGGGCCGCAAGTTCAAGCTGATATACGTGCCCTACAGCTCGTTCCTCCACCTCCTGGAGACCAAGGACCAGGAGATCGCGCTGCTCCGCATCCGCGAGCATCTGGACGACGGCGGCCTGTTCTCCTTCGCGGTGTTCTCCCCCCGCCTGGACCGGCCTGAGCACCTGCTGCGGCACCGCGGCACGAAGCTCACCCCGCAGGGGGAGATCATCTCCTGGTTCGAGGCGCAGACCTTCGATCAGCCGAGCCAGAGGACCACCGTCACCTACTTCTACGACATCTCGAGGCAGGACAAGCCCCTGCGCCGCGTGACCTCGGTGTTCACCCTGCGGTACCTGTTCCACCGCGAGGCGCTGGAGCTGATGGACCGCTGCGGGTTCGAGGTCACCGAGGTCTACGGAGACTACAACGGCGGCCCGTTCAAGGCCACCAGCGAGCTCATGATATTCGTGGCCCGGAAGAAGCAATGAGGGTGCCGCTCTTCCACCTCGGATACACGCTGGATAGCGGCCAGGTGTTCCGATGGTCCCGGGACGGGGAGTGGTGGCGCGGAGTGGTGGGGGAGCGCTCCCTGAGCCTCCGCCAGGAAGGCGACGAGCTGATCGTTCGGGGAGATGGCGATGAGACCTTCCTGCGCAGCTACTTCCGCCTGGACGACGACCTCGAGGCGATCTACCGGGACATCTCCAGGGACGAGTGCATCGCCTCGATGATCGAACGCTTCCGGGGCATGAGGCTCATCCGCCAGGACGTCTGGGAGTGCTCGGCGTCGTACCTCCTGGCATCGTACGCCAACGTCCCGAGGATCAAGATGATGATCGAGTCGGTGTGCCGCACCCACGGCCGGAGGCTCCCGGACGGCGGGCACGCCTTCCCCACGCCGGAGGAGCTGGCCGAGGGCGGGGACATGACGGTGTGCCGCCTGGGATACCGCGCCGACTGGCTGAGGTGCTATGCCCGCTCGGTGAGGGACGGCGAGTTCGACCTGGAAAAGCTGAGAGCGCTCGACTACGAAGGCTCGGTACGCTACCTGAAGACGGTCAGGGGGATCGGGGACAAGGTCGCCGACTGCATCGCGCTGTTCTCGCTGGACCATCTGCAGGCGTGCCCGGTGGACGTGCGGATCGCCAGGGCCATGAAGGAGAGGTACGGCGTGAGCGGCAGCTACAGGAAGGTGAGCGAGCATGCCCGCCGGCACTTCGGACGCTTTGCTGGCTACGCACAGGAGTACCTGTACCTCGCGGAGGACAGGAACCAGAAGAAGCTGGCTAGTAGTGCGTGCAGTCCGGGCACACGCACGCCGGAGCGTTGACCCCGGTATGCGTCTCATAGACCTTGACCAGCATGCCGCTGCGCTTGACCATCTCGCACACCCGGCAGGTCTCGGTCACGATGTCCGATCCGTCGATGATGCGCTGCGCCGCCTTACTGATCTCGGCCTTGAACTCCTCGTACCTGCCGCTGTTCTCCAGCTCCTTGTTGGTCCCCCTCTTGGACTTGAGGTACTGGGATATGGCGGCATCGGTGACCCCGAAGCGACGGGCGACCTCGGCCTGGGTGAGCTTGTGCTTCTCCACCAGCTCCCTGGCCAGCTCTCGCCGTATCGACGGGAGAACATACCATACGATGAGCTCACAAGGGATCTTCATCGGGGTTAATACTACTTAACAATAATAAACTTATGCGGGGTGGATGTTTCCCAATTTACGCTAGGGCAGAAGAGAGAGCAGCATAAAACGCACTTTCGGTCACCTCCTCCCTCAAGACGTTTTAATACCATATCTGTCAGGAATCTAGATGCTCGCCTACAAGTTCCGTCTCTATCCCAACATGGAGGAGGAGCGGAAGCTCCTGTGGACCAAAGAGGTGTGCAGGCGCGTCTACAACAAATTCCTTGAACTTTACAACGAGGGCGAGCACAATCGGTTCAAGCTGCAAGCGCTGCTGCCGGTGTGGAAGGAGAGCGACGCGATCTACGAGGGGTGCATTCCAAGGTGCTCCAGTATGAGCTTTATCGCTTATTCTCGAACCTGGTAGCACTTAGAGAGCTGAAGAAGCGTGGCCGCAAGGTCGGCAAGCTGCGATTCAAGAGCGAACAACACTTCAAGACCATCACATACAATCAAACTGGCTCTAGACTGGAACCGAAGAACGAGAAGTTCAGCTTCCTGCATTTATCGAAGATAGGCGACATTCCGATGCGAAAGCATCGTACCGTCGAGGGAACGATTAAAGGCGTCACTATCAAGCAAATGCCGTCCGGCAAGTGGTTCGCCTACCTCTTGGTCGATGACGGCCGAGAAGACTCAAGAGAAATGACGGCCTTCGACAAGTCGATAGGCATCGATGTCGGTCTTAAGCATTACGTCGTGGACAGCGACGGCAACGAGGTGGAGAACCCTCGTCACCTCAAACAGGAGCTGAAGAAGCTGCGGCGCGAGCAACGGCGTCTCTCCAGGAAGCAGAAAGGCTCCAAGAACTGGAACAAGCAGCGCATCATCGTCGCTCGAACGTACGAACGAGTTTGCGATCAGCGCAACGATTTCCAGCACAAGTTGTCTCGCCATTACATCAACAATTACGATCTTGTGGTCACGGAGAAGCTTGACACCAGGGAAATGATCGAGAACGGTCATCTGGCACGAAGCATTTGTGATGCCGCATGGAGCTCGTTCGACTATAAACTAGCTTACAAGGCTGAAAGAGCTGGTAAGCTGTTCGTTCAGGTCGATCCCAGAGGAACGAGCCAGGAGTGTTCATGCTGCGGCGAACTGGTTCCTAAAACGCTAAACGATAGATGGCACGATTGCCCGCACTGCGGGCTGTCGACGACGCGCGACCATAACGCTTCGATCAATATCCTCCGCCGAGGAATTGAGAAGGTAGGGCAGGAACTGCCCGAACTCGCTTGTGGACACTGGACCGCTACTCCTCTTAGCAAAGAGGCGCAAGTCCGATGGATGAAGCAAGAGGCTCCGCTCGAATGGGCGGGGTAGTTCACCGATATTTAAACTGTCGGAAACCTGTCCGAGGCTCACACCTCTCCCGGGTGGGTCTTCTCGTAGAACGCCTGGACCTCCCAGTCGGGGACCGTGTCCATGTCCTCCTCGACCCGGATGGTGAGGCCGAGGGCCCGCAGGTGCTTCGTGAGGATGACGCGGGCGTCGGCGCTCCCCTGATAGTCCTGCAGGACGATGTCGGTCGCCTTCACCCGGCCGCGGAAGGAGCCTATCATCCTCGGCCCGTCCATGATCAGCGAGAAGTAGCTTCCTCCCAAGTGCTGGCGGATCCACTCCGACAGGTAGGTGTGCAGCCCGTCCTCAGGACCGAGCACGAACTGCTCCGTGGAGCGCACCTTCCCTATCCTGTCCGCCTCGTCCCTCAGCACCCAGTAGACGCTCTCGTCCCCGTCCACCAGGAAGCCCTTGGCCAGGAAGCCTTCTGCCTCCAGCTCCTTGAGCGCGCTCCTCAGCTCCTTCATCGGCAGTTCGTAGCGGATGTACCGGGCAAGGTTCTCGGCGGTGAAGATGCCGAAGTTGCGGAAGCTATGGCGGAGGATCGCCAGCATCGCCTCGTGCGGGTCCATGTCGATCTCCGGGACCAGCCTGAGGCGCTTGTTCTGGTCCGTGTAGACGACGGTGGCGTTGATCAGCTCCTTGAGCGCCTCCAGCGTGTCCTTGCGGCCGAGGACGGAGCGGTCGAACAGCTGGTTGCGGGACATGGGCCGGCCGTCCTCGATTGTGCGCATCATCACCTTCATCTCCTCGGTGATCGTCCGGTTCTTGGCCCGGCGGCACAGCGCCGCGTGCTCCAGGCTGCAGTACGCGACGTGATCGGGGATCGGCTGGACCTTCACCAGGAAGCCCATCTCGTACATCTTCTTCAGGGGGATGCGGTTCTTGCACCGCAGGGCCGCGGCGGCGTCGGAGCGCAGGGAGCCGACGGCCTTGATCGCCTCCACGACGTTGGGGAAGCGACGCTTGGCGTCGATGCGCTGTTTCCACAGCACGTACGACAGCGCGTCCTCCCAGGAGTGGTGGTCGGGCAGCATGTTCCCCTTGACGAACATGTCCCCGATGCGCAGATAGCCGTGAGCGGCCAGCACCTCGGCGTGCTCCGCCGGCAGGTTCTCCGGGGAGAAGCCCAGCACCTCGCGGAGGCGCACGATGTCGTAGCCCATCATGGAGTGGAACTCCATGAACCGGTCCAGCGCGTCGAGGGCCTGGGGCAGCAGCGAGGGGTCCTCGAGATCGAGCTCGCGGACCTCGATGCAGCCGCTCATGTTCCACTTCTCCGCCCCGCCGATCAGGCGGCCGTCGGCCACGATGGGGAATATCCACCGGTCGCCGTAGCGGGCGGCGATGGCCGCCCACATCGCCTGGACCCCGGGATCGTGCAGGGACACGATGCGCACTCCCTGCTCCGAGCGGGGCGCGTCGGCAAGCGCCTTGAGCTCGTCCCGGAAGATGAACATCTCCTCCCTGGACTCGCCCACGGTGATCGTCTCCACGTCCATCTCCGCGAGCATGCCCGCGACCATGGCGATGGGGAACTGGGTGGCGGTGGTGATGGCGTAGATCGACACCGGCCCGTAGGCCCGCAGGAAGCGCTCCACGATCACCCTGTACGGATCGCCATCGTGCTGCGGCGCTTCGTATGCCAGGTAGAAGTTCTCGGAGGACCACTCCTCCCTCTCCTCGAACCGCCGGACGAGCAGCATGCTGCGGTCCAGGCGGTCGATGCTCTCCTTGATCTCGTCCCTGGTGCGGCTCGCCAGGACGGCCTGCACCTGGCGCAGGGACATGCCATCGTCGCTCGAGCGGATGATGTCCAGGACCTGCTCGTCCAGCGGCCTGAGGGGGCCGTTGCGGTAGGCCGCCACGTAGGCCGGGGCGTCCTTGGCCCGCACGTACCGCACCCGGCCGCGGACGAACCTGCCCAGGAGGAGCCGGCCGTCGCGGCGCATTTCCTCCCAGTCCTTCAGCTGGAAGTTCTCCACCCGGTAGAAGGCGTCCAGCGGCATGCCCACGTCCCCGAAGTTGTCGAACAGCTCTTCCACCGAGGCGAACGAGCGGTCCTGCTTGGAGCGGCGGTATGCGTCCACCGTGCGGTGGTCGTAGGCGTTGAGGTTGTTGGTCTTGAGCCTGAGATAGTCGCGCTTGAGCATGTACTGCTCGTGCTCCGACACCAGGTAGCGGCCGCGGGCGACCAGGTCCTCCTGCACCAGGTCGTCGAGGGCGCGGCGGACCTCGTCGACGTCCAGGCCGAGCACGAAGGCGGTCTCCTCGGCGGTGGAGGGGGCGTAGCACTCCAGGTAGCGGAGCAGGACCTCGTCCATGGCGTCCTGCCTGGGCCTCGGCGCCACCTCCCGGGCGCGGTACTGCCACCTGCCTTCGCGGTACCCCACCCTTCCGACCAGCCCGGTGGCCTCCAGCTTCCTGAGGGCCTGGTGGACCTTGTCCCCAGGGGCGTCGAGCTCGGCCGCCAGCTCCTGGGGGGTGCGGGCCTCGGCGACCCCCGCGAGCACCTTCCCCTCCAGCTCCCCCAGCTTCCGGTCCCTGGACAGCACCGCGTTGTACGCGGGAAGGTCCTCGGTGGCGACGAAGTAGGCATCATCGATGTACACCGACGAGATCGCGCCCTCGTGCACGAGCTCCGCGGACCACGCGTCCACCGACTCCCTCGAGGCCACGGTGTAGGGGTACACGTTCCGCCCCTTCTCCTTCAGCACCCTGATGGGGCCGGCCCTCCGGACCAGCGAGAGGAGGTCGTCCTTGGAGCTCACGAACCCTATGCGCTGCCTGAAGTACGGGACCACCCGGTCCTCGGTGAACTCGAACTCCGAGAGGTCGGAGCCCATGACCTTGGACAGTACCCTGCGGTGCAACTCCCGGAGCAGGGCGCCGCGGTCCTCCATCAGCACCATGTCCGATATGCCCGCGAGGATGGCGTTGTGAGCGAAGGGCGAGGGCGTCGAGGTGTACTCGATCGCCCTGACCTTCACCTCGCCGCTCTCGATGGAGCGCAGGACGGCCTTGGCGTTCTTTATGTCCATCACGTCCTCCATGATCTCGCGGTACGTCTCGTCGATCACCGGGACGCCGTCCATGTCGCCGAGCGCCTCCAGCAGGTAGGTCGAGCGGACCTGCTGCCGGCCCACCGACACCTCCCGGCCCTTGTAGTTGCGGAGGATCATGAAGCTCCTGGAGGCGGTGTGTCGGAACCTCTGCTTGAACAGCTCCGAGTCCTTGATCGCCCTCATCAGCACGTCCTCGATGGCCGAGGAGCTGAGCACCCTCTCCAGCCCCTTGAGCTCGATGCGCTTCGGGGACGATACCATGAACGTGTCGTCGGTCACCGATACCGAGACGTTGCTGCCCAGCTGCTGGGTCATCATGAACGCGTAGGCCCGGGACAGCGCGTCGTTGACCCGCCGCCCGAACGGGAAGTGGAAGATGACGTTGTGGTTGCCGCTGAGGTCTATGTACCCCTCGATGGCCAGCTCTTGGTCGTTGGGGATGAAGTCGCAGGCCGCCTCCTGCTCCCGGAAGTAGGATAGGATGGAGCGCGCCGAGCCCCGGTCGATGCCGAAGGAGCACAGCCAGGCGATGATGTCCTCGTCCTTCTGGTCAAGCCTTTCCATCAGCTCCCGGCGGAAGGTGGCGATGTTCATCGACAGATCGAAGGAGCGCGGCAGCATCTCCCCGCTCCACGTGGGCACCGTTGGCTTCCGTCCGGCGGCCTCCCTCACGAAGGCCTTCATCCCCTTGGTGCGCACGTACTCGTACGACTTTCCGCCGAGGACGAAGACGTCCCTGGGCGAGAGGCGCTCGACGAACTTCTCGGTGAGATCACCGATCAGGCCGCCCTTCTCGGTGAAGACCTTGTAGTTCGCTTCCTCGGGGATGGTACCCAGGTTGAGGAAGTAGATCATCCGCGAGCCGGCCCTCCGGCCGAACCGGCCCTCGGCCTCGTCGAACCACAGCTTGGGGTACACGCCCTCGAAGGCGTCCTTGCTGCCCAGGTACTTCAGCACCTCCAGGAACTGGTCCTCCCCCAGGTTGCGGAAGCAGTAGGAGCGGCGAACGACCTCCAGCGCGTGCTTGACGTCCCAGCGCTGCTCCAGGGACATGCCCACGAGGCTCTGCGACAGCACGTCCAGGCAGTTCTCGGAGATGGACACGCGGTCGATGTGCTTCTGGTGGGCGGCGCGGCAGAGCACGGCGCACTCCACCAGGTCGTCCTTCTCGAACACCAGCATGCGGCCCTTGGAAGTCAGGCCGTGGCCGTGCCCGCTCCTGCCGATCCGCTGGAGCCCCTTGGCAACGGATTTGGGGGAGCCGATCTGCACCACCAGGTCGACGAACCCGATGTCGATCCCCAGCTCCAGGGAGGTCGACGACACGACGCACCTGAGCTCCCCCTTCTTCAGCCGCTCCTCGACGTCCAGCCTTATGTCCTTGGCCAGGGAGCCATGGTGGGCCTCGATGCTCTCCAGCCCCCGCTCCTTGAGCTTGTACACCACGTGCTCGGTGCCCGACCGCGTGTTGGTGAACACGATGGTGGTGCGGTGCTCCTGGATCATCTCGAACAGCTGGTCGTACATCTTCGAGTTCACGATCTCGTACGGCAGGGCGGTCATGTCGTCGGTCGGGCACTCGACCCTGATGTCGAGGTCCCGCTGGCGCATGATCTCCACCACGTTGACCTCCCTTGGCCTTCCGTCCTGGTAGCCCACCAGGTACTCGGCGACGTCCTGTATGGGGGCCAGGGTGGCGGAAAGGCCGACCCTGACGAACTGGCGGGGGCACATCTCCTGCAGCCGCTCCAGCGTCAGGGAGAGGAGGACCCCTCGCTTGGAGTCGCACACCTCATGTATCTCATCGAGGATCACGTACTCGACCTGGGACAGCTTCTCGCGGAACTTCGGCGCCGCGAGCACGAGGGCCAGGGACTCCGGGGTGGTGATGAGGATGTGGGGCGGCTTCCTGAGCATCTTCTGCCGCTCCGACTGCGACGTGTCGCCGGTGCGCACGCCCACCCGGATGTCCGGGAACTCCTCCCCGTCCTGCCCGGCGACCTCCTTCATCTCCCGCAGGGGCTCCTCCAGGTTGCGGTTGATGTCGTTGGCCAGCGCCTTGAGGGGGGAGATGTACACCGCATATACGCGGTCCTCCAGCTTCCCCTCCTTGGAGTACTTGAACAGCTCGTTGATGATGGAGGTGAAGGCCGTCAGCGTCTTCCCCGACCCCGTGGGCGAGGACACCAGAACGCTCTGACGGTCATGGATCAGGGGAATGGCATAGGACTGCGGCTCCGTAAAGTCCTTGAACTTCCCGTTGAACCACTTTGCGATGAGGGGGTCCAGAAGAGAGATGACCTCATCCTTCTTGTATCGCCTTGATACCTTGTGCATCCGTTTAAGCTCCCTTTGAAATCATGCTCGATTCCCCGTACTCGTATTATATGGTTTCGGGAAGAGATTCGAAAGTGACACTTCCCCCGATGATGGCCCGGACCGCGGCCTGGCGTGTATCGGCCCCCGAGCCCCAGAGAAATAAAATTATTACCGAGTAGGGCGTTCGCTGAGAGCATGAGATGGTCCGCCCTGGTGGTCGCCTTCCTTCTGGTCAGCATCGCGCTCACCGCAGGGAGCGTCAGGGCGGAGACGACGATGACCATCGCCGGCACGGTCACCGACGTCAACGGCCATCCGTTCCCGGGCGTCTCGGTGACCATTCGCAACACCACCACCGACGACACCCACATCGTGACCACAGATTCCACCGGCAGGTACAGCCACACGGTCACCCCGGGCAACTACTCGGTGACGGCCACCTACAGCGCGTACCGGGCCAATACGTCCTATCCGGACATCGACCGGTCCCGCTCCGACGTCGGCTTCGTAATGTACGAGGTCCTGGGCACCGTGACCGGGCAGGTGACGGACGGCAACACGACCCTGGCGGGCGTGACGGTCACCTTGACCGGGGTGAACGCGTCCTTCTCCGGGGCGTCCACCGCCCCCCTGGGAGCGTACCGCATCGAGAACGTGACCCCTGGTACGTACATGGTGTCCGCGTCTAAGGCGGGATACAACACCTCCTACTACAGCAAGGTGGTCAAACTGGAAAAGGGCAGCGTGGAGGAGGTCTCCTTCACCATGATCGCGACAGAGATGAAGTTCGCCAAGCTCAGCGGCAGGGTCACCTACAACGGCGAGGCGCTGTCGGGGGTGAAGGTCATCCTCACGCCGGAGGAGGGAGCGGACCTCGTCATGGCCACCGACGCTGGCGGCAACTACTCGTTCGAGCAGGTCCCGCCGGGTAATTACATGATCTACCTGATGAAGGACGGCTACGTCACCATGGAGAAGAGGGTTACCATGGAGCCCTCCAAAGGCTGGGTGCAGGACTTCACGATGAAGCGCAACACCCTGCCAGGCAACTCCGGTTTCGTGCTGAACTATGATCTCTCGCACTCCATGATGATAATCGGCCTCGGGCTGTCGCTGCTGGTGACGCTTGCGTCCCTGATCCTGCGGCAGCGCATCAAGGCCAACCCCGACCTCCTGGAGAAGGAGGAGGAAACGGCCCCGGCCAAGGAATGATCACAGGCCGAGGTCCTTCTTGACCCGCGCGAGGTTGCTCTGCGCCTGGGCGTTGACCGAGTCGTAGAGCGAGCTGCCGTTGGCGTCCATGGCCACCACCAGGGGGCCGAGGCCCTTGGCCTCCACGACCCACAGCGCCTCTGGCATCCCCAGGTCCAGCCATTCCACCCTCTGCACCCTGCTTATGCCCCTGGCGGCCAGCACCGCGGCGCCGCCGGTGAAGGCGAGGTACACGCACCCGTGCTCCCTCATCGCCTCCAGGGTCGGTCCCGACATCCCGCCCTTTCCGATGATGGCCCTGACCCCGAACTCGCGGATGAAGAGCGGTTCCAGCGAGTTCATCCTCGCCGAGGTGGTCGGTCCGGCGGCGATCATCTCCCACTCCCCGTCCTTCTTCCTAGCGATCGGTCCGCAGTGGTACAGCACCCCGCCGTTCATGTCGAACGGGAGCTCCTCTCCCCTCTCCCTCATCTCCAGCGCGCGGATGTGCACCTCGTCCCGCCCGATGAACACCGTGCCGTCGACCGCCACCTCCTGACCTAGGCGCAACGAGCGCACCGTGCGCTCGGACAGCGGCGTCCTGAGGTTCATGGCAACCTCACCGTCCTTCCGTCCCCGCATATCCGCACGGACGCCCTCCGGGCGGCCCAGCACTGCATGTTGACCGCGACCGGCAGCGACGCGGTATGGCAGAACGCCAGGCCGCATCTCACCCCCAGCACGGTGGTCCGGCCCCCCAGGCCCATGGGCCCCACGCCCACGCTGTTCAATGCGTCCCTGAGCTCGCGCTCCAGCGCGTCCAGCTGCTCGTCCTCGTTCGGGACCCCCAGCGGGCGGAGCAACGCCTCCTTGGCCAGCTCGGCGGCCTGGTCCGCGGTGCCGCCGATGCCCACGCCCACGATGGTCGGCGGGCATGGCCGCCCGCCGGCCTTGACCACGGTGTCGAGGACAAAGGCCTTGACGCCCTTGATGCCCTGTGCCGGAGTGAGCATGGCCAGGGCGGACATGTTCTCCGAGCCCGCGCCCTTGGGCATGACGGTGATGTCGGTGTGCGCGTCGGCTGTCGGCCGGCACACGATGCGCGGCGAGCCCGCTCCGACGTTGGTGCCGGGGTTCCTCCTCGTGAGGGGGTGGACGGCGTTGGGGCGCAGGGGGACCTCCGCCGTCGCCCTGGCCAGCCCCTTCCTGATGCCGTCCTCCAGCCCGGGGAACATGCGCCCACTGACGAAGAACACGGGCACCCCGGTGTCCTGGCACAGGGGGACCGACAGGCGGCGGGCCTCCTCCACGTTGCTCAGGATGGTCCGCAGCTGCACCCTCGCGATCTCGCTGGTCTCCTCCCGTTCAGCCGCCCGCAGCGCATCCTCGACGTCCTGGGGAAGGGTGGTGACCGCTTCCCTCAGCATGCTCACGACCGCCTCTTCCACCACGTCCTCGAGGTCCATCGGGCATCATATCCCCCGTCGGCTATTTCACATGTACGCACGGCGCAAATGACGTCCTGGGTATCCCCTTTGTATAAATATCTTAACGAATGATTAATATCTCATGGGGTCGTCATCCGACCCAATTCATGGAAGGGATGTAATGACCGAACCGATAGTCATTGACAAGTTGACGAAGGATTTCGGGGGCTTCAAGGCCGTGGACGACCTCAGCCTTACCGTCCCCCGCAACACCTTCATGGGGTTCCTCGGCCCCAACGGGGCGGGGAAGACCACCACCATAAAGATCCTGACGAACATGCTTTCCGCCACCTCCGGGGAGGCTTACCTCAACGGCGTGGACGTGACCAAGGACCCCAAGGCCGCGCTTGCGAACGTCGGAGCGGTGGTGGAGACGCCGGAGTTCTACCCCTACCTCACCCCCATGGAGACGCTCGCCTACCTCGGCGAGCTGAGGGGGATGAGCAAGGGGGACATCGACCGGCGGAGCAGGGAGGTACTGGAGACGGTCAAGATGACCGAGTGGGCGGACAAGCGCATCGGCAAGTTCTCCAAGGGCATGAAGCAGCGCGTCGCCATCGCCCAGGCCATCCTGCACGAGCCGTCGGTCATCATACTGGACGAGCCGACCTCCGGTCTCGATCCACGAGGCATGGTGGAGGTCCGGGAGATCCTCATGGAGCTGAAGAAGGCGGACTACACCGTGTTCATGTCCTCCCACCTGCTGAACGAGGTGCAGGAGGTCTGCACCGATGTCACCCTCATCAACCGCGGGAAGTTGCTGCGGTCCGGGTCGGTGGCGGACCTGGTCGGCCAGACGACGACCCGCCGGATCGAGGTGCAGGTCCTCCAGCCGGTGACCGGTGAGCTGCTCAACAGGGTGTCCAAGGTGGAGGGCATCACCGAGCTCAGGGCCGCCGGGGAGAACCAGTTCATGTTCTCGATCAACGGAGGCAACGAGGCGCAGAGCAAGGCCCTCACCGACCTGCAGTCCATAGGGCTGAACGTAGTGTCGTTCAAGGAGTCCGGCCTGGCCCTGGAGACGCTGTACATGTCCCTGATCAAGGAGTCGAGGTGATACCGATGGAAGCCAATGTAGAAGCGGTCAAGAACAGGACGAGGGTGCTGCCGTCCGACCTCCAGCAGGTCGGGGTGGTGGCCAAGTACGACGTCCTCAAGTACCTGCGCAGCCGCCGGCTGCTGGGGATACTCATCATCGAGGCGCTGGTCCTGGCGCTCATCACCGTGCTGGTGGGCACCAGCGACAGGCCGTACACCGTCGACGAGGTCATCAACGAATATGTCGGCTTCGTCAGCATACTGATCATCCTGGGCGCCACGCTGTTCGGCGGGGACGCCATCGTCTCCGAGTACCAGAACCGGACCGGCTTCCTGCTGTTCCCCAACCCGGTGAAGAAGAGCAGCATCCTGGCCGGCAAGTTCGCCTCCTCGGTGGCGGCCATGAGCCTCCTGCTGCTGATCTACTACGCGGTCGCGATGGTCGGCGGCCTCGCGCTCGGCGATGGCAGCATGTCGACCAGGGTCTTCGCCTCTCTCGGCCTCGCGCTGCTCTACGGCATGTCCGCGATCTCGGTGGCGTTCCTGATCAGCTCGGTCATGAAGGGATCGACCGGCGCGCTCATACTGACCTTCGCGCTGTTCTTCCTGATCTTCAGCATCATCACCTCGCTGATCGGGCAGCTGGGCGGTATCAAGCCGTGGTTCATGCTGGACTTCTCCGGCAACACGATGAGCTACATCATGATGGACCCCTACCCTGTGGACAGCGTGCAGACCTTCGACATGGGGCAGGGGTTGCACTATACCATCTACAACTTCTACCCCGAGATCTACCTGTCCATCGCCGTGATGGTCGCCTACGCCGTGGCCTCTATCGTGCTGGCGTACGTGTTCTTCCGCCGCCGGGAGATGGCGGCGTAAAACCCCTTCGACCCTTTTCTTTTCAGCAAGGTTCATAGCTGAAGCGCTCAAAGACTAGCGTCATGACGGACGGTCCGGTCCAGCCGATAGTCATCCGTGACCTTACCAAGCGGTTCGACGGGTTCAGGGCGGTCGACTCCCTCAGCCTCACGGTGGAGCGCAACACCTTCCTCGGCTTCCTGGGTCCCAACGGCGCGGGCAAGACCACCGTCATCAAGATCCTCACCAACCTCCTGGGCTCCACCTCCGGGGAGGCGTACCTCAACGGCGTGGACGTGACCAAGCGGCCCAAGCGAGCGCTGGCCGGCGTCGGCGCGGTGGTGGAGACGCCGGAGTTCTACCCCTACCTCACGCCGGTCCAGACGCTGATGTACCTCGGCAGGCTGAGGGGAATGCCGAGGGAGGCGATCGACGAACGCAGCAGGGAGCTGCTCCGCCTGGTCATCTTGACCGACTGGGCGGACAAGAAGATCGGCAAGTTCTCCAAGGGGATGAAGCAACGGTTGGCGCTCGCCCAGGCGATACTGCACCGGCCTCATGTCCTCATTCTGGACGAGCCGACCACCGGCCTGGACCCGAGGGGCATGGTGGAGGTCAGGAACATCCTCAAGGAGCTGAAGAAGGAGAACTACACCGTGTTCATGTCCTCCCATCTGCTGAACGAGGTGCAGGAGGTGTGCGATCATGTCGCCATCATCGATCACGGAAAGCTGCTGGCCAACGGTGGGGTCTCCGAGCTCCTGAAGGACGGGGGGTGCCGGATGCTGGAGGTCCGGTTCCTGCGGCCGGCGGACGCCGCGACGGTGCAGCGGATCGGCCAGCTGAGCGGAGTGGTGGATGTCCAGCAGCTATCCACAGAGAGCTTGATCATCAAGCTCAAGGGCCGGGAGGAGGAGCAGGCCGACCTGCTCGACGCCATCCGGGGGCTGGGGCCGAGGGTGTCAGCGTTCCGCGAGTCCGGTAACCCGCTGGAGGCATTGTACATGTCATTGGTAAAGGAGACGAGATGATGAACGGGGAGACGTTCGACACACCGCCCTCAGACGTCAGGCAGGTCATGACCGTGGCCTACTACGAGCTGTACAAGTACGTCCGCAGCGCGCGTATGGTGGGCATCTTCGCCCTGGCAGCGCTGATCATCGCCCTCATCCTCATCATCCCCCCGGCCCTGGGCCAGGAGTACCCCAAGGACCCGGCGTACTTCGCCCAGCGGTTCTTCCTGTGGTCCAGTGTGCTCATAGTGGTCGGGGCCACCCTCTTCGCCGGCGATTCGCTCGCCTCGGAGTTCCAGAGCCGCACTGGCTACCTGATGTTCCCCAATCCGGTCAAGAGGTGGGTCTACTTCACCGGCAAGCTCCTGGCCTCGCTGCTCACCATGTCCTTCGTCATCTCCGTGTTCTACATCGTGGTCTCGCTGCTAACGATCTGGCATTCCCAGAGCTTCTCGGACCTCACCTACAGATCGTTCGGGCTATCCCTGCTGTACATCGTGGCCGCGGTGGGGGTGGGGTACCTGGTCAGCGCGATCATGAAGGGGGCGACCGGAGCGCTGGTCTTCACCTTCGCCATCCTGTTCCTGATATTCCCCATCCTCGACGGTGTGCTGTCCTTCGCCGGGGCCAAGCCGGTGTTCTCGGTGACCTTCTCCGCTGAGGCCATCTCCTACATCATGCAGACCCCCTACCCCACGGACCAGAAGCTCACGCTGCCGACCGGCGGGGCCTTCGGCGAGGGCGGCGGGAGCACCGTTCAGGTGTGGAACTACTACCCGGACGTGAGCACCGCCGCCCTGGTGATGGTCATCTACGCCTTGGTCGCCATCGCCGCGGCGTTAGTTATTTTCCACAGAAGAGAGATGGCCGCTTGATGAGGACCGGCATACTGCACATCGGCGACGAGCTGCTGACCGGGGACATAGATCCCTATCCCAAGGAGATGATCCAGATGATACGCCGGAACGGCGCGAGATTGGACCTGCTGGAGGTCCTGCCCGACCGGGAGGGCGACATCGTCCTGGGGTTCGAGCACGCCCGGGCCATGGGGATCGACGTCCTGGTGGTAACCGGCGGCCTCGGGCCGACGCTGGACGACATCACCAGGGAGGCGCTCGCGACCTACCTGGGAGCGGAGCTGGAGGTGGACCCGACGGCGGAGAGGGACATGATCGAGGCGCTGTCGAGGATGCATGGCCGGCCGTTCGCGGTCAACGACGTGCTCCGCCGGATGGCCAGGGTCCCGCATGGAGCGAAGGCGCTGAAGAACATCGCCGGCGCCGCGTGCGGCGTGGAGGCGGTGAAGGACAAGATGAGCATGTTCCTCCTGCCGGGCTTCCCGGAGGAGATGGTCCCGATGTTCCGCGCGTACGTCCTGCCGAGGATCGAGGGCAACGGCGAGATCGACCTGGAGATGAGGGTGTGGAGGGGCGAGTCCTCGCTGGAGCCGCTCTTCGAGCTGATCGTCTCGGAGTTCCCGGTGCGCGTGGCCTCACTGCCCAGCTCCAACTGGAAGGAGGAGGGCAACCGCGTCATCATCAAGGGCCGGAAACGGGACGCGGAGGCGGCGATGGCCCGCTTCCAGGCGCTGATGGGGGAGATGGGGGACGTCAGTTCCCAATGAAGTAGAGCTCGCCTTCGTAGGAGAACACCTTGATGGTGTCGCCCTTGCGCTCGAAGCCGCGGGGGTGCTTGATCTCCACGGTCCTGTAGGTCACGGGGTGCATGATCTGGTACTCGCGGTCCGTTTCCGTTAGCACGACGGCGTCCATGACATCGCTGGACGTGCCGACCACGCGGACCTCCCGGAGGTCCTGGTTCATGACCGTCAGCAGCTCGTTGCTCTTCAGGTCTCGAAGCTTCGCGGACTGCGGCCCGGTGCTGTGCACCAGGTACAGCCGGCCATCGATGACCAGGATGTCCCGCACCCGGTACGGCGGCAGGCGCACCAGGTAGGTGACGCGGTAGATGTCGTGACCGTCCTTCTGCCCCTGCAGGCTGGACGACTCCTTGTACTCCGCGCCGTAGGTGGAGACGAGATCACGGGAGAGCATCTTGCCCAGCGCGATCGTGCTCACGTACACGTCGTAGCCGCCGTGGGCCTGGGTGACCTTGGCCACGAAGGCATCGCGGCTGTCCTTGGCCATGCCCTCGACGTACGACAGCGCGCGGTTGAGCACGGTCTCGCGCTCCTCGTCCGAGAAGCGCTTGTCCGACGGGCGTATCTGCACGATGGACTCGAAATAGTTGCCCTGGATCTTGTTGCACTTGGGGCAGACGTTCCTGCGCACGCGGACGGTCGTCTCCATGTGCTCGGCGACCTCGAGGTCCTCGTGCAGGAGGTGGGCGATCAGCCTGACCCGGTAGTTCTTGGGGTCCATCTTCTCCACCGCCACCTCCAGCTCGGCCATGCGAGCGTCGTGGCGGAGCATGATGTTGTCCGCGGCGAAGTCCTTCACCGCGTCCTCCTCGGCAGCGTAGTGCTTCCACCTCTTGTCCAAGAGGTATTCGCTGCAGTGGGCGCAGATGTTGAGGTCGAGGAACTCCGGTATCGAGGTGAAATGGTTGGCCTGGAGGAAGCACTCGGGGCACAGCGCGTTGTAGGTCTTGCCCTCGCGGCCGCACTTGACACAGAACATCTACATCTTCACCAGCTGGGCATGGGGGACCCCAGCGATCCTGATGATGCATTCCTCGTGCAGGTAGCCGTGGCGGAGCGCGGCGCCCACCGCCTCCTCCCCCACCAGGTTGGCGATGGTGCACATCGACAGGCGGTTCAGGAGGACGTCCTCGTTGGCGTCCTCGCCCTCGTAGAACTCCCTGCACACCTCTAGCTTGATGCCCTCCTCCCTGAGGGTCCTCCCGAGGAGGCCCTTGTCCGCCGCCGCGAGACAGAACTCCCTGCCGTGGCGGTGCATGCGTAGCGTGATCATGTCATCCCTCCGATGCCAGCCGGTAGTGCCCCGGTGATGGCGAATATATCTCCCCGTTCTGCGCCAGGCGCTTGAGCAGCGTCTTGGCCCGGTCCTCGGTGATGCCCTCGGCCATGGCGGACTTGTATATCTCCTCGGCCGGCACCCCCTTCTTGAACTCGGCGTTCTTGGCCAGGCCGGAGATCAGCTTCTTCAGGATGCCGATCTGCTCCCTCTGGGAGTGAGAGGTCCCGGTGGCGATTATGTCGAAGTCGAGCTTGTCGCCCTCCCCGGCGATGCGGCGGAGGTAGTAGTCCACGATGCGCACGGCGCGCTGGGCGTCGTCCGCCTCCACCAGATTGGAAAGCCTGGCCCGGGCGCTCGCCTCGGAAAGGCGAACGAACGCCTCCAGCTGACGGGCGGTGATCGGCACCGAGGCGCCCTCTCCCTCGCCCTGCTTCCTGATCTTCAGGTAGAACTGGGAGATGATGGCCATTGCCTCGTCGGAGAGCACGGGATTTATCTTTTTCGAGTACGCGACGTACTTGCGGAAGAACTCGCGGTCCAGCGCCGGAAGCATGGCCGTGGTGTCGTTGAGGATCTTCTCCGCGTCGATGCCCTGGACCTCCGACGGGTCCTCGTACTTGAGCACCTGGCCCCGGCGGTGCGACTTCAGGATATGCTGGGTGATGCTCGCGTCGCGGTCCGCGGACGGCTTGTCGGTCATGGCGAAGATGAGATCGAACCTGGACAGCAGCGCCGGGGGCATATTGATCTGCTCGGCGATGTACTGGTGCTCCTGGAACCGGCCGTACTTGGGGTTCGCGGCGCCGAGCAGGGAGCACCGGCACTGCAGGGTGGCGGTGATGCCGGCCTTGGCCACCGAGACTGTGTTGCCGCACCACACGGGTTTTCCATTACGGCGGACGTACAGGACGTGGTTCGGCACCTCGACGCAATAAATTCTTCCGCGGTAGTGCTCCCTGGTTATCTCGCTGCGGGCATCGACCATCGGTTCGATGGCCGCTTCATCGAGGAGCTTGATATCATATTGGGTACGATCGCCCTTCATCTCCTCCTCGATGTCGGCAGCAAGCCCCGCCTTGAGCGCCAGCTCCTGGATGCTGTCGGCGAAGCTGCGGGACATTGTCGTCAGCACCCCAGCATCCGCAGCGTTCCCACCGAACAAGGAATCGAGGAAGTGATGCATTTGCTCGGACGAGGCGTTCATCACTTCTCGAGGGACGGCATGATGCATCGCTGAGATCATCCCCCCGTCGACCTGCTGATAGTTGGTCACCAGCGAAGTGCTGTCCCCGGTCCAGACGGCGCCCTTCTTGAACCTGATGTTCCGGTCCAATGGGAGCTCGTCCATCCGCACCAAGGAATATCCATCGTTCTGCCCATCCATAGAGACGAACATGTTGTGATTTGGGGTTACTAGAAGGTCCACATGCTTCGACCGGACGCGGTACATCTCGCCGTCGTACTCATTGTCCACATACAGGGAGGGTTTTGCGAGCTCTATCCGCCCGGCAGAGTCAATGGAGACGAACAGATCGCTCTTATCCACATCACGGAACAGCTTCCACCCGGAGGAGGTGAGCACCTCGGTCGTGTCATCATAGCACTGCGATTCCATGGCCTCGTGCATGCTGGACCGGTCCTGGTCGGTCATCTTGTCCATCTCGTCCACGCAGTTGTGGACGATGCCTCCGGACACCAGGAAGTTCGGCTCCCCGTCGATCGTCAGATCGTACACGGGACGCTCCGCGCCGGGCGTGATCTTCACCACCGGGTTCAGCAGGTAGTTCTTGGCCGGCTCCCTGAACGGGGCGTCAGTGATCGCCTTCCAGTGCGGCCTGAGCGTCTCCATGAGGGTGACGGAGACCTTCCTGTTCCTGACGGCGCGGCAGATGCGTGAGCGCAGGCCGAGCTCCACGGTCCGGGAGGTCCTGAACCTCACAGTGGAGAACCAGTCGGCGTACTCTTCGTCCAGAAGCGTGTCGCAGGCGCTTGTCCTGGTCCTGGCGTCAACGTGATGCAGCTTGGAGGCGTTGGGGCCGACCACGAACGGCCCGATCAGGTCGACCGCCCGGTTGTAGCTGTCCAGCGAGGTTACCCGGACCTTCCTCTTCCTCTTGATGGCCATTATGCCGAAGCTCTGGAACAGGGCCATCAGCAGGCGCTGCCTCCGCTCGGTCCACTCCGGCCCGTACTTGTTCCGGCCGATATCGATGTCGATGGTGTGCTCCTCGTCAACAGGTCCCTGCTGGTGGAAGACGCAGCGGTCGGTGCTCAGCACCCCGGCCAGCAGGCCGAGGCAGTAATCGCGGTCCTCCAGGTCGATAAGGTCCAGGGGGAACAGCTCGGAGGCCTCTTTCCTCAGGGTCGCGGAGCCGAGCTGGTAGCACACGCTCTCCGGCCGGTTGATCTCCTCTCTCCGGACGAACGCCCGGCAGGCAGGCCGGGACGTCTCCGATACGCTGTCGATGGAGCGGTGTCTCTCCAGCAGCTCCAGGACGTAGCTGACCCTGTCGTCGTTCCTCGTCGCCGCGGTGAACGCCATGCCGTCCTCCGGCGACCCCTCGATGCAGTGGATGCCACCGAGCGCGAACCCGTGGACGAAGCCCTTCTCCAGCGAGTTCTTCCGGATGAATGCCGGGGCGGTGTAGTCCGCTGGCACCTTGATTGTGTCCTTCGGCGTCAGCGCGCCGGCCTCGACCCAGCCCCGGCCGGTGAGGATGTGATGGTCCGGCGTGCACTCGATGACGTCCCCGGTGTAGGTGTGCAGCTTGATCGTCCCCTTGACGCCCTTGCTAATGAGGCGCTTCACCCTCGCGCAGTGGTAACCGTGGTCGTAGTTGACCACCTGGTCCCCCGGCCGGACGTCCCTGATGAGCTTGAATCCCTGGTCCGTGAGCACCGGGGTGCTCTCCTCCAGGCAGGCGTGGCCCTTGTCCGCGAGCACCAGCGCGCCGGCCTCCAGCGTCCACCGGCCCTCGCCGAAGTCGTCCTTGACCGCAGCCGCGGTGTTGTGCACCACGAACCCGTTGGCCACGAAGCTGTGGCTGCCGCTTACCGTCAGATCGTACACGTGGGAAGGCAGGTCGGAGGTTACCTTCCTGACCTCCCGGACCCTGCTCCACCGGAAAAACCCTGTGGCGCTGTCGCGCACGAGAATCTGCTGGCCCTCCTCTATGTCTGACGCCCTCGTCCACCCGTCATGGGAGGCCTCTGGCATGCACCACACCGCGGTCTCTGGGGTGAGCGTCAGCCGCTTTCCCGAGCTTTCTACGATCTCCACAAGAAATGAAGGGGTCTCTATGCGCCAAATGGCCTCGAGCGGCCTGGGCGTCTGGCGCCTGTCCGACACCGTGGCCACGGCGTGCTGGTCTCCGACACCTTCGCGCCACTGCCCCGGTCTCGCTTCCAATGGAGACCCCATGCGCGACTCGACAAAGTCCCCTATGGGGACCTCGGCGCCGTCGACCTCGATCATCGTGTCCGGCGCCACGCACAGGCCGGCCGCGGAGGACGACTTCCCGGACGCGTAGATGCCCCGGGGGGCCAGGCGGGACATGTACCTGAGCATCTGGCTGTTGTGAGACACGATGCCGTTGGCGATGTAGTTGTGGGACCCGTCGACCTCCAGGTCGTACACCCACTCCTCCGGAGGATCGATCTCCTCCTTGGAGATGATGGGATCGAGGTCGAACCCGCAGTTCCACCCGAAATTGTCGTTGTCCCAGTGCTTGAAGAGCCCGGTGGAGATGGCGATCGGCCGGCCGACGCTGAGGCAGCACACCTCCACCGGCCGTATGCGCGGGCCGTTCTGCACGAAGAGCGGGTGCGTCGGCGTGCAGGTCACCGTGCGGCCGCTGGCCGTCGTGACCCTGAGCAGCTTCTCCGGGGCGGTGCGCCTCCACACCCGGACGCACCTCCCGCCCTCCATGCGGCCGCGCAGGGAGAACGTCAGCACCTCGAGGTCGGCGGGCGCGGTCACGCCGTCGTCGATGCTCTCCGCCGGCCCCTTGGCCAGGACCTCTTCCACGACGTCCCTGATCTTCCGCACGGAGCCGTCGGGCATCCCGACGTCGGTGTCCCCGACCACGCACTTGGCGACACCGGGGTCGCCGATGAGCAGGATGTGTATGTCCCCCCTGATGCGCGTCCCGTCGTCCAGCTTCTTGGGCACCCCGCCGAAGAGCTGCAGGGCGAGCGATTCCTTCTCCACGTCGTAGCCGTAGATGGTCGGGGATATCGACGCCACGATCTTCCTGAACACGTCCGGGGAGTGCGCGACCTCGATGATCGCCTTCTCGTCCTCCTCGGAGATCTGGATCTCCTCGTACTCGTGCCGCTGCGACTCGGCGGCGATGATGTCGAGGTTGATGTCGAACAACGTGGACTTCGCCGGCTGCCCCTTCTGCACCGAGCGCAGTATGCCGTTGAGCGTGATGCGGTCGCCCGGGGACACCGAGCCGGCGGCGTCGTCCTCCAGGTAGCCGGTGAGACGCTCCGGCTGCGCCCCGCCCCTCAGCCCCTCCGGGCTCTCCTGTATCTCCACTTTCTGGGTATCGACGAAGCGCGACTCCTCGGTGAGGAGCTTGAACTTGGTGGTCCCCGCCGAGCGCCCGCACCCGTCCTGCTCCTTGTAGCACTCCATCGGCTCCTTGAAGAACAGGCCCTCCTGCGTCTCGCGTATCACGTGGCCGCACCGCAGGCACTGGAACAGCGCGTCGGTGATCTTCGGCCGCACCTCGGTGGCCTTTCGGACCAGGCCTTCCACGGACACGAGCTTCCCGACGTGCTTGGCCCTGAGGTCCCTGATCTCCACCCTGGAGTCGCGCGGCAGGCTGAGGATGCGGAGGTTGATCCCCGCCCTGCGCATGTCCTGGTGCATGAGGTTCTTTATCGCCTGCTTCCCCGCAAGAAGGTAAAGGTCGGGGTGCTCCAGGAGCGAGGCGGCCAGGTCGGCGTCGAAGCGGTCGAGGTCGTCGTACTGCACGTTGACGCTGCGGACCTCGGGGTAGAGGTCGGCGACCTCGCGGACCTTCTGCATGTACTCGGTGCCCTGGAAGAACGCCTCCCACTTGGAGATCACGCTAACGTCCACCCCGGGGCGGAGCTTTTCGTCCCCCGGCTCCTCTCCGGCCGCCCCGTTCACCACCGTGTCGTACCCTTCATCATCCTGGCCCGGCAAACTCTCACCCTTCCCGCTTGATTGAACGCAGGGGCCCGTCTATCTGCCCGAGCGTATTAGAGCCTTATCCTTGCTCCCTAGGCCGCCCTGGTCCGACCTGCGCACTGATACTGGCCTCCGCCGACCCTGCTTATGAACGTTCCTGAGGGTTCGCCGGATATCTCACTCTTCCTTCTCCTCTTCCCGCTCCGGGGGCACGTACTCCATCTGGATGCGCACGACCTCGGCGCTGGTCTCGACCTCCGAGTAGCGGTCCAGCGGCTCCTGGTTCAACTTGATGAACTGCTCCCCCCAGCCGAACTTGGACAGCGCCTGGACCGCCTGGTCCTTGTACCCCATGATGTACAGCGACGCTGCCAGCGCCTCCACGCTGGATAGCTTCAACGGCTTCCCCCAGTTGACGGGGTTCGCCGCAAGCATGTACGGCAGAGATCTCTGCCGGAGGTCGTTCCTCAGCTTGGGGAACGTCTCGATCTGGTTCCACGACATGTCCATGACCAGCAGGCCGTGCTTCTCCGCGGCCGCGCGGTCCTCGCGCGATATGGACTTCCTGGAGTACGGGGTGAGGACGACCGCGCCGTAGGGGATGCGCTTCAAGGAGGATATCTCCTGGGCCAGGTGGAACCTCACCAGCTTCTTCCCGGTGCACTTCTTCGGATCGCACTGGTCCTCGTCATAGACATACAGGCGCACGGCCATTGATGACCTCTAGGCGGTCGTGGGATATAGAGTTGACCGGGGCACATCTTTATCCCCGCCCGCGGTTCCCGTCGCCATGGAGCTCAGCATACCGGTCGTGGTGCTCTTCCTGGTCTTCGGCCTCATCGCCGTCCGCCAGGTCGGCCGGTTCCGCCTGAAGATATGGCAGATCATGCTGGGCGGGGCGCTGGCGGTGGTGCTGACGCTCCAGATATCGGTCCCTGACGCGCTGGGAGCGATCGACGTCGACGTGATGCTCTTCCTCCTGGGGATGTTCATCGTGGGGGAGGCGATGCATCGCAGCGGGTACCTCTTCTACGTGGGCCAGAGGATCTTCCGCCGCTCGAGGAGCGTGGACCACATGGTCCTCCTGCTGCTGTTCTCCGTCGGCCTGCTGTCGGCGTTCCTCATGAACGACACCCTCGCGATCATCGGCACCCCGCTGGTCCTGCACTACGCCTCGAGGCAGAAGGTGTCCCCGAAGCTCCTGCTGCTCGCCCTGGCGTTCGCGGTGACCACCGGCAGCGCGATGTCCCCGATCGGCAACCCCCAGAACCTCCTCATCGCCCTCAACGGGGGGATCGCCGATCCGTTCGTCGCCTTCTTCTCCCGGCTGCTGGTCCCGACCATCATCAACCTCCTGCTGGCGTTCGTCCTGCTGCGGCTGTTCTACCGCAAGGAGTTCGAGCCGCGGGCCCTGGAGTTCGACGGCGACGATATCGAGGACCCCCGGCTGGCCTCCCTGTGCAAGGCGAGCCTGCTGATCATCGCGGTGCTGGTGGCGCTGAAGATCGCCCTCGTCTACGTCCGGCCGGACATCGACTTCCGCCTGACGTACATCGCCCTGGCCGCGGCCGCGCCGATCGTGATCGGCTCGCCCAGGCGGGCCGAGATCGTCAAGAGCATCGACTGGCCGACGCTGGTGTTCTTCGCCTCCATGTTCGTCCTGATGGCCGCGGTCTGGAACACCGGCTTCTTCCAGGAGCTGCTGGGCGGGGTGAGCGGCCTGACCTCCCTTCCGATGGTGCTGGGCGTCAGCGTGGTGCTGAGCCAGTTCATATCCAACGTGCCGTTCGTGGCGCTCTACATGCCCCTGCTGGCCAGCGCCGGCGGCGGGCCGACGGAGATGATCGCCCTGGCCGCCGGCAGCACCATCGCCGGGAACCTGCTGATCCTCGGCGCGGCGAGCAACGTGATCATCATACAGAACGCGGAGAAGGAGGGCGAGACGCTGACCTTCTGGGAGTTCGCCCGGGTCGGCGTCCCGCTCACAGTGCTGAGCTGCCTAACCTATCTGCTCCTTCTCCAGCTCTAATAAAGAGGCCCGCGGGCCGAAGAAGCGTTCGACCCAGTCAACGATCTGGTCGCGGACGCGGCGCATCGTCTCCATCCTCTCCTCCTCGCTCTCCCCCGAGCGCGGATCGTCGAAGCGCGCGTGGACCTGCTCCGGCGCGGGGATGTAGGGGCAGGTATGCTTCGCCTCGTAGCACGTGGTCACCACGTACTCGAACTCCATCCGGCTGCGGATGATCTCGTCGATGCTCTTGGTGCGCTTCCGCGATATGTCCAGACCGATCTCGTTCATCGCCTTGACCGCCAGGGGGTCCACGAGGGGCGCCGGCTCGGTGCCGGCGGAGAAGGCCTCGAACCTCTTGCCGTACCTGGCGTTGAGGGCGGCCTCGGCGATCTGCGAGCGCGCGGAGTTGTGGCAGCATACGAAGAGGACGCGCTTGAGCGGTCCCGG
>CAYRPG010000016.1:0-45837 GCA_964426205.1 uncultured Methanomassiliicoccus sp. | reverse complement strand
AAGGGAGGCGGGCCCGGAGGGATTCGAACCCTCGGCCCATCGGTTAAGAGCCGATTGCTCTACCTAGCTGAGCTACGGGCCCCCCGTGTGAGGCGAGAAATAAGGTCGTTGTACATAAGCTTTTCTGAAGAACATGACATCCATTCTCCAATAATAGCGCCGTTGGCTGCCTGTTCAGCCAACTTTAGAGTAACGGATGTGCCTACATGACCCGCGTCAGCGAGATAATGACCCCCACCGTGGTCAAACTGAGCAAGGATGCCACGCTGTGCGAGGCCACCACCCTCATGTCCCTGAGGAAGGTCTCCGGCGCCCCGGTGGTGGACAGCGAGGGCATGCTGGTCGGCACCCTGAGCGAGAAGGACGTGCTGGAGTTCGCTGCCAGCAAGGAGGGCATGGACCTGGATGTGGGGCAGCGGTCCGGACCCTCGCTGCCCTACGAAGACCTGACCAGGGACGAGGCCCTGTGCAGGCGGTACAAGAGCATAGGCGAAGCGAAGGTCGGGGACGCGTGAGCACCGAGGTCGTGAGCATCGACGCCGACGAGGACATCGAGAAGGCCATGGAGACGATGGTCCGGTTAGGCATCGACCGCCTTCCGGTCCACCGTGAGGGCAAGCTCGCAGGCATCATCGCCAGGCAGGATATCCTGGTCGCCCTCTGCCGCGATATGAGCGGACGTCGTTCCCTCGAACGTCAGGCCTCCGGTCGCTAGGTATTTCTACCCCGCGATGATTGACATTTCCGGGATGCGTACTGGGCTCGATCGAGGTACATGTTCTGGCCAGTGGCAGTGACGGCAACTGCACGGTGGTGTCCGCCGGGGACACCCTGATACTGCTGGACGCCGGCATCTCCGGAAGGAGAATAGCCAAGCTCATGGGGGCGGTCGGCCTCGACCCCCACGATCTGGACGCCATCCTGCTGACGCACGAACACTCCGACCACGTCAGCGGAGCAGGCGTTCTCTCACGCCGGTACGACGTGCCGGTCTGCTGCAACAGCAATACTCTGGTGTGCTCCAACCTCGGCTCGATACACTCCTCGAACCTCTTCACGACGATGGAGTGGTTCGATATCGGGAGCCTGTCCATCCACCCCCTGCCCATCCTTCACAACGCCGCAGAGCCGAACGCCTTCCACATCCGCTTCGAGGAGAAGGAGGTGCTCCTGGCCACCGACATGGGAAAGATCACTCCCGAGGTGTTCGGGGTCCTGAAGGACGTCAACCTGGCCATAATCGAAGCGAACCATGACGTCCAGATGCTCATCAACGGTCCTTACCCTCCGAAGCTGAAGAACGAGATCCGGTCCGACCGGGGGCACCTGTCCAACATCGACTGCGCCAGGGCGCTGTGGGCCACCAGCTCCGAGGACAGGAAGGTCTTCCTGGCGCACATCAGCAAGAACAACAACACCCCGGTGCTGGCCAGGAGGACGGTGGCGCGCACCCTGGGATGCGAGGAGGAAAGAATAGACTGCCTCCTGACCCCCGATGACCACCGCTCGATGTCGGTATGATCACCGGTACACTACCTGGACGCTGACCGCCTTCTTCCTGACGATCAACGCCTTCGCTATGGACTGCGGGAGCGAGACGAGGTCTTCCTTCTGCAGCTTGTAGGTCCGCCCGGGACCGGCGAACGCAGGAATGTCCTCGATGATGCGCAGCACGATGTGGTCGGGCAAGGGATCCGGTCTGGCCGCGACCGGCGTATCGAGGGCCGCGGGCGCCTTGGTCTCCACGACCGCTGCTGGTGCAGGCGCTTCGACCGGCACGGCGGCGGGGGCGTCCGGCGCGGTCCTTTCCACCTCGAGGGCAGGCGGCTCGACGGCCGGGGCCGTCGCGACGACCTCCTCCTCGCGCATCGCCTCCATCACCATCTCCGGCGCGGCCATCGGGACGATCGAAGGCTCCTCGACCTCGACGATCTTCGGCCCGTTCCCCTCGAGGACCGCCGAGCGGCAGTCCCGGAGCAATGAGTACACCTTGTCGTAAACCTCCTGCTCCTCGATCGTCAGCCTGTTCGTCTCGAGCTTGGCCCCCTGGGCCGCCCTGAGCGCCATGTTCATGAGCTTGCCGAAGCGAAACTCGAAGACCTGTGCCGACTTCTCCTGGAACTTCATGAGCTGGTTGCTGGCCAGCTTGGACTTGGTGGAGAACTGGTCCACCGCGAACTCCCGCTCGCTCTCCCTCTTGAGCTTTTCCAGGCACTCCCGCATGGCGGGGTAGAAGTCCCTGCGCACCTCGGATATGGTCTTGTTCCTCTGCTCCCGTCGATAGACCTCTGTAAGGTTCTCGAAGGTGAACTCGTCGGCGGGAGGTGACATCGATTAGGTTCATTCAGTAATCCGTATTTGAGGGTATGCGGTTCGGTCCAAGTTTTCGCTACATGGAGGGTTCACTAGGGTCGTTGCCTGCCAGACCGGTCCGCTCGCGACGTCCAGGCGTCCGTTCTGCCGGACTTGGACCGCTAGCGCTCATCGAGGGGGCGAAACCTTTTCACCGTCCACCCGCCATGCGGTAGCATGGACGCATCGCAGGTCCTCCGGCCGGTAAAGGGCGGGGTGGAGGTGGACATCATGGTCACGCCCAACGCCAAGAAGGCCCAGGTGGGCGAGGTCGATGGCTGGAGGAAGCGCCTGGTGGTGAAGGTGAAGGCGCTCCCCACCGAGGGGAGGGCTAACGAGGCGGTGATCGAGCTCCTCTCCGACCTCTTCGGCACGAGGGTCGAGATCGTAAGGGGGCACACCGACCGGCACAAGACCATCATGGTCCCCCTGCCGATGGAAGAGGCGCGGTCCAGGCTGGAGGGGGCATGAGGGACCCCCAGGAGACCCTCGAGGAGCTGGAGGAGCTGCTCCGCCAGCTGAAGGAGCGGCCGGAGGATGCGGTCATCCTCGTGGAGGGCAGGAAGGACAGGGCGGCGCTCGCGTGCCTGGGCATCGGGGGCGAGATCATCCAGGTGCAGGACGCAGGGGGCATCTTCGGGGTGGCCGAGGACCTGGCGAGGAACGGCCAGGAAGCGATCGTGCTCACCGACTGGGATCGCAAGGGCGGGCAGCTGGCGGAGCTGCTGCGCAACGCGCTGAAGGCCAATGAGGTGCGCTACGACGACTCCATAAGGGCGCGGATGTCGATGCTCTGCAAGAAGGAGATCAAGGACATCGAGTCCCTGCCCGCGTTCATGGCATACCTGGTGCAGAGCGCCTCGACCGTCAGGTGACGCTCAGCAGGGCAGTACCTCTGCATCATAGTTATCCAGTTGCTCAGGGAACTCCCCGACGTGCCAGCCTACCCCGGTGGTCTCGCAGAAGAAATAGCTCTTTCCGCCGTAGACGTAGTAGACGCCGGAGTAGCTTCCCGCGATGCCCACGGCCATGTGGCCAGAGTCGCCGGTCGTGGACGTGTACTTGATCATGACCGCATCGACGTTGATGATGGGGCACTGCATCAGCGAGGCGTAAAGCGCCGACTTGTCCTCGCAATCGCCTCCGTGGTCCACCAGCGTCTCCACGGGATAGCGGGGGTACTCGATCTGCCCGGTCGTCGCCAGGTCCTCGGTGTAGGGGACACCCTGCACGAAGGCCAGGATGAACTGGGCGAGGTCGCCACCGTACCCCGCGGACACGGCCATGCCCTTCAGCTGGGAGGCCACGGAAATCACCGTCGGATCGCCGTCCATCACGTAAGATTCATAGACGTAGTTACGGGGCAGTCCTCTCAGGTGGTAGTAATCGAGCCCGGAGGCCGAACTGTTCAGCCACCATGTCCTCCCATCGTAGGTCCAGTTGTAGGAGAAAGGTATGCGGTCCTCCGGGACAAGGAAACTGGAGGGGGCGCACCAGCTGCTGATGGTCACCGCGTTCACCGCCTGCACCCTCCAGTGATAGGTGATGCCGTTGTCGAGGGCCGTGGGTATGAGGTACCACTCGTCTGTCACCTCGACGCTCAGCAGGAGGCTGGCGAAGGAGTCGGAGGTGCTCACCTGGACCCGATAGCCGTCCGCTCCCGTGACCTCGGACCACGTCAGATTGACCGCGTCGCCCTCGATAGTGGAGCCGGACCCGGGAGAGAGGGGCCGGGGAGCGGCGAGGAAGTCGTCATGGCTGAACTGCCTGGCAGAGCTCCAGTCGCTCCACACCTCCCCGCGATAGGCGGACACCCGCCAGCTGTAGACCGCCTCGTCCTTCATGACGAAGGTCGGGACGTAGGTCGTTCCGGTGGTACGGACGTCCACCACGGGGTCTATGAACCCGGCATCGCCAGAGATCTGCAGGCGATACCCGGTGGCGTCACTGACGCTGCTCCAGCGAAGTGTCGGGACGCTGTTCATGTGAACGCTCCCATCGGCCGGGGACTGGAGGCGCGGTGTGTCCAGCGTCGTCTTGACGGTGAACTGGGTCGCCTTGCTGGACGGCCCATAGGTCCCGTCCTCGATCGCCTGCACCGTCCACAGATAGGTGCCTCCGGAGAGCGTTCCGTCGAGGTCGTAGCGGTTAATGGCCGAGGTCAGGTTCAGCGCGGCGATCGAGCTTCCTGAAACGGTGATGAGAATGACGTAGCTGTCAGCGTTAGCATCCGCCGTCCACTCCAGGTCGACGTTGGTGCCGTAGACGACCTCACCGGCCGAGGGCGAGAGGTTCACAGGCCGGGGTATCGATGCCGAGCCGTCGGGGTCCCCCCTGCTGTCCAGCATGTGCAGGCCGGAAGGAAGCAGCGATGGGAAGATCAGGAAGAACCCCAGGACTATGGCCGCCAGGGCGAACAGACCTGCGATAACTGAACCTTTCATCGACGCTGCCCCCTGCCAGGACATGGGGCGCGAACGCTGCTGCCTCTCGACATCACCGATATCGAGCGGCACGAAATGGTTTCATGTCTTTATCGTTACGTCACGGTGTCCGCTCATCGAGAATGATGCGCCGGCATCCAGGCATACGCATGGTAGCGGGCGGGGCGCATAGGCATCTAAAATATGCCGCACGCAGTTGATCCCCGCATGTCATCGAGGATAGTGAGCGTGCTGACCCTGGGGGTGGCCGATCTCGAAAGGGCGTCCGCGTTCTACGAGAGGTTGGGATTTATGAGATCGAAAAAGAGCGACGAGCAGATCACGTGGTTCGCCACCGGGGGCACCGTCCTTGCCCTGTATCCGTGGAAGGCCCTGGCCGAGGATGCCAACGTTCCCCACGAGGGCTCGGGGTTCCGCGGGACCACGATGGCCATGAACGTGGAGAGCGAGAAGGAGGTCGACGACCTGATAGAAAGGGTCAGGGACCTCGGCGGACGTATCGTGAAGGAACCGCAGAGGGCCTTCTGGGGCGGGTACCACTCGTACTTCCAGGACCGCGACGGCCATCTCTGGGAGGTAGCGTACAACCCGTTCACCCCGGTGGACCCGAGCGGCAGGCTGGACATCTCCGACTGATCGCCCCCTGGAGCCGCGATGAGGCCGGCCGTAGAGCGGCCATCGTCCATGCTGGCGACAGCATGGGCCGTCCAGGCGTTCGCTCGTCCAGACGCGGGACGGCATCAATAATTAATAACCAGCAAGCAATCCCTTTGCCCGAGCATCATGGCCGTTGACGAGCGAATGCTGAAGGAGCTGGGCGTTCAGAGCGTGGACGAGCTTTTCTCCGATATACCGCCCTCGGTCCGGACCGAGGGGATACCCCTCCCGGACGGCTTGTCCGAGATGGAGGTGGTGAGGACCGTCCGCTCGATCCTCGACCGGAACGTCACCGCCGTAGATCGCCCGTGCTTCCTGGGAGGCGGGGTGTACCGTCACTTCATCCCCGCCGCGGTAAGCGCGATCGTCTCCCGCTCCGAGCTCCAGACCTCGTACACGCCGTACCAGGCGGAGATCAGCCAGGGGATGCTGCAGGCGCTGTTCGAGTACCAGAGCTACATCGCCGAGCTCACTGGCATGGAGGCGGTGAACTCATCCAATTATGACGGCTCCACCGCCCTGGGGGAGGCGGCAAACATGTGCGGCCGCATCAACGAGAGGAAGAAGTTCCTCGTACCGGAGGTCCTCGGGGCCGGGAAGAGGGGCGTGCTGCACAACTACGTGAAGGGCGCGGGCATGCAGGTGGTGGAGTACGGCTTCGACCCCCTGACCGGCGAGATGGACGTGGAGGACCTCCGCTCCAAGGTCGACGGCGACGTCTCGGGCATCTATGTCGAGGTGCCCAACTTCCTGGGCGTCATCGACCGCAACGCCACGGAGATCAAGAAGGAGTTCCCCGACGTCCTGCTCGTGGTGGGCGTCGACCCCATATCCCTGGGCGTGCTTAAGGCGCCGGGGGACTACGGGGCGGACATAGTGATCGGTGAAGGTCAATCGCTCGGCTCCCCGATGAACTTCGGCGGCCCGCTGCTCGGCCTCTTCGGCTGCCGACAGGAGCACGTCCGCAAGATGCCCGGCCGGGTCATAGGCATGACCCGGGACCTCGCTGGCCGCAGGGCCTTCGCCATGACGCTGCAGACCAGGGAGCAGCACATCCGCAGGGAGAAGGCTACGTCCAACATATGCACCAACGAGGCCCTCATGGCCGTGGCCGCCGCGGTTTACCTGGGCATCGTCGGCAGGACCGGCCTGAGGACCCTGGCCAAGCTCAACATGGAGAGGGCGAGGGCGACCATGGACGCGCTGTGCCAGGTGAAGGGCTTCGAGTGCCCTGCCCTGAAATCGTACCACTTCAACGAGTTCGCGGTGCGGACGCCCATCAAGCCTGAGAAGCTCTCCCGGGTCCTGATGCGCAAGGGCATCATCGGCGGGCTGCCGCTGTCGAGGCACGTGCCGAGCATGGGCGACTGCATGCTGTTCGCGGCCACCGAGATGACCACGGACGAGGACATAGGCCGGCTCGTCTCCGCCCTGGAGGGAGTGCTATGACCTACCGCCAGGCGACATACGACGTCCGCCTCATCCAGGAGATGAGAGGGGAGAGCGACCTCGTGCTCCCTGTGCCGAAGAGGGAGGTGGAGGTCCCCGAGAATCTGCTCAGGAAGGAGCTGGACATCCCTGACCTGCCGGAGAACGAGGTCGTCAGGCACTACACCAACCTCTCGCAGATGAACTTCGGCCTGGACAACGGGTTCTACCCCCTGGGCAGCTGCACCATGAAGTACAACCCCAAGTATGCGGACCTCCTCGCCTCCCTTCCGTCGGTGGCCGAGGTCCACCCGTTCGAGGACGAGGAGGGCGTGCAGGGGTCGCTGTGCCTGCTGTACGAACTGGAGAGGTCCCTGTGCGCCATTTCCGGCATGGACGCCGTCAGCCTGCAGCCGGCGGCCGGGGCCCAGGGCGAGTTCACCGGCATGCTCATCGCCAGAGCGTTCCACGACGCCAACGGGGAGGAGCGCAGGGAGGTCATAGTCCCCGACAGCGCCCACGGGACCAATCCCGCATCGGCGGCCATGGCCGGCTTCGACGTCATCGTCGTCCCCACCGCTCCGAGCGGCTGCGTGGACACCGCGGCGCTCAAGGCGGCGGTGTCGGACCGCACCGCGGCGTTCATGATCACCAACCCCAACACGCTGGGCATCTTCGAAGAGGACATCGTGGAGATCGGCAGGATCGTCCACGGCGCTGGCGGCCTCATGTACTACGACGGGGCGAACCTCAACGCGGTCATGGGCCGCACCAGCCCGGGGGCCATGGACTTCGACATCGTGCACTTCAACCTCCACAAGACCTTCGCCACTCCCCACGGGGGCGGCGGTCCCGGCGCCGGACCCGTTGGCGTGAGGAGAAGGCTGGAGCCTTTCCTGCCGGTGCCCCGGGTGGTACGCGAGGAGGAGCGGTACTACCTGGACTGGGACCGCCCCCAGAGCATCGGCAAGGTCAGGTCGTTCTACGGCAACTTCGCGGTGCTCGTTCGGGCCTACGCCTATATCCTGAGTCAGGGTGGGAACGGCCTGCGGAAGGTATCGGAACGAGCGGTGCTGAACTCCAACTACCTGAGGAGCAGGCTGACGCCGACCTTCGACATGCCTTTCAAGCAGTTGCGCAAGCACGAGTTCGTGCTGTCGGCGAAGAAGCTCAAGGACGAGCGCGGCATCAGGGCGCTGGACATCGCCAAGCGCCTGCTGGACCACGGCACGATGGCCCCCACGGTGTACTTCCCGGCGCTGGTCGACGAGGCACTGATGATCGAGCCCACCGAGACCGAGACGAGGGAGACCCTGGACAGGTTCGCGGACGCGCTGCTGTCGATAGCGAGGGAGGACCCCCAGACGGTGAAGGACGCGCCGCACAGCACCTCGGTACGCCGCATAGACGAGGTGTACGCGGCAAAGGAGCTGGTGCTCAGCTACCTCGGCCTCCGGAGGAAGCTCAGCGGGAACCTGGCCGGCCTGAGGGCGAGCGCCGCGGGGCGTAAGTGCGAGTCCTGCTCCCTCATCCTGGAGAACAAGTGATGGACATGGACGACAACAGGGACACGCTGGTGGCGGGGCCGATATCGATAAGCTGCGCACTGACGGCCACCGCGCATATAGGCCGGTTCTTCGTCTTCGAGGGCATCGACGGCTCGGGGAAGAGCACGGTGTCCAAGCTGTTCGCCGAGCGCCTGGCCAAGAGCGGGAGGACGGTGGAGTGGACCGCCGAGCCCACCTCTGGGTGGATCGGGGAGCAGGTGAGGAGGGCGAACAAGGAGGCCCGCAGCGACTTCGCCGAGACGCTGCTCTACGTGGCCGACCGTGCCGAGCACACCGCCCAGATACGGGCATGGTTGGAGGAGGGCCGGGACGTGGTGTGCGACCGCTACGAGGGCAGTACATTGGCCTATCAGTCGGTTACCCTCCGCCCCCACCTGGGGCCCAAGGCGCTGGAGTGGCTGAGGGCCATCAACGCCCCCTTCATCCTGCATCCCGAGGTGACCTTCCTGCTCCGCATCGATCCGGAGAAGGCGATGGGGAGGGTGTCCAAGAGGGGCGAGACGGAGAAGTTCGAGAAGATCGACTTCCTGCGGAAGGTCGCGGCCATGTACGATCGGCTGGCGGTGGAGGACCTCTCCTACGTCATCATCGATGCCTCCAGGAGCCTGGACGAGGTCGTGGACACTGTTTGGGGCTCCTGCCGCGCTCAGGGAGCCCAGGCACGCCATCGCGGGGCGGGCCGGTAGGCTCGGACGGTTGGCCGATCCGCCGTTCCCGCTTGCTCATGCGATCTGCTGGTCGGGACGATCATCGAGACGGTCGGCGGCCGCGGACCTGACCGGGACGGGTCCTTCGAGCTGGACCCTGTCCGCTTCGGACGGCGTACTCTTGCTGCATCCTCGCCGCGGGGGCCGTCGGTGGCGGGCGGGCGGTTCGGGAGCCCCCGCGCCGGCAGACATTAAATATTTATTATCAACCACAGGTTGTGCCCGCATGCATCCTTCTGAGGCCATACGGTGCACCAAGGGACGCGGGCTCGAGGGCAGGCGCATCGTCCTCGGGATGACCGGGAGCATCGCCGCGGTGGAGTCCTTCGAGCTGGCAAGGGAGCTTATGCGCCATGGGGCCGACGTCACCGTGGTCATGAGCCCGGAGGCGGCGAAGCTTGTCACACCGGCGGCCATGGAGTTCGCGAGCGGAAAACGTGTTATCACCGAGCTCACAGGAGCGGCGGAGCACGTCGGCCTGTTCGGCGACTACCCCGGGAGGGCGGACATGCTGCTGGTGGCCCCCTGCACCGCCAACACGATCTCCAAGATGGCCCTGGGGATCGACGACACGCCGGTGACGACCATGGCAACCGTGGCCATAGGCTCCCGGGCTCCGGTCCTGGTCGCGCCGGCGATGCACCTGGCGATGTACGAGAACCCCGCGGTCAAGGAGAACCTCAGGCGGCTCGAGGGCATGGGCGTAGGGTTCATCGGCCCGGTGGTCAGGGACAAGAAGGCCCGCGTGGCCACCAACGAGGACATCGTCGAGCGCGTTCTGACCGTGCTCGGCCCGAACGATCTGAGCGGAAAGCGCGTGCTGGTCATCGGCGGCTCGACCGAAGAACCGATCGATCAGGTGCGGGTGATCTCGAACACCGGAAGCGGGGAGAGCGCCGTGCAGATAGCGCTCGCTGCCTCGAGGCGGGGCGCTTCGGTCGAGCTATGGACCGGCCGGATGAGCGTCCCTGTGCCCCCGGGCATCCCGAGGCGCACGTTCCGGACGGTGGGCGACCTGATGGGCATGGTCTCCTCGGTGGACCACGACGCGGTCATAGTACCCGCATCGCTGTCCGACTACGCCCCTAAGGCCGTGGATGGCAAGATATCCTCGGGCGAGAAGGAGCTGAACATCGTCATGTGCCCCCTTCCCAAGGTGCTCCCGGCATTGCGCTCCCGGACGAGGGTCCTGGTCGGCTTCAAGGCCGAGATCGACGTGCCCCCGGCCGAACTGGTGAGGCGTGCGAAGACAAGGCTCGAGGAGTACGGCCTCGACCTCATCGTGGCCAACGACCTCCGTGATATCGTACCTGGAAGTACCAGGGCGGTGCTGATCACCGCCCATGGGGAGTCGCCCTTCAAGGGTGCCAAGAGCATGCTGGCCGACCGCATACTGGACACCGTGGCGAAGGTTCTCCGATGAAGGTCACGGCGTTCTGCCCCGGTCACATCACCGGTTTCTTTCTTCCGTGCGAGCATGATGAACCGCTGCTCACCGGCTCCCGGGGAGCGGGGCTGTGCGTCAACATGGGTGTGACCACGTCCGTCACCTCCCGCCCGGGGACCGGCAAGATAGGCATGTTCATCAACGGCAGCAAACAGGAGGCGGAGGTCTCCCGGAGCGCGGCGACCATGCTGGTGAGGGACGAGCCTATTGACATCATCGTGGAGTCGTTCCTTGATCTGCCGGGCGGCGCGGGCTTCGGGATGAGCGCCGCCGGGGCGCTGTCCACCACCTTTGCCCTCGCCGAGATACTGGAGCTGCCACCGGAGGATGCCTTTGCCGCGGCCCACCTGGCCGAGCTGAAGCACCACACCGGGCTGGGGGACGTCGCCGCGCTGACCCGCGGCGGCATGACCTTCCGCCGGCGGGAGGGCCTTCCGCCCCACGGGCAGATCGACCGGCTGGACTATGAGGGGGGCATCGTGGCCGCGGTGGTGGGGAGCAACATGAGCACCTCCGACGTGCTCCGCGATCCGGTCAGGAGGGCGGAGATCATCAGCGCCGGCAAGGCGTGCTGTCGGGAGCTGAGCCTCGAACCCTCGGCGGAGTCGTTCTTCCGCCTGAGCCGGGAGTTCACCGACCGCATCGGCATCGCCGATGAGAAGGTCCTCGAGGCCCTGGAGGCCGTCGAGGGACTGGGCGACGCGTCCATGATAATGCTCGGCAACGCCGTCTTCGCCTGTGGCGACCTGGATGCGATCCAGGAGCGCTGGGCGTTCTTTGGACCGACCTTCAGGCTGGGGCTCGACTACATCGGACCGAGAGTGCTGGTCCGCCGGGACTGATCACTCGTACAGCGTGAACAGCTTGTCGTCCTCGCCCACGTCGAACAGGCCTATGCGGGCCCCGCAGTCCAGCCACCCGTGCGCGTAGTTCACGCTGGCGAACGCATTGATGAAGTCGCCGATCGAGCGGAAGTGCACCGCGTCGTTGTAGTACGCGGTCGCCATGGTCAGGAAGTCCTCGGCCATGCGGCGGCCGAACGAGCGGGGCGGAGCCGCGATCTTCAGCTTGTCCAGCGCCCGCTTGGTGGTATCGAGGTACTTGTCGATCTTCTCGCTTGAGATGGTATCCTGCATGGTCAATCGTCCTTGGTCGGTATGATCTCCACGCTCTCTCCGCCGTGGCGGCTCTCCCTCGGGCGCACCTCGACGAACAGCGGCATCTGGATGTTGCCTCCGACGCACAGCGCGACCCCGATGGGCAGGCGCTGGATCTCGTCGGCCATGCCCGCGGTGAGACCTTCCACCGATGCGGTGATGGCCTTAAGGTCGTTGGGGTTGGTGACCTTGAGGATCATCTGGGTGTTGCACTGGCTGAGGACGTTCTTATCGATCTTGGCCGCACGCTGGCTTATGATCGTGAGCCCGAGGCCGAACTTCCGGCCCTCGGCAGCGATGGTGCGGAAGATCTTGGAAGAGGCGGCCAGACCCTGCTGCGGGCAGTAGTTGTGCGCTTCCTCGACGACGAGCATCATCGGCGGCACCTTCCCGAGCTTGCGCAGCTCGAAGAGCGCCGTGCAGATGCGGTTGACGATGAGCTCGGCGATCTCCGGCTCCGTGCCCTTGAGGTTGATGATCGTCATTTTTCCTTTCACTACGAGCTCGTCGATGCGCGTGCCCGAGGGCGCGAATATCTTGCAGTCATCGAGGAACTGAAGCTCGTTGACCAGGGCGGCGTTGTTGCCCTCCTCGTCGCTCTCCAGCACCCTGATGATGTCCCGGAGGGTGTACTCCTTCTTGACGCTCTTGATGGCGTCGATCGCCTTCCTCAGCGCTGTGAGGTAGGCCTTACCGTTCTTTATGCTCGTTAGCGAGAGGAGGTCGTGCGCCTCGATGTTCGCGAGCGTGAACCGCAGGGGCTTCGCCTTCTTGTTCACCTCGGTGTCGGTGGCGAACTCGATGATGTGCTCCTCGTAGCCCCGGGCGGTGACCTTGAAGTCCCTGTGCCCTTTTCCCACGTGGCCGACGTCCCTCATCGCGCCGTACTCGCCGTGGGGGTCGAGCACCATGACCGTGACGTCGTGCTTCATCAGCTCCTCGATGAGGTCGCCGCACAGGAACGACTTGCCCCCGCCGGTCTTCGCGAGGATGCTCACGTGCTTCTGGACCATGGAGTTGATGTCCATCTCCACCCTGATGTCGTGGCCGAACAGCAGCCCGAGGTACGCGCCGGTGGGAGTGTTCTCCTTGAGCCCGATGACCTTCTTGATGAGGTCGTCGGTCGCCTTGAGCGCCGGCTGGCCGGCCTTGAACGGGGTCCTGGGGACCTGAAGCAGGCCGCGCTCGTCACGGTAGCCGATGACGTTGATCTGTGCCGTGACCCTCTCGTGGATGAGGACCTCCTCTCCGAGGGAGATCATCCTGGCGCGGTCGAGGGAGAGGTCCGTCTTGCGCTGCATGTCCATGACCTGCCCCAGGACCCAGCCGACCTGCTCGTGCTGCACCATCACGTACTCCATCTTCTCCAGGTTCGCTATAACGCTCAGGTTGAAGGCCGAGGTGCCGACGTCCCCGTAGATTATCCCGACCGCCCCTGGCTCCTCCGGCTGGGGGGCCGGTTCGGGCTTGACGGCGGCAGGGGCCTGAACTGCTGGCGCGGTTGCCACCGCCTCGGGCGCCGGCGCCTGCGATGGCGTGGCCGCTGCCACGACAGAAGCATCGCTGTGCTGAACGTCCTCAGAAGGCGGTTCCTCCGCCTCGATATCCATGTGCATCCCGCCGGAGTATTGGGAGGAGCGAATAAATAGGTTTTCTTCGAGAATGCTCATTATCGATGTCCAGCACTGTTTCCTGATATCGATATGGTAGCATTTTAAATGGTCATGCTGATGCCCCCGGTAATGATAATCATCGGCGGCTCCACTTCCAAGACATTGGCCCAGGACCTGGCCAAGGAACTGGGGTGCAAGTACATTCAGGCCCACACGTCCCGGTTCCCGGACGGAGAGTGCTACGTTCGCATCGAGTCGGAGGACATCGACGACGAGGTTGTCGTCGTGCAGAGCTCCCACCCCGATACCAGCCTTGTCGAGCTCCTGCTTCTCCAGGATGCCGCGCTCGGGCTGGGCGCGAGAAAGCTTACCACCGTGGTCCCGTACTTCGGCTATGCCCGCCAGGACGAGCGGTTCAAGAAGGGCGAGGCACTGAGCGCCAAGGTGATGGTGCGCCTCATGGAGCTCACTTCAAAGAAGTTCGTGAGCGTGGACATACACAAGCCCATCGTCCTCGACTGGTTCCGCGGCGACGCCTACGACGTCCACGCCGCCCCGTGCATAGGGCAGTTCTTCAAGGGCCACGGCATCGACCTGGTCCTCGCCCCGGACGAGGGCGCCCTGCAGCGTGCCAGCGAGGTCGCGAGGGTCATCGGCGCGGAGTTCGACTACCTGGAGAAGACCAGGCTGTCAGGTGAGGTCGTTAGGATGGCGCCGAAGAACGTCGACGCCAAGGACAAGAACGCCCTCATCGTCGACGATATCATCTCCACCGGCGGCACGATCGAGGCGGCCGCGAACCAGCTGAAGATCCTAGGGGCCAAGAGCGTCACCGCGGTGTGCACCCACGGGCTGTTCGCCAAAGGGGCGCTGGACCGCCTGAGGAAGTGCTGCAACGCGGTCTACTCGACCAACACCATCGAGAACGAGGTGTCGGTCATCTCCGTCGCCCCGCAGATCGCCAAGGCGCTGCGGTGACCTTCGACGTTCCGCCCCGCGTCGTACTTCATGATTTGTGTGAACGGGAAATCCTCCTGCAGATGCAGGGGGATGAGGGCGAGGCATGCAAGATCGGTCCACATCCAGGAAGGCATATATGCTTGCTCCCTTTTCCCGGTACAATAGGGTCGGAACGAACCGAATCCACGCCTGTCTGACATCATGTAAGACCTCTTCGGAGGCGTTCGGTGGATGATGCAGGAAGCTCCGTCCGAGAGGGCGGGGTAGTTCACTCTGGAACCACATTTGGTGCAGCTAGGTCAGGTGTGAGCTATGAAGAAGGAAGACAACTTTAGCGATTGGTACAACGACTTGGTGGAGCAGGCTGGTCTCACTGACAAACGCTACCCCATCAAGGGAATGAACGTGTGGCCGGCGTACGGCTGGAAGATCATGCAGTACATCGATACGTTCATCCGCCAGGAGCTCGACGCTACCGGTCACGACGAGGTGTGCTTCCCCTTGCTCATCCCCAAGTCGGAGTTCCAGAAGGAGAAGGACCACATCAAGGGGTTCGATGCCGAGGTGTACTGGGTCACCCACGCTGGCCTGAACGAGCTGGACATCCCCCTGCTCCTCCGCCCGACCTCGGAGACGGCCATGTACCCCATGTTCTCCATCTGGGTACGCTCCCACGGCGACCTGCCGCTCAAGATCTACCAGATCGTCAACACCTTCAGGTACGAGACGAAGCAGACCAGGGCGTTCATCCGGGTCCGCGAGATCCACTTCTTCGAGTCACATACCTGCCACGTGGACGAGGCCGATGCCCAGCGCCAGGTCGAGGAGGACTTCGTCATCCTGGAGAACCTCATGCAGAAGCTGTGCCTGCCGTACATGCTCCTGCGCCGCACGGAATGGGACAAGTTCCCCGGGGCCCACTACACAGTTGGCATCGACACTGCCATGATGCGCGGCCGCAGCCTGCAGCTTGGCTCCATCCACCACTACCGGGAGAACTTCTCCAGGCCGTTCGACATCAAGTACGAGGACGTCGACGGCAGCTCGAAGTACGTTCACCAGACAACCTACGGCATGTCCGAGCGGCTGCTCGGCTCGGTGGTCGGCGTCCACGGCGACGACAAGGGGCTCGTGCTCCCGCCGGCCATCGCTCCCTTCCAGGTGGTCATCGTGCCCATCCTTGCCAAGGGGAACGTCGAGGAGGTCAGCGCGAAGGCCAAGGAGCTCCGCGACGAGCTTAAGAACGCCGGCTTCAGGGTCGTCCTGGACGACAGCGACGAGCGTCCGGGGGCCAAATTCTTCAAATGGGAGCTCAAGGGCGTCCCGCTGCGCCTAGAGCTGGGTGCCAGGGACATAGAGAAGGGCGTCGTCGCGTACGCCCGGAGGGACGATGGTAAGAAGGGCACCTTCACCCGCGGAGATGTGGCCACGGAGGTCCGCTCCATGCTGGACACCATCGCCAAGGACATGCGCGCGAAGGCGCAGAAGTTCATGGACGGGTCCATCGTCACCGTGGACCATATCGACAAGGAGGTCCCGGAGAAGTGGCTGCGGTTCGGGTGGTGCGGCGAGCAGGAGTGCGGCCGCAAGATCGAGGAGGGGACCGAGCTGAAGATCCTCGGGTCTCCTTACAACAAGGAGAGGTTCCACGGCAAGTGCCTTGGTTGCGGCAAGGAGACCGATATCGTGGTCTATGCCGCAAGGGCGATGTGAGCGCCCTCACTCCTCGTAATTCTTTTCAAAGAAACCCAGCATCTCCAGCAGCCGCCTGGCGGCGGCCAGCCCGCCGTCCAGGTACAGCGCCCCCACGAGCGCTTCCACCGACTCGCCGGGGATGCGACTGCAGCTGAGCGCGTTCCTCTCCCCGCTGGTCATCACCAGGAACTGGAGCATGGGAGCGGCGAGCTCGTTGAGGCTCTTTCCGCTGATCATCCTGTCCCTCGTCAGTGTGATCTGACCTTCGTCGGTCAGTTGCCTGTCCCGTATGAGGTGCTCGGTCGCGAGCACACCGATGACCGTGTCGCCGAGGTTGGCCAGTACGGCATGGCGGTACTTGGGAACGAACAGCTTGTGCTCGTTGGGATATCCGCTGCTGACAAGAGCACCGGTAAGGAGATCTAGGTCGTTGAAGCGGTGATTGAATGACTTCTCGAAGGCCAGAGCCTTGGCCATGACTTCCTGGTCGTCCATTTTGATCGACCGGTAATGGCTGGGCCGCTAGTTATCGCTTCGTGCTCATTCCTTGTTCTTCAGAAGCAGGAGGCCTAGACCGCCGAAGAGAAGCATGACGACGACAATGGCGTAGACCCCGATATAGCGCGGCTCGAAAAGGTTCCAGCTGCCGTAGGCGATCCCCCACCCGACGTATATGGCCACGCCTCCGATCAACAGGAGTATGGATATGACCTTCATAGCTTTCTCGGGGAAGGCTACCTCTGCCATGAGAGCGGCCAACGGTGTAACTCTATAAAATCCTTTCCGAGTTGGATGATGTTGGCGAAGCCCTGGCAGAAAATGGGGCTGGAGGATAGGGGCGGCATGTCGGATGAGGGCATACAGCGATGCGATACCTAGGCGACGGCACGAGGAGACCGTGCCATCGCCGGCGATGGCTGCGGTGAACGGCGAAAAAATAACAGGGAGATGCGTGCAGGTCAGGGTTTGGACCTCGGCGTGAAACCTGCGAATGTGACCGCGCGAAAGGGATCGGGCAGGCCCGGCACGAGAATGGTCTCGACGAAGATCGTCAGAAGCCAAGGACGGCCATTTTGATTAGTGGGTGCAGGCCATGGGCCTCGATTCGTTTCGGGCCCATATGCCCCATGATCGTCGAACCGATCTCCACCATCCATCGGGTCTGTCTCCGTGGTGGAGAGAGGTAAGATCTGAGGACCCTATTTCCAACTGCGCCTCTGGACCGTTCCATGTTCTTGAAGAGGACCTTCTCCAATTCAACAAGCTATACGGCCGCTAAGCGCCCTGCCCGCCTCCCCGACGATCCTTGCATCGCCCTTTTTTTCACAGCATGTACGAACGTGCAGGTTCGCTCTCGGATCTTGGTCGCTCCATCATCCGTCCACCACGCCGGCGAGGCCCAGATGGCCAAGGCCGATGGGGCGGGGCAAACCTTTTCTCCCCCTCTCTCATTGCAGCGTCATGCTCTCCGAGGGCGACCTCATCTACCTGCTCGACGACAAGGACCGCCGTTACTGGCTCCAGCTTAAGAAGGACATGGTCAGGGTGCAGGGCCTGGGGGTCGTGGACGGTAGCAAGATCGTCGGCCACGAGGACGGCGCCCTTATCAAGCTGGCAGGCAAGGACTTCCGCGTGCTGAAGGCCACCGTGGTCCAGCTCATGGAGTCGCTGGAAAGGGGACCTCAGATCATCACCCCAAAGGACGCCGCCACCATCGTCTTCCACCTCGGGCTGAGGGCCGGGGAGACCGTGCTGGAGGCGGGCGTGGGCTCGGCGGGCCTCACCATGGCGCTTCTCAGCGCCGTCATGCCCACCGGCAAGGTGATCTCCGTCGAGCTCCGTGAGGACTTCGCGCAGCGAGCCCGGAGGAACGTCGAGCGCGCTGGTCTCGCTCCATACTGGGACCTCCGCGTCGGGGACGTCAAGACCGTGGAGCTCGGTTCGACTGTCGATGCCGTGGCGCTCGACATGCCCGACCCATGGCTGGCGCTGGACAACGTCGACCGGTTCCTCCGCCCCGGGGGGCGCTTCGCAGGCTTCGTCCCGAACACCAACCAGGTGGAGGGTCTGGTGAACGGGCTCCGCGACCGCGGCTACCTCGAGGTGCATGCGTACGAGAACATACAGCGCTCCATCGAGGTGCACCCCGGCGGGGTGCGCCCGTCCTACGAGAACCTCGCCCACACCGGGTACCTGATCTTCGGGCGGCGACCGGCGAGGGACCGAGATCCAGCGCAGTGAGATTATATAGCCACAAACCTCTCGGTCCTTCGTGGATCTGGAGTTCGCGGTGTCGGCGTTCGCCACGGTGTTCGCCATCGTCAACCCTATCGGCAACATCCCGTTCTTCTATGCGGTGACCGACGGGTACACCCACGAGGACAAGAAGCGGGTGGCGGCGAAGACCTGCATCGTGACCGCCCTGGTGCTCTTCATCTTCGCGCTCTTCGGCCAGTGGATCTTCAGCCTCTACGGCATCACCATCCCTGCGTTCCGCATCGCCGGCGGCATCCTGCTGTTCACCATCGCGTTCTCCATGCTCAACGGTCAGAAATCGAAGACCAAGCTGACCGATGAGGAGCGTGATGAGGCGCTCCAGAAGGACTCGGTGGGGATCGTCCCCCTGGGGATCCCCATGTTCGCCGGGCCGGGCGCCATCACCACGGTGATGATCCTCGTCTCCGACGCCCTGGTGACCTCGGAGGCGATCCTCCGCATGGCGGTCATATCAGTGGCCATCATCCTGACGGTGCTCATCTCGTATGAGATGCTGGTCCACTCCGAGCGCATATTCAACATGATGGGCAAATCCGGCGCGATGGCGTTCTCCAGGATCATGGGCCTGCTTCTCGCGGCGGTGGCCATCAACTTCGTGCTCCGGGGCATCGCCCAGGCGATCCCCATGTATGGCATCCTGCCGTGAGCCACGTTGTAGCTAGATGGAATACTTGCTTCAATGTTTATATTTCAAATAATATTTTATGGTCATGCCCGACCTTTCCGCCGGCCGCACCGTGGCCTGCGTCGCCCTGGTGGCGATGCTGCTGGCCCCTACCGCGCTCATCCTCTATGAGAAGTCCTCGGAGTCGTCCCCATACCTCATGCTCCAGCAGGGATTGAACGAGTTCCGGAGCTCGAACTACGGGGCCGCGTCCGACCTCTTCAACCGCTCCTACCACGCATACCTCTCGGACGGGAACGAGGACGGCGCGCTCGAGGCGCTCAACTGGAAGCTCCGGGCTGACCGCGTGCTGCTGGAGTACGCGCTCACCAGGGAAGATGCCGAGGCCCTCCTCGCGGAGAGGTTCCCGGATGTGTCGGAGGGCGAGCGCAAGGCCTGGTTGGACAGCAGGACCATCGAGAGGATCTTTTCCGACGGCGAGTGGAGGTACTACCTCTGCATCGCCGACAACATCGTCTACCGCAACCTGACCCTATACCACCGTCTTAACGACGACAAGTGGCCGTCGACCATGCTCAACGGCATGATGCTCGAGGTCCTGTCCCAGGACGCCAACAGAACGGGCACCCGCTTCAACCCGGCGGACTACGTGGCCACCGGGACGCTCACGATCGAGAGATGGCTGCTGCCGTCGACCGGCAAGCTGTCGGTCTGGATACCGACCCCCCTCGAGACATCGAGCCAGGTGAAAGTGACCGTGCTCTCCGTCGAGCCCTCCGACTGGGTGAGGTCGATCACGACGTCCGGAAACGATCTAGGGCAGATATACATGGAGGTCCCCCTGGACGGCATGACCGATGACATCGTGGTGACCGTCTCCTACGCCATCACCACCTACCAGGTCCACGCCGGCATCGATCCGTCGGGCCTAGGGGAGTACGACAGGAGCTCAGAGGTTTATACCGCATATACTGCGTCCAGCGAGAACATCGTGGTCAACGAAAAGATAATGGAGGAGGCCAGGAGAGTGGTCGGAGGGGAGACGAACCCGTACCTGCAGGCCCTTCTCCTTTACGACTACGTGGTCGGGAACATCTCCTACAGCTACACGCCCCACATGTCCCTGACCTCCATCGGGATGGCGGAGTCCGAATACGTGCGTACGAACCGTTACGGGGACTGCGGCGCCCAGTCGATGTACTACTGCGCACTGCTCCGTTCCCTGGGCATCCCGGCCAGGGCCTGCGGCGGATATCAGTCGTTCGATGATGGCACCGGCCCCCACATATGGGCCGAGGCCTTCATGCCCGGACACGGCTGGATGCCGGTGGACGTGGCCATGGCCAATTCCATCAACTGGGTTCCTCTTTCCGACGCCACCGACGAGGAGCGCGCCGCGTACCAGCGGTACTACTTCGGGAACCTGGACAACATGCGGTACGTCATCCAGGAAAGCGTGGACGTGCCCCTGAGCCCGGAGCCGGGGATGTACAACCCGATCTACCCTTGCTTCCAGAACCCCGTGGCCTCGTGCACCACCTCGGACCTCGACGTCCCGCTGATGGCCCAGGTGTTCTGGGAGTTCGCCATCACCGCCGCGGGCCAGGGGCTTAACGGCGGGCCCTCTGGGCCCGCCAGATAAACTGTTAAGTATCCGAGGCCATTTCAGACCCGGTGCTGACCGTGGTGAAGGCCGAGATCCGCATAGGGCTGAAGCACGGGGTCGCCGACCCCGAGGGCGAGAACACCAGGAAGGCCTTGGAACTTCTTGGGTTCAAGGGTGTGCAGAGCGTCAAGACGATCAAGGTCTTCGAGATGGAGCTCAGCATGGACGCCGACGAGGCCCGAACGGCCTGCGACGAGATGTGCCGCAAGCTCCTGGCCAACCCGGTTATCCAGACCTACAGCGTCGAGCTGAAGTGAGGGAGAGCATGTCCGGCAAGGAGCTGACCCGGAAGAGGCCGGTGCCCTTCCCGCTGTACGATGTGGACCTGTTCTCCGCGTCCCCCGACCAGCTGAAGGAGATGTCCAGGACCATGGGCCTCAACCTCAGTCTGGACGAGCTGGAGGCGGTCAAGGCCTACTTCAGGAAGGAGAACCGCCTGCCCACGGATGTTGAGCTGCAGTCGATAGCGCAAGCGTGGAGCGAGCACTGCTGCTACAAGTCCTCGAAGTGCTTCCTCAGGGAGCACATCTTCGGCATCAAGCATCCCGACGTGCTCTCGAAGGGCGACGCCGGCGTGATGTCCTTCGATGACGAGCACGCCTACGCCCTGAGGATCGAGAGCCACAACCATCCGTCCGCCATAGAGCCCTACGGTGGCGCTGCCACCGGCATCGGGGGCATCGTCCGCGATGTGCTGGCCATGGGAGCGCAGCCCATAGCGCTAGTGGACCCCCTGTTCTTCGGACCCCTCGAGCTTCGCGAGGTCCCGACCGGGGTGAAGCTGCCCAAGTACCTCGTGAACGGTGTCGTGGGAGGCATACGCGACTACGGCAACAGGATCGGCATACCGACCGTGGCCGGCGGGGTGTTCTTCGATCCCTCGTACACCGGCAACTGTCTGGTGAACGTCGGCTGCATCGGTTTCCTGAGGAAGGACCGGCTGCTGAACAACGCGGTCCGCGGCACCGGCGACGTCCTCATCCTGGTCGGCGGGCGCACGGGCAGGGACGGCATCCACGGCGTGACGTTCGCGTCCGCCGAGCTTAGTTCGAAGTCGGAGGACGAGTCCCGCGGCGCGGTGCAGCTCGGAGACCCCATCATGAAGGAGCCGACCATCCACGCCTGCCTCGAGGTCAACGAGAAGGGCCTGGTCAGCGGCATCAAGGACCTGGGCGGCGGCGGGCTGTCCTGCGTGGTCGGGGAGATCGCCCTGGCCGGGGGGTGCGGCGCCGTGGTCCAGCTGGACAAGGTGCCGCTTAAGGAGGCGGGACTGGCACCCTGGGAGATCTGGGTTTCCGAGTCACAGGAGCGCATGATGCTCGCCGCCCCCGAGGCCAACGTGCCGAAGATCTTGGAGGTCTTCGACCTGTGGGACGTGCCGGCCACCGTCATCGGCCGGGTGGCCGCAGAGAAGCGCGTCAAGCTCATCTACGAGGGCGAGCAGGTCTTCGACCTCGACCTCGAGTTCCTGACCAGGGGCCCTGAGTACTGCAGGCCGACCGCGACCTCCAGCGGGCCCAAGGAGGATCACAGGGCTCCGCAGCTGCCGGATGGGTGGAACTCCGTCGTGCTCTCCACCCTCGCCGACCCTAACATCGCGTGCAAGGACTGGATGATATCCCAGTACGACCACGAGGTGCGGGCGTCCACGGTCATCAAGCCGCTTCAGGGCAAACCGGGCCACCGCGGTCCCGCGGACGCGACTGTCCTCAAGCCCCTCCCGGACTCGTTCCGGGGGCTCGCCATCGCCATCGGCGTGAACCCGTGGTTCACCGCGCTGGACCCGTTCAACGGTGGCCGCAGCTCGGTGGACGAGGCGTACCGCAACATCGTGGCCGCAGGCGGGAGGCCGCACGCCCTCACCGACTGCCTCAACTTCGGGAATCCAGAGAAGCCGGAGCGGCTGTTCGAGTTCAAGGAGGCCGTCCGGGGCATCGGAGAGATGGCCAGGGACCTCAACCTCGCGGTGCCCTCTGGGAACGTATCCTTCTATAACGAAACGGCCAACGGCCCGGCGCTGCCGACCCCCACCGTGCTCGGGGTGGGCATCGTCGACGATATCCGCAAGTGCGTGACCACCGACTTCAAGAACGAGCGCAATCCGGTCTACATCATCGGAGGGACGAAGGAGGAGATGGGAGGGTCCGCGCTGTACCGCCGGTACGGCGGGAAGGGCGGCAACGTTCCGTCGGTCGACAGCTCTGCTTTGTCCGCGCGCTCGGACATGTTGCTGGCCGCCATGTCCAAAGGCTTGGTACGAAGCTGCCATGACTGCTCCGATGGCGGCCTGGTGGTCACGCTAGCGGAGATGTGCCTGGGCGGCGACCTGGGGTTCGAGGGCGACCTCGAGGGCATGGGAGACCTGCCCCCCGAGGCCAAGCTGTTCTCGGAGACGAGCTCCCGATTCGTTGTCGAGGTCGATGACGCCAGGCGCGGGGAGTTCGAGTCCATCGCCGACGGGCACGCGGTGCAGATCGGCCTGGTCAGCAGGCATCGGATGACGATCAGGGACGGCCGGAGGTCGATCGTGGACCTCAAGGTCCCGGCGATGAGGAAGGCCTGGTCCGAACCTCTTTGGAGACTTCTGGGGTGATATGATGAAGGTCGACGAGATCAAGGTCTGCGTCCTCAGGATAGAGGGGACGAACTGCGAGCAGGAGGCCTACGATGCCTTCAAGACCCTGGGGGCAGCACCAGAGAAGGTGCACCTGAAGCAGCTCATCGGGAGGAGCCCGGAGGAAATGCGCAGGGACCTGGACGACTACCAGGTCCTCATGTTCCCCGGCGGCTTCTCCGCCGGCGACTACGTCCGCGCTGGAGCCATCTTCGCCGCGCGCATCAAGAGCCACCTCGCCGCGGACCTGGAGAACTTCATCTCGTCCGGGCGACCGGTGCTCGGCGTGTGCAACGGATTCCAGATACTGGTGGAACTGGGCGTGCTGCCGTCCTTCGACGAGATCATGAGCGAGGAGCCGCAGGCGGCCCTGTACACCAATGTGTCCGGGCGGTTCGAGTGCCGCCCCAGCTACCTGAAGCACGAGAACCACGGGCGGTGCGCGTTCACCTCGCTCCTGCCCAGGGGCGAGGTGCTGATGCTGCCGGTCGCGCACGCCGAGGGGAACCTGAGGTTCCCGGCCGAGCGCGAGCAGGAGTTCGTCCAGAGGCTGGAGGATAATGACCAGATCGTCTTCCGTTACGTCAACCCGGAGGGCGACTACGATGGCTACCCGTGGTGCCCCAACGGTGCGGTGAGCAACATCGCCGGCATCTGCAATCCAGAGGGGAACGTCATGGGCCTCATGCCCCATCCCGAGAGGGCGATGTTCCGCTACCAGCACCCCGACTGGACCCGCACCACCGGGAAGCCGGACGACCGCGGGGACGGCCAGGTCATATTCCGCTCGGTGCTCGACCACGTGAGCAAGAGGTTCTAAACACTGTCGCCAGAAAACCCACATCTCAAAGGTGGGACGGATGGCGACGATCTGTCCTCTTCATGCCTCGTGAGGATGAAAGGCACTTTCGGCCACCCCCCGCAAAGAGGCATTGATATCGAGATCGAAGCATGAGCGGATGCTCCGGATCAATGAGCGCCGCCTCCATCCGTTCAGGAAGCAGGAGGCTCGCCTGTGCTCAACGTTCCGTCTTTGTTCAGAGATGTATGATCTCTTGCTGGCAGAGCACGAAGCAGCTTACGAACAAGCAAGCATCTCGCTGACCAGGAACTAAATGCTCAAGAGGCGCTCGATGCGCTTCCTGAGCTGGAAGCCCATGACCGGTCATGGGAGGATGTCACGATCACTCCACCCTGATACGGATCTCCACCACATCCCCGTCGGACAGTCCGAGGGTCCTGCGCAGGTTGTACTTGCACAGGACCTCCATGATGTCGAAGTAGTGCGAGCGCGATGGCAGTATCACGGCGCACTCGATGTTCTGTATGGTGGCGGGGAAGCACCTTACGTCCCCGAAGGTGCGGCCGTTGCGCTGGAAGCCGTTGATCACCACGCCATCGCTCTTCCTCAGGATGTCCAGTTTGCCGACGTCCGCGGGGCTCATCTTCAGGTTCAGGGTGCCCTCGAACGGCAAAAAGAAAAGCTTTTCCTTGAACTGCTCCTGGTATCCAGGCTGGGTTACATAGTACTGCCCTTCGCCCATGCCCGTGGTCACGATGCCGCGGATGAGGATGTGGTCCCTCTGCTCGAATATCTTCTGGTACTCGGTGTACTCCGCCCTCAGCGCGTCGAGGCCCTTCTTGGTGATGCGGATGCGCTGCTTCCTGGCACCCAGGTCCCTCTGGATGTACCCTTCCTCCAGGAGCTCCAGGATGCGCTTGGACGCGGACTGCTGGCTGATGTGCAGCCGGTTCCCCAGCTCGCGCGAGGATATGGCGATGTGATCGTTAATGCCGCCCAAGAGGGCGATCTGCTTCAGGGCTATGGCGAACTTCTCGTTCATGCGTTCCACACCATGAAAAAAACTGGTAGCTACCAGTTTTCACATACGTTCCATTTCGACCAGCCTATTTATAATTTGATATCCTCGCTCGCCCTTACCTAACTGGCGAGCGAGATATCATGGACAGGCATGTCATAGAGGCGCTGGGAAGGACCAGGGTCGTCATCAGGGACGGCAAGGTCGTGGAGGTCGGTGTACCGGAAGTGGAGTACTGCCCCCTCTTTGCCAAGGTAAGGAACATTCAGGTCATCACGCCCCAGGCGGTGAGGGAGAACATCGAGTTCCGCATCAGGGACTTCGGTATGTGCACCCCCAACCGCAAGATGCGCATGAGGGACTACCTTTCCTTCGGCGTGTCCGAGCTTCTCGGAATGGCCGTGTCCAAGGGCATGCTCGACTGCGCGGTCATCGTTTGCGAGGGCGCCGGCACCGTGGTCGTTTCCGACCCCGAGCTCATCCAGGGCATCGGGGGCCGGGTCTCAGGTCTCGTTGAAACGACGCCCATACCCGAGATCATGGACGCCATCGGCCGGGACATGGTCCTCGACCCCAAGGACGCGAAGATCGACCAGTTCGCCGGAGTGATGTTCGCGTCGGTCAAGGGCTTCAAAAAGATAGGGGTCAGCGTGGCAACCGCCTCCGTCGCCCGGCGCATCCGCGAGGAGTTCGGGCAGCGCGTGGCGATCTTCGCCGTGCACACCTCCGGCCGCACCGTCGAGGAGGCGGACACGTTCTTCGACACCTGCGACATCGTCACCGCATGCGCCTCCAGCGCGGTGTGGGGTATGGCCAAGAAGCGCGCGCTGTTCCAGGTCGGCAACAAGGTGCCGATCTACGCGGCCTCGCTATGGGGCGAGGTGCTCCTCAGGACCAGGCTGGAGCAGATCAAGCATCCCAACGTCACCTCGCCCGAGGACCCGCCCAGACCGCTGATCTAGGCATCATCGAGGGCGAGGTGGCTGCCTCCCCTCATCATTATCACCTTTATCCGCTTCTCGCGGAGCTTGGCGATAAGAGCGCGGTCATTGGTGACCACGTATGCGTTGAGCCTCTGGGCGAGCTCGATCACCGCCCGGTCGCCCGTCGCCTCCGTATCCTCGATGGTGTACCTCGAAAGGAGGCGGAGCGCCGCCGGCGCGTACTTGTTCGACGAGCGCTTCAGCTCCCCCACTATCGGGCCGGGGACGAAGACCTGGCACTCGCCGAGAAGCGAGCGCAGCTGCGCGTCGATGTTGAACGAGCGCTCGAACGGTAAAAGAAGAGCGTTGGTGTCCAGTACCACGCGAGGCATGGACACCTACTGGATTATGCCATACCCGATGAGACGCCACTTGCCAGAAATGCGACGGGAGATGGCGACCCGCTGCTCCTTGAACGCGCAGACCGGAATCTTCAGCGCGACCTCGGACTGGTTCCCTCTGGCACTAGTGACCACACCGACGGTGGTGGCGGTGCCTATGCTCAGCATCAGGGGCTCGTTCGTCTTGATGTTGTCCACGACCAGGTCCTCGGCGGTGCCGACCACTCTCTCCAGGAGGTGGGTGGTCATGACGAACTTGTGCAGCACTGGGGGCAACGTTCCTGGCTTACCGACCACCCGGCCGGTGAGACCATCCGACTTGGTGAGGGCAGGGTCCAGCTTGGTCCCTATGGCGATCAGGCCGCCGGGGCGGGCTTCCTCCAGGGTGGTGTGGCCAGTATGCAACGACTGCACCGTGGTGGTGATCCTCTCCCAGGTCGTCTTCCCGCTTACCTCGACCTTGCGCCCGGGAAGCACCTCGATCTCGTCGCCCACCCTCAGGGTTCCCTGGGTAAGGGAGCCTCCAAGCACCCCGCCCTTGAGCGAGTCGGGGCTAGAGCCCGGGGTGTTGATGTCGAAGGACCGGGCCAAATACATCATCGGAGGCTTGTCCCTGTCCATTGGCGGCGTGGGGATGTACTTCTCGATGGCCTCGATGAGCTTGTCGATGTTAACGTCGTGATGCGCGGAAACCGGGATGATGGGGGCGTTCTCGGCAATGGTCCCCTTTACAAAGCGCTTGATCTCGCGGTAGTTCTCCAAAGCCTCTTCCTTGGTCACGATGTCGATCTTGTTCTGCACGATGATTATCCTGTCCACGCCGATGATGGACAGCGCCATCAGGTGCTCCTTGGTCTGCGGCTGCGGGCAGTGCTCGTTGGCCGCGACCAACAGGAGGGCGCCCTGCATCATTGCCGCCCCGGAGAGCATGGTGGCCATGAGGGTCTCGTGTCCCGGGGCGTCCACGAAGGATATGGCCCTCAGGAACTCGGCCTGCTCGTTGCAGTCCGGGCAGAGGTCCTTGGTCGTGTACTTGTTGCACTTGGGGCAACGATAGAACGCGGTGTCAGCATAGCCCAGTCTTATGGAGATGCCTCTCTTGATCTCCTCGGAGTGCCGGTCCGTCCATTCCTCGCTCAAGGCCCTGGTCAGGGTAGTCTTGCCGTGGTCGACGTGACCGATCATCCCGATGTTGACCTCGGGCTGCTGGCTGACCTTCATTTCTTCTCCTCTTTCTTGGGAAGGAGATCCTCTACGGGCTTGGAGCCTGCAGCGGTGATGGTCATGTTGATCTGGGTGGTATCGGGGGAAACGGTGTTGCCGCGGACCAGCTTGCGGCGCCTGAGCCCCTGCTCCTTGGAAGTGAAGCCGATGCTCTTGGAAAGAAGGATGTTCTTCCGCCTGACACCAGGCAGGTCGCCCCTCATGGGGACCCCGTCCCTGTCGCTTCCGCCAGCTATGGTCAACTTGTATCCAGGAAGACTCACGAAGATGCCGTCCACGACATCCCCGATCTTCTTACCGATAAGGGAGTTAGCGTGATGCCCGGCGACCGCGACCTGGTACGACTTACCGGTCTTTACATCATTGATGACAGCCTTGAACTCTACCATCTAAACACCTTTTTAGGTAAACGGCTTAATGTAGCTTAGAATAAATAACTATTGGCGAGGTGAGGGGCCCAGAAAATGGGGTTTTTTCACATCCCCAGAACAGAACCGAGGAGCGGGCAAACCTTTCATTTCCCGCGAACAGAGGGAATGCAGCAGGGTATATTAATAAAAAATGTAAGGCGAAAGGTGCCACCGCTATGATGTCTACTCCCTCATCCTATCATATCTGTGCATGTCCAGATATGGCAGATAGCCCCTGGTGAGCTCCCCCTGGGCCATGACGAGGTCGAGGTCGCCGTCCTTCCCCGCATGCCATGGCCTGATGCCGAAGACGTTCGTCAGGACCTCCCAGATGAACCTCTTCTGCTTGTCAGAGGCTTCCGTGGAAGAGGTCAGGGCATAGAACCTTGTTCTGCTGAACCCTCCGTGCCGTCCGTGGTTCTCGAAGAGGGCCACGATGGACACCGAGCTCTTTCCGCTCTTCAGCTCGAAGACCGTCTGGTAGGCTGAGACCTCTCTAACGGGCGCGGAGTCCAGGCCTATCTCGGAGTACTTGTGGTAGTCCACACCGACATGGGCACCGCCGAGCGGTTCCTCGTGGGTGATAGCGTAGTTCCGGACGGAGACCTTGGGATACTTGGAGATGATGACCTCGGAACGGACGTCGACGATGTAGAGGTAGGATTCCATCACTGAGCTCATGCGAGATGAAGATAGCTTGTCATGAATAAAATTTCCTTTCAGGTTATCGCGAGAAGACCGATATATCTGAAGGGGACGGTTTTTACGTACCCGTCTTCGGTAGAGGTCCTGCGGGCCCGCCGCGTTCGACGGCGCCTCTAGGACCAGCGGCGACGGCCGGTCTTGTGTTTCGGGCAGCTCCCCCCAAATCATATCATTATCCGGTGCGAATGCCGATCCCGATAAACATGAGCGAGGTGAAGGTCGTGATGACGATGCCCCAGCAGGCCATCGCCATCCGGGAGAGGGTCAAGACGGGGGATATCCCCCAGGCGTTCGGTCGGATGTTCCGGGAGCTTATGCCGGTGATCCAGAAGGAGGTGCGGTGCGTCGGTCCGCCGTTCGCGTTCTACCACTCCTGGTCCGATGAGGAGACGGACATGGAGGTCGGCTTCCCCATCGCCGGGGAGGGCGTGACGAAGGGTGCGATCAGGCCGTTCCAGCTGCCGGCGGTCACGGCAGTTACGGCCATGCATGTGGGCCCGTACGATCGGCTGATGGAGACGTACAACGAGATGCTCGAATGGATGAAGGCGAACGGCAAGAGGCCAGCGGGCTACATGTGGGAGGAGTACCTCAACAGCCCGGACGATGTGCCGCCGGAGAAGCTGATGACCAGGCTCATATGGCCATTCGAATGAGCTTGAAACGGGACTGCCCCGCTCTTTTTTAATGCCCGTTCCTGGCCTCGTTCGTCCATGCGCGAGGTAACGGAGAACATTTGGGCGGTGAAGATGGTCCGCCGCGCCCGGCCGACGGTCGAGGGCGCAGGCGTCAGTCTTCTCAGGGATTTCCACGCCAGGGAGCTCCGGAGCTGGACCCATTTCCGATGCTCGACGACTTCCGCTCCGACGACCCAGCCGACCATCGGGCCGGCTTCTCCTCCCATCCTCACAGGGGGATGGAGACGGCCACGTACATGGTCAGGGGTTCGTGGACCACCAGGACAACATGGGGAACAGGGGGGCCATAGGTCCGGGCGATATGCAATGGATGACCGCCGGGAGCGGCATCGTCCACGGCGAGATGCCCCGCGGGGACGACGGGTGCGGGGCTTCCAGCTGTGGATCGACCTGCCCCGGGCAGGTAAGATGATGAGGCCCCGGTACCAAGACATACGCAGGGAGATGATCCCCGTGGTCAACCTGCCCGGGGGCATCAAGGTCAAGGTCATCGCCGGTGCCTTCCACGGCATGGAAGGGCCGGTGAGGGGGCCCGTCGTTCCGGTCGAGCACCTGGACGTCAGCATCGGGGCGGGCGGCAGCTTCGAGCACATGATCGCCCGGGCGCGCTCCGCGTTCGCTTATGTGTTCGAGCGCCGATTGGCATGGGGGCAAGGCGGGACCGGAAGATCTCGTGGTCCACGGCGACGGCGAGGTGGTGAGGATCACGGCCTCAGATCAAGGGGCCCGCTTCCTCCTGGTGTCCGGAGAACCGGTCAGGGAACCGATCGCCTGGCGGGGGCCAGTGGTCATGAGCACCGAGGCCGAGCTGCGGCAGGCCTTCGAGGAGCTGCAGGTAGGGACCTTCGTGAAGGGCTGACGCGGACCACCTTTATCACCCCGGCGGTGCGATTGAACACTGATCGATATGTCGAAGAATCTGAAGGTCGGGACAATGGCGCCGGTCTTCTCCCTCCTGGACCAGAACGGGAAGGAGGTGGACGTCGGGCAGCTTATCGGAAAGAGCGCGCTGGTGGTATACTTCTACCCGAAGGATTTCACCACCGGGTGCACGATGGAGGCGCACGAGTTCAGGGAGATGCACGAAGAGTTCCAGAGGAACGGGGCCGAGGTCATCGGGATATCGTCCGACTCCGTTGAATCGCACAAGAGGTTCGCCGAGGAGCACCGGCTCCCCTTCACCCTGCTCAGCGATCCGGACGACCAGGTAAGGGACATGTACGGGGCATGGAGCACGGCCGGGACCCCGGGCAGGGTCACCTACCTCATCGACAAGGGGGGCGTGATAAGGATGGTCTTCTCCTCGCAGATCCAACCCCGGAAGCACATCTCCGAGGCGCTCAGGGTGCTGAAGGAGATAAGCGAGCAGCCCGTCCTCGCTGGGCAGTAGGCCCGTAACGGTCAACCATACTGCACTCTGCGATAGCTGAGCAAGATGAGCGCCAAGGAAAAACGCATGCTCTCCCAGTACGACATGGATGGCATAAGCACCGATCCTTTCCTGGGACCCCTGGGATCGAAGGTCATGGACACCATATGGTCCTCGGACAAGCGGCCTCTTACGGTCAGGGAGGTCCACCGGTCGATGGTGAAAGGCAGAAAGCTCGCCTATACCACCATCATGACCACCATGAACCGCCTCCATGAGAAGGGGTTGCTGGACCGCGAGGTGAAGAGCGGCAAGGGTGGCCTCCACCATGCCTACTAGCCCAAGATATAGAAGGGAGCTTTCGAGCGCACCGCCATCCAGAGCGTCTTGGACAGCCTCATCGACAAGTTCGGCGATAAGGTCACCGCGTGCTTCGTCGAGCGGGTGTCCATGGACGAGGAGGGCCTCAAGAACCTCAAGAAGGAGCTGGACCGGGTAGAAGAAGCGAGGTGAGATGCCTGCATGGGCTGGGATCGGATCGTCCTACGGCCCATGCGGCCATCGTTCACCTATGCCACCGCACTGATGGCCGTGGCCGGCCCGGGCCTCGGAGCTCTGTCCATGGTCCTCTCCCCCGCCTTCCCCGGCCGACCGACCGGGCGGCTCTTGCGGCTCGTGGACCTGGGTCCATTATCATCCATACTCTTGAATCCTTCCACCTGGGCATGGGTCCCGATCGGCGGCCCCCTGCGCTCCTGCCTGATGAGGGCAAGGTTCTCGAGGACCCAGCCGATGGACGGAATGCGGGCGGCCGTGGGGTCACCCCAGCCGCTCCAGCTCCTCCAGGTACTCGCTGGCCTGGTCGATACCCTTCTGCCAGAACCCCTCCTGCCCGATGTCGAACCCCAGCCCCTCGGCGAGCTGGAGCGCGGAGAGGCTGGACCCCGCGGAAAGCAGCGCCTTGAGGCGGGGGACGAACGCCTCGCCCTGCTCCCGGTACAGCCGGAACAGGGCGAACACGAACAGCTGCGCGTATACGTAGGGATACTCGTAGAAGCGGACGTCGGAGAAGTAGTGGTGGGGGAACCTGGCCCAGTCCCAGCGGGTCTCCGGAAGATACTCGATGTCGCCGTAGAGGGAGCGCTGCGCCGACATCCACATGTCCGCTATCGCATCAGCGTCGAGGAACCTGCCCTCGCCCACGGCCCGGGCGACGTCCACCTCGAAGAAGTACCGGAAGCCTTCCTGATACACGGTCTGGACGAAGCTGTTCATGACCTTCACCAGGACGGAGCGCCTCTCATCGTCCGAGGAGGCCTCCTTCAGCAGGCGCTCCGTAAGCAGAAGCTCACCGAACATGCTGCCGCACTCCGCCACGCACAAACTGACGGCGCAGTTGCTGGGGTTCTGCTCCCTGGTGTACAGGTAGGCGTGCACCGCGTGACCGAGCTCGTGCGCCAGGGTGTAGATGTCATTGACGTGACCGTTGTAGCTGGACAGGATGAAGGCCGAGCGGCCGCCCACCCAGGTGTCGCAGAACGCTCCCGTCCTCTTCCCCTTGCGGACCTGGCCGTCGAGGTGCCGGCGGTCGAACATGTCCCTGACCCATTCGCCGAACTGGGGATCGAAGTCCGTGTACAGCGATATCAGTAGCTGGCGCGCCTCGTCCCAGGTCCGCTCGCGGTCGACCGAGTCAGGCAGGGGAGCGCGCAGGTCCCAGTTGCCTAGTTTCTCGAGACCGAGCAGCTTCGCCTTCACCGAGAAGTAGCGATGGCAGATGGGGGCGTTCTTCCTCACCACCTCCATCAAGGTGGTGATGGTCCTCTCCTCCACGTCGTTGTCGATAAGGCTGGAGGTCAGCGGCGAGGGATAGGAGCGCAGCTTGCACATCTGCAGGTGGTCGGTCCAGATCGCGGACATGGCATCGGCCCACAGCAGCCTGTCGGCGCACAGCGTGGCCCCCATCGACGAGTAGGCGGCCCTCCTTGTCTCGCGGTCGGGATCGTAGATGAATGGTATCATCTCTCCCATGGACAGCATCTTCCCCTCGCCCTTCACGCTCATGGGGAACTGGCGGGAGCTGAGCCACTTGCTCTGCAGCTTGGACCACGCCTTTACTCCGGTGCGGTCCTTGGCCGAGATGAGCTTCTCCTCCTGCTCGGAGAGCAGGTGGGGGGCGATCCGGAGGTACCTCTCGAGGTAGTGCTTGTAGTCGCCCAGGGACGGGTCGTCGACGAGCTCAGGGCGGGAGGCCAGGAAGCGACCGAGCTCCACTGCCATGAAGGCTGTCAGCTGGTCGGCCTCGGTGGCCGCCCTCGAGCTCGCATGGTTGAGGGAGTTGGCGATCGGATCGCCCTGGTCCGCGCTGAAGGCCAGCGAGCAGTAGGTCATCACGCCCTCGTATCTCAGGAACAGGTCGTCCTTGGTCCTCAGCATTTCTGCAAGCCCGGCGGGGTCCAGCCTCTCGATCCTGCCGCGGTACCGCTCCGCGAACTTGGCGTAGTCGCCGACCATCGCCGCGAGCCTCTCCTTGATGCGCTCCGTCTCCGTGCTCTCCACCAGCACCGACAGGTCCCAATTCATCTCAGACATTTCACTCGGGCGGAGGATGGTCCGACCCGCTATTATAACTGGGGATTGGACACCGCCTCCGGTCGATGGGGCGGCGGCACGTTGAGGACGTCCGTTCCATCTCCAGGACAGCATGTTATCGATGGTGATTCCGGTCCCCACACAGTTATGAGGGCACCGGGCGTTGCCGCGGGCATATGTGCAGATGCATCATCCCCCCGCATCGGGGACGTGGAGCGCCGGTCCCGAGGCCGTTGGTGCCCCGCTTCCCGGGAGGTCGATGACATGGGCCTGCTGTCAGGCGTGAGCGAGAGCGTGGTGTCCGGGATCCTCTGCGGCTATCTGGAGAAGTACTCCGGACCGCAGTGCACCAACCTTCGGACGGCCATCACCAAAAACATAGACCTCTACCGCCTGTGGACGGAGAACGCCGCCAGGGAGGGGGTCAGGGGACCGCGAGAGGTCCGCCAGTGGACAAGGATGTTCCCCAAGGCCCAGCGCATGATGACCCCCCAGAACGTCAAGCGGTGGCTGAGGGAGCAGGGCCACGAGGACATCGCCATGGCGGTGGAGGGGACCGATGGCGGCGAGGCGTGGCTGGCCTGGCAGGTGGAGCGCTTCCGCGCTGGCCTGTGGGGCAAGTGAGAACGCATCATTTCTTCCCGGGTCCGTTCGGTCGAGCGGACCCCGGGCCTCATCTCTCCTCGATCGGCAACCACTTGCGGTCGGCCGGCCCGACATAGGTGCTCTCCGGGCGGTACAGGGTGGGCTTGACCGGGGGCTGGGGGAACTTCTCCTCGAGAATGTGGGCGCACCATCCTGCGGAACGGGACATGGCGAAGACCGCGGGGAAGAACTCGTGGTGTATCCCCATGGCATGGTAGACGGAGGCGCTGTAGAGGTCGACGTTGGGATAGATGTCCTTGCCCTTCTTCTTCTTATAAACGTCCTGGGTCGCCAGGGCCATTCTCTCGGTCATCTCGTACCACCGGTACTCTGGATGGTCCGTGACCACCGAGTGGGCCATGCTCTGGAGGATCCGGGCGCGGGGATCGATGGTCTTGTAGACCGCATGCCCCATGCCCGAGACCCTCTTCCCTCTCTTGAACTGGTCCTCCACCCAGGCCTCCACATGCTCGGGGTCCTTGGTGTCCAGCAGGTTCCTCATCACCTGTGCGTTGGCACCCCCGTGCAGCGGTCCGGACAGCGCCCCGATGCCCGCGGCCAGCGACGCGTACATGTCCGCCCCGGTGGAGGCGACCACCCTGGAGGTGAACGTCGATGCGTTGAAGGTGTGTTCGGCGTGCAATATCATGGAGACGTCCATGAACCGGGCGGCCTCCTCCGCGGGCTTGCGGCCCTTGATCATGTACAGGAAGTTGGCAGCGTGGGGGAGCGATTCGTCCGGCTCTACGGTGCCCTGATTGTTCTTCAGCCGCTTCCACGCGGCGATTATCGTCGGCATGAGCCCGATGGCACGCATGGCCTTGCGCTGGTTGGCCTCTAGCGATTCGTCGTAGATCTCCGGGTCGTAGCCGGCGAGCAGGGAGACCCCGGCCTGCAGAATGGCCATGGGCGGGGTGTTCAATGGCAGCATGTCCAGCGAGGCAATGAAGGCGCTGGGCAACCTGCGATGGGAAGCAAGGTCGCGAGAGAACGCGGAGAGCTGATCGGCGGTCGGAAGGGAACCGTGGATAAGGAGATAGGTCACCTCCTCGAACGTGGATTCCCTGGCCAGGTCTTCTATGCAGTATCCCCGGTAGGCCAGTTTGCCCTCCTCCCCGTTCACCATGCTGATGTGGGTGGTAGCGGCGACGATCCCTCTGAGACCCTTGTTCTCTGTTGTAACCATCTCTCTGCACCTGTTCTCTGAACTATTCAACTAAATTGCGTTATTATATAGAAATTTAGGCCTGGAAACGGGAATCGGCAAGCTCCTTGAAGGTTATAGTTCCAGGAACGTAGACAGTTGCGCCGAGTATTAAGGGGATTTTAGACGGAGGCGCTCAGGACACTATCGTCTCGAGGACCAGCGGCGCCGACACCGCCTGCCCGTTCTTGGTCAGGGTGAGCAGGAAGATATAGTGGCCGGCCTGGTGGAAGGTCATCTCGCCATAGCCTGAGGGTTCCCAGGTACCGTCCGCCCATGCCGCCTGGGTCCCACCCTGGGTGATCTCCTTCATGTTGGGCGTGGTGATGTTGCTGCCCTCGAGCCTGACCCCGTCCCTGTGGTCCCAGACCACATGGTATGGGAGGTTTATCCCCCAGCTCCAGGTCGAATCCACCGAGGTATTGACCAGGCCGGTGGGGTCGACCGTCGCTATTCCCTGGTTGTAGGGGACCAGATCATCGTACGCGATCAAGCCGTCAGGATCGATCACGGTCACCGTCCAGTCGTAAGTGGTGATGGGACCCCTGGTGCTCTTCCACAGCCCGGTGGTACCGGCACCGATGGTGAAGGGCATCGACGAGCCGTTGTCCATGTACTGCATCCAACCGCTGGAGTACTCCGTGTCGATCACCGGCCTGGTGAACAGGTACTGAGCGGCGGCGCTCTCTACGGTAAGCTGCATCGTCACCGGCGGGGCGAGGGCGGTGCCGTTGACGGTGTCGGTGGCGTTGACGCTGATGGAGTACGCCCCTGGGATGCTGATCGTGACCATGATGAGGACGGTGGAGTCATTGTCGATATCGAAATAGGCGTTCCCGGAGCGGTAGAGGGTCCCCTCCACACCGTCTGGGGTGTCCACCGGCGACCATGGGGTCATGAGCTTCGAAGGGTCGAAGGTCCTGACGTCAACATCCGCCGAACTGGCCCCGGTAACCTTCAGGAGCTCGGTGGCGTTCAGGATGCCATTGGCGCTGGAGTCCCTGAGCTGCAGGAAGAACGGGCGGTCGACGGTGACCTTGTTGCCGCTAAGGTCGGTGCGAAGGGTCATCACCTGGAGGATTGTACCGGCGCTGGTCGCCTTGCTGTCGTTGTCCGAGACGTGGTTGTCCCCGGCCCCGTTCTGCCCAGGCGTGAGGCCGGAATCGCCGGGACTGTACAAGGACGCGATTATGACCACAGCTACGATAATAGCCGATACTACCCCCAGGCCGATCAGGCTCCCCTTTCTCATGCCAGCCCCGCGGTGGCATCCCGTTCGGTGGTAATAAGGTTGCTGTCCGACAGGCCGGCCCTTTTATCGTCAGCTGCCGAAGTCCTGCACTGGTCCCCGACGGCAGGGCTACCTCAGGAGCACTCTTAGGTTGCGGGGGAACACGCTCAGGTCCAGCCCCATTCCCTCCAGCTTGCGGTTCAGCGCCGCTGCCGCCTCGCCGTCCTTCCGGCCACTGAGGAGGAGGGTGGTCTCCTCCTCGGAGAGCTCGCCGCGCGCCGAGATGTAGTCGAGGGCCAGGCGGTCATAGGGGCATACCCTCTGGCAGCGCATGCAACCGACCAGCGCATTGTGGACCCGGGGATCGACCCAGTCCGGGAACGGTACGCTGGCATCCTTCTCGTTGAGGTAGGTCAGGCACCGCTCCGCCTGTATGAGGAAACGGTCCTCCCTTATCGCGCCCGTCGGGCAGGCGCGGACGCACGCATGGCACTCATCACAGCCGGGCAGCACTTCCCGATCCTGCCACTGGTCCTCCGCGCACGGCAGATCACTGAAGAACGCGGCCAGGCGGTTGAAGCTCCCGAACTTCGGGAGGTAGGTGATGTTGTTCTTCCCATACTTGGCCAGCCCGCTCCTGGCGGCCAGGGTCTTGAGCGGGAGCCTGGCCTTGATGAAGCGGTAGGTTGCGGGACTGAGCGTGGCGCTGAGCGCCTCCAGCGCCTCCGCCTCCACCTTGGCGCCGTCGGCATAGGTCGGGGGAACGGTCAGTGGCCACACCTGGCCCTCATGCCTCAATGTGATCACCAGCGACGGCTGGGGCTTCGCCATCACGATGATGCTCCTGGCATCCAGCAGGTCCTTCGGTGGCTCGAACCGGAAGGGGGGCAGGGCCTCCTCGCGGAACGCGGGGTCCAGGTCGCCTCTCAGGGACTCGATGTCGTTCCGGATGTCCGCCAGGTGGTCGATCGAGATCGTCCGTACCTGGAAGCCTGTCCTCTCCATCTGCTGCTGCAACGTCAGGCGCATCATGTCCTCCTTACCGCATGACCGCTCCGGTGCTCACCGAGAGCCTGCGCCAGGTTATCAACTCCACCCGTGATAATCCCTGCGGTCGGATGAAGCTCGGGCCATCGGGACGGGGCGCCGGCTGGCGCTGCACATCCATGACCTGCCCCGACCGCAGGCCGTTGGTTAGGGGAGCGCCGATGCCTGCACCAAAAGCATCAAAAGAGCATGGCTCCAGTATATTCCACGGTGGTAGAGCGATGGAGAGATACAATCTGCTGGTGACCTTCCACCCCAATCAATCCGGGTTGGCGGAGAAGGAGATACGACAACGGATCGAGGATGCGGGAGGGACCGTTGAGGCCATCGAGCATGCGAGCGTCAACGGGGTGTTCTGCGTGCAGGTCGCGGGGGACGCCAAGGAGATCGTCACGGCCATCAAGTCGGACCTCAGGGACTCTCCCGAGATGATGTACCATACCCACCATTGGGTCCCGGTCGACACCTGGGTGGAGTCGAGCGATGAGGCCATGGTCGAGGCGGTGAACGAAGCGGCCAGGGGCATAGGGGAGCATGAGAGCTGGATGATACATGTCCACAAGCGGCACCACCCCAAGCACTCCGAGGAACTTATGCTGACCCTCACGGACAACATCCAGAGGGGGAGGGTCGACCTGAAGCACCCTGACAAGATCATCGCGGTGGAGGTCCTGGGAAGCATGGCGGCGATCTCGCTCCTGAAAAGGGACGAGATCATCGACGTGAACCGGATGAGGCTGGAAGTCGGTCTGACCCAGATAATCTGAGAACGCTTCCTCGGTGAGGGTCGAAACGGACCCGTCTAGGGGAACCTATGGACCTATGCCTGCCCGGCCGTGAGCAACGCCTTGAGGTCCTCCACCCCGGGCACCGCTCCAACGCTCTTCACCTCGCCGTCGATGAACAGGACCGGCGCCCTCATCACCCCCCGCCGCTTGATCTCCTCTATGTCCTCCAGCCGGACGATCTCGTTGTCCATACCGAGCTCGCGGAGGGCCTGCTCGAGGTTGCGCTCCAGCCGCTTGCACTTGGCGCAACCGATCACATAGACCTCGATCTTCATCTGCGACCACCATGCCAGGCGCGTGCCGATATCCGGGATGCCGATCGCGCCCTGGCACGATAGCGGGGCGGCCGCACAAATAGATATCCGCTGAACAGAACGGTGGATGCACCGCTCCAGGCAGCTTCCATCCTGCGCCGGAATTATATCCGCTGGCCGGTATCGCGCTGCCATGGAAGGGATCGCCCCGGCGCCGGTGAAGCCGGCCATCGGATTCGACGTGCTCGAGAAGATAGACATCAGGATCGGAACGATCGAGGAGGTGCGCGACGTGGAGAGGTCGGACAAGCTCATCAGGATGAGGGTCAACTTCGGCGACCACACCAGGACCATCTTTTCGGGCATGAAGAAGGAGCGCGAGAATTGCCAGGACCTCGTCGGGAAGCAGACGATGTTCGTGGTCAACCTCGAGCCGAAGAAGATCATGGGGGAGGTCTCGGAGGGCATGATCTTCGATATCGGGTACGCCGATGGCGTGCTGCCCGCGCTCGCCCTCCCGGAGCGCACGATGCCCAACGGCTGCCGCTTGGGCTGAGCTGCCGGGTTAGCAGGCATATCTATCTATGTGCGTGGAGCACCACTATTGAATGGCTGGCGGGTGCCGGCGATGGTGTGATGTCCCACGTCACGTTCATCAGCGACGACTCCTACCTCGGGGAGGGCATATCCGCAGGAATACCCCGGGGCCTAACGGTCCACCGGGGAGAGATAGACCTAACCCAGGAGGGCTTAGGTCTGGGAACGATCGCGCTAAGGAAGAACGGCCTGACCTATTTTCCTCTGTCCGCGAGGACCATCATCGACGGCACACTGATCATCAAGGAGTTCACCGTAGACTCGGTGCTCCTCTTCGGGTCATCTATGCGCCCTTTATCCAAGCTCATGTCCCTGTACGGGCTTGGAACGAGGGCGTACATGATGCTCCCTGGCGGCCAGGAGAGACTGCTGGATCTCAGGTCGAGATTGTTCTCAAGGCTGAGGGTACGACCCGAGCTCCGCCGGACCAGCCCGATGGCGACGGCAGTGTTCGATTACTCGCTCCGGACAGACTCGGTGGTCATCAGGGCGATGGTCCATTCCCTTGGTGGTGACCTGCCGGACATGTTGATCATGAACGAGCTGGGGGCCGACCACTTCGTCGCGTCGATCAGGGATGGCAGGACCGGTCCGGCCCCCACCGGATGGTGCCCGCTGCCTGCCGACATGCCCTCGCCGGCGCTGCTGGACGAGGAGCATGGGACGACCTTCCGCATCGACCGGGTGAGCGCGAGCGACGGCATCGGGACGCGCCTGTTCTGGGGCCGGGAAAAGGGCGAAGGCCTCCGCTGGGCAGGCTTCGAGATAGAGCTCCGCAACCTGAAGGGTCTGGAGGAGATGAGCGTCGAGTACGAAGTGAGGTTCGGGGATCTGAGCGGATGAGAGGAACCGTCGCGCTTGTCTACCCATACTTCAGGACGGAGGCTCCGGTCCAACATCTCTCCCTCTCTCTGGAGATCGCTGCCCTGGCCGCCCAGATGAAGGCGCTCGGCATCGATGGGCGGCAGCACGATTGAACCGTCAGGATGATGGATTATATGATCGAGGCCATCGCCGGTCAGAGCGCGGACATCATCGACCTGATATCGATGACGGGATGCGACAAAGTTTACTTGGTCTGGTGTATGGCAGCGATGACGCCCTCCGGCTTAGGAATAGGTGGCCGCTGTGGAGGACGGCGTCAGGGCAGTACACATGTTCCACGACGGCGGCATCTTGATCGGCGCCTTCTTGCTGGTCGGGTAATCCGGAGAGGCCTTGAGATCGGTCGTGAGCACGTCCTCCCTTGCCCTCTCCCTCCTCCTGGCAGGGATATCTTTCAACGGCCCTACCTGCTGTCCGGCTCCGCACCATGTTCCAGGGTCGATCTCCTCTCGCCCGACGACGGGGAGGTAGATAACGCCGTCAGCTACCTCTGCCGCTCGGAGTTCGACGAGCAGGGGCTGAAGAGAAGGACCTCTGAGACGATGAGCGATATCACCAGGAGCCACAGTGGGGCGAACGGCGCTCGGGCGCTCCGAGAGACCGCGATGAGCAAATAGCCGGAGATCCCCTTTTGGTCCGATCGCCCTGACCGACCTGACCGGACCCCGCCTCTGCGCACATGGGATCGCCTGCCCCATCAAGACCCCGCACGATACCGTCGCCAGATTGACGGCGGTGCAGGCCCAGGACCGGCCGAGTGCTATGTGGGCCATCGGGCTGCGGACGTTGGGGTCGAGAGCCGATGACATCGAGGATGCGGTCCGGTCAAGAGCGATCGTCCGAACCTGGCTGATGCGCGGGACGCTCCATGTCGCCGCGGCCGAGGACCTGCGATGGCTCCTGGACCTCCTGGCACCGAAGATCATCGCCAGGAGCAAGCGCAGAGACGAGAACCTTCGCCTTGACGAGGCCGTCTATGGGGACGGCAGAGCTGTTTTCATCGACGCCCTCGAGAACCACGGGCAGCTGACCAGGATCGAGATGATGGATGCGCTTGAGAAGGCGGGCATCTCCACCGCGGGGCAGCGCGGCTATCACATCCTTTGGCATCTTGCTCTTGAGAAGCTCATATGCTTCGGCCCCATGGTCGGCAAGGAACCGAGCTTCGTGCTGCTAGATGATTGGGTGCCCCCGGGGAAGAAGATGCCCCACGACCGGGCGCTCGGAGAGCTTGCGTTACGGTATCTCGCCGGTCACGGCCCGGCCAGCATCCAGGACCTCGTGTGGTGGTCGGGGATCACGGCCTCGGAGGCAAGAATGGGCATCGAGATGGCGCGGTCGGACCTCGAAGAGGAGACGCGGGACGGGACGGCGTACTTCTCCGCTCCCAATGACCTGAAGAACGACGGGGCTGGGCGCGTTCATCTCTTACCTGGCTACGATGAATACATCATCGGATACCGGGACAGGAGCGCAGTACTGGACAAGGGGCATACCAAGGACGTGCTCTCGAGCAACGGGGTGTTCTACCCCGCCCTGGTGATCGACGGACGGGTGAACGGCACGTGGAGAGCTGTACAGAGCAAAAAGGGCGTGAGCATCAAGGCGAGGCCGTTCTCCCGCCTGAACGATGATGAACTGACAGCGCTGGACGAGGCGGTCGAGCGGTACGGGAAGTTCATCGGCAGATCGGTGATGGTGTCCATCGGCTGAACGGTCGTCCTCTGTCCGTTCCGGCATCGCATTTGTGGAACCAAGGGACTATGTGCAGTGATGATTTCTATAAAGCCCGTGGTGGGGCATATTTATATACTTGTATCGCAACCCCCATCCGAAAACAAATCCATCTGTTCTAGCAGATCGTTTTATTTTCGATAGAGTGAACATCTTGACAACTTTCACAGAACTCCATATCTCGGAGCAGATAATCAGGGCAATGAACGACATGGGGTGGGAGGAACCCACTCCGGTGCAGACGGCGGCCATACCGGTCGGCCTCGAGGGCGCGGACATGTTCGCCCAGGCCCAGACCGGGACGGGAAAGACCGGGACGTACGGGACCATCATCCTGCAGAGGATCAGGCCCAAGATGAGGAGCGCGTCCGCGCTGGTGCTCGTCCCCACCAGGGAGCTCGCGACCCAGGTATCCGAGGAGCTGAGCAAGCTCTCCAGGTTCACCGGTCACTCGTGCATGCCCATTTACGGGGGGGTGGGGATCGAGCCCCAGGTCGAGAGGCTGAGGAGGGGCACGGACATCATCATCGCCACGCCCGGCAGGGCCAAGGACCTCCTGGGCAGGAACGATCTCAATCTCTCGAAGGTATCGATCGTCGTCCTGGACGAGGCGGACCGCATGCTGGACATGGGCTTCGCCCGGGACCTGCACTACATCATGTCCAAGGTGCCGAAGAAGAGGCAGACGCTGCTGTTCTCCGCGACCATGTCCACGGACATCAAGCAGCTGGCGATGCGCCAGATGGTCGACCCGCAGGAAGTGCTGGTCTCCAAGGACGAGCCGGTCCTGGACCTCACCAAGCAGTACTACGTCGTGGTCCAGAGAGAGGACAAGCACGACGCGCTGTGCACCCTCCTCGACCAGAGGAACCCCAAGGCCATCGTGTTCTGCCACACCAAGCACAAGGCCGACCGCCTGGCGAAGAAGCTGGTGAGGTACGGGTACCTCGCGGGGGCGATCCACGGGGACGTCCCGCAGAACAAGCGGGAGAGGGTCATCAAGAGCTTCCGGGACGACAGCATCAAGGTCCTGGTGGCCACGGACGTAGCGGCCAGGGGTCTGGACATCGACGCGGTGGACTGCGTCATCAACTTCGACCCGCCGAGCGACCCGGACACCTATGTGCACCGCATCGGAAGGACCGGCCGGGCCGGGGCGGAGGGCACCGCGATATCGCTGTTCATGCCGGAGGAGCGCAAATGGGTCAGGGAGGTCGAGCTCCGGACCGGCAAGCCGATCGAGGAGATGAGCATCGAGATCGTGCACCGGCAGGAGCCCGAGCCGCGGAGGCCTCAGGCGCCCAAGGGCGCTCCCCGGAGAGCGGAGAAGGCAGGGCCGCCCATGAAGGAGAGCAGAACGATGAGCCCTCACAGGGGTCCGCGGAGGCCGGCCCAGGGACCGCGGGCGGCATCTGCAAGGTCAAGGTCGTGAGACTGGGCCCGTGAACGGTCCCACGCCGCTGAAGGCGGGAGGACCACGATGGACCACATCATGTCCGATCGTCCTTCCTGGTCCTCACGATGTCGATGGGACCTGTGGACCGTCGTATGCATAAATGACCTGAAAAAGGTCAAGAAAACATCATTTTCCAATTAAAAAAAGGAATGGTGCAGCTTTATTTATTCTCATTCTATTATGATATATATCCTATACTCCTAGTTCTTAATAAAATGGCGGTAGGAGCATGATGGGACCGGCACCAGCAGGTAGGGTTGGGGATGTCTAGCGGAACGAACAGAACGGAAAAAATGACGGACCGTTTCTTTGGCCTGTCCCTGGACATGCTCTGTATCGCAGGGTTCGATGGGCATTTCAGGCACATCAATCCCGCGTTCGAAGGGACGCTGGGCTGGACCGAAGAGGAGCTGATAGGCAGGCCGATCCTTGACCTCGTCCATCCCGAGGATAGGCTATCGGCCGTGGAGGCCCTGTCAAGATTGAAGGGCGGCAGCGCCCTGAGCGGGTTCGAGATCCGTTGCTTGTGCAGGGACGGTTCGTTGAGATGGATCTCCTGGAGCGCTCATCCCGCCGTGGATGAATCGTCGGTCTTTGCCGTGGGGCGGGACATAACGAGGAAGAGACAGATGGAGGCCGACCTTCGGGAGAGCGAGAGGAAGTACAGGAACCTGTTGGATGTGGCGAACGAGGGCATAATGGTGATAGATGCCAACTCTGCCATCATATATGTGAACGAACGCTTCCTTAAGATGCTGGGATATCAGCACGATGAGGTCATCGGCAAACAGCTCATAGATCTCGTCGATGCTCAGGATGCCCCCTATATGGTGGAGCGCATCGGCCAAAGGATGCGGGGGGTGGAGGAGCGGTATGACATCAGGCTCATCCACAAGGGCGGTCAGAGGATCCTCACCATGATCAACGCCTCTCCGATGTACGACGATGAGAGGCGATACGTTGGCTCGGTGTCCCTGATCATGGACGTCACCGAGAAGCGCAGGATGGAGAACGACCTAAGGGGGGAGAAGGAACGCCTGAGCGTGACGCTGCGCAGCATCGGGGACGGCGTGATCGTTACTGACAACGATGGAAGGGTCGCCCTGATGAACGATGTCGCTGAGAGCCTGACCGGGTGGAAGCAGGAGGAGGCCGTCTCCCGACCGCTCGAGGAGGTGTTCAACATCATCAACGAGGCTACCGGGATGAGGTCCGAGAACCCCGCAGAGAAGGTGCTCCGAATGGGGAGGATCGTCGGCCTCGCCAATCACACCATACTTGTCGCCAGGGACGGAACGAGGAGAGTTCTCGGGGACAGCGGCGCGCCCATACGGGACGACAGGGGCAACATTTTGGGAGTGGTCCTGGTGTTCCGGGACGAGACCAGCGAGCGGAGGCTGGAGGCCGAGATGGTCAAGATGCAGCGCCTCGAGTCCATTGGCATCCTTGCCGGAGGGATCGCCCACGACTTCAACAACTACCTTACGGCCATCGAGGGCAACATCACCCTTGCCCGGATGCGATTGGAGCCCAGCAACGCTTCGGTGCTGGACAGGCTGTCGGATGCGGAGAAGGCGTCCGTCATGGCCAGGAGCCTGACGAAACAGCTGCTGGTCTTCTCCAAGGGCGGGGAGCCGGTAAAGAGGATGGCCGACATCGGTCGGATACTCGCGGATTCCCTCCGGATCACCCTGTCCGGCTCCAACGTGCACTACCGCCTCGAGGTCGAGCCCGATCTTTGGTCGATCGAGGTGGACGAAGGGCAGATCGGCCAGACGTTCAATAATATTATCATGAACGCAAGAGACGCCATGCCCAACGGCGGCATCGTCAAGGTCTCCGCGATGAACGTCGACCTCAGGCTCGACGAGGCCCGGTCCTGCAACCCCGGAGAATATGTCAGCATCTCGATCAAAGACCATGGGTCGGGTATCCCTCCGGATCAGATCAACAGGCTCTTCGATCCGTACTATACGACCAAAAAGAACGGCAAAGGTTTGGGCCTGGCCATAGTCCACTCGGTGATAAAGCAGCACGACGGCACCGTCCTGGTCCACTCCGAGGAGGGGAAGGGCACGACGTTCACGATCCGCCTGCCCGTCCCGTACGCGCACTCGGAACCCGATAAGGAGGACGAGGACGCTGCAGAAACGGGCCACGGCCGCGTGCTATGGATGGATGACGAGGCCATGATAAGGGAGGTCAGCGGCGAGCTGCTCGCCTACCTGGGCTACCAGGTCGAGATGGCGAAGAACGGGGAGGAGGCCATAGACAAGTACAGGACATCTAAGGACTCCGACGTACCATTCGACATTGTCGTCCTGGACCTGACCGTCCCCGGGGGCATGGGCGGGGAGGAGACCATGATGCGGCTGATGGAGATAGACCCGGATGTCAAGGCGATCGTCTGCAGCGGCTACTCCAACGATCCAGTGATGGCCCGCTACTACGACTATGGGTTCAGGGGCGTGCTCTCCAAGCCGTTCAGCATCGAGGACCTGTCCGCAAAGCTGTGCGATATCATGAAGACAGGGCGCCAGCAGCGGTGAACGAGTGGCGCCCGTTCCTCGCTGAACCAAAAAATATGCCGCCCCTCGAATGGGCGATATGTGCCCCGACGTCTGGCCGGAAGACGATCACATTC
>CAYRPG010000015.1:0-46489 GCA_964426205.1 uncultured Methanomassiliicoccus sp. | reverse complement strand
TCGGGCAGACCCACCAACTACTTTCCCACGTTCTTGTGTTTTGCTCGATCGGACGGCTATAACATATCGACTCTCTGGATAGCTAGCGCTCTTGATCTCGTAGAGCCGACTATAATGGAGAGCAAGAATTCGAAAATGGAGCGCGGTTCTTACTCATCCCCTTCAGCTCCGCATACGTCCCGACAGAAGGATGGACATTATTCGATCGTCAAGCCAGTATTGTCTCTTCAGTAGGAGCTGAGCCTCCTGCAGGCCTCAATGTTACGGCAGACCCCATCCCTCGAATGGAAGACGATGTGTGGGGCAGCGGGAAGACCAGCATACTCCTCGGTCAAATTCGGGGCTTACTGATACTGGGCACTTTTTCGCTTTACGTCGAGAGATCGATCGAACGTGGATCCGTTTCTGAGCACCGGGGCTCAGGGCATTGGTCCATTTCAACCGTAAGCACTGGAACCGATCGAGAGAAAGATATCTATCCTGCAATCGACCTTGGATCAATGATGTTCGATCCGCTCGAGCTGGCGAAGGCCACCGAGAAGGTCGTGTGCAATGACGACAGGAGATCGTACCACCGTTTCAGACCGGCACGATTCTACGGAGGCGTATCGACGGCAGATTGCGTCGGTTGTTGCCTGAGGTGCGTTTTTTGTTGGTCGTGGAGGGAGGCTGTAAATCCTAAAAAATATGGTCGCCTGTTCACCCCAAATGAAGTAGCGGATAGACTCATCGCCATTGCAAAGAGCAAGGGCTACAGACAGATACGGATAAGTGGGAACGAGCCTACGATCGGCAGAGAGCACCTGCTACGCGTCCTCGAGCTCATACCTCAAGACTACCTTTTCATCCTTGAGACGAACGGGATCCTTATCGGAGAGGACCCGACCTACGCTCGAGACCTGTCTAGATTCAACAATGTGCATGTGCGAGTGAGCCTGAAGGGCACCTGCAAGGAAGAGCTCACCATATTGACGGATGCGCGGCCTGAGGGGTTTCAGCTGCAGCTCAGGGCCCTTGAGAACCTCGCCAGAAATGGGGTGAGCGCCCATCCAGCATGCATGGTCAGTTTCAGCGCGCCAGAAAATATTGTGAAGTTTAGAGATAGACTCGGGGAGATCGAACCATCATACAAGGATCTCGAGACAGAGGAGCTGATCCTCTACCCAGCGGTCGAGGAGAGACTGAGGAGATGGGGCGTCGGATATCTGAGAGCCCACAGGCCAGAACGCATACCTCCTGAGCAGATCTGATCCGTGGTGTCCGGTCCGTATGTCGGTGGGCGAGGTGGTGATCGATCTTGAACCGGCGGCACAACTGCTGAACGGTACCATGGACCCTCGGTCCCAGGTTCGGCTTGCCAACCTGACCCGGACATTCTTTGCGACCACGGAGCAGAAAGCATCGGAAGACTGGCTTACCAAATGGCCGATTTGAATCTCCCCCAAGCCAGTGTCGTGCCTTCAGCAACGAGGACTTCCCTAAAGCTTGAACAAAGAACCTCGAATCAACGAAATTGCTTAGAAGCTCGGCACTCTTTTCTCACCCTCCCCCCACCTACAATGTTGTTATTCGTTACGCCCCAATACTACAGATTCTCTTCACATGGGGGGGGGCGATGGATGAGTGGGACCATGACCCATGGTCCGATGACATCTCAGAATGGAAGTGAACGACCTGATGAGCATGCGTGACAACACCCCAGACGTGATGGACGACAGAAGGGCCTGTAACCATCACTTTGCTAGCTTCTTGATATTGAAAAAAGGATGGGGCACGTATCGCGTTGCCCTCGTGTGAAGGCATTGCGATCCCCCTCGCTTCAACGGTCGGTCATCTTCGATCCAAACGATCTAGGCCCCCTTTCCTTCGGCAGCTCTGGCAATGGAATGGCCGATCATTCGACGGTGAATGAGAACATGCCCAAACGTCATGATGAGCAACAACATCCCAGTGATCGTATGAAGTCCCATCATGCCATCATCGCTCGAGCCGTGCAACATGAGGCCGGTGAGTTCACAGACCATGAACATGACCATCAAGATACCATCAAGTAATAGATTCCGTTTTGTTCTGTTCATCGTCATTACCCCGATGCCACGTCTTCCTTCTGACATCATGGGGCTCCAGAGCTAGGGGCGGGTTAAGGCGTTTTTCCAGAGTTATACCCAAATCTGTCCCACATCATTCCCTTGCGATACGGTACAGCACGACCACTGCGAAGAGCTCGATAAGATTGATGATGAAAAGAGGGCCCCCATCATCTGGCCAACGGATGGTGTTGATATATACGAGGGAGAGGCCGAGGACGATTTGCTGAAAAAGCATGAATGATGAGAATATCAGCAGCCCTTTTGAGATTTTGACCCTTATCTCCCGGTAAGTGCAATAGTATATGCGGACCAGGGCTGCGAGAAGAATGGCGTTGACCAATGAGGTGGCGATGGAGGCGACGGTGAGGGCGAGATCGATGATTTCAATGCCTGCCATAGCTCTCACCTTCAACTTCGCTCATGTTCTTTTCTTTATTCCCTATCTGCGACCAAACCTCTTCGAAATCGGAGTAGTTATTCTCCAGAAGTGACGAGAGGAAATACATGGCCCCGTAGTCATCCCTTTTAACGACACTCAACATATCATTCTCCTCCAGCACTTTCAGGTGATGCCTTATGGTCTTGTAGTCCATGCCTAGGGCCACAGCCAGCTGATTGGCGTTCATTGGCCGCTCATGAAGTGTGTGGATTATCCTTCCTCGCGATACTCCACCCCGCGAACCTGCGATCAGCCACCATAAAAGATTTTTATATTTCACCACGAAGGCACCTATGGCCTGACGCCAAGGATCTTCATTGATATAAACCAGCCATCGACACCAAGCCTCGAGAGCAAGGTCCGGCCTTTCTCGATCATGGCGGGCCCGTACCGGATGCCCGGGATCGTTCCCCCCTTCGCGACCGAGGTGAGCTTCTCGGGGTCGACATGCCATGAAAGGGTCTGGCTGGGGCGTCCACTGATATGGAGCGGACCTCTATCGCAACCGATAAGGTAGTCAGAGGTAAGAACGTGATCAAGGGAATTAACGCGGAGAGAAGAATGATGGGTGGAGGGTCCGGCCGGTGCGATCGTCGCGAACGGGAAGGGCGATGAGCGATGCGCATAAGTTACGTGCATGAATTCCCATCGCCATCTGGTCTGGCAATGGATAAATACTGAACCCAAGATTGGAATCTGTGGACCAAGAAGGGTCGGGGAGGGATCATCGACCAGATCGGAAGGGGCGCATCAGGGCGCTCGACCCAAGACAAAAATATGTGACCCTGGTCCTCGTTTTTCTTATCGTATATGGGACGATGATCGCCTCGGACGCCCTGGTCCTGCGCCCCATATTGGACCAGACCTTCGGATCGCCCCCTGATCTGCCCGTTTACCAGCAGCGTGCATCTGTCGTGCTGAATGGCGGCGTCCTCTATCGAGACATTGACATTGAGGCTCCTCCGCTCATCATCTATCTTTACACGATCCCTCAGCTCATGGGTGGAGACGCCATAATGTATCAGGCCTGGTTCTCCTTGTTCGCCCTATTTACTTCCCTACTGATGTACTTCGTTCTCCGCCGATGGGATGACTATTACGCGTTCATCGCATCGTTGCTATATCTTCTAAGCCCATTTGTGGTCCAGGATGCTACCTGGGACGTACGAGACACGCCGATAGTGGCCTTCTTTGTGGTAGCCCCCATCCTCATCGCACTATACGGCCATAAGCGGACGGCGGCAGGTACGATCGTAACCGGGTTCTGGACCAAGTTCACCCCGATCATCCTTTTCCCAGCTCTCCTGATCAAGGCTCGCAATAGGAAGGAAGCAGTAGAGATCGTTGGCGTTGCTCTTTTTGTCTCAGCGGTTATCGCCGTTCCTTTCCTTTTTATCTGCCCCATAGAGTTCTTGTTCTTCCCCACTTACTATCTCTTGGCCCGTCCGGGTGAGGCCTCAGCTGGCCAGTCGGTCCTCGATCTCTTGTCTCGAGGAGGTCTTTCTTTCCCAGGAGCGGTTGGTTTCACCCTCACCATATCCATCCTTGCCTTTTGCTACCTATATTCATACAAGAGGAAGCTGGATATTTGCAGAAGCAGCTTGTTGGTGTTGGTCGGGTTCCTTTCCGTCTACGCGATGGTCCGTTCCAGCTACTACATGTTCCCTTGGGCCTTATTATCGATCTGGGCGGCATCCTCCACAAAAATGACCCTGCGGATGGGTCTCCTGTATGTGCTCATTATGATCTCCGCGGGTTTCGAGAAGGCCATCCCCGGATTCAATTACTCATACTCTTGGCTGATATCTCTGGTGTTCATGCTGGCGGGCACGCTGATCCTGATCGATTGCGCAAGGGCAGCTCTTCGGGAACCCTGTTTCTTGGATGCACCCAGAATGGAGAAAGAGGATGCTTTAAAACGTCAACCGATGGACGGTAGCGATTGAACCAAGACGAAGCGCCCAGGAAGGAGTGGATGAGCGGTCCATGAGCTCGTGTCGACAACGTACCTGCAGAAAGGATGCCCCATCGCCAGAGCGGGATCCGCTACTTTGGCCACGAATTTTCTGAATCGCCCCGAATAATATGGTGCATCAGGTAAAACTCTTCTCTTGGTTCTTTTGAGGCCCCAATACCGCATTGGCCATTCTCGACAGGAAAAGCGAGGTCGCGATGCCTGCCAACAGCCCGGTCGCCAACCTCAGCGGGTTGGTTGATTGATAAGAGGACACTATCTGCAGGCCGCCGTCGATCATCATGGGCAATAGGCCCATGACCAGTATCAAAAGGTTTATCCTAGGGTTTAAAAAGATGGCGACAATCATGCCGATGACAAGACCGAAGAAGATGGCGGTGCATCGAGCGCAGAAGGGCATCTGGTTGCCGTTGAGATAATAGGAGTGGCTGGCGATCTCCAGACAGAAAGCATCTCCCAGGAAGTAGATCGACTCGGCGAAGGGGTTCATCCTTCCCCACACCTTCTCATTGTCGATCTGCGTCGCCTTCCCGGTCAGATCATTGACGCTGTGGGCGGGGATGGTGAACGGGGCGATCAAGTTGCAAGAGAGCCATATGGCGAAGAGCACAAGGAGTGTGACCTTGTATTTTTTGGCCGGGCTCATCGCTTTCCACATGAGGCTCTCCGATGACTAGTTCCTTCCATTGTACAAGAACCTTGTTCTACGATGCTGGGACCTATCATACGGTCAGTTGACCCCGGCCCCTTCGGCTACCATCTCACTAATGCACAAGACTGATGCAGGGGCTTCGGCCGTCACGACATCGAACTCTTATCAGAGGAGCATCGCGCCCCCGAAGCCGGGTATTCTTGGTCTTGATCACGGCCTCACGTTCGTCCCAGATGATACGGACCAGATCTCGTTAAGCTCTTTTTCCGCCCGTCCGATCTCGAATGTCAACAGTGGGTCGCGGCGGCGTTCGTAGAAAGATGGCCCGCCGTTATGACCGCGGCCTCGATGACAACGTCCCATCGATCCATAGTTGGTACCGGAACCAGTGCTCTTTTTCTCTGTAGGCCTGACCATTATTTGAAACCAAAATCTACAGATTTAATATAAGTAATCGATAAAAAATATCTTGGCCGAGGGCTCCAATGGCAGATGTAGGATTGCTAACAAGTCCATTGTTCATCGTGGGCGTGCTTGTAATAGTGGTAGCGGCGTTCTTCGCCTACGCAGGATTCTATCTCATTCAGGACAACCAGGTGGGGATCAAACGAAAGAAGATGTTGGGGAAGACCATGCCACAGGGACATATCATCGCCCTTGATGGCGAGGTGGGCATTCAGGCCGATACCCTTATGCCTGGCCTTTACTGGAAGATGCCGTTCATTTGGACGGTCGAGAAGGTCAACGTTGTCTGTATCGGTCCGGACTCGATAGGCATTGTCAATGCGATCGATGGAAAGCCGATGCAGAAGGGGCGTGTTCTGGGTGACGAGGTCGAAAGCAACAACTTCCAAGATGCGAAGATGTTCTTGCAGAACGGCGGAACAAAGGGGCCACAGGTGGCCATCCTAAGACCTGGCGTATATCGTATCAACACGCATGCTTTCAATATTACCGTGAGCAGGGCCACGAGGATCGAGGAAGAGATGATCGGAGTCGTCATCGCAGAGGACGGCCGACCGCTCCCATCGGGATACCTGATCGCGCCCAAGCCTGCTGAGGAGCCAACGTCCGAGTTCCACAATGCAAGGGCCCACAAGCACTTCACCGACGGGCAGGCGTTCTTGGACTCTGGCGGATACCGGGGAACGCAGCAGGAATCGTTGCAACCGGGTGTTTATTACATCAACCCTCAATTTTTCACGGTCAAGCCGGTGAGGATCCAGGAGGTCCCACCAGGATATGTAGCGGTCATCAGGTCCAATATCGGAATAGAACTGGAGTCGAACAAGGGGGCCCCTTGCCACAACACCGGAACTAACGACATCGGGGGCCCAGTGCACGAGGAAGCGGAGACATTGCTCATCACGGACAAGAACGTCCGTGGGATCTGGAGGGAGCCGGTCGCACCGGGCAAGTACAACTTGAACCCGCTGGCATTCACCCCATACCTGGTACCGACGAGTGCGATCACTATCGACTGGGCGAACGACATACAGATAAAGAAAGAGATGGGCGTCTCCAATCAGAGAACGGATGATTTCTTCAAGTTCAGCCAGTTGAAGGTCACCAGCTCTGACGCATTCACCCTGGATGTGGATGTCAGGATGATCATCCGCATCAGGCCTGAGAACGCGCCGTTCGTCATCGCAAGGTTCGGTTCGGTCGAGAACCTGATCCAACAGATAGTTCACCCGTTGATCGATTCGTCCTTCCGTAACAAGGCCGGTAATGAAAAGGCCATAGAGTTCATCAAGAGCAGGACCAGACTGCAAGAGGAAGCCTTGAACACGGCCAGGAAAGAATTCGAAAAGTATCATGTCGAGGCTCAGAACCTGTTGGTCTCATACATCCTGGCTCCGCCTGAGCTGATGAAGACCCAGACCGACAAGGAGATCGCAGAGCAGCAGCTGGCGCAGTTCCAGAAGCAGGCCGAGGCCCAGGAGATGAGGAAGGACGTCATCTCAAAGACCGCCCAGGCCGATAAGCAGGGCGAGGTGATGGCAGCAAAGCTGTCGATAGAGATCGAGCAGAGCAGGGCCGACGCGAGAAGAAAATCTGCAGAAGGTGACAAGGCCGCCGCCATGATCCTGGCGGAAGGAGAGAGCTATAGGCTCCAGAAACTGGCAGAAGGAGAAGCGGCCAAGATCAAGTTCATAGCAGAAGCTGAAGCTGCGAAGACGGAGATGACCGGCAAGGCCGATGCGTCCAAGGTCAGATATCTGGGAGAGGCTGAAGCATCCAAGGTCACGTATCTGGGAGAGGCGGAGGCGTCCAAGATCAGAAATGTCGGTGAGTCCGAAGCCTATTCTCAGAAAGCGGTCGGAGAGGCCAAGGCAGACGCGTACAAAGCACAGGTAGAAGCGATGGGCGAGGACAACATTGCCAGGTTGAAGATCATCGAGGCCATTGCGGAAGGGAAGATAAAGATCGTCCCAGACACCCTGGTGTCCAGCAATGGAACGAATGGAAGCCTGGGCGATGTCCTGACGCTCTTCCTCACTCAGAAGGTGATGAAGGAAACCAAGAAGCCTGAGGAAGCGAGCGAAAAAAGGGCCGAGGAGAAGGATGCGGAGAAGGCCGAGGAGGAAGAAACACTTTAACGAACCTTTTCCTTTTCCTATTTTTGGACAACTGGTGCGCTCAAGGCCACCGAGGAAGGCGGCAGCTATTGCGAAGGAGGCCTTGCAGCACGGCAGAGATCCTCGGGATGCCGAGCCTGGTGCTGATAACGGGAGGCGCCGACCAGCCGCCCGATGTCATTCCCGTCCAAGTCGGGGCGGGGCATGAAAATGTCGGCCGCATGCCCAAGAACACGGCTTATAACACATTGAAGAGATGTGTCTGCATGGCCTGTCGTCATCCGCTTTGGGACGCCTGCCGATCGACTTCCATTCTTTTTTTTAACAATCGAAAGCAATAATTCATTATGGACATCTGACCGAAAAGTAGAAAGCTAGCCGATTTGGCAAGAGCCCTAGTACCGTTTGGCCTGACCAAAAGAGCGGACGGATCGTTGCCTATTCCACCTATGGAGCGAGGATCGAGATGGTCGAACCCAACAAGGACGGACCCCCGGTAGAGGATGCAAAGAGGGAGCCCGATGGCCTTCGTGACCGCGAGGGAGCGTTGCTTGGCCAGAACGAGGGGCTCCGCTGTTTTGAAGGGAGAGGGGAAAGGTCGAGGAACGACCTGATGGACTTCTACCGGCTCGCTCCGCTGGGGTTCCTCACCGTCGATGCCTCGAACAGCGTGATCGGGGCCAACGATGCGGCGGCCCGGCAGTTCGGCACGGAACCCGCAGAGCTCATCGGGAAAGAGGTCTCGATGCTTGTGCCGGCCGCCTCGCGAAAGGGCCTCTACGAGCACCTGAGGTCTTCCGTCCGCGATGGGGCAGGTTCGATAGAGCTCAGGATGGGCCGCTCCGGAGGGCCCATCTTCGACGCCCGACTGACAAGCCACGCGGTCACGGTCGATGGGGAGGCCTGCGAGATCCGCATCATAGTGGAGGACGTCACCAAGAGCAGGAGGACGGAGCGGATGCTCAGGGAGAGCCAGGAGGACCTGAGCCTCACTCAGGAGGTGGCGGGGATCGGCTCCTGGCGGCTCAGCCTTTGCTCGGGAAAGCTTGTGTTGTCCAGACAGGCGTGCTCCATCTTCGGGGTGGCCGAGAGAGCACCGATGACGTACGAAAGGTTCCTGGACATCGTTCACCCGGAAGACCGCCAGCATGTGGACCTGATGTGGAGGGCCGCCCTGAGGGGCGAAGACTATGACATCGAGCACCGGATCATCGTCGGCGGCGAGGTCCGGTGGGTGCGGGAGAAAGGGATACTCGAGCTCAGGGACGGGGCCCTCCACAGCGGGTTCGGGACCGTCCGTGACATCACCGAGAGCAGGAGGCAGCAGCAGCGCATAGAGGAGGAGCGCTTGCACCTCCAGGCCATTCTCGACAACTCGCCCGGGGCGATCATCTTCGTCGACAGCAGCGCCAGGGTCCTCATGACCAACAGGGCGGCGGTCGAGCTCTTCAGGCACCCCATCCCGTACGGCAAGGATCACACCACCCATGCTGTCCTCCGGCTGAGCAGACCGGATGGCACCCCGTACGACCCTCGCGACCTGCCGCTCACCCGGTCGGCGCTTGACGGCGAGACCTTCACCGGGGTGGAGATGGAGATAGCCTGGCCCGACGGACAGATGAGATATCTCCTGGCCAACACCACACCGATGTTCGATGTAAAGCAGCGGCTGACCGGGGCGGTCGGGACGTTCCTGGACATCTCCGCTAGGAAGGAGCTCGAGATGCAGCTGAAGGAGCGCGCGGAGGAGCTGGCCCGTTCCAACGAGGAGCTGCAGATGTTCGCCTACATCGCCTCGCACGACCTCCAGGAGCCGCTCAGGATGGTGTCGACCTACATCACCCTGCTATCCAAGAAGTACGGTGATGAGCTTTCCCCCAATGCCAGGGAGTACATGGCCTACGCGGTCGAGGGCGCCGGCAGGATGAGGAACCTGGTGAACGACATCCTGCAGTACTCGCGCGTCGACACCCAGGGCGACGAGTTCACGGAGGTAGACCTCGGCCGCATCGTAAAGGAGGCCATCGACTCCATGCCCGTGGTGATCAAAGAGAGCAAGGCCATCGTTACCATTGGGGACCTCCCCACGGTCCAGGGGGACGCGGTCCAGCTGGCCCAGCTGTTCCAGAACCTGCTGTCCAATGCCATCAAGTTCCGGGGGAAGGAGAAGCCCCGGATCGACATCTCGGCGGAAAGAGCGAGGAGGGAGTGGCTCATCTCGATCAGGGACAACGGCATCGGCATCGACCCGCGCTACCAGGAAAAGCTGTTCCAGATGTTCCAGAGGCTTCACACGCGCGACGAGTACCCGGGCACCGGGATCGGGCTGGCCCTCAGCAAGAAGATCGTGGAGCGGCATGGCGGGAGGATCTGGGTCGAGTCGGAGGAAGGTCATGGATCGACCTTCAAGTTCACGATGCCAGTGAAGAGGTGACCGTGTAGGTCCAGCAGGACCGGCCGCCTGACAATGGATGACGGGCAGGGACGCCGCTCCGAGCCCCCTGACGTAAGAGCGAGTGGTTTTATTATCACGAAACCCTATCGGTTCCCGCGGAAGTTTGGGGGGTCTGTAGACAGCTACAGCAATGGCCATCTGATAGCGGATGCTCAGGACGCTGGCCCTCTGGCTGTTCCGACACGGCGCAGTGATGGGCAATGGCAGAGCAAAGGAGACCTATCGAGATCAACATGAGGGGCAAGCAGGCGGTGAACAGGCTGTTCAACCCGAACTACCGGGAGGGGATGAGCGTGGAGGAGATGGACCGGTTCCTGGAGAAGGGATCGATCAAGGTGATCGCCAGTGCCAAGATGGGAAGGGAGTTTTACTGGTATCTCAGGTTGGACCCGTTCATCGAGATCGAGAGGGACGGTGCGGTTCAACGCATAGTCGGCAAGAGGGAGCCGGCCGGCCTGCGCTCGAAATATGCCTTCATAAGGCAGCTCCGGAACGGTGGCGAGGAGGTATATATGGTCCCCACCCCAGAGCTGCAGGACATCCTCCTGGACCGGTACAGGGAGAAGATGGGAAGCGGCAACCAGCGGCGGTTCATCGATCCCAACTCCACGTACGTGGCCCTCTACCCTGAGCACCTGGAAGCGTTCTTCGTCGGCTGAGCCTTGCCCCCACCGCACCGGCGCTCGCGGTGGGAGAGAACGCTGCGGCCGGTCGGGTCCCCCGGTCCACACCCGGGATGGCCGCTCAGCTCCCCTGGGTCTTGGAGATCGAGAAGTAGAACGTGGAGCCCTGTCCCAACACCGAGCTGACCCATATCCTGCCACCGTGGCGCTCGACGATCTTCTTGCATATCGCCAGCCCTATGCCGGTACCGGGGTACTCCTCGTGGGTGTGCAGGCGCTGGAACATCTGGAAGATGCGGTCGGTGTGGGCCGGATCGATGCCGATGCCGTTGTCCTTCACCGATATTATCCACTCCTCCCCTCCGTCCTCGGCCATTATCTTGACGTGCGGGGCCTCGCCCCCGTGGAACTTTATGGCGTTGGAAACGAGGTTCTGGAACAGCTGGGCCAGCTGGACCGCATCGGCCATCACCGTGGGCAGCTCGCCGAGCTCGACCACCGCGTGGCTCTCCTCGATCGAGGCGTGCAGGTTGATCATCGCCTGTTTGACCGACGCCTTCATGTCGACGACCTCGAAGGCTCCTCCGCGTGACTCCAGCCTCGAATATGCCAGGAGATCGTTGATAAGGGCCTTCATCCGCAGGGAGCCCTGCACCGCGAAGTCGAGGTGCTGGAGGGCGCTGCCGCTCAGCTGGTCCCCGTAGCGCCTTTTCAGCAGGTCCAGGTGGGCAGAGACCATGCGCAGCGGCTCCTGAAGGTCGTGCGATGCCACATACGCGAACTGCTGCAGCTCGGCGTTCGAGCGTGCCAGATCGTCAGCTTTTCGCTTGAGCTGGGCCTCCAGATGCTTGCGGTCGGTGACGTCCACGAAAATGGTGGCGAACTGCTCTTTCTCCGGGGAGAACGCTGAGATCAGCAAGTGCTTCATCATGGGCACGAAGTACGTCTCGAAATGGTATGGCTCTCCGGTCTCCACCACTCGCTGGTAGATCTCCAAGTATGGCAGGGAATCGGCACCGTACAGCTCGGAGCCCAACGCCCCGATGGCCCTGTCTCTCGTGATGCCGGTGATGGCCTCGTAGGCGGGATTGACGTCGATGATCCGGTAGTCCACCGCCCTCTCCTGATCATCAAAGACCATCTCGTGAAGACATATCCCTTCGTTGCTGGAGGAGAACAGGGACTCGAACTTCTTCCTGCTGGCCTCGAGGGCTGCCTCCGCACGCAATCTCTCGTTCGTCTCCTCGATCTCCTGGATCGTTCGCAACACCACTGGGCCCAGGCGATCAAGGTGCTGCTTGAGGACGTAGTCCGTCGCTCCCGCCTTCAGCGTCCCGATGGCCGTCTCCTCCCCGATCCCGCCGGACACGATTATCACCGGGACGTCCGGGAACCGCCGGCGGACGATGTCCATGGCTGACAGTCCATCGAACCCCGGGAGGGAGTAGTCGAGCAGCACCATGTGCGGCCTGCCCCGGTCGAGGACCTTCAGGAAGCTCTCCCTGCTCCAGGCCCATTCCACGACGCAGGAGGGGCAGGCGGAGCCTAGCTCGCGCTTCATGAGCTCGTAGTCGGACTCGTTGTCCTCCAGTATCAGTATGCAGACCTTCTCCATGTGTGTCTGGCACCTGCCCGCTCCCCGGTCACACCTGGGCTCCGTCGGGGGCTCACCCGCCCTATCGATGCGGTGGTCGGCGGAGGAGGCCATCGAGAATGGGGCTCCGATATGATTGTTGTTTCTCCCGAGAACGCTGCCGTTCCCGGAGCTATCGCCGCTCGTCTGATCCTCGAGGTCGGACGGCACGACCATGTCGTCGCCCTCGGCCCTCCGGTCATCTGGCAGGGTCTCGACCCTGCGGATCATCACCCGGAACAATCCCTCTCACACCCCCGTTCCGGACAGGGTGAAATGGAAGACCGCCCCCTTTTCTATCTCGCCCTCGCCCCACACCCTGCCACCGTGCCTGCTGATTATGCGCTGCACGACCGCCAGGCCGATGCCGGTGCCCTCATACTCGGACGCTGGATGCAACCGCTGGAAGACCACGAACAGCCGGTCCGCATAATGCATGTCGAAACCGGAGCCGTTGTCCCGGACGAAGTACGAGCCTCCCCCTTCGTCGGGCTCGAAGCCGAACTCGATGACCGCCCTCTCCTTTTTCCTGGTGAACTTGATCGCATTGGAGATGAGGTTCACAAGGGCCTGTCGGAGCATGATCTCGTCCCCCTGAGCTGGGGGCACCTGGCCGACGATGAAGGTGATGTCCCTGCTGCGCTCGAGCGCGTTCAGCTCGGCGAAGACCTCGCTCGCGACCCTCCCGAGGTTCACCTCCGCGCTCCTCATGGCCTGCCGGTTCAGCCTTGAGAACTCCAGGATGTCGTCGATCAGCTTCTCCAGCCGGACGGCGTTGTCCCTGATCAGGACGAGATATCTTTTCCCCGTATCGTCCAGGCGGGGAGCCTGGTCCTCCAGCACCGCCTGCGACAGACCCTTTATCGCACGGAGGGGAGCGCGCAGGTCGTGGGAAACGGAGTACGAGAACGCCTCGAGCTCGTGGTTCACCGCCTCCAGCCTCCCCTTCGTCATCTCCACCTTGTAACGCTCCTCTTCAGCGTCCTCCAGTAGGTTGAGGAGCGCGCGCTGGATGTCATAGTACCTGCTCCTCTCCGCGTCCACGTCCTCCAGCAGGTTCAGGGTCGCCCGATGTAGATCGCGCATCCCATCTCTCTCGACATAGAGGCGTTCCAGCTCCTTATGGTTCGAGCTGTTCTCCTCCTCCAGGGCCGCCAGACGGTCCTCGAGGTCCACCGGCGGACGGCCTTCCTTCCGCCCCGGGGACATCATGACAGCTCCAACCTCTTCCTGAGGTCGGCGTTGAGCGCCCTGAGTTCCATGATCTCCTTCTTCAGCTCCACCATCCTCAGCTCCCGGCCCACGGTCAGCCTCTGGAACTTCTCCATCTCCGACAACCGCTCCAGCTCCCGGTTCCTCTGGACCGCCAGCTCCTCCTCGATCTTCTTCTGGGTGGTGACGTCCCTGGCGGCAGCGAAGACCCCGATGACGTTCCCCTCATCGTCCCGGTAGACCTGCGCGTTGTAAAGGACGGGGGTCATGCGGCCGTCCTTGTGCCTTATCTCCAGAGCGTAGTCTCGAACGAGGCCTTCCCGGAACACCTTCTCGTATCCGGCCCGGGCAGCCTCAGGCTCGGTGAAGTAGTCCGAGAAATCGGTGCCGATCAGCTCCTCCCTGCACCTGCCGGTAACGGTCTCGGTGGCCTCGTTCACGTCGGTGATCTTCCCGTCCGGTCCGATCGTGACCAGAGGGTCCAGGCTGGCCTCGATGAGGCTCCGGTTGTACGCGAACGCCTTCCTCAGGGCCTCCTCGGCCGCCCTTCGCTTGGTGATGTTGATCCCCACCTCCATGATGAGCTCCGAACCGTCGATGTCCACGAACGGGTAGTCGAAGATGTCGTAGGCATTGCCGTCCGGACCTAACCACTCCCACTGGTGCGGCCGCCCGGTCCTCTGGACCTCGAAAGATTGGCAGTTCTCGCACGGCTGATCGCGGTTGAAGAGGTACTCGTAGCAGTGTCTCCCTTTGTCCTCCCCGAAGTGTTCCCGGAAGTACCGGTTGGCGAACGAGACGAAGTGGTCGGGGGTCAGCAGAACGACGTAGGCCGGAAGGCTGTCCAGGACCTCGATGAACCTCCTGCGCTCGGCGCCCACCGCCTCTTCGGTGCCCTTTCGGGCCATGACCTCGCGGGTGATGTCCCGGGCGATGGTGGACGCGCCGACGATCTTACCGTCATCGCCCCTTATGGGCGACACGCACAGTTCCACATGGATGATCTCGCCGTTCTTCCTTCTCCGCATCGTCTCGTAATGATGCGCGCTCTCCCCGCGGGATATGCGCTCCAGTATCTCGGGCACCTCGTTGCGGTGGCCCTGCGGGATGAGCATCGAGAGGTTACCTCCATGGGCCTCCTCCGAGGTGTAGCCGTAGACCTTCTCCGCTCCGCGGTTCCAGGAGGTGATGGTACCGTCCGGGGTAAAGCTGATGACCGCGTCGTCCGAGTGCTCCACGACCGACGCCAACAGGGACCTCCGCTCGTCGCCTCCGCACTCTGGGCATTTGAACGAGCCGTCGTGCCACGCGTCCAGATGGTTGTCCTGCTCGTCCTTGCTCATGTTCGTCCGATCGCTCCTCTCAAGCATATCCCCTACCATTCCTCCGAGGATGATTGATTAAGAACTGAGTGGAATCTATTTGGTCATTGTGCTACTGTCGTGTGCAGGCCCTCCGGCATCCTGCCCGAGGACCGCTCCGACCGCCGTCCTTAGGCTCGTGACAAAATCGTCCGGATAGTCATGCGTCAGCCCCTCGGGCACCCGCAGCATGCTCGGACGGCCGGCAAGCCCGAGGGCGTCGGCCAGCAGTCTTGCTCCGGGCAGGCAATCATCGTCCTCGTCCCCGCAGCAGATGTACGCGCCGGGCATCCTCTCCCCAAGCTTCTGGATGGTATCGGACCATTCGTCGATCTCCGGAAGCCAGGGGCCGACCAGGACCATGCCGTCCGCCTTGATGGCCCCGGTCATCACCGCGTGGAGGGCCATCCTCGCGCCGGCGGAGAAGCCGGCCATGATGACCTTCCGGCCTTCCAGCTCGCCCATGGCCCGCAGTCTGCGGACCTGCTCTCCCAGGTCCTTGGCTCCCGCCTCGAGGTCGTTCCAGACATAGGCGTCGGAAAAGGCCAGCTGTGACGACCTGATGAAGGCGAGGTCGAAGCCCTGCTCGGCCGCCCCTCTCCAGTCCTCCTGGCAGATCGACAGGTTCTGCATGTTGCCGTGCAGGACGATCATCAGCGGTGGGCGCTCACCGCCGGACCCCCTCACCACGGCGAGCTCGCTGATACTTACCTCCCTGGACCTCCGCTCCCGTTCCGCACAGACATCCATAATATGCTGGAAGCCCGGCAGCTCCCTTGCCGGCCGGATGTCATCGTCCCCGGTGAGATACTCCTGGGTGTACCAGCACCCCTTCTCCATCACCGCTTCGGTCAGCAGGCTCAAGCCTAGATCGGCGCGGCCGGCCATGCAGGCCAGGGATGCCCGGAAATCGTACAACTGGGCGTCGTTCCTGGGCACGTGCCCGGCGTTCCTGGTCATGAGCTCGTAGCCCTCCATGAACTTGCCAGCATGGTACAGCTCGAGGCCCTCGTTGAGCAGGTTGGTGAAGGTGTTGCGGGACATGTTGATCGCTCGAACATGCCATCCTCCATTATTCAATGTGCCCTCGGGACGACCGCTCGGTCGCCGATATGTTACGTGATAGTATGCGCCCTGTTACCATGTATCATACATTTTAAATAGGCCGTTCAGAATATTCCACCGTCTCATTCGGGGAGAGGTTATGTTGGGCATCGACGACCCTGTGATCGTCCTTGGTTACGGCCTGTCCATCGGACCGGCGGTAGCTTGCGGCATTTATGGCTGGGTGAAGAACGCGGGAGGAGGAAGCGATGGTTGACACGGCGATCTTCGCCGTCTGCACGGCGATATACCTGCTGGCAACGATGATCCTGGGCTACCTCGGCTACCGCCACACCAAGGTGGCCGATGACTACATGGTCGCAGGCCGGAAGATCAGCCCTATCATCCTTGGCCTGTCGTATGGTGCCACCTTCATCTCGACGTCCGCGATAGTCGGTTTCGGGGGGATAGCCGCCCTCTACGGGACCGGGCTGATCTGGCTGACGGTCCTTAACATCGGCATGGGCGTCCTTGTCGCCTTCATCATCTTCGGGAAGAGGACCAGGGATATCGGCCACCGGCTGGGCGCGATCACATTCCCCGACCTCCTGGGCAAGAGGTTCAACTCCCACTTTATGCAGTACGCGACCGGCGTCATGATCCTGGTCTCCATGCCCCTGTACTGCGCGGCGATCATCATCGGCGGAGCGTGGTTCATACACACCACCTTCAACCTCGATTACTTCGCCTCCCTCCTAGGGTTCTCGCTCATAACGGCGACCTACGTGGTCATGGGCGGCCTCATCGCGGTGATGTACACCGATGCCATGCAGGGGGTCCTGATGCTCGTCGGGATGACCTTGCTCCTCGTCCTCACGCTCATCAGCGTGGGCGGGGCCGAGCAGGGCTTCATCGGCCTGAGCAACCTGTCCCCGCAGATACCGGCCTTCCTGCAGGACGGCGGCCTGCACTCCTGGACGGCCATGCCCGAGCTCGGCTCCAGCATATGGTTCACACTGATCACCACCATCGTGATGGGCGTGGGCATCGGCGTGCTGGCCCAGCCGCAGCTTAGCGTGCGGTTCCTGTGCGCCAAGGATGAGAGGTCGATCAACCGGGCGGTATCGGTGGGAGGGCCGTTCCTCCTGATGATGACGGGGGTCGCGTTCACCGTCGGCCCGCTCACCAACGTATGGTTCTGGAACAACACCGGCAAGGTCGCCTACATGGCCGCCGACAAGAACGTTGACAACATCATCCCCCTGTACATCAACTCCGCCATGCCCGAGCTGTTCGTCGTGATGTTCATGCTCGTGCTCCTCGCGGCGGCCATGTCCACCCTGAGCTCCATCTTCCACACCATGGGCACCACCGCCGGCTACGACATCTACAGGCACATCGCCAAGAGGGAAACGCCGTCGAAGAAGGTCGCCCAGATGGGCACGGTGATCATGATCGCGGTGTCGGTGGCCCTCGCGCTGGTCATGCCCAGCAACATCATCGCCCGGGCCACCGCGATGTTCATGGGGCTGTGCGCCTGCGCGTTCCTGCCAGTGCTCACCTACGGCCTCTACTCCAAGGCCCCGCTCGCGCTGCCGGCGAAGCTGTCGCTGGTGGTCGGGGCGGTCTCCTGGTTCCTGTGGACGGTCTTCGTCCACACCGCCGAGGCGTCCCAGCTGGGGATCTGCGGAGCACTGTTCAAGCGGGTGACCCTGCTCGGCGCGCCGTTCAACGTCATCGACCCCCTGATCATCGGGCTGCCGCTGGCGACCGTGGCGCTGGTCATCGGGATGGTATGGACAAGGACAAGGTCAGGGATGGCCGGTAGGACGGCAGGGGCGGGCTAGGCCGACCGGAGCAGCAACTATTACAAGCCATCCGCCCATTATCGTACTGCATGGCCCGTGCACCGTTGGTAGGAGAGATAGCTCCAGAGTTCGACCTTCCTGAGGCATATGGCGGTACGCTTCAACTATCCGGGCTGAGGAAGAGAGGGACCTCCGTTCTGGTCTTCTACAACGGGGACTTCGGCGTCATATGCTCGGTGGAGATGAAGCAGTTCCAGAGGATGTACGACGACTTCAGGAAGGCCGGTGCGGAGATCGTCGGCATCTGCACCAACAGCCAATTCGTCCACAGCGCATGGAGGGAGCGCCTGGACCTGCAGTTCCCATTGCTCTCTGACTTTGACGGCAAGGTCAGCGGCGAGTACGGAGTGCTCATGGGCGAGGAGGGCTACCTCATGGGCAGGTCCCGACGTTCGATCTTCATCGTCGATCAGGAGGGCGTGGTCCGGTACGTTTGGATCTCTTACGACCCGTCCCAGACCCAGGAACCCGATTATGACGAGCTGCTGAGCTGCTGCCAGGAGATCGGCATCAAAGGGAAAGTTCCAGCTGATAGAACTCCGGGTAGCGCCATGCCTTGACCCTGCGGAAGTACGGGAACGCGGAGACCATCTCCTCCTCGCTGAGCCTCTCTGACAATGGAGGCCCGAAGCTGGTCTCCCGCTTGGGGAAGTCCACGATGCTCAGCTTGCCACCCCCGCGGAGGCACCGCCTGAGCTCCGACTCGAAGAACGTCAGGTCCTCTATCTCGTGAACCACGTTGACCGCGACCGCGCGGTCGATCGAGCTGTCGCCCAGGGGGATGCGGGGGAGCTCCCCGAGCACCGGGACGACCTTTTCCTTCAGTTCGGGAGGCACGCTCCCCATGAGGGCATCCAGCATCCTCTTCTGCACATCGACCCCGAAGACCTTGGCGACCCGTCGGGCCAGCGGCACGGTGACATATCCGGGGCCGCAGCCCAGGTCTGCCACGACCTCGCCGGGGGCGGGTGCTATGCGCTCAACGATGTCCTCGGCCGGCTGTATCTCCCTGCGCTGCTCGCCGGTCAGCCTGTTCATGTCCCCGGCAGGGAACCTGTGTCCGCTCATGTTCTGTCCTCCAGCATCGCCCTGGTGACCCTGAGCAGACCGGAGTCCCTCCCGCTCTCGACCTGCGATTCCATTATCCTGATGGCCCTGCGGTGAAGGGGCGAGTCGAGGACCAGGGTCTCGTACTCCCCTCCCTCACCCGCCAGGTTCATGCCCCGCCTGCGGGCCACGGCCCTCAGCTCTTCAAGGGCGGGCCGGTCGATCTCCCTGCCCAGCCATGAAGCGCCGAGGCCGTCCGCTGACACGCTGACCATGATCGCCCTGATGCCGGCGTCGATCAGCTCGTTCATGAGGAGGCCTTGCTCCTTTCGCCACAGCGGCGAGTACACGTTGAGGTCCAGACCCTCGCAGACATGGTTGATGCGGTCCCACTGGTAGTCGGAAGCTATGGCGCCGGTGATGACACCATCCACCTCCAGGAGCGAGAGCGCGTCGCTCAGCGCCCGGAGGTCGTCCTCTTCCGTGCCTGAGCTGTCCACGGCCACCAGCTCCTTGCCCATTGCCTTGGCCATCAGCGGCAGCACCTTGAGGTTCGGAGTGTGGAAAACCCAAGAATGAGGGTCCTTCGGTCTGACGTTGACGAGGACGTCCACGGAGTGCCCCTGCTGCTCCATGAGATAGGTGGCGAACACGGAGTCCTTTCCTCCCGAGAACAGGGCGGCCAGGTGCATGAGCCTGCATATTACGGGCCACGGCCTTAAGCTTGCTCCCGTCAAATAGTGAACCACCCCGTCCTGGCGGGCGGGGCTTCTTGCTTCGACCAGGCGGCGCAGCTACTTCAGCTCGTGCTCGAGGTGGCGAGGGCCATCCACCTTTTGGCCGTCGCTGTCGACGGCGCAGTGCTCCAGGCTGACGTCGATGCCCACGGCATCGTGGATGACGATGAGCTCGTTCGTTCCGTTACCGTCATCGACCAGCAAATGGGCGAACCGCTTGCCGGAGGCGGTATGCTTGATAGGAAATCGATGCTCCGGCCTGAATCGCAGCCTGCCAACCTTGCGGCCTCGTTTCTTCAATCCGTGAAGATCTTCGAGGTTGGCGAACAGACGATGTAGCTCATAATGTAAGACCTTTGCATGAAGTGTCTTGAGATCCTCTTCATTCTCCTTCCACGCCGGGAGCAGGGCCTGCAGCTTGAACCGGTCGTGCCCGCTTCCATAGTACAGCTCGTGGAAGCGGCTGTAGACTCGTCTTCATACCTCGGGATTCCTTGGTCCACATCGACCTCCGCTCTTGCTCCTTGTTTGGATAGAGGCGGAGCTTGTAGGCGAGCAACGCTTCCCTCGTTTTACTTAGAGTTCTTGAGGATATCAACGCCGTGCGGGGGGATGACCGAAAGTGCTCTCCATGTCGTTCGCTTTCATCCCCTTGCTTTCGCAGGGGGACTTCCCGTTCGCATAAGTTAAAACGGGGTAATCCGTTGCGCGGTCGATGTACTGCCCACGCTGCGAACGAAGCATCAAGACCGACGATCTTGGGAAGCTCAACAAGGAGCTCAAGGAGAAGTTCGGGCAGGACGCCCTGGAGAAGGGCAACTGCCCCGTCTGCGGCACCCATCTGATCGATCTATCCAAGCGGAGGGTGCACTGATGCGCCTTGATTCCCTTTCATCGACCGAGTTCGCCGAAGCCATGAAAAAGCGCCCCGTGGTCATACTGCCCATCGGCGCTACGGAGGCGCACTCGTCCCACCTCCCCCTTAGCACCGACTCGCTGCAACCGGAGCACGTCGCCGATGCCGTGGCCGGGAGGGTGCACGGCCTGGTGGCACCGCCCCTGCGGTACGCCTTCCACTCGTCCACGAGGAACATGCCCGGCACCATCGGCCTGGGGTTCGAGACCACCATCCACGTGGTCAGGGACATCCTCGACTCGCTTATCACCAACGGCGCGGACAAGCTTGTGGTCATCAGCGGTCACGCCGGAAGCTCTCACATGAACGCGCTGCGGCAGGCGTGCGTGGAGATCGTCGAGGAGCACCATGTCAAGCTCATGCTCCTCACCGACTATGACATAGCCAAGCGGTTCCCCGAGGACCAGAGAGGGGACGGGCACGGGGGGAAGGTGGAGACCTCGAGGATCATGGCCATCGCCCCGGAGCTGGTGAGGCCACAGTCCAAGGTCGGGAGGTACGTCAGCCAGGGCTTCATGATCTTGGCCGACCCGGAGCGTTCGATGCCCGACGGCTTCGTCGGCGACGCCCCCTCCGCGTCCGTCGAGATGGGGAGGAAGGTCAACGAGTTCATCGTCGACGAGCTTACCCGGGAGATAGTGAAGGAGTTCGGGGTGAAGGCATGAACACGCTCAAGCTGCAGGCGGCCCGGAAGGCCGTGGAGTTCATCGAGGACGGAATGGTCCTCGGCCTGGGGACCGGGTCGACGACCCGGTTGGCGGTGGACGAGATAGGGAAATTGGTGAAGGAAGGCTACCGCCTCGTGGGCGTGCCGACCTCGATCGAGACGGAGAGGCAGGCTCGCTCCCTGAACATCCCCCTGTCCACGCTGGAGGAGGTAGGGGAGATCGACCTGACCATCGATGGCGCGGACGAGGTGGACCCGAGCTTCCGCCTCATCAAGGGCCTCGGCGGTGCGCTGCTGAGGGAGAAGATGATAGCCTACTACTCGAAGCGAGAGATCATCATCGTCGACAGCTCGAAGATAGTGGGCGTTCTCGGGATCAAGACCCCTCTGCCGGTGGAGGTCGTACAGTTCGGCCACCGCCGGACCAGGATGGCGCTGGAGGCCCTGGGATGTACCGCCAGACTGAGGGGCGGGGACAAGCCGTTCGTCACCGATAACGGGAACTACATCTACGACTGCAAGTTCGATTCTATAAACGAGCCCGAGAGAATGGACTTTGACATCAGGTCGATACCGGGGGTCGTCGAGAACGGCCTCTTCATCGGGCTGGCGACCTCTGTCATCGTCGGGACGGAAAGGGGAGCGATAATAAGAGAAAGGATCTAGGCCTGTTGCAGGGCGACCTGCTTCAGGGCCTTGATGTTGTTCTGGATCTCTTCGATCCTCTTCATTTCCTCCTTTTCAAGGATCTCAATGATCTTCTCGAAAGGCAGAGCCAGCTTGTACGAATGTACCGGCCTCCCCTTGCCCTCCTTCTTTATATCCCTCTTGATCACCCACTTGCGCCGACGGAGCTCCTGCATCGCGATCGAAACCTCAGGCTGCCTAAGAGCGGTCGATATCTCGATCTCCACCGAAGTGGTCTCCTCCTTCTTGCGCAGGAACACCAGGGTCTTAGCGACATTCTTTGGCATATCGGTGCGCATTAGGAGCTTGACGAGAGTTTCGTCCTTTTTCGTAAAGCCTCTTTCATTCATAATTTATCTTAATCAATTATTAATCAAACCATATATATGACTTTCTATTTCATGAAGCGGTAATATGCTCGTTTTCCGAGCCAGTAAGGGATTTTTCATTCGTATCGTCATCATAATATCAAATATTCCAACTGACCGTCTGGCAAAGTAAGAAATTGTTATCTTTGCCGATTCTTAATAAACATGTTTCTCCGCAGCGAGTCCCGCGGAGACGAAAATCAACGGCGTTCTCGACCGCCGGAAAGGTCTTTCCGGACCATGGCGCGACCCTGCTCGCGGACCGGTCAGAATTGAGGAAAAAAGAAGAGGCCAGATGGTCATACTGGGTCCACTTGCAGATTGCTAATGTTTTAAATAGATAATGCGTATTAGGAGTCCTCACCTCGTAAGGTGTTACTATGAAGATGCCTCACACTGTCAAAACCTATTGCCCTTGGTGCAAGTCTCACACCCCTCATGAAGTAGAAAGGATCAAAAAGAAGAAGGCCAGCGAACTTAAGTGGGGGCAGAGGAGATTCAGGCGGGCGACCTCGGGATACGGAGGTTTCCCCCGGCCTAAGCCCGAAGGGAGGGAGAAGCCGACCAAGAGGGTCGCCCTTCGGTACCGCTGCAAGACCTGCAAGAAGGCTGTCCAGAGACCCTGCTTCAGGGCAAAGAAGTTCGAGCTGGAGGAGTGATCCCCATGGCTGAAGTACATACCGGTAAGTTCATCAAGGTCAAGTGCCCGGACTGCGGCAACGAGCAGATAACCTTCAAGAACCCCGCCACCAACGTCACCTGCAACGTCTGCGGCTCCACTCTGGTCAAGGCCAGGGGCGGCGCGGGCGAGCTGCGCGGAACGCTGGTAGAGGTGGTTGATTAAGAATGGTGCGGCAAAGCGATTTCCCTGAAGAGGGCGAACTGGTAGTCTGCACTGTCCAGAACGTCAAGAACTTTGGTGCCTTCGTCTCCCTGGACGAGTACGGAGGGAAGGAAGGCTTCATCCACATCAGGGACGTCGCAACTGGTTGGGTCAAGTACATACGAGACTACATCCGCGAAGGACAGAAGGTCGTATGCAAGGTCCTTGGCGTCGACTCCTCCAAGGGTCACATCGACCTCTCCCTCAAATCGGTCAACGAGCACCAGAAGAGGGAAAAGATCCAGCAGTGGAAGAACGAGAACAAGGCGGACAAGCTCATCGAGATCGTGGCCGAGCGCCTAGGCACCACCAAGGAAGAGAGCTACGAGCAGTTCGGATACGAGCTTATCGACAAGTTCGGGACCCTTTTCGGGGCGTTCGAGACAGTGGCGTCCCATCCCGGGTCCCTGACCGAGGAAGGCCTCAAGGGCGAATGGACCAAGACGTTCATCGACGTTGCCAAGGAGAACGTGACCCCCTCGTTCGTTCAGATCGACGGCTACCTGGAGATGACCTGCTTTCAACCAGATGGCGTCGACCACATAAGAGAGGCGCTGATCGCCGGCATCGTCTCCTCGAAGGAAAAGGTAAAGATACAATATATCGGGGCACCGAAGTACCGGGTAGTGGTATCGGCCGCGGACTACAAGACCGCAGAAGAGGAGATGAAGCTCGTCACCGGCAATATCATGTCGAGCCTGCAGGCATGCGGGGGGAAGGCGACCTTCCACCGCGAGGCAAAATGATAATAGTGGTAAAATCATGTGTTGTGCCTGGTGAGCCGGCTTCCATCGCGGCCGGACCACGCCTGCAAGGTTGAAGCATGAGAACTTCGCTCAGAAAATGCCCCCGTTGCGTGGAGTATACCCTCTCGGACCAGTGTTCCCGTTGTGGGTCCAGGACGGACACCCCTATACCTCCCAGGTATTCCCCTGAGGACCGTTACGGGGAGTATCGGAGAAAGTTAAGAAAGGAGTGTGATGGTTGTGGAAAAGATCAAGGCAGTCTTCGTTGAGGAACCGCAGTTCGATGCGCCCGTACTGGTGGAGGGGCTTCCCGGGGTCGGTAACGTGGGAAAGCTCGCCGCCGAGCATCTGCTCGATCAGCTGAAGGCCACAAAGTTTGCGGACATTTATTCATCCTACTTCCCACCCCAGGTCGTCGTTGACGACGAGGGGGTCATAAAGCTCGTCAACAACGAGCTGTACTACTCCAAGGCCGATGGCAAGCATCCCGACCTCATTATCCTGGTCGGGGACTACCAGGGCCTTACCCCGGAGGGTCAGTACGACCTCTCCGACCACATCATGCAGCTCTGCCGGGGCTGGGGGGTCAAGACCATCTACACGCTCGGAGGCTACGGCGTCGGCAAGATGGTGGAGCAGCCCAGGGTCCTGGGCGCCGCCACCAGCAAGGAGGTCGTGGAGGCGATGAGGGCCAAGGGCGTAATATTCTCCAAGGGAGAGCCCGGTTCCGGCATCGTCGGGGCCAGCGGCCTGCTGCTGGGGCTCAGCAAGGTCTACGGGCTGGACGCGGTGTGCCTGATGGGCGAGACATCGGGATACTTTGTCGACCCCAAGGGGGCCGAGGCCGTGCTGCGGATCCTCGCCGACATACTGGGAGTCACCATCGACTTCACCGACCTGGTGTCCAAGGCCGAGCAGATCGATCTCATCACCTCGAAGCTCAAGGAGATCGAGACCCCCGCCGAGCCTAAGAGAGAAGATCTCGGCTACATCGGATGAACGGTCCTCGGACCGCCCTTTCCCATTTTTCTCACATCTGGCCTCTGGCCCACCTTAACGAGCGCGAGGGACACCTCACGTGATCAATAAAAAAAAGAGTGGGGGAGGTTGAAGGCAGTCTAGCTTCCGATGTGCATCCCATCCCATCTTGGAGCCCTACTTCCTTAGGTATTCAGATTCGAACTGTTCCATGGCACCGAGCGTTCTTTCTGCCTCCTCCATCTTCTTGACCTTGTCCATGACAACGTCGACCCGCTCATAGATGAAGTCCCGGATTGCCGCCCGGATCGCTTCCGAACGGGAGGGAAAATCATCTACCTTGACTAGGAAGTCCAATGCTCGTATGTAGCGCTCAGGAAGGCGAATCGTCACCTTCTCCAACTCTGGCTCTTCCATGTCTCCACCATGGCAACTCGAGAGGTCGGAACGACCTCTTTTGTCCGACATGTGTATAACCATCGAACTATATAATAATTCTTAAATGGAGAATATTTGCCGTGATAAAGCTTAACAGCACGATAATCGGCCGATCGCATCGGCCGCGGACCCTGGCCTGCCGGCAGGGGAGGCGAAGTTCTAAATACGCTATCCGTAATAGGGTTTTTACCCCCCGACTTAGCTCAGTCTGGCTAGAGCGGCTGACTGTAGTGGGTCACCGGAACTTCCGGTCCTCAGCCGCCGATATCAGCAGGCCCCCGGTTCAAATCCGGGAGTCGGGACCACCTCATTATTCAATTCTGTCTGTTACGCCTAGCGTTCCTGCCAAGGGGCCGGGAAGAGGTCACCCGAGCAGCGCCCGGGCGGCATCTTCCGCCTCCGCGAGGGTCCTCTCCTCGTTCATGGTGACGACCTTGCCGTCACGCATGACCACCGCTCCGTCGCACAGCACGGTCTTGACATTGGTCCCGAACGACGAGTAGACGAGGTTGGACACGATCGTCGACGGGCGGGAGGGGCGCAGGTTGGCCGCCTTTCCGTCCATGATGACCAGGTCGGCGCGCTTCCCCACCTCGATAGAACCGATGAGGTGGTCCATGCGCACCGCCCTCGCGGCATCGATGGTCGCCAGATCGAGCACCTTCTGGGCCGGTAGGACCGTCGGGTCCCATCGGCTGGACTTCTGCAGTAGGGACAGGATCTTCATCTCCCCGAACATGTCCAGGCTGTTGTTCGTGGTGGAGCCGTCCGTCCCTATGGACACGGTGACGTCGTTCTGCAGCATCTCTGGTATGGGAGCGACACCACCCGTGGCGAGCTTCATGTTGGACACCGGGCAGGTGGAGACCTTCGCGCCCGCTGACCCCATCTCCCTGACCTCATTTATGGTCAGCCAGGCGGAGTGGGCGGCGATGCAGTGATCGTTGAAGAACCCGATCGACGACAGGTAGTCCCCGGGCCGCTTTCCCTCCTTGCGCTTGCAGTCCGATACCTCCTTCCTTGTCTCCGACAGATGGAACGTGAGCAGGAGGTCGTTCTCCAGGGCATAGTCCCTGGCTGCGAGGAAGGTCTGGGTCGAACATACGTACACGCCCTGCAGCCCCACCGCCGGATATATGCGGGGCCGGCCCCTGAACTCGCGGTGGAACCTGGCGCAGTTCTCCAGGGGCACGCCCTGCTGAGTGGTGAACTCCTGGTCCAGCACCGCCCATCCGAGTATTCCCCTTATGCCCGAACGATCCACCGCCCTAGCGATGACGTCCTGGGAGTAGTACAGGTCCACGAAGGTCGTGGTCCCCGAGCGGATCATCTCCAGGCAGCCCTGGGCCGCTCCGGCCTCGATGTCCCGCTCGGTCCTCTCGGCGTCCACCTTGAAGGTGCGGTCGAGGAACTGGGGGAAGGGCATGTCGTCGGCAATCCCCTTGAGGATGGACATCGAGACGTGGGTGTGGGTGTTGATGAGGCCTGGAATGACGATGTCCCCGGAGGCATGGATCTCGACATCGGCCGATCCCTTCACGGTCCCGCCGACCTGCTCGATGACCCCGTCCCTGACCAGGATGTCTCCCCGGACCAACTGTCGTTCTGCGTTCTGGGTCACGATGTAGGCATCTCGGATCAGCGTGAGCATGTCGATCGGACGCCCATGATGCACGCGATAAATTAACCTTGTCCCGAGGAAGCATTGTTAAGAACGAAAGGCGTTAAGGTGGACGTCGTGGGGTCGGCATACTGACGAGCATCACCTTCCTTGGTACCGGCGGAGGACGTTTCGCCACCATATACCAGATCAGGGCAACGGGGGGCATCTACATCAATGATGGAGCGAGGGTCCACCTGGACCCCGGTCCAACAGCGCTGATGAACATGAGGAGACTGGCCCTTGACCCGGCCAAGACCGATGCCGTCCTCATCTCGCACTGCCATCCGGACCATTATGCCGACGCGGAGATGATCATCGAGGGGATGACCAAGGGCGGCTTCAAGCGCACTGGCACCCTGGTCGGCAGCATCAGCGCCCTCGACGGCACCAATGGGTTCAGTCCTGCCGTGTCGGAATATCACCGATCGATCACGTCGCGCGTCATCAGGGCCGTTCCCGGCAAGACGTTCGAGATCAAGGGGATGAAGGTGGAGGCCACCCCCACCTCGCACAGCGACCCCACGGGGGTGGGCTTCAGGTTCCACACCTCCAACGGGATCGTTTCGTACGTGGGGGACACCGAGCGGCACGACTCCATCATCCAGGCCCACCGGGGATGCCGCGTGCTCATCCTCAACCTGACTAGACCGCTCGGTTCACGGGTCCCAAAGCACCTGTGCACCGAGGACGCTGCGGAGATCGCCCTGGCCATCGGGCCGGAGCTCGTACTACTGACCCACCTGGGCATGAAGCTGGTGCACGAGGGCGTCAAGAGTCAGGCGGAGCATATCGAGAAGGTGTCTGGATCGAGGACGCTCGCGGCCGAGGACCTCATGACCGTCCAGGTCGGAAAGACCATCCGGACGGCCCGCTCCAAGGGCCAGGAGATCATTGAGGACGCCGGTCCGGTCGACCTCGACAGGTAGCGATCGCGTAGCCTTGTGGAGACCGTTCAATCCCACGAATACGTTTAGTGCGAAATATTAAATGCGGCGATTGCGTGGATTTTACGATGATAGTTTGCCAGCTTGCGGGTTTTTTAGGCAGTGGAAAGACAACATTACTGGTCCGCCTGGGTTCCGAGCTCAGTAGAACTGGAAAGAGAGTAGCCATCATTGTCAATGAGGTCGGCGAGGTCGGTGTTGACGGGGCGGTCATCGACTCCTTCGGCCTGAAGAGCGTGGAGATCACCGAGGGATGCATATGCTGCTCCCTGTCCGGCAGCCTGCAGAACACCCTGAGGGCGATCACCAGGGAGTATGGGCCGGACATCATCATGATCGAGCCGACAGGGATCGCGCTCCCATCGATAGTCGCCAAGCTGGTGAGGATGTCCATGATCGGCGAGGACCGCATGTACACTATCTGCCTCATCGACGCCTTCCGGGCGCTCAAGCTGTTCAACGAGGCGAACCTCTTCGTCAGCCGCCAGATCGCCGGAGCGGACATCGTGGCGGTGAACAAGATGGACCTGATCGACAATGGCATCAAGGACAAGGTCACCACGATGATCGGGGACATGAGCCCCCGGTCCGAGATCGTTTACATATCGGCCAAGACCGGGGACGGTGTCGACCCGCTGGTCAAGCTGCTGGAGAGTGCGACATGAGCGATGAGAACTCCAAGGAGCTGGCGGATGCGGGCACCTTTGGCCTGAAGGCCGACTTCCATGCCCATCCGGCCATCGCGTCGAAGGACCTTGTGGCCCTCATGGAGAGGCTGCTGAAGGACGTCGGGACCAGGGTCGTGGAGGAGAAGGGGATGCTGCTCGGCCACATCAAGGCCTTCGTGACCACGGACCGGGGAACGTTGAAGATCAATCTGATCGATATGGACCTAGGGCCAGAGACCCTTGACCGTCTGTCGTCCCCGACGGTGGAGAGGGGCGAGATCAAGTTCATGGCCGCGCTGGTAGGACTGGAGGACCACGAGGTCGAAGACATCATGGAGGACAGTCTGGGCATACTGGAGAACAGAATGGAACTGGAGATCGAGGTTCACGAGCACGAGCATGATCACTGAGGCGGAAACATGTACGGAATAGCAATAGATGTAGGGACGAGCGGAACGAGAATGCACGCGGTGGACCTGGAGACCAAGAAGATCATCTCCACCGCCATAACGGTCAGGCATCCGGTCCCGGGTGCCAATGTCATGGACCACCTGACGTTCTGTATCGAGGTCAACCAGGACGTCGCCCACCAGCTCCTGATCGACACGTCCAACAAGCTCATGAAGATGCTGGACATCGACCTCAACAAGGTCGATAGGGTGGCCGTCTGCGGCAACCCCATCCAGCTGTCCATGTACCAGAACATGGAGGTACGGGACCTGGCGTTCGCCATGCCCAACGCCTTGAGGAGCCGCGGTGTCGAGCTGCAGAAGCGCGATGCGGCGGTGATCAATGCGGTGGACGTAGGATTGGACCTGCCAGATAAAGTGCAGATGTACATTCCCCCTGCCATCCGGCACGAGATAGGCGCCGATGCCCTGGCCATGATGTACAAGACCGGGCTCCTGGAGAGGAAGGAGAACGTCCTGGTCACCGACTACGGGACCAACGCCGAAATGGCGCTGAAGGTCGGCGATGACATATACACCGGTTCAGCCGCTGCCGGTCCGGCCATCGAAGGCCAGTCGATCAAGGCGGGCATGCTTGCTTCCCCGGGTGCGATCAGCGACATCAACGCCGACTTCGAGTCCTGGAAGTGCACGGTCCTCGACGAGAACATACTGCCCCAGGATGGGGACATCATCAACCCGCTTAACGGCGCGGCGTCAAACGAGGGCGCGATGCACGGCAAGGCCGTGGGCATCACCGGAACGGGGGTCATCGCGGCGATCTCCGAGGGCCTGGCCAACGGGCTGATCAAGATGCCCCACATCAACACCATCGACGGGTTGCTCTACCTGCAGGACGGGGTCGTTCTCAACGAGCACGATGTGGTCGAGGCATCCAAGACCTTTGGCGCCATGCGAGCCGGCCACTTCACCCTGCTGGAGCACGCTGGCCTGAAGTTCGATGAGCTGCAGGTCATGTACATGAGCGGTGCCTCCGGCACCTACGTGGACGCGGTGAAGGCCCAGCGGGTTGGACTGCTGCCCCCGTCCTGCAGTGAGATATACCAGTTCGGTAACACCTCCCTGGCGCTAGCCCTGGACCTGGTCAGGGACCCCGAGCTCATGGACAGGCTGCAGAGCCTGGCCAACTCCATCCGGGCCAACCACGTCATGTTCGCCACCGACAAGGTGTTCGAGAAGGTGTTCGTCCAGGAGCTCGCCTTCTGGACCGAGGGAATGCCCATCGAGGTCTACAACATGATGCTGGAGATGGCGGACATCCAGCCACTGCCGGAGGTCAAGGGAACCCCCAAGGTCACCAGGACCGTGCTGAGGGACATACCTGATCTCGGGTTCAAGGGCCTGAGGGTGCTGAGGGACATAGGCATCTACGTCAGGGGAGGCTTCGAGGGCTGCACCGGCTGCGAGGCGTGCGCCAAAGATTGCCCGGAGAACGCCATAAGGGTCGAGCAGGGAGGACCGACCGGCTACCAGGTGGAGGTGGCCTCGGACCTCTGCAATGGCACCGCCTGCCTGAGGTGCGAGCGCATCTGCCCACAGAAGTGCTTCAAGTTCAAGGAGCTGACCAAGAGCCTGATCAAGGCCTGAACAGCGGACCGAACGCTCAAACCGCTTCACTCTTTTTTACCATTTTCGTTCCGCTGGACGATCTCTGTTTTCCATCGGTCCGGTCGGCGAGGTCCACCGGGCCGTTGTGAAAGAACGAGCGAAGGGGTTTGGACCGGGAGGTCTCGAGCCTGGCTCAGAGATCGTAGTTCTTCGGATTGAACATGGGGACGTCCTTGTAGGCCTTGAGGCACTGGTCCAGGAACTTGGACTCCTCGTCCGGGAGCGCGGAAAGGTCGGTTATGATCTTCCTCAGCATGTCCTGCTCGTGCTTGGACAGCCTCAGCTTCCCGCTCTTGTTCTCGTCCTCTATGAGCCTCGCAGCGGTGATGCCCGCGGCCTTGGCTCGGCCATATATGTCGTTCCCGTGCTCGGTGATGGCCATCCCGATCTTGTAGGCGTTGTCGTAGGCCAGGATGAAGGCCTCGGGGCTCCGGTAGCGGTCGGTGGCCATGTACAGGTCCCTCAGGAGCTTGTCCTGCTTCAGCTGCTTGGCCGTGTTCATGAGGGCGGCCTCATAGCCAATGGAGCCAAGCCAGCACTGGACGGACGAGCCGCCGAACTCGGGGTGGTACTCCACGGACTCGTTGGACCACATGTCGCAGGTCTGGGCGATGAGATTGCCCATCAGGTCGGCATGGGCGCAATGCGAGTTCTTCCCTTCCTGCGAGGTCGGTTTGCCGGCGATGGCCTTGACTATCGGGCCCTCATAACCGCAGTCCTTGTCCGGACCGGTCGCCCCGCACTCCCAGGCCACCAGCGTCCTCGCGGAGGCGATGGCACGGGTGACCGCGGCGAAGGTCCTCGGAATGTCTCGGTCCAGGTAGCCGCCGGCCATGAACATCGAGGTGTTCGCGCCGGCGCAATTGGTATCCCCTCCCGCCCGGACCTTGTTCTTCTTGGCGATGTCCACGATCTGGGGCCACAGCCAGGCCATGTCGATGGAGCCGAGGTAGCCGATGCCGAACAGCCATCCGCGGATGTCCTGCCTTAGAATGGCATAATCGGCCATTTCCTTGCCTCCGGTCGACTCGATGGACAGCAGATCGGCGCCGTTCTCCGCGGCGACCTCGAGCGAGTCGATGATCTTCTCCGGGTAGTTGTGCTTCTTGTCCATGCCCGGACGAAGGCCCTCCTCAGCAAGGCGGGGGTCCGCCACAGTGTGCCTTATGGAAAGCGCGATGCTGTATTCGTCGTAGTACTTCTGCATCAGCTCCTTCTGGCCAGCGACCACGGGCTTGGCGTACTTCTTGGGCTCGTTGACCATCTGGAAGATGTGCTCGTTCTCCAGCTGTACGGCGGGCAGGCCCAAGGTGATGGCACGGTCGAGGATATCCTTGGTGATGTAGTCGACGTACTCCCTCCTGAGGGATTCCGGGTTCTTCTCGGCGCCTGGCCTCGGAGCGAAGTTGATCTCCGGCACCACCACCCCCGCGCCGACCACCTGGCCAAATCCATAGGAGACCGGGTACTTTGATTCGCCGAAGACCATCTCGTCCGGGGAGCCGTACTCCATCTTGGTGTATCTTCTGATCGCCATGATGCTCCCTCCATCACTCCTTCACCGCGGTCAATTTGTCCCAGTGCTCCCTCAGCTTCCTCCAATCGTACCCGTCGATTATCTTGTTGGCAAGGGCGGGACCCTGGATGGCCTTGGCGGCGAACACTCCCAGGGGGTACGATTCCACGTACGCCCGGTTGACCGCGCCTCCGGCACAGATGAACGGGATGTTGATCCCCTTTGCCTGGAGCTTTTCGGCAATCTTGGGGAAGGCGGACATCGTGGTGGTCATCAGAGCGGTCCCGGTGACTATCTGGGGCTTCTCCTGCTCCACGGTTTTCACCACATCGGTGATCGCCACGTCCCTTCCCATGTCCACGACGGTGTAGCCATTGGACTTCAGCAGCACGGCGGCGATGTTCTTCCCGATATCATGAGGGTCGCCCTCCGCCACATGCATGACCACCTTGCCCCTGGTCTCACGGACGCCCTTCATCTTGGACTCGCAGAGCTTCACGCCCTTGTCCATGGCATCGGCGGCGACCATGACGTGCGGAAGGTAGTATATCCCCCTCCCGTAGAGCTCGCCCACCACGTCCATTCCCTTGATGAGGCCCTGCTCGATCACGTCCTCTGGACTGTACTCCTTGAGGGCGGCGGTGACGTTATCATTGATTGTCTTGTACCGCATGAACACTACGTCCTCGGCGACCTTCTTGAGGGTGGGGTCCTTGGGGACCATTCTCGCTGCTAGGTCCTCAGGGCTCTCCTTCGACTCCATTTGTATGTCGTATCGCCTCAAAATCCGGTCAAAGTTAACACTCTTCAAATCTAACATGCTCGCACTTCAACCCTATCCTCCCTAGGGTAAACGCGTCATTTGACGCTTTCGGTGCTCAAACTAAATTCAAACATATATGAAGCTAACGAGCGATTGTATATGAGCACCAGATCATTGCGGTCATCCAGGACGCTATGGGGGCCGGGGCAGACGAGCATCTAGCTACGAGGCCCGTTCATGAAGGTGGGCGGAGCGGTCTGCCGTCCGACAGCGGCGTCTTTGCCGTCCCTCTGAAAAAGTCGGCCGCGGACGCCCGGTCTCAGCATGCCGGCGACCTTGCCAAGCTAAATAGGATATAAACAGAAGGCGTTCAAATCTCAACCAATGGACGTTTTTACCGTCCAAGATATGAAAAATATTCATATAACGTGTGATGCAACATCGCCTCGAAGTTCGAGGCCGGTGGCTCAACTTTCCTCCTATGACAGGTTTTCTGAATCCCCACCACACCGGCCTTGGGCTCACACCTGAGAAAGGGGCGGGCGCCCCCTATCGGACAGAGCAAAACATTTTGCCGAGGATCCTGATGTTGGGGCGTGACCCTTGAACAACAGGTCCTTGCAAGGATATCTCCGTCGAAGGACGAGCGGGAGGCGATCGGACAAAGGGTAAGTTCGCTGATCGAGAGGGTCACGGAGGAAGCGGACAAGGAGAGCATGGGGCTGAGCGTCCTGCTCGTGGGCTCGGTGGCCAAGGACACCTTCCTGCATGACCCCGACCTCGACGTCTTCATCCTCTTCCCCGAGGACGTGCCCCGCGACCGCCTGGAGACCATCGGCCTCGAGCTCGGCAGGAGGGTGCTGGGGAAGGGAGAGGAGAGGTACGCCGAGCACCCCTACATCCACGGGAGGTGGGATGGGCTCGAGGTGGACATGGTTCCCTGCTACCGCATCGAGGACACCTCCCGGCTCAAGTCCGCGGTGGACCGCACACCGTTCCACACGAGGTATGTGAGGTCGAATCTGAAGGATGAACAGAAGAACGAGGTCCGCCTGCTCAAGCAGTTCGCCAAAGGGACCGGGGTCTACGGGGCCGAGGCCCGGACCCAGGGCTTCTCGGGATACCTTCTCGAGCTGCTGACAATGAGATACGGCACCTTCAAGGGCGTGCTGGAGGCCGCTTCGGGGTGGAGGCGCGGTATGACGTTGGACCTCGGGAGCGAGAAAGGCAGGAGATTCAATGATCCGCTGGTGTTCCACGACCCGGTGGACAGCAACCGGAACGTGGCGTCCGCGCTGTCGGCGCACAGCTTCTCCATGTTCATCTTCGCCGCCCGCAGCTACCTCGCGGTGCCGTCCGAGAGGTTCTTCTTCCCCGAGCGAAGGGGCATGCTCGCCCTGGAGGACATGCGAAGCATGCTGGAGCGGCGGGAGACCGGCGTGGTGGTGGTCACCGTGGAACGGCCCTGCCTCATCGACGATAACCTGTATCCCCAGGTTAGGCGCAGCCTGGACGGCATATGTGCCCTGCTGGAGGCCAATGAATTCAGGGTGATCGATCGCGCGTTCCACGTGGCCTCGGACATCGACTTCGTGGTGGAGCTGGAAAGCCTGACCCTCCCCCTAGGAAGGTATCACAGCGGGCCCCCGGCCTGGGTCGAAAATTCCTTCGCCTTCCTGGAGAGGTGGGAGAAGGAGGGGCTCAGCAGGCCGTTCCTGGAGCACGGGCACTGGGCGGTGATCGCTCCGAGGGCCCATACCCAGGCGAACGACCTGCTATGGTCGAAGATGTCCACCGCGGCGCTGGGCAGCGACCTACGGGAGGCGAAGGTGCTGTCGATAACCATGGGGCCCGAGGCCATTTCCGAAAAGAACCGTCCGGCGCTTTCAGCGCTTCTTGATAAGAGGATGAACTGGGAGGTTTGAGACCCCGTTCAGGCGAACGGGTGGTTGATGAAGAGGATCCAGACCCCCAGGGCCAGCAGCATATAGAGCGCGATGTTGCCGATCATGGTCTTCTTATCGATGTCCTCGGTCTTGATGTTGATCTTGGCGCTGATGAACTTTAGCGAGTAGTTGAGGAAGATCACGCCCGCGAGATATGTGATGAAACCGACCATGCTGTTGACAGAGATGCCGACAGCGGCGGACAGCATTCCGAAAAGGACGGCGATCACCGTGGTGTACATCAGGGCCTTGGTGCCCATGATATCCTTCTTGAGAAAGGCTTTCTCATCGAACTCTGGAGGGACCCATTCGTACTTCTCCTCCACCTCTTCGTCCTTTCTCTTCTTGCGGGCCATGGGGGTTCCCTAAGCGCAATCCGATAATAAACCTTTTCAGAACTATCCTGGCCTCCAGGACCTGACGGCGCTCCCATACGGCCGGAACGGCCACCCATCCCTCGGTTCAGGAAGCCCTCTTTCGGTCGCCTGCATACTACTGGCTAGCTGATAGTAGGAGGTACTTTCGAATACCTGGGGGGGCTCTTTTATATTCAAATGGAGTTCGAGAGAATGAAGGTGCATAAATGCCCGCAAACAGCATAGAAGAGTTGCCTGGTGTAGGACCCGCAACTGCAGAGAAGCTGCGTGATGCCGGCTATGTCGACCTTATGGCGATCGCGGTAGAATCTCCCAAAGTGCTCTCCGAAGTAGCGGAGATCGGGGAGTCCACCGCGGTGAAGATAATCAACGCGGCCAAGCAGGCCGCGGACGTCGGAGGGTTCGAGACCGGAGATCTGATACTTGAAAGAAGGAGGAACATCCACAAGCTGACCTCCTGCTCCAAGGCGTTCGATGAGCTAATGGGGGGAGGCCTGGAGACCCAGGCCATCACCGAGTTCTTCGGCGAGTTCGGGAGCGGAAAGACCCAGATGTGCTTCCAGCTGGCCGTCAACGCCGGTCGTCCGGTGGAGGACGGTGGCCTCGACGGGCACGTGTTCATCATCGACACCGAGAACACGTTCCGCCCGGAGAGGATCGTCCAGATGGCCACCGCTCTGGACCTCGATCCTGAAGAGGTGCTGAAGAAGATCCATGTCGCCCGGGCGTTCAACTCCCATCATCAGATGCTGCTGGTGGAGAAGGCACAGGAGATCGCCCACGAACTCAACGTACGCCTGATGATCGTCGACTCGCTCACCGCTCACTTCCGCGCAGAGTATGTCGGCAGGGGTGCGCTGGCAGAGAGGCAGCAGAACCTGAACAAGCACATGCACGACCTGCTCCGGTTCGCCGACCTCAACAACGCGGTCATCGCCGTGACCAACCAGGTGTCGGCCAAGCCCGACGCGTTCTTCGGCGACCCGACCAGACCGATCGGCGGCCATATCGTTGGCCACGCTGCCACGTACCGCCTGTATCTCAGGAAGAGCAAGGGAGGCAAGCGCATAGCAAGGTTAATTGACTCCCCCAACCTTCCCGAGGCCGAGGCGGTCATCAGCGTCAGTGAAGAAGGGATCAGGGACTGAGAGCATCTGGGCCATGCCTTCCCGTGGAGGGAGGGCATGAGCCTGGTGCCGTATTTTTTCGAGCTATCCGGAGAGCATCCAACGCTCCCCCTGGCGGAGGCCTACGGCTGCTGTGGCGCAGAGTGCGACCATTTCCAGTTGTCCGAGTCGGGTCCCGGCTACGCGGTCTTCGGGTTCGAGAGCGACAAATTTGATCCCATAGCCTCGAGGCTCGCGCTGACCCACCGCCTAGGCCGGTACCTTGGCTCGTCGACCGTCACGGACGCGGTGAAGCGGGCCGCCGAACTTGACCTTCCGACCGGAAGCATCGCGGTGCGCGCGAAGCGCTACCAGAGAAGCTGCCAGGAAGTGGACCTTAACCTGTTGGCGGCGAAGGTCGGCGGTGTGGTCGCCGGTGGGCGCAGGGTCGATCTGACCTCCCCGGAGGTAGAGCTCGGCATGTTCGTTTCCGACCGCGTCCATTTCTATCTACGTGAAGCTGAGGTGGACCGCTCACAGTTCGAGGCCAGGAAGGTGGCGGAGAGGCCTTTCTTCTCTCCCATATCCCTGCACCCCAAGTTCGCCCGGGCGGTGGTCAACATGACCTTCGTCAAGCGCGGGGGGCGGCTTCTCGATCCGTTCTGCGGGACCGGGGGCGTGCTCATCGAGGCAGCGACGATCGGCGTAAGGGCGTGCGGCTCGGACATCTCCCCGGCCATGGTGGAGGGCTGCATACGTAATATGGAGCACTTCGGCCTGCCGTGGGACAGTATAGAGGCCGCGGACATAGGGGACATCGGTGATGTCTTCGGAAAGGTCGATGTGGTGGCGACGGACCCCCCGTACGGCCGGGCGACGAGCACTATGAAGGAACCGCTGGGAGAGCTGTATGACCGCGCGATGGGCTCGATCGCAGGCGTGCTCGAACCCGGCGCCAGGGCATGCGTGGTGCTGCCTCGCCCCTGCCCCCGCTCGGACGGCATGGAGCTGGTGCATCACCACCTGCAGAGGGTGCACCGCTCCCTGTCCCGCAACTACTGCGTGCTCAGGAGACGGTGAACGTAAGGACCTGCGTGACGGTGACGTCCGAGGCGGTCGCGACGAGCGACAGGTCCCTCGACAGGGACGCGTCCGCGGGAACATGGACCAGGACGGTCACCGACACCTCCGCCCCGTACTCGAGGCCGAAGTTGAGCACGTTGGTCGCGTCCGATGATGTGCCGTTGCTCAGGTAGAGCGACGCCGTCCAGTTTCCGGGGATGTTCTCGATGGTCATCCTGACGTTGTTATTGGTGTTCCCCGTGTTGTTGACCAGGACGGTCAGCTCGTAGGTCGTTCCCGCTGCGACGGTGGTGTTGTTCCCACCGACCACGCTCATCTGGAAGGTATGGTCGGCCGGGATGGTCGCGATGGGCTGGGGCACGAACGTCATCGCCAGCACCACGAGGCCGGCGACCCCCAGCACGATGGAGCGCCTGTCGATCTTGGTGACATCGTTCAGTGGCGCCGGGTGCCTGAGACCCAGAAGGAAGACCAGCATGGCGAACAGGAACCATCCGTCATAGAACAGGGTCATGAGGGCGAGGAAGATGAAGGTCGCATAGCCGACGTACCTCGCCCTCTCGCCCAATAGCCCCCTGGCCACGTGCCCGCCGTCCAGCTGTCCGACCGGCAGAAGATTGATGGCCGTCACCAGGAACCCGACCCAGGCGGCGAAGGCCGTCGGGTGCAGGGCCATGTTCTCGTTGAACGGGACGAACAGGGCAAGGAGCTGGTACAAGGGCTGGATGAATATGGCCATGACCCCCGAATCGCCTACCGCACCGGACACCGCGTGGCCGTTCGCCGTAAGATACAGCCCTATGAGCGCGACCGGTATGGTGACCGCAAGGCCGCCCAGCGGGCCCGCTATGCCGATGTCCACCAGCGCCTTGCGGTTGGGCATGGGGTCGCGCATGGATATGAACGCCCCGAAGGTACCGAACGGCGGTATGGACGGTATGAAGTAGGGAAGGGAGGCGTCCACGCCGTGGCGCTTGGACGCTATGTAGTGCGACAGTTCGTGAACGCCGAGGATGGCCATCAGGGGCATCGCGAAGAACAGCGCGCCGTACGCCACGTTCCCCAGGGTCAGCCAGCTTTCCGCCCCGGCGTAGTCGGCCCATAGCAGCGTGCCGGCCAGCGTGGTGGTGACAAAGGTGATGGCGAGCAGCGTCCAGTTGATCCACAGGTTGCTCTTGCGGGAGCGGGGCGAACGGACAACGATGATGCTGTGCTCCCCCTTGGAATAGTTGATGAAAGGCACGAGCTGGTGCTCCTTCATCTCCTTGCGGAGCTCCTCGAACTTCGATCCCAGAGTGGCATCATCCGCGCGTACCATCAGCCTGACGGCGTCGTAGTTAACGGTTACCTCGTAGACCGAGAAGTGCTTGGCCACCAGCGAGCGTATCTCCTCGATGTAGGCGGTGACATCCGGGGTCGTCATCGCCCTCACACAGACGCGCCCGGGCATTTAACTTTATGTGAGAGGAAAGTCCCCTTCCGCAGCAGGTAGATGAAGGCCAGCATAAACGCGCTTTCGGCCATCTCCCCGAACGGCGTCTATTTGCTCAAGGCCTCAAGATGATCGAAGGGCCGATCAGTGCTCGCCTACAAGTTTAATTCTTAACCTAACGAGGACGAAGAGCGGAAGCTTTTGTGGATCGAAGAGGTGCGTCGCCGCACGCATTAAAAATTCCCGAAGCCGTATCGTAACGGCGAGCATGATCGGGGAATGCTCCAGGCGACGCCGCCGATATGGAAGAAGGCCGACGATGACCTGGTCGGAGTACGCTCAAAAGTGCTCCAGTATGAGCTTTATCGTCTGTTCAATAATCTCGCTTCGCTCAGAGCGCTGAAGAAGTGTGGGCGCAAAGTAGGCAAGCTGCGGTTCGAACCCTCGCATCGATTCAAGACGATCGCTTATGGTCGGTCCGGATCCAGCATCCTGCCTAAGAACGACAAGTTCGGCTTCTTGCATTTATCGAAGGCTGGCGACGTTCCTATCCGACCGCATCGCGCCGTCGAAGGTGACGTCAGGGGCGTCGCCATCAAGAACATGCCGTCCGGCAAATGGTACGCCTGCCTCTTTGTCGATGATGGCAATGGGCCGCCGGAAACAATGGTCATCGGCTCAGTGGACGACATAGACGTCGGCTTGGAGCAATACGCCGTCGACAGCGACGGCCAAGAGGTGAATGACCCTCGCCACCTCAAGCACGAGCTGAAGAAGCTGCACCGCGAGCGGCGGCATCTCTCCAGGAAGCAGAAGGGCTCTAAGAGTTGCGAGAAGCAGAGGACGATCGTCGCCAGAACGTATGAACGAATTTGCGATCAACGAAACGACTTCCAGCGCAGGCTGGCGGGACAGTATGTCGAAGACTACGGCCTGGTGGTCACCGAGAAACTTGCTCCAGGTGCCATGGTCCAAAACCGCCACCCGGCAAGATGCATCCATGACGCCTCCTGGAACTCGTCCGACCAGAAGCTGGCTTACAAGGCCGAGAGCGCCGGTAGGCTGTTCGTTCAAGTTGAGCCCATAGGAACGGGTCAGACCTGTCCCGCATGTGGCAGAGCAGAAGCATGATCACTTAGCCAACGAACTCACGACCGTCCATGTGGATGCCCACCAGCTCGTGACCATGCCTCTTCCCTCGTGATCCTCCACCGAGGACCACGGAAGGTACGGTCGGAGCTCACGCGTATGGATGCTCGTCCCCCACTGGCTTCCGCGCAGGTGCAGTAAGTCGGGTGGTTGACGCAAGGAGCTCTGTCCGAAAAGACAGTGTGGTTCACACCATGCGGACGAATGGTCCCGACCACGGAACGAGCTGGCAGGCGTCCAGCGGGGGCAATGTTCTATACTCCAGGCGCCGATGCGGGAGCGCTATGCGGTACGAGGAGCTCGATGAAGAGACCAGGCGGTGGATGCTCGAGGAGTTCAAGGCCGAGCAGGCTTGCGAGGACCCATACCGGAGCCCGAGCCTCTCTGCCGAGGGCAAGAAGAGGTTCGGGGCCCTGATGGAGGAGACGATCGTCAGCGGTACGGAGGAATCCCTGGCCGAGACGCTCAAGCCCAAGGAGCTGTGGGCGGAGTACGAGCCATCGCCCTTCGGAGGGGTCAGGAGGACCGAGCCGGCGAGGGCCGCGAGAGCCCTGGCCCGCACCGAGTTCAACACCTGGTACATAAGGGGGCTCTGCCGCAGGCTGATGGAGGAGGGCGAGGTGTACTGCCAGGTCTACCGGGCGGCCGACGCCGACGCCCCCGGGGACCTGTGCGAGCCGTTCCAGGGCATGGTGCTCGAGATCCGCCACCTCTACAACGGCCACCGCATCAAGTACTGGCCGAAGCCGAACGACCGCGCGTTCTCCGTTCCCTGCGGACCGCAGTGCCGCCACTCGGTGAGGCGCATCTCCAGCAGCATGAAGGCCATGATAGAGCTCGAGGAGCGTCAGTTCGGAGCCGCCTTCCGTCGTCCAGGACCGTGAGGATGGACAGCAAAGGATTATTAATCGCACATTCATCGTGCTGCGTGAACAGGTTCGTCCAGTTGTTCCGCGTGGGCAACTGTGTGATGGGGGTCGTCGGCCTGATCCTAGCCGCACTGATCGCGGTTGGTACCGACGTCGTCAATTACGCCTACGAGATCGCCGTCGCCTCCGGGGTGGTCGTGACCTTCATCATAGGGGGCAACACCCTCAACGATTACCTCGACCGCGAGGTGGACAAGCAGGCCCACCCCGAGCGGCCTATACCATCCGGGAGGGTCAGCCCTGAGACGGCGCGGATCATCTCCGGCGGTGCCTTCGCCCTCTCGCTCGCGCTTGCGGTCCTGCTGTGGGGCGTCCTGTCCTTTGCCATCGTGCTGATCGCCATCGTCCTCATGCTCGCCTACGAGCTCAGAACGAAGAAGCTGGGCCTATCGGGCAACGTGTCCATCGCCATCCTCACCGGGATGCTGTTCCTTCTCGGGGGAGCGGTCGTGGGTAATATCCGGGCGACCATGGCCATCGCCATCATGGCTATGCTGGCAACGCTCGGCCGGGAGATCGTCAAGGACGTCCAGGACATGGGGTCGGACTTCGACCGCCGTACGCTGCCGCAGAGGATCGGCGCGAAGAGGGCCGGCATCATCGCCAGCACCGCGTTCCTCGTGGCGGTGAGCCTCTCCATGGAGCCATATCTGGCCGGAAGGTTCGGACTGGCATACGTGGCCGCGGTTTTGTTCGCAGATGCAATATTTATATACTGCTCCATTATTCATTTTCGAAATCCCAGACAGGGGCAGAAGTGGGCCAAGTACGGCATGCTCGTCGCATTGGTCTCGTTCTTACTGGGAGGTTTACTATGACCGTCAAGGATATTCTCGCCGAGAAGATGAAGAGAGGCACGCTGCACATGACCCTACTCGATCCTGCGAAGCAGGAACCGGCCGCTGCCGCCGAGATCACCAGGACCGCCTGCGACCTCGGCACCGACGCCATCATGGTCGGAGGGTCCACGGGCGTGACCCAGGAGAACCTGGACATGACGGTCAAGGCCATAAAATCCAGGGTCAGCGTCCCGGTCATCTACTTCCCATCGGGAGCGAACGCCATCTCCCCCTTTTCCGATGCGATGTACTTCATGAGCATGCTCAACTCCCGCAACCTGAGGATGGTCATGGGCGAACAGGTGGCCGGTGCGCCCATCGTGAAGAAGCTGAAGCTCGAGACCATCTCCATGGGCTACATCATCGTGGCCCCGGGAATGAAGGTCGGCGAGGTCGGGCAGGCCGATGTGATCCCCCGCGACCAGCCGAAGGTCGCCGTCGCTTACGCCCTGGCGGCCCAGTACCTGGGCATGAACTATGTGTACCTTGAGGCCGGGAGCGGCGCTCCCCAGGCTGTACCGGATGAGATGATCGCTGCTGTGAGGAAAGCCATCGACATCCCCCTCCTGGTCGGCGGCGGGATCAGGGACGCGGAGACCGCGGCCAGGGTCAAGAAGGCCGGAGCCAGCGCGGTCATCACCGGCACGGTCGTGGAGAACGGCGACTACGCCGGGCGCCTGGAGAGCATCATCCGGGCAATAAAGTCCTGATCAGACCATTTCCAGCAGGGCGCGGTGGATGCGGTTGTCCCCCGAAAGCTCGGGGTGAAAGCTCAGCGCCATCATGCTGCCCTGCCTCGCCATTATGATCTTGTCGCCATAGCGCGACAGGACCTCGCAGCCGTTCCACACCCTTCTTATCACCGGCCCGCGGATGAACACGCCGGGGAACGGTTCGCTCATGCCCCTTATGTCCAGGGGGGCCTCGAAGCTCTCCTTCTGGCGTCCAAAGGCATTGCGGTCGACGGCCATGTCCATGAGGCCCAGCAGCTCGGTGCCCGTCCTCTTGACCTCGTCATCGCCCTCCTTCGCCAGGAGAACGCAGCCGGCGCAGGTGCCCATGATGGGCATGCCCTCTTCGGCCCTCTTGACGATGAGATCGTGCAGGCCGGAGCGCAGCAACAGCTTCGAGATCGTCGTGCTCTCCCCTCCCGGGATGACCACGCACGACACCTGCTCCAGCTCCTGGGGCTTGCGTACGGTGATGACGCTGCCGCTCCTGCCGAGCTCGGCCAATGCGGACTCCAGCGCCCGAACGTGCTCGGGCGCGGCTCCCTGGACAGCTATCACCCCTGCTTTCATGCGTCCCCGCTAACCGATGCCCTGGTCAAGAAACTTTCGCCTGGGTCGACGCATCGTAGTTCTTCCGCCGGTCCTCGATGACCTTGCTCTTCGGTGCAAAGGCCACGCTGCCCGCCTTCACGAGCTCGATCACCGGTGGGAGTATCAGGTCGTTATCCAGCGGCTCCTTGATCTCGTCCAGCTGCATGAGGGCCTCCAGCATCCTCTCCTTGGCATCCGCCTGCTCGCCCTTCATCTCCACCCGGAAGGTGAGCTTATCGCGGTACCCCTCGCGGTCGAGGACGAGGTGATACCCGAGCACGCCGGGGATGGGAAGCAGGACCTCGTCGAACAGCACCGGGAAGATCTTCTGGCCGTAGCCTATCTTGGTCTGGGCGTCCATCCTTCCCTGCACCTTTCCCATCCTCCCGATGGTGACGAAGTCGCAGTGGCATGGTGGCTCGATGAGGAACGAGAGGTCGCGGGTGCGGTAGCGGAGCAGGGGGGACCCCTGCATCGACAGCGAGGTGAACACCAGCTCGCCCTGCGCCCTCTCCGGCAGGTGCTTGCCCGTGACCGGATCGATGACCTCGGCGAGGTAGTCCGCTTCGTCCATATGCAGGCCGTCGGCGGCCTCGCACTCGATGGCGGTGGCCAGCCCCATCTCGGTCATCCCGTACTGGCTGAGGATCTTGCAGCCCCAGGCGGACCTCATCTCGCGGCGCATCGCTTCCGACAGGGGCTCGGCGGAGCATATGATGGCCTTCATGCCGAAGGACCTGAGGTCATGCTTGTCCTTCGCCAAGACGGTGATGCGGTACAGGAACGATGTCAGGCCGATCATGACCTTGGTGTCCTGCTCCTTCATCGTCCTGATCTGCTCGTCCACGTCCACCGAGCTGCACACCTTGGCGCGCAGGCCGGCGACCTTGCAGGCGCCCTCCAGCATCAGGCCGGGGTCCCAGGCGGATACCGCCGGGAACATGATCTGCAAGTTGTCCTGTCCAGACATGCCCACCGAGCGGAGGGCCGCGGATATCGCGTCCACGATGTTCAGGACATCATCCTGGGTGTAGAACAGCCTCTTCCTTGTACCCGTCGTCCCGGAGGTGGTGAACGCCCTCATCACCTTGCTCTGAGAGACGCACAGGAAGGTCAGCGGCTCGGCCGCGAGGTCAGCCGGGTCGGTCAGGGGGACCTTTTCCAGATCGTCGTAGGTCCTGATGTCCTCCGGCCGGATCCCCAGGTCCTTGAACTTCTTCTGATAATAATAGGAGTTCTCCATAACATAGGCCATCTGCTGGCGGAACCTGTGCAGCTGGTATTCCCGCAGATCCTGCCTGGTTATCGGGCCGAGCTCGTCGCGACCGATGGCCTGCCGGAACTCCTTGGAAGTATCGAACTCCTCCCTGACCTTGCCGTGGATCCATCCCTCCAGGGGGTTGGCCCCCCCTTTGATCTTGAGGGAGGTGAGCCGGCGTCTGGCGATCGCGATCTTTACCTTGTCGAGCAGGGCCATCGGGACAGTGCATGCCCCGGGCCCCGAAAAAGGTTTTGCTCAGGCCGGGCGCTTGGCCAGGACCTCGGCGATGGTCTTGGACAGCAGCTCGGCGGAGTAGGGTTTGGAGAGCGCGGCGGCGAACCCGTGGGCCGCCGGGTCGGCGACGATCGGGTCGGAGACGTAGCCGCTCGTGACGATGAGCATCATCCGGGGGTTCATCCCCACCAGCTTCCTGCTCGCCTCCATGCCCCCCATGCCCGAGGTTATGGACAGGTCGACCATCGCGAGATCGTACGACTGCCATATCTCCTCGGCCTCCTTGCACATGGCCACCGCTTCCTCGCCGTCCCTGGCCACCTCGACATTGTAGCCCAGGTAACGCAGGAGATCGCCGGTCGCCTCGAGGACGTTCTCATCATCGTCCATCAGCAGCAGCCTGCCCTTCCCCCTCGTTAGGTTCGTCGGGGCCTCCGGGGACGGGAGATGCACCTCGCGGGCCGGGGACATGAGCTTGCCTGCGAGATCGCGGGCGGTGGCCGAGGCGCTCTCGATCTGCTTGAGCTTGCCGTACATACGACCCTCGGGGATCACGTATTCCTTGGCGAGGGAGACGCTGCCCATGATGACCTGCAGGGAGTCGTTGAGGTCGTGGGCCAGGGCCTCGGGGCTGGGCACGTTCTCGCCCCCCTTCTTCACCGGCGTCGGTTCGCCGAAGGCGATGACCGTTCCGATGTCGTGCATACCGTCCCTCAGGGCGGAGGGGAGGACCTTGACCTCCATGTCCTGTTCGTCACGGGTGAAGCGGACCGAGGCCGGCTCGCCGATGTCCAGGCCGGGCCACAGGTCGGCCGCCGACCTGCCGGCCAGCCCGCTCGAGGCCATGATCAGCTCCATGGCCGGATTGGCCATGATGACCTCACCGTCCGGGGAGATCATTGCCGCGGGGGACGGCAAGCCCATGAAGGCCCGGCGCATCCTCTCGGCCTCGGCGGCAGAGGCGTCCCTGGCCGCTTCCAGCTCCCGCACCCTGACGTTCAGGGATATGATGTCGCTCATTCTTGCCGCGGCCTTTTCCTCATTGATCACCGCCACGGCGCTGATCCTGGAGATCGCCGCATCGCTCTCGACCTTCGCTTGAGCGAGGCTCATATCGCGCTGCTCCATCGCCTTCCGGAGGCCGTCGATGACCGTCACGCTGACGTTCTGGTCGGCCTCAAGCTGCCTCGCCCTGGAACCGAGCTCGGCGGCCGCGTTCCGCCTCTCCTCGCTCACCATCAGAGAGGCGGAGAACTCCTCCTCCTTCAGAGCGAGGACCTTGCCCAGCGTGTCCGCCCGGGATGCGGCGTTGGTGAGGTCGCGCTCCCTCTCAGAGAGGGCCGAACGGACCGATGACAGCTCTACCTCGCGGGCAGCGAGGTCGGCGGCAGTACGGTCCGCGGTCGACCTAAGCTCTGCGAACGCGGATTCCCTGGCCGCTATCGTCGCCTGCAGCTCGGCCTTCTCTTTCTCCGCCCGTTCGATGTTCTCGCGGGCGACCTGCAGCTCCTCGGTTAGAGCAGCGATGTCCGCCTTGGCGACCTCGCAGGAGGCGATCGCTCCGGCGAGCTCCGTCTCCCTGCTGCTAAGTGCACCTTCGAGGCTGGTCTCCTCTTCGTGGATGCGGGCTATCTCCTCGAGCCGGGCGTCGCGGTCCGCGGTACGGGCCTCGAGGTCTTGCTCCCTGGATGCCAGCTCTGCCCTGAGGCTCTCGACCTCGGCGAGGGCGGCGGTCAGCCCGCTCTCCTTCTCCGACAGCTTCGCCGCGACCGCGGCCA
>CAYRPG010000014.1:0-49967 GCA_964426205.1 uncultured Methanomassiliicoccus sp. | reverse complement strand
CCAGGCGAACAGCAAAATATCGGACATCCAGGCCCTGAAAATGTAAAATCTGAAAAGGAATCCTTTTTTACAAGAATCTGATTCCGCGTCAGTCAGGGTCAGAGAGGACTTTTACCGATGATGAAGCTCGACGGCAAGGTACTGATAATCGGATACGGCTCTGTAGCACGCTGCACTCTTCCCATCCTTCTGGAGCATGTGAGGATCCCATATGGCAACATCACCATCATCGATTTCGAGGACAAGGCCTCCGCTCTTAAGGGATGGACCGACAGGGGGATCACATACCTCCAGCGCAAGATAGCTCCCGAGAATCTCGAGTCCGTGCTGTCGGAGCACCTGTCGCCCGGAGGGCTCCTCATCGACCTGTCCTGGAACCTGGACACCTGCGCCATCATCAGGTGGTGCCACGACCACGAGGTGCTCTTCGTGAACACATCGCTGGAGGTCTGGGATTCCTTCTCCGAGATCGGGTCCAAGGGACCTGTGGAGAAATCGCTCTACCACAGGCAGATGCGCCTCAGGGAGCTGACCAGGGGCTGGGATGACGGTGTCACGGCGGTCATCGACCACGGTGCCAATCCTGGCCTGATATCTCACTTCGTCAAGCAGGCCCTCGTCGACATATCCGAGAGGTTGATAGCGGACGGAAAGGTCAGCGAGGAAGAGGGCGAGCGCATCAGGGACCTGGTGAAGGCGCACAACTACGCCGAGCTGTGCATGGCCCTGAAGATCAAGGTCATCCACTGCTCGGAGAGGGATACCCAGATCACCAACTATCCGAAGAAGGTCAACGAGTTCGTGGGGACGTGGAGCATAGAGGGCCTGAGAGAGGAGGGGACCGCCCCGGCGGAGATCGGCTGGGGGACGCACGAGAGGACGCTGCCGCCCCTGGCGCACACCCCCTCCTTCGGACCGAAGAACCAGATTATGCTGGCTCAGATGGGCATGAACACCTGGGTGAGGTCATGGGTGCCTGACAGTGAGATCGTCGGGATGGTCATAAGACACGGGGAGGCCTTCGGGCTGTCGGACAAGCTCACCGTCTGGAAGGACGGGAAGGCGATCTACCGGCCGACGGTCAACTACGCCTACATGCCGTGCGACGACACGATCGTCTCCCTCCACGAGCTGAGGTGCAGGAACTACGAGATGCAGCCGAAGCTCAGGATCCTGAGGGAGGACGAGATCGTCTCGGGAGCGGACATCCTGGGCGCGCTGCTGATGGGCCACGAGTACGGCTCATGGTGGTGCGGGAGCATCCTCTCGGTCGAGGAGGCCAGAAAGCTGGCCCCCGGGCAGAACGCGACCACCGTCCAGGTGGCCCTGGGCGTCGTATCCGCGGTCATGTGGATGATCGATAACCCGAGAGAGGGGCTGTGCACCCCGGAGGACCTGCCGCACGACTACGTGCTCAAGATAGCCAAGCCCTATCTGGGCAGGTTCGTGTCCATGCCGTCGGACTGGACCCCGCTGAAGAACAGGAAGATCTACTTCAAGGAGAACCCGGCGAACCGCACCGATAGCGACATGTGGCAGTTCGGCAACTTCCTCTTCGTCCCTTGATCTCGCGGCTCAGGGGCCCCTCGTGCCGCTCAGGCACGCGGTCCCCATGCTCGCCGAGCACTTCCTCTTGGCCCCAACGGGCGTTGGGCCGCGAGACGGCAGGTCAGCCCCTCTCGCAGCTGTGGCATCCTTACCGGCAGCGCTGACCGGTCAAGAAGGCGGTGACGGCCTCTCAAGCATCCGCTCGGATGGGTCCCGTGCGAGGGAACCCTTCGCCATCCTCCCAGCTCGGTATCGACCGCCGGCCCCTACGCCGGCCCGGGCATCCTACCATGTCCCGTACGTGCCGTAGTCCCGGGCCGCCTGGACGAGGGCGAAGACGTTCGCCGGCAGGGAGTCGGGCGGAAGCTCGCACGCTGTCCCCAGGATGTAGCCGTTCTTGCTGTCCCTGCCCCTGATGAGCTGCTCCTTGGCCTGCTCGTACACGCGCTTTGCGTTGGGGAGGATCATTATCTTGGTGTCCACCGAGCCCATGATCGTCGCCACGTCCCCATACTCCTTCATCAGGATGTCCGAGGGGAACACCTCCCGCCCCATGTACCCGGCGTGCATGATGGTGAAGGGCGTGAATATGAGCTTGTCCTTGAACAGCTTGTAGGAGGTCTCGTGGTTGCCACAGAGATGGTATAGCACCTGCGGGCCCGCTCCCTTCCGCAGCGCCCGGTCCACGAAGGTATGCAGGTACCTCGCGGAGAGGTCCTCGATGTCCGCATCGGAGAAGATGTCGTTGTTCGCGAGGACCGAGCCGGTCGATATGAACGCCATCCCGTACCGGTTGGCCATCATCTCTGCCCCGTTGACCGCCACCTCGGCGTACTTCTCTATGAGCTTGTGAACGGCGTCCCTCTCCGTCATCGTCCACATGATGAAGTTCTCGATCCCGCATAGCTGCGCGCCCCCGCCGGTCAGGTCAGACGTGTAGGTCATCGGCACGAACTTCTTGGGCGTGTGCTTCTGGATGTAATCCTGGGCCCGGGTCATCAGCTGGCCCGTGAACCCCTTTTCCATCTCCTTCAGGTCAGGCACTTCCAGCTTGTCGACCATCTCGAGGTCCTTGATGCTGGGCTCAGTTACGATCGGAGGAAGCAAGGGCCGGAACTGTACGGGCGCGCCCATCTCCGCCACCCATGGGAGGGAGAAGTACCAATGGGTGATCGGGATGAAATCGTACATCTCCGAAGCGTTGGCCACGCAGGACGCCCCCAGCTCGGGGTTCGTGTAGAAGTCGTTGATCGTATAGCCCGAGATGATCGCGGCATGGGACAGCATCATGGCATCGACGTCGATGCGGTCGAACTTCTGGCCTGTGAAAGGGCTCGCGAACCTCTTCTCGGCGTGCTTGTGCCACTTCTCGTTGGAAGGTGGTAGGACCTTCGCGGCGTCGATGGTCATGGGCGCTCCAAGGGCGATGATGTCCTTAAGGGTAACCCCTTAATCGATGGCTGGTCCTGAGCTCAGAACTGTGTTCCGGGGCAATGCCGCTCGCCCTCTCTTGTCGATACGGAGCATCCCAGCGAGCGGGCGTCACCCCTTCAGGGCCACGGCCTTGAAGAACGTGTAGCAGAACGTGCCGCCTGGTCCCGCGGTCCGGTGCAGGTCCGCGATGCCCTTCTCCCATTCGGCCCTGCTCACGAGGCCGTTCGACAGCGCCTCCTTCTCCACCCCCTCGACCATGGCAGTGAAGGTCAGCCGGGTGAACCCCTCCACCCAGGCCGGCCTGCTCTCGTCGACGTAGACCATCCTCGGGGATACCTCCACGCGATCGAAGCCCGCCTCGGACAGCAGAGGGTAGAGCCGCCTTCCGATGTTGGGGGTCCCTCCCGACATCTCCTGCAGCCGCACCAGGCAGTCGATCGCTCGGTGGGCCTCTGCGCTATCGGGGTGGAAATAAGCGGAGCCGTGATCCCCCTCGATGACGGTGATCGTGCCTCCCTTGCGCAGCACTCTCTTCAAATGCTTCAGCGCACCGATGGGGTCGCGGAGATGCTCGAGCACGAAGCACGCGAAGATGTGATCGAACGAGCCATCTTCGAAGGGCAGGTCGAAGATGTCCGCGACCCTGAGATCCACGTTCTTGAACCCCTCTTGCCGCACCCTCTCCCCGGCCTTGTCGATGGAGTCGGCGGATATGTCGATCGAGATGATGTTAGCTTCCGGGCTGTTCCTGGCGAGGGAGACCGTCTGGGCGCCGATGCCGCATCCTGCCTCGAGGACCCTGCTCTTCGCTGGATAACGGGTGTCGTGGTGCAGGAGATCGCCCAGGGTCGTCGCCTGGTCCATCAATCTCCGGGCCTCCCGCTCTGAATAGCCGTGAACGTATTCTTCCGACACTGAAGGCACTCCCCCTCGTGACAAAATCGGCGAGGCCGTTGAAATATCTTCGGTCCCTGTCACGCCGGCCGCTTTCCACCCTCATGGCCGATGTGCTGATCCGGCCATCATGGCAGCATCGTGGGGCGGCAGCGGTGAGGATGGGATCCCCCTGGAGGTCGCTCATCGTTGATGCAGAGGGCCCGGACGATCGCCGGACACGGAGGGCAACGACAGGTGCTGGACATGTACCGGGGCGCAAGAACAGGTGCGATGGAGGTATTGTCATCTTTGATGTCCGCTCACAAAGGCGTAAATACATCTCAGCAGGGTCCCCCGAGCCATGGCCATGTCGAAGAAGGATATTGGCAAGCAAAAGGGCAAGCATGATGACAAGGTTGCGAAGCTCGAGGCAGCTGCCGCGGCCGGAAGCGGCAGTGCCAAGAAGAAACTGGCGAAGGAAAAGAGAAAGTGAACGGGGCAAAAGGCCCCCGCATCCTTCTTTTCCTCCTTTTTAAGATCCATGATAAGTTACCGCCCGAGCCGTCATGCTGCCGCACGGTCGAGCGGCCGGACCGATGGGCCGCATATGGATGGCCGCCGTGGCCGTGCATCAATGGAGGAGCGGGCTCGTCCCAGGGCCGACCTCTCGAACACCTGGGGCCCAAGGACGCCATCCCGATCCATCCGCACCGGCGATCGGTATCAGGGGCGGTGGAAGTCCAGCCTCACCAGCGATTTGCCGTTCGGCAGCGGGTACTCCCGCCTGCCGGCCAGACGATATCGTTGGTCCTCCATGGACAGGACAAGCCGTCCCTCGTCACACTCCTCCACGTTCTCGATCACCTCGCTGAACGCGCCCTCGTACCCCGAGCGCGATACCAGGGCCCCATCAGGGTTCACCTGGATCGTCACGGACACGATCGCTCGCTCCAGCTCACCGACGATCTCAAGGAACGCATCGAGGTGGATATGCTCCACCAACAGGTTCGCCGTGACCAGGTTCGCACCGCGCAGGAGAGCAACGGCCTCCCTTCTCTGGGTCATAAGGTCCAGGCGATGCAGCTGCAATGCCGGTATCAGGCTGGAGCATCGCGATCTGCAAACATCCAGGAGCTCATCGTTGATATCTATCCCGATCATCGAGGCATAGTCCGCCCCATCGATGTCCTCCAGCCCGTTCCCGTTGGATATGCCCAGTATCGCCACCATCGGCTTATTGATGTTCTGGACAAGGGCAAGCTGGTCCCTCGTCACCGCCGAGAGCGCCTGCAGCTGGCCCACGTCACCGTGGCCCATGTGCCTCTCGTAATCCAGGTTGCTGATCCTGAGCCAGGGGTTGCTGTCGCCCATCGCCCTACCGCGATGGTCCCCGGGGGCTTGAACCTTGTGCGAGGCCGGTCCCCCGCGCAGCTGCGTTCCCTGCTTATGGGCCGTGGAGCCGTCGAGGTCCCTGCTCCGCCGATGGCAGGGCACCAGGCCGCGGTGAAAGGTGGGAAATCTTCACGCCCCCGTGTCAGCGTTCGAAACTTTCCGGCCATGCAAGAGCGCGGAGGACACGACGAGGGAAACGAGCAGTAGGGGCAGCATGGCCGCGGCCGCACCGCTGATGGTGATGAGCGCGGCCGAGATCATGGCGCCCGCGAAGTATGCTCCCCAGACCAGGCTGAGGAAGAGGTTCGTCCTGTCCGAGAGGCAAGTTGCCGCTCCGTCACCTCCGGCGGGACCGGTACCTTGCGCGTCCCTCGATGTCTCCTCCGGGAGCGCCAGGCGGCAGGCGAGATTGACCACCGTGCTGGTTACGAAGGTGGTGGTCACGCCCTTGACGTTGAGCCGGAACATCGTCATGTACTGCAGGCCCATGGCGAAGGCCGACAGCAAGACGAAGATGGCCAGGGAGGCGGTCGTGGTGGAGTCGCCGATCAGCCACAAGCTCACGACAAGAGCGAGGATCACCGCGGACTCCATGGCCAGGGCCGCCGTGACCCGCGGGGTCCACTGGGAGCCCCTCGGGACGGACCTAAGGTACGTGCTTCCAAAGACCGCACCTGGGATGAAACCCAGGAACACAACGGAGCAGAGGATGGCCCCGTCCAAATGGCCCTGTACGACAGCTATGCCCAGCAGTATCGTGTTGCCGGAGAGGGCGGAGGTAAAGACCCCTCCCAGCCCGAGCAGGCCAAAGGCGTCCATGCCCCCGGCGGCACAGGCGAGCATAAGGAGCAAACGGTCCCTTGTTCTATTCTGAACATACGGGACCTGATCTGGCCTTCTTTCTTCATCGGTCATCTTATCAGCTTCGGCCGGCGAGCGCGATCGTCGTAAAGAGCCGGATAGGGACCGCCTATTTTTAAGCTGCGCGCCTCGAGGGGTCGGTGATGGTCGGTCGCGCCGGCGTAAGGTGCCCAGCTCGCCCTCCCCGCATCACCATCATCGGCCTCCACAACGCGCTGGACGACGTTCTCACGTGCAGGGAGGTCAGGGCGAAGGAAACCGAGCCCTTTCCTGCAGGATCGGCAGGTCCGTGCCATCCTCCTGCGGAGGCGGCCTCGGGCGGCGATCGAACAGTGCGCCCGTGGACGCGTGCGTCGCTTGCCCAGATCGTCCCGTCCCACGACCGTAGGATGAACACCGTCAAGATGGACCCAGTCCCGCGATCATGTCCGTCAGCTCGGCAACATCGCATGGATGGTCCTTGGTCAGCCGCTTCTTCTTGAGGTTCTCCCGGAGGATCCACTGGACGTCCATGTCCTTCGATCTGGCGAGATGACGCATGTGCTCGAAACCCTCCCCGGGCAGGGCGCTGACCACGACGCTGAGCGAGTACCCCAGCGCCTGCCTGAGCGTCCTGAACCCGTCGTTCTTCCGATCGGTGGACGCGACGAACCGCTCGATGATCTTCCCGTGGATGTCCAGGGCGGCGCGGGCGATGCTCTCATCGCGCAGGAGCGATGGCTCGGCCACCCCCGCGGCGGCCGCCCTCATGGCCAGCCAATCGTCGTCCGAGATCCATGCCAGCAGCTCGTCCAGGCAGGCAGTGCCCCGCTTCCCTATCAGGATCTGCAGCCCCATGGCCACCCCCTCCCTGGTCCTCCACCGGGGGTCGCTCGACATCTCCCTGAGCCGTGCGAGCGCCGTGCCGAACATCTCCTCCCGCGACGAACCCATGGTGCCGATGGCCACGGCCCCGCAGAACGGGACGATCTCCCGAGGATCGTTGACCGGGGCCTCGCTCGGGGGAAGGAGAGAGAGCTGGTATGCCAGTGCCCATATCTCGGAAGGCCGCTCTGCCGAGAGCTCCGCCGCCACCTCGGCGAAGGCATAGGCAAGCTCGATGTTCCCCCGCGGACCCGGCAGGTTGCTGTTGGAGGCGAGATAGGCCACCAGTTCCCCGTCGTCGCGGTCCGAGACCGCCCGCGCGATCGTTGCCCTGAGGCGGTCCTTGTAGCTGTCCTTCTTGTTCATCCGACTCACCTGACATGGCGATGGAGCGGTGCTGCCCCTGTCGCGAACGTCCGATACCCTCTGCCAGTGGATGAAACGTGCGGCCCCGGGCCACATGAGCTCCGCCGCTATCGATGCGGTGATCGAGGAGCGTATGAACTCGCTTCGCTGCGGGGCCTGCCGGCGGAACCAAGCGCGCGGGCGCCCCTCCGTCATTGCGGCGCGTTGCCCCTCCTCATCCCCATCGGCTTGACCCTCGTGAAGATTATGCTCGCGGCCAGGACGATGAGGACTATCGCCGCACAGACGTACAGGAGAGCCACCACGGTCGAATGGGCGCCCTGGTTCATGGCTATGCCCACGAACGCCCAGACGATCACCAGCTCGTAGGCGATGTCCCTCCTCATGATCGCTACCAGGGACGCTATTACCGTGGCGATCAGGATTATCAACAGCGCCCAGGCCTCGGGGTCCAGGCCGAACCCGTCCCAGCCCAGCGACACCAGGGTGGCCGACACGTCGGCTATGGTGGCGATGGTGATCCACCCGAGGTAGACGCTGAACGGCAGGTGGACGGCCAGCCTCTCCCCCTTGCCAGCCTTCGCCCTCCCTATGTCCAGGCGCAAGTAGATGAAGATGAGCGATGCGAGGAGCAGGAACATCAGGGCGACCGAGGTGGTGAGCAGCTCATACTGCCAGGCGAAGAGCCACAGGATGTTGAACGCGCTGCTCGCCACGAACAGCCATCCGACCCGTCCCTGGAACGGCCGGGAGCGTTGTCCCGGCAGAGCCTGATAGACGACGAACGCTCCGAGGAGCAGGTAGATCACGCCCCAGATGGCGAAAACATACCCGGCCGGGGTGATGAGCGTCGGGTTCGCATCGGAGATCGCGGCAGTGTTCTTACCGCCTATCAGGTCCGTGCCCCCGGCCACGCCGTTGACGATGACCGTGAGAACGAACGCCAGGATGTTCGACCAGTTCAGCAGGCTCATCTTCTTGGCCACCATCACCGTCCCCATGACATATTTGGATCCTCTCTGTATAAAAAAAAGATGGGGGCGTCACCCGGCGATCGCCAATGGATCGGCCTGACCTTGCATGTCCGCTCAGCCCCTCGCCTGGCATGCCCGTCGCGATGGCGGTGCTCCCTGCACGTTTCAGGTCCTGCCCGCCCCGCCGGCCTCCGAGCCTCCCCTGCTCCGGAAGAGGCCTACGATGACCGCGGCCACCGCCACGACGAAGAACAGCAGGAACGCGGCGTGGAGCCCGTGCTCGAATATTGCCATGGCGTTGGAGCTTATGCCCCCGCCGTACAGGAACAGTCGCATCATGTCCTCCTCGGGGATGTTGCTCAGGACCATCGGCAGGGCGATGGCAAGGGAGAACATGGAGCCGACGTTGGCGAGCATCACCCGCGTGGACGCGGCCATGCCCCGCCTCTCGGGCGGCACCGACTTCATGATCGTGCTGCTGTTCGGGGAGTTGAAAAGCCCTCCGCCGATCCCGTTGATGAGCATCAGCACCGCAAGCACCCAGAACGGGGTGTTGTGGTCGATGAAGGCGAGGCCCAGGAGGCCCAGGGCAGAGAGCACCAGGCCCAGTATGGTCAGGAGCCGGGGACCGATCTGGTCTGACCAGTGGCCGGCGAGGGGGCCGAAGATCATGAACGATATGCCGAACGGGATCAGGCTGAGCCCCGCGGTCAGGGGATCCTGCCCGAAAGGCCCCTGTAGGAAGAAGATCAGGAGGAACAGGGACGCGCCGCGGCACAGGCCGTTCAGCAGGTTCGTCAGGTTGCCGACCGCGTAGTCACGGTTGCGGAACAGCCGCAGGTCTATCATGGGCGCCTGGGCACGCAGGCTCATGAGCAGGAACGCGGCGATCCCGATCCCCCCGATGGCGATCAGGATGTAGACGACCTCCGCCCCCACCAGGGGGAAGGCGTAGAGGCTCACCCCCAACAGGAGCGCGCTGAGCCCGGCGACGAACACGGCGCTGCCCGACCAGTCGAACCTTGCGATCCGGGGCGCCAGCTTAGGCTCCCTCAGCCTCATCCAGCCCCAGGCCATCCCCGCGAACGCGATGGGCACGTTGGCCCAGAAGACCCACTCCCATCCGATGGGCGTGAGGATGCCGCCCACTATCGGCCCCACTATGATCCCGGACGCGGCGGCCACACCGTTGATCCCGAGCGCCAGGCCGAGGGACCGGTGATCGAACGCGTCGGTCACCATGGCCGCGCTGTTGGCGATGAGCAGCGCTCCGCCAAACGCCTGGATTATCCTGTAGGCGATCATGTCGACGCCATTGAGCTGGGGCTGAGCGAGACCGCACAGGAGCGAGCCTATGCCGAAGATGCCGAAGCCGATGACGTACAGCCTCTTCCGTCCGAGCATGTCCGACAGGTAGCCCAGGACCGGCAGCATGGTCGTCGTTATCAGCATGTACGAGAGGAGGACCCACATCATGGTCAGGAACTCCATGTGGAGCGCTGCCATCATGTCCGGCAGGGCGATGAGCAGCGCCGACGATTGCATGCTGGCCGTCAGCGCGCCGACCGTCGTCACCGATAGTACCGTCCATCCATAGCTCCTCTTCGTTCCATCCCTTGCCATATCATCCCTCCGCCAAAAATCAGCCGGCAGAAAATCATCTCAAAATGTAGGTCATAGATGAACATTTCCATGATATTTCGCCGCTAGGATAGATGAACGGTGCCCGCCGCTCGTGCGCACCGTTCGAATGGAATGGTCCGCAAGCCTCTCGGTCCCCCTGGGCTGGACCGCCCTCCACTATCATATCCATGGCCTCGCACGGCATCATCCTCCGCCGATCGCGAAATGCCTTGAACCATGGGTCGGTGGATCTCCCTGGGGCCACATGGGCCCCTTGGCTGAGAAGGACCGCGTGCGAGGGACGGCACAAGGATTATAAGCGCATCCATGAGTGCACCCCGACTGTCGTAGATACCCTTGGACGCCGAGATCACCCTGTTATTCGACATCACGATGATGCTCATCGTCGCCGGCGTTTGTTCCATCCTCCTGAAGAAGATCAGGCTGCCGGCCATCATCGGGTATGTCCTGGCAGGCTTTTTGCTCGGGCCCAACATCTTCCCCCAGGTCGTGGTGCCGGAGTCGATCGTTTGGATATTCTCCGAGCTCGGCATCGTCCTGCTGATGTTCTACATCGGCCTTGAGCTGAACCTCCGCGGCCTGAAGAAGGTGGCCTCCTTCGCGGCGATCATCGTGGTCATCGAGATGTCGCTGATGGTGCTGATGGGGTACGCGCTAGGCACGCTCCTCGGCATGTCGGCGGCGGAGGCGCTCTTCCTGGGCGTGACCATCTCCTGCGCCAGCACCGCGGTCGTGCTCAGCGTGATGAAGGAGAACGCGCACATGGACGGTGACCTGTCCAGGGCGGTGACGGGCATCCTCATACTGGAGGATATCGGCCTCATCGTCATCCTGGCCATCGCCGAGCCGCTCATGGGGATGGGCTCCGGGTCGGCCTCGATCTTCGACACCCTGCTCGTCATCGCGATCTTCATCGGCGTCACCGTCGTGGTCGGCCTGACCCTTGTACCAAGGCTCATGGACTGGGTGGAAAGGAACTACTCGGGGGAGACGCTCCTGCTGGTGGCCCTCGGCTTCGGCTTCGGCCTCGCGCTCATCGCCTGCTACCTCGGGCTGTCGGTGGCCATAGGGGCGTTCCTGGGAGGCATCATCGTCTCCCAGTCGCTGTGCTCGCGCACGCTGTGCCATCAGGTCGAGCCGATGAAGGAGCTGTTCATGGCCATATTCTTCATGTCCATCGGGATGCAGCTCGAGCCCGGGCTCATGCTGGCCGGTCTCCCGCTCGCCCTGGTCATCGCCACGATCTTCGTCCTCGGAAAGATGTTCAGCGTCAGCATCGGCTGCCTCGCGGCCAATTTCAAGTCCCGCTCGGCGTTCCTCGTCGGTACGAGCCTGGTGGCCATGGGAGAGTTCACCTTCGTGGTGGCCAAGGTGGCGCTGGACGGGGGCGTCATCGATGCCTCCCTGTACTCGTCGGTCATCGGAGCGGCGGTCGTGACCATGATCGCCATGCCGTTCGTGTCGAAGCGCGCGCCCGGATCGTTCGATGCGGTGGTGAGGAGGCTGCCCAAGAAGGCGTTCAAGGTCCTCGACCTCATCGAGTGCACCCGCATGGACGTGAGGGAAAGAATGGCCGGGTCCCGGGAAGTGAAGGCGGCGGTCCGGAAACAGCTCCTCTACCTGTTCATCGATTTCGTGGTCATCATCGTCATCCTGCTGGCAGTGAACCTCATCTCATCGCTGGAGGATGCGGCCGTGAGCTACTCGTACGACCTGAACACCGTGCCGTCGCTGCTGCTCCTGGTCCTGGCGCTCCTCATGGTCCTGCCGGCGATAGCGCACATGGTCAAGCGGCTGAGGATAATCGCCGAAACGCTGGCCAGCACCATCGCCAAGGATGAGCTCCAGGGCAACGAGAGGCGGACCCGGACGTACAGGCTGTTCAGGAACATGGGCTCGACCATGACCTTCGGGCTGATCATCGTGCTCATGCTCCCCATGCTCCCCCAGGTGCCCGGCCTGCCGGTGCCGCTCTTCGAGGTCGTGCTCTTCACCGCGATCGTCGCATGGCTGGCCTGGGACACCATCGATGCCGTCTACGACAAGGTCTCGGATGCCTTCACCCGGCCGCTCATCGATCCGGGGGATGACGAGGAGGACAAGGGCGGGGCGGGCCTACTGTAGCCTGACCTGCGAAGGCTCGACCGGCAGGTATCCGACGAAGCCCCGGACGGCCCTCAACGTCGCTTCCTTCGGCCCCTCCTCGTCCTGGTACCCCATGACGATCGACATCTCCCCACGAAAGGTCGATGTGACGAAGCATGTGGACGGCATGCGGGTCCCGGGGTAGCACACGTACGCGCTGACCAGCCCGTCGACCTGCGGGAGGGTGATCGGCCCGGGGTTGGAGATGAAGATGTCCGCCAGCCCGAGGTCCTGCCTGCGGTCCATCTCCCTGACCATCTCATCGACCGCCCTCCCCTCGGGGTCGCTGCCGCGATCAAAGGCCACCTGCTCCCTGATGCCCATCCTGCGGTCCTTCATCCTCGACGTCTCCCGGACCACCTTGTCCAGGATCTGGGGCATCCCTTCGCCCTTCTCGCGAGCGATGGTGAACGACACGTTCACCGCCTGGTTGCTCATGACCCGGGAGCCGTCCGCGAGGTAGCGTCTCAGGTCCACGGGGAAGAAGAGGTGCTGGGGTCCGTTGTGGCCGGTGAGATCGCTCAGGGACAGGAAGTAGGCGGCCATGAGCACGTCGTTGACCGTTCCCCCGTGCCGCCTGGCCAACGTCCTGATCGATCCAACCCCCTCGGGGCTCACCACGGCGCGATGGTAGGTCGACCGCGCCTTTGAACGGCCGCACGGGCTCGGCCACATCGGGTCGATGATGTCCACCCCGTCCCTCACCGGCACCTCATCGCCGTCGAGGAGCCCTTCCGTCCACAGGGTGTCCCTGACCGGGAGGATCTCTTCGCAAGCCCTCACCGACCCGGGGTCCAGGTAGGCGCTCATGAGGGCCTTCATGAGAGCGATCATGCCCGACCCGTCGGCCGCGGCGTGAGCCATGTTGATGACCATGATGTCCCTGTCCTTTGACCTAAGGACCCTGAAGACCGCCTGCGGCCCGGTGATGGGATCGAGGGCCTTCACCGCCACGGGGCGGTAATCGTCCTTTCCGATGTCGACGATGGCGATGTCCGCGAACACGTCCGGTGCTTGGTGCTCCCAGTACGCCGGACCATGACCGCGGAACAGCCTGGACGAGAGGATGGGGAACGCGTCGAAGCATTTCCTCACTGCCAGGCGCAGACGCTCGATGTCCAGGTGCCGGTCGAACTCCATCACCGAGACGATGGTGGCGTCGCCCATGGTCCGGGTCGAATCGACGAACAGGTCGAGGGAGGTCGCAGGCCGGCGTTGCATGTGCCCAGCGATTTCCGAACTCGTTCTTATGCTTCACCCCACATCTCACCGCTTTTTCTCATCTTTGCCCGCGCCCAGCGTCGAGAGCACCGCTCGAGGTGCTCGCTTCCGCCGACCGGCTCACCGCGGAGCGCAGGCCCCATAACGTACGATGCGATCCATAGAGACCCATCCGATAAATAGTGACCGGGCCGATGCAGATTACGATAAAGCGTGAGGGTTGAGCGTAGTTGGGAGATGCGGATCGCGGGACGAAGGTGGCCCTGGTCGGGTACAACGGTGCGAACAACACCGGCTCGGAGGCCAGGCTGCTCAAGGTCATCGACGACGTCCGGGCGGTGGGCGGCAGAGATGTCCAGGTGACCGTCCCGTCGCTCAACGTGGCCAACCTCCGCAGGTACGTCAGGGAGGACGAGGGATTGCGCATCGAGGCCGTCCCCTCCATCTACCACCTCACCGTGGACCGGGTGGTGAGGGAGAGCGACATCATGATGCTGGTCGAGGGCAGCTGCTACATGGACACCTGGACCTCCTCGCTCCTCAACGCCTACCTGTGGGCGACGCGGTCCGCCGACCGCCACGGCAAGAAGAGCATCGCCTACGCCGTGGACGCCGGGGACCTCAAGCCCGGCAACGTCGAGAAGGTCAGGAAGTATGCCAGCAGGACCGATCTGGTGATCCTGAGGACGTACAGGGCGGCGGAGCGGCTGAGGGCCTGGGGTGTCGACGCCCCCATCGAGGTGACCGCCGACACCGCGTTCGACTTCGACATCAAGGACGGTGAAGCGGCATGCTCGGGCATCGCTAGGGAAGGCCAGGGGAAGGTAGGTCTGGCCCTCGTCGACTTCTACCTCTGGCCGGTGGTCGCCAGGCCGTTCGGCCGTCGGAGCGACTGCTACCGGTGGCCGTACTACTTCTCCAGGTCGAGAGAGCGCCGCATCGCCAGCAGGTCGCTGGCGGAAGGCTTCGCGAGGATGGCCGATGAGATAGTGGACAGGTGGGACAGGGACGTCGTCCTGATCAGCATGGAGAGCCTGGACGAGCCGCTGGTGCGCGAGGTGAGGCGGAGGATGAAGCGCTCCGACAGGAGCACGGTGATGAGCTCGACGGATCTCAACGCCCACCAGATGACCGCCGGCCTCAGGGGCCTGGACGCGCTGGTGGCGTCGAGGTATCACGCCGCGGTGCTCTCGATGGCGGCAGGCGTTCCCATGATGGCCATCGGCCACGACCGCCGCCTGGACGACCTGTTCGGAGAGATAGGGCTGGGGGACGAGCTGTTCATGCGGCACCAGGGCGGGGTGGACTGGGACCGCGCTGGCCGGATGCTAGGGACGATCATGGACGACGGTGAGAGGGTCAGCGCGACCGTCCGCAGGGGATTCAGGGACCAGACCGCCCGGATGTCCAGGAACAGGACGCTCCTGAGGGAGTTCCTGGAGGGCGGGCGATGAGCGAACGCAGGACCGTGCTGCTGACCGGAGGGACCGGGTTCCTCGGGACCCTCATCGCCAGGCGGCTCCTCGGGGAGGACGTGCAGGTCATGGCCGTCGTCCGCTCCCGGGACAGGGAGGAGGCGGCCCTCCGCCTCAGGAAGGCGTGGTGGGACTGGCCCGACCTGGCGAGGGAGGTGGGCCGAAGCATCTCGGCGGTCCCCGGGGACCTGCGCCGGGAGAACATCGGCCTGAGCGGGGAGGACCTTGATGCTGCCAGGAGGGAGGTCGATGTCATCATCAACGCGGCCGCGGACCTCGACCTGAACGGGAACATCGATGTCCTGAGGGAGACGAACGTGCAGGGGGTCAGGAACCTGCTCGCCCTGGCCGCGGAGATCCAACGGGACCACGGCCTGGCCAGGTTCTCCCACGTTTCCACGGCCTACGTGTGCGGGACGTCCAAGGGCGAGATGTCCGAGGACCTCACCGGCTTGGACTTCTCGAGCAACTACGAGAGGAGCAAGGCCGAGGGCGAGCGGGAGGTGCGCAGCTCCGGCCTCCCGTTCACCATGTTCCGGCCGGCCATGATCGTGGGGGAGACCGGAAGGGGGTGGATCAGGACGTTCAACACGCTGTACTACCCCCTGCGGCTCTACCTGACCGGCAGGCTTAGGACGATGCCCATCGACCCGTCAGGGAAGGTCAACATGGTGCCTGGTGACCTCGCCGCGGATGCGATCGTGCAGATGACCCTCGATCCCCGGGGAGCGGGGAGGACGGCGCATCTCGTGCCCCCCGCTGAGGACCTGCCGACGGTGAAGGAGCTGGTGGACCTCGTGAGGGAATGGGCCGCGAGCGAGCTGGGGGTCAGGCTGCCCAGGGCCAGGTTCGTCCGTCTGCCGCGGCCGCTGGCGAACGGGCTCATCTCAATGTCCGGGAGGATGACCTCGTCGAGGGGCGGGGAGGGGGACATGAGGCCGATCATGTCCTACCTGGAGCAGGGCCAGACGTTCCGTAGGGACACCATGGACGAGCTCATCGGCCGGCAGGAGCTCGACTGGAAGGACGCGACAGCGAAGGCCTTGGCCTTCGGGACGAGGTACGGCTTCATGCACCGCAGCGAGAGGACGGTGCACGAGCAGATCATCTTCCGCCTGGGCCGCCACCGCCGAAAGGTCAGGCTCTTCGACATCGTAGGCGGGGAGACGATCGAACGCGATGCCGCGGAGGTGAGGAAGGACGCCATGAGGGCGGCGAGGGCCCTCGCTGCTTCAGGAATCGGCAAGGGGGACAGGGTGGCGGTCGTGGGCTTCAATTCGACCCGCTATCTTGCCATCGAGGTGGCCATCGGCCTTTCCGGCGCGGTGAGCGTTCCCCTGTACTACACCTCGCCGGCCAGCGAGATCAGGTCGATCATCGAGGACAGCGGGGCGAGGATGCTGTTCATCGGCTGCCCGTCGATCGACGGGGTCCCGGGAACGCTCCCCGGGGTCGAGTGCGTCTCGTTCGCCCGTACCGGAACGCCTGACGGTGCCGTCGGATGGAGCGAGTTCCTGGGCAGGGGCAACGTGGACATGCGGCTTCCGCAGGCGGGGTTCGACGACATCGCCACCATCAGGTACACGTCGGGCACCACCGGCAGGCCGCGGGGCGTCGTGTTCGACCACGGGAACCTGAGGTGGATGGCCGAGACGATAGCATCCCTTCCGCCCTGGGAGGCGAGGAACGGCGAGGTCAGCTACCTCTCCTTCCTTCCGATGAACCATGTGGTCGAGGGGATCCTCGGCACGTACTCGCCGTACTATGCTCCAGCGCCGCTGAGGCTGTATTTCCTCGAGGAGTTCCGGTCCCTGCGCCCGGCGTTGAGGGCGGTGCGCCCGACGGTGTTCTTCTCCGTACCGAGGTTCTACGAGAAGCTCTGGGACGCGTTCCAGGGATCCCGCCTCGGCGCTCTCGATGCCCGCCTGGGGAGCTCCCGCGCCGGGCGGTGGGCGAGAAGGCGTCTCGGCCCGATGGTGCTGAGGCAGGCCGGGCTGGACAGGTGCAGTCAGCTCATCGTGGGGTCGGCGCCCTGCGACGATGGGCTGCTGGAGAACCTGCGCTCCCTGGGCATCGAGGTGCACAACGCGTACGGGCTCACCGAGGCCCCGCTCATCACCCTCAACCGCGTCGGGAGGAACCGGATCGGCACCGTCGGGGAGCCGTTGCCGGAGACCGAGGTGGCCATATCCGGGAACGGTGAGATACTCGTCCAGGGTAAGCAGGTCATGCGCGGCTACCACCCTCTGGCGGCCGACGGACCGGGGGGTCCGCTCGCCACCGGTGACCTGGGAAGGATGACCGAGGGCGGCAGCCTGGTGATCGACGGCCGGATCAAGGATGTGATGATCAGCTCGTACGGCAAGAACATCATGCCGGCAAAGGTCGAATCCGCCCTGAGACAGATCCCCGGGGTGGTGGAGGCGATGCTCATCGTGGACGGCCGGCCGTACGGCACCGCCATCCTGTGGGTGGAGCCGGAGCAGGCCGCACGGGAAGGAGCGTTCTGGGACGGGCAGATGGCGAAGGCGGGAACCGAGATGTCCTCGGCGGAAAGGCCCAAGGCCTGGGCCGTGCTCCCGTACGACCTGGACATCGGGCGGGGGGAGATGACCGCCAACATGAAGCTGAGGCGCGAGGTCCTCATGAGGAGGTTCGGACCGGTGGTCTCCTCCCTCTACTCCGGCTCGCCTCCCCCAGAGAGCGTGCTGCACGTGGGCAGGGAGGCGAGGCCGTGAGCCTGAGGCTCGGGGCCGCATCGTTGCTCGTCCGGGGCCGGGCGGTGATGCCATGGCTGGAGCTCGTGGACCGCACGGTGTGCGGTCCGCTGGGAGCGCTCGTCGACGATCGGAGCGCGGTCGCGTCCGTCACCGGGGGCAGCATGCCCTCATCGCCTGCCGATTTCCGTGAGGCCATGGCAGCGAAGCACGCACGGCTGGTGAGACTGCTCGTCGAGCGGAAGGGCCTGGAAGCAGGGGTGAACGAGGGACGGGAAGCGATGCACGCCGCCGGTGTGGACCTTGGCTCGAGGTTGAGGTCCCGGCTCCGCCTGGACGATGGCGAGGACGACCTGCTCGCTGCCGCCAGGCTGCTGTACCGCATGCTCGGCATAGGGTTCGATGTCGAGCGCGACGGCAGGGGGGCGAGGATACTGGTGCGGGGGTGCTCCCTGTCCGGAGGTTACGGGCCTCTGACCTGCGAGGTGATCAGCGCGATGGACGAGGGGGTGGTGGAGGGCCTCAACCCCCGGGCGAGGATGACGTTCACGAGGCGCAACTCCCCGTCGTCATGCCTGTGCGAGGCGGGGCTGACCTGGGGGCCGAGGGAATGAGAGCACTGGTCGTCGGCAGCGGCGCGGGCGGGGCGATGGCCGCCAGGCAGCTCGCTTCGTCGGGGTACGAGGTCCAGGTCCTGGAGGCCGGACGGCCCTTCAGGCCGCTCACGAGGAAGGTGCTTCACGCGGGGGCGCTGCGGAGGACCGGCCTGCTGGGAAGCGAGAGGAATATCAGCCGGCTGTTCCCCCACATGCGGACCTCGAGGTCCGGCGATCTCGTGATGGTAAGGGGGCTTGGTGCGGGGGGCTGCACGGTGCTGTCCTGCGGCAGCATGGTGCCGACGGACAAGGGCCTCCGGGAGATCGGGCTTGACCTCGAGCAGGAGTTCACTGAGATCGCCAGGGTGCTGCCGGTAAGCACGATGCCGAGGGAGCACTGGAGGCCGACGACCGGGGAGATGTTCGATGCGGCCAAGAAGATGCGCCTGTCCCCCGTCCCGACGCCAAAGGCGATGGATATGAGCAGATGCAAGAGCTGCGGCATGTGCGAGCTCGGCTGCGCGTCCGGCGCCAGGTGGGACTCCCGTGCATGGATCGATGAGGCGGTGAGGAACGGAGCGGGCATATCCTACGGGCACGAGGTGAGGCGGGTCGTGTTCGAGAAAGGGCGGACCGCCGGCGTGAGGGCGATGACCGCGTCCGGCGAGGTCACGATCAGGGCCGAAAGGGTCGTCCTGGCGGCCGGAGGGATCGGGACGGCCCGCATACTCCGGAGATCGGGCATCGAGGTCAGCGACGGCCTTTGGATCGATCCGGTCATCACCTTCGGGGGCGTGAGGCCGGGCTCCAGGCAGCTAGGCGAGGTCCCCATGGCCTGGTATGCCAGGAAAGAAAGATACATGATCTCTCCGTACGTCGATCTCCTATCGCACTTCTTTCAGCCCTCGTGGCGGAAGGTCGGTATCAACGATCGCGTGGGGGTGATGGTGAAGCTGGCGGACGAGGCGAACGGCCGCGTGGACGAGGACGGGGGAGTGAGCAAGGTGCTCGGCCCGGGGGACAGGGCCAACATCGCCGAGGCGGCGCGCCTGGTCAAGAAGCTGATGTCCGACGCCGGGGTGAAGGGGCCGTTCACGCAGGGCCTGATCAACGGTGGCCATCTGGGGGGCACGCTGCCCCTGGGAAGGGAGGACGTGGAGACCATGCGGCCGGCCGCGCTACCGGAGGGGCTCTGGGTCGCGGACCTCTCGCTGGTACCGAGGTCCCAGGGCATGCCGACGATGATGCTCGCGGCGGCCATCGGGATGCGGGTCAGCAAGGTGATGGCGGAACAGGAGAAGAAAACCATCGCGTAAGGCGGGCAAGGCATGAAGGGGGACCAGAGCGTCAAGGGAGCGAGGCTGGCAGGCCTTTGGTCAACGCGCCAAATATGGGGGGTCCTTGCTTCCAACATAGGGCACCTCGGTCACAAGCTCCCGAGTCAGCGGGGATGGTCGACCTCCCGCGGTCCCCCTGTCAGCAAGGGATCGTCCATGATGCGCTGTGGCTCGCCCTCTGGCACGATGAACGCATCGATGGTGTCAGCATCGAGCTCGGACAACAAGTGGTCAGGTCCTGGCCTGAGATCCTCGGCCGAGCGGAGGTCCCTCATCTACGGACCACGGGTTTCGGTCGATCCGCTCTGATGCATGGAATCTGCTGCCTGGACATTTACGAACTGCGTGCAGCTGCCGTATGCCAGTATCCCCCCCATCTTGTCGATCAAGGTTGTCCGATCGTTCATGTAAATGATCACCGTTCGTTCCTCAACATCGTGAAAATGGGTGGCTGAGGTCCTGGACATTTAGATGCGGGATGAGGAGATTGCTGAGAAAGACGATTGGGAATAGCCCAATATTTATCAAAACAAACGATCTGATTATGGTCCAAAACCATCCACATGATTGCATTCCTCAATAATATGAACTAAAACTCAAATATACTGGGTTCTTCTTTTTCCACAATGAACAGGACCACGCTCAAATTGGGACGGCTAGGGCTCAGCGGTCCCCGATATTTAGTCTATCTTCGCGATTATTGGCGTTTCAAGAATGCATCCAGCACGATGGATGATCGTTTTCCAATAAAATGGAAGGACCATTATGCAATAATCCATGAAAGGACCGCCAACCATGGCTTCGATTCACACTATATCTACCATACCGGGTGGGCGGCGAGAGTACTGCAGGAGACAAAGCCGAAGAAGCATGTCGACATATCGTCCACCCTCTATTTTTGCTCAATAGTCTCAGGGTTCATTCCAGTGGAGTTCTATGAGTACCGACCTGCCGAGATCCATCTGAACGGCCTGCGGAGCATGCAGGGAGATATCTGCTCCCTGCCCATGAGCGATAACAGCGTCCCCTCTCTGTCATGCATGCACGTTGTCGAGCATATAGGCCTGGGAAGATACGGCGACAAGATGGACCCTAAGGGAGACATAAAGGCGATAGGGGAACTGAAAAGGGTGCTTTCCAGAGGTGGTGATCTGCTCTTTGTTGTTCCCGTTGGAAAACCCAGGGTGGCGTTCAACGCACATCGCATCTATTCTTATGAGCAGATAATGGAATATTTTTCGGATCTCGATCTCATGGAGTTTGCCCTGATCCCAGATAATCAACCAGAGATGGGTCTGATCAGGAACGCCGTGCCGAGCATGGTCGCAGAACAGAAATATGGTTGCGGATGCTTCTGGTTTAAAAAACCATCCTGACCCTGAGGTCCTTTCGTGCGCCCTAGGTCCGTCTTGAAACGGTCCATCCGCAGCTCGCCTTGGCCGCCAATGACCTCCAGGACGTCACCTACCAGGGCACCGATGACGCATAATGTCACGGAACGTTCATCGCCTATACCGAAGATATGGATGTACCGGGGCTCCAGGGCCGCCGCTCACCGTGGAGCTCTCCACATCGTTCTTCAATGGGCCGGTCTCGGCATCTACGACGCCACCCACACTAAGGTGAACGGATACCAGTGGACGGACGCTGCCAGACCGAAGAACTTCCAGAAGAGTACGGGCGGTACCAGCGGTGCCATGACCTATGATCTGCCGAACCCGACGGCCGCGAAGAACGGCGGAGGAACACTTGCTCAGCAGGCTGCCACCTTCAAGATGATCATCGCTCTGAGCGGCATGACTGGGTCTGCGATGCCCAGCGGCAATGGCGGTCTGGTATGCCACGACGCTGAATAATCTCTGAGGGGCTTTCCATCGCCGAGATATCCTCCGTGGCCGATGCTGCGCTCGCCGGAAAAAGCCTATCCCAAGATCATACCCTCAGGACGCGGAACGCCATGGTCACCAACCTGAACCTGGCGTTCGGCAGCGGGCAGCCGACCGCGTGGGCAATGGCTACCTGGCACTGGTTCACACCTTTAACGAGTGCGTGAAATATCGCACAACCCTTACAATTAAATTACCATATAGCTTATGGAACGGAAATGGAGGTCAATCCATTCTTAATGAACGGCCTCTTGATCTCTGGTGCGACGGTAAATCATCACTGCTACTTATCTGGCTCATGTCCTAGCTATTTGATGTCCTAGATGGTAAGGCGATCGTCCCTACAATCATGGATCCATGCCACTGCGAATCCTCGGTTCGTAACCTTATGTCCCGGCATCTTGGAGCGACCGATGACCTTCATCATGGCTTCTTCTAAACAGGACATATAATTTTAAAGTTATATTTTAATAGTCAAAGACTAGGACGTAATTAAAGACTTTATCTCCTCATATTCTTTCTTGTCAATCTCTCCTTTCACCAGCCTTATCTTCAACATGGCCAATGGGTCTGATGTTTCTGGCATCATCTTTTCAATGAGAACAGGCTTGGTCCCCCTGTCCCTCAAACGCCACTTACAACATACGTCGCCCTTGGTCATCATGGCATCATATGAATATTCCAGATCCGGATTCAAGGAATGAATGATGCCCTGCATCAAGCCCTCCATCATCCTGCACATCTCATGAGTAAAAGTCTGAAAGGGGCAGTCTGTAACTTCTTTCGTAAAATCATCCTTAGAGAGGAACTGAGCGCTTCCACGCTGCATCATTGCATGACCGAACATATCGAGCAGATGCCCGATCGAGGCTGCGTCATTTTTCATTCCTGGGTTTTCTTTTACTAGTTTTTTTCCGGCCTCCATTCCAATTCTTTTTGCCATGGGAATTAGGACCTCTAACGTTTTCTGTGACCCATGTAGGTCGATGAATCCTTCCACCATAGCATCCAGAACATTGAACAAGACGTAATCTCTCAGTTGCCTTTCTTCTTCGAGAGGGACTTCAAACTTCTGAATCCTTTTTATTGTCTTTCCCAGGTCGTCCAGGTCCTTGTAGTCTCCCTTCTTCTTCCTATAGATGTATCGATCGTAGGGGTCGCCGTTGGTCAGATGATGGGTCCAGATGCATTCGTATTCTGGATTCAAAGCCTCGCATATCAGGTCAGTCGTATAATGAGAAACAACTACGCAGAACTCAGGGATCGCATCTCCATAGGCACAGGAATCGACATAACAAACAGCCCCTTTCTCTTTGATCTCTTCATGGATATTGTTCACACCAGCTATTCCTACCTGTGCCATGCACATCGGAATGGTGAGAGCCTCGATCCCTGGCCCCTTAAGTCCAAGTCTCTTCTTGACCATACAGATCAGAATGTACGCATTCCGATTCTTGTATGGCTTAACCGCCGCCATTGCGTCTGCAATACCGGATTCATCAACTAGATGTTTGAACGTCTGCTTGGCCAAATTGGCCATAGCTTCATCCATCAAACCCCGAAGACCCCGAAGCGTCTCGATGGATTCATCGCTCACTGATTCGATCCCCCATTGAATGAATCGACTTCCGCGAGATTAATAGTTGCCATCAATCCATATCATCGATCATATTCCTTCCAGTATTATCGATGAAATGATCACATATTTTCTCCAAACAAACCTAGCATTACCTGAGAGATAAGGAACGACTCTAGCCCGCCCCTTCGCCCGCCACCATCCGGTGTTTGGTTTTACTTCAATCCTGGACAATGGTGATCTCACCAGGGCCCAATCTCCTGATCCGCCTTAGTATTGAGAAAGCCGACCCTCTACACATGGGTCTCCCCATCTGCTGATCCTCGGTCGGTACCCTCATATCGTGACACATCCAGAATATGGAGATCGTTCGGTAAGCTACGATACGGGGCGATCAACGGTGCATTGCGGATACGCAAGAGGTTTTTTTAAGCTGGTTTTCCAATAGAACTACAGGAAAACGCGTACGATCGTCATCTGAGGCGAATCGATCACCTATGGCTTTCACTGGAGATAGCAAATGATAAGGATCGAGAATCTGACCAAGACCTTTGGCGATCTAGTCGCTGTGGACAAACTCACCTTGAACGTCGGGGAGGGAGAGGTTTTCGGCCTTCTTGGGCCGAACGGTGCGGGCAAAACAACCGCGGTCAGGATGCTTTGCTGTCTGATATCAAAAACAGATGGAGACGCTTCGATTGCGGGTTATAACATTGCTGATGAGGCCGATTCGCTCAAGATCAGAAAGATCATTGGCTTCGTTCCTGACAACGTCGGCCTCTATGAAGAACTAAGCGCCTATGAGAACCTAGATTTCTATGGCAAACTCTACGATTGCACAGAAGCGCAAAGGAAGGAGAACATCGAGCACTTTCTCAGGATGTTGGGCCTCTGGGAAAGGAAGGATGCCGCGGTCGGGACATATTCTAAGGGAATGAGGCAGAAGCTCGCATTGGCCCGCGCCCTCATTCATGACCCTCAAGTCCTGTTCATGGACGAGCCGACCGCCAACTTGGATCCAGAGGCCGCCAAAACGGTCAGGGATTTTATCCTTGAATTGAAGCATCAGAAAAGGACGATATTCTTGAACACCCACAATCTGGACGAGGCGAGCAAGATCTGTGACAGGATCGGGATCTTGAACACAAGGCTGAGGGCGATTGGAACGCCTGAAGAGCTAGAGCGGTCGGTCCGAGGTAAGAAGACCGTGGTCCAGCTAGAGCAGGTTAACGACCCCATCCTAACAGCTTTGAAGGAGCTCACGATAGGGAACATGGCCGTTGAAGGCAACAAACTGGTGATCGATGTCAAGGACCCCGATAGAGAGAACCCCGACATCCTTGACGCGATATTCAAAGCAGGAGGACGGGTCCAATTGGTCAGTGTGACCGGCTCCACCCTGGAGGAAGCATATCTGAAGCTTGTTAGGTGATCTGTATGCGATTCGAGAAATCATGGGCCATCGCGTCAAAGGACTTCAAAACCTTCAGGAAGAAAAGGAACATCATCTATTCGACCTTCGTCGTCCCCATCATCATTGCGATACTATTTCCGGTGGTCATAAAACTCGTCGGGAACAGGACCGGTTTTGCAGCGTCGCTTCCAACGCTCCTGCCGTCCTTCGCCTTCTTCTTCGTGATCATCGCGGGGTTCCTTCCGACGGCCATCGCCTCATACAGCATAGTCGGCGAGAAGGTACAGAAAAGCTTGGAACCGCTCTTGGCCACCCCGGTAACAGATAGCGAGATCTTGCTTGGAAAGGGAATATCAGCATTTCTGCCGCCGGTGTCGGCCATATTGGGGGGCTCCATACTTTTCATGGCGCTGGTGGATCTGGTCACTTTTAACACACTTGGCTATTACTTCTTCCCCAATCCGAACACCGCTATCGTTCTCTTTATCATGGTCCCTCTGGCTGCATTGATGAGCGTCGAGTGGAACGTTTTCGTCTCTTCGAAGGTCAGCGACGTGCGGATCTCACAGCAGATCGGAGCTCTGCTGATCCTTCCATTGGCAGGGATCTATGTGGCCGGTGAGCTGAAGCTGGTCGACCTTGGGGACAACAATAACCTTCTGATCATCGCTGTGATCCTACTGGTGGTCGATGTGCTGCTCTTTTTTGTTGCCAGATCCACCTTCAAGAGGGAAGAGATATTGACGAAATGGAAGTGAGCTGTTGAACATATGGAAGTTGAGGGCAATATCGATCGGGGGCATCGGTGCGGCCATAGCCTTGATCTTGATCGCTGTGCGCGGCTTCACTGCGCCGCTTGGCGGATTGCTCACGATCGGGATCGTTCTGCTCATAGTTGGGTTGCTTTGGAAAGGTACGAAAGAGAACACACGTCCACGGTGACCAGGTATCGATCAAGGACGGGGTCTCCCTGGCCGCGGCTCTCCAGAACAATGGTCATGCTAGGTACTTTTCTGTAGAGGGGACCACTGTTTTCGATATCATGTTCCCGCCCGGGGGCTCTCACTTTCCTTCAGAATGGGTTTGCCATCGAGATCGTGAGCCACGCCTACATACTGGAGCACCTGCTCGTCCAACAGGAGGTCTATCTTTGGTATCACCAGGTACACCGGCGAGTACCCGAAGAGGTTGGTCTCCACAACATCATAGAACGCCAGGGGGTAAAAGGTGTACAGGACCTCCTGGTATCTCTGGTAATCTATGAAGGTGAGGTTGCGGGATCCTGCCTCTGTGATGATGGCGTCCAGGGGTTCCAAGCAATCGGTTCTTAGCTCCTGCAGCTTCTGCTCGATGAGAGCAATGACCATTCGGCGGCTTCCCCTGCTCTGGATGGACCTCATGACGTAGAACTCGGTGAGCAAAATGGCCGCGAACAGAAGCAGGGGGACGCTGCCGTTAGTTTTGAAGAACTCTATCACCGCGCCCATGGTCCTTCCCGGCAGGAGGATGGCCCCAATGGCCAGCAGCGATACGACCACCAGGATGAATCCCGATATGGTCATCGCCCAGATGTAGGCCGGTCTCCCCTTGGACCGTGCGGTCAGAATGCGGAACTTGAAGGAACGGGCGATCCTGGTGAAGCCTTGCGATTGAGGGCTCACCGTGACCACCAGGACGAAATAGCCCATTATCACCAATATCTGAATGCACAGTCCGATCGTCAGCTCGAAAGGATACACGCTCTGCAGGACCCCGTAGTAGACGGTGAGCACCAGGCCGACCCCGAAAAGCACGAAAAAGCTGCGGGCAAGGGGCACCAGGCCGACCAGGAACATGGTCGCCCCCACCTCCAGCGCGAACTTACGCTTCTTCTTCAAAAGGTAGCGCAGTGGTCCCTTGATCGATCTTTTGGGGGACGGTTCCTTCTTCTTATTTTCGACCCCGGGATGTCGAGAGATGGGGAGGAAGAAGACGATGTAGTTGAAGGAATAAAGGACAAAGGTCGCGACGATCCAGAGGAGGGGGACCGTCGACCAGATGAGCATTATGATGATCGACAGGGCCAGCAGGATGGTGGAGATGGCCAAGGAGATCATGTTCCCTCCGGTCGGGGCCATCATCGCTCCCTCCATACCTCGATAGAGGTCGATCTCGCCCTGGACCCGAGACCTAAGGTCGATCGCATCCTGGAGAGCTATATCGCCCGTGCCCAATCCTCCGAGACATATGTAAGACCCCTACCATGAGGTAATCAATCTATCGACCGTGTTCATCTAATAAAATTTGAGTAGGACGTTAATAGTGAAGTATGTAGGCCCCCCGAGCTCCGGGGGTGTCCTTCATAGTATAATATCTTGGAGCGTCCATCGATGCTATGGTATGCCCTCTCTCGATGATCTCGTGCAGGACCTCTATCATGGAACAAAGGAGGTGGACGTCCTCAAGTCCGAGGTCACCGAGCCGCTCGATGGATGGGAGGTCTCGAAGTACAACATACCTCACAAGGGAAGCAAGGGGGCCATGCGCAAGGGGAGACTGCACGCCCACGACATGGGAGACCACTTCTCTGTGCATCTGGACATGGTCGATCCGGACAAGAGCCCATTCGGCCATCTGAAGGTCGATTCTCCTTTCCTTCTCTTCGTCTATTCCGGCTTCGCAACGGTGGGGGTCATGATGCAACAAAGCCTGGCCGAGGAGACCCTCATCACCAGGGTCAGCAGGTGGGCCCTCGTCGCAAGATCGGTATCGGGCCTGTTCCTCGTCCTGATCGGCCTCATCATAGTGCTGTACCCGAACTTCCTGGCCCTTAGTACGGTGATCCTGCTGAGCATTGCCGCGATAGGGTTCGGGGCTTTTACCTTGGTGGAGGGCACCCTCCGACGGCACGACAGGTTCGATCCGATAAAGGTCGTCCTTGGCATCGTTCTCATCATGGTTGGAGCGTTGGGATTGAAGTACATTTTTCTGTTCGCTTTGGCCTTGGTGCTGTTCCTGGCATTCTGGAACCTATCAACGGGCATATTCATGCTGAAGCACCGGAAGGACGGTTCGAGCCCTTTCATCGGCCTCGTTTCCCTGCTCGTGGGGGCAGTGTCATTGGTCATCGGCACCACCCTATTGCTCGCTCCCAGGTTGGCTCTAGAGCTCATCTTCTCCATGGTAGGGATGCTGGTAATGCTCTTCGGAGCGACCAGGGTGGTCAGCGGGGTGACCTCGTTCAAAACTCCTCGAGCGTCAGATGTATAGACGAGCATCCTCAACAGGGCCGATCCTTCGGGCCCGCCGTCCTTCGCCCCTGATGAGGGAATAAGATATCATGGGCTCCCATCTATTCTACGGAGTTATAAATGTCATCGGGAGGAGAGGACCGAGAGGAGGCAGGATCGGTCGAGGTGGACGTCGATATGAGGAGCAGACCATTCTTCATGCTTCTGCTTTTATCAGGTGCCATTGGCGCATTGGGCGCGCTCATCACAGTTGTCTTTGTCCTCGTTCTACGGTTCGGTACAACGGCCCTCTGGGAGAACGCTGCGGGCTGGTTGGGCCTCGATAACGGGGCAGATTCTCCCGCGTTCATCATCTCCGCCTGCCTGTTGGGCGGTCTTGTCATCGGCCTGATAACACGCTCCACCGGGGTCAAACCGAAGTTACTGGCCGAGGAAATGGCGGAGATAACAGATAGCGGGAGGATCAACCCCCGCAATGGCATTGTCGGGATGGTCCGAGGGTTGGTCGGTCTGCTCTTCGGGGGCTCCATAGGTCCGGAAGGGCCCTTGACCGGGGGCAGCGGGGCATTGGGGACCTGGGTTGCGGAAAAGTTGAAGCTGCCTCGACCGGCCGTGGGGATCTCCACCCTCTCCGGCATGAGCGGTATGTTCGGATCGTTCCTGTCATCGCCGTTCGGGTTCGCCATGTTCGTCATCGAGGGTGGTTTGGAGAAGGGGAAGCTTTCCTGGAAACTGCTGCTCCCCAGCATAGTGGCGGCATCGGTCGGTTATACGATCTTCTTCGCCCTCACCGGCTATGCCTTCGGCGGCAATTATCACTTCCCGGCCTATGGCGGGTTGAAGCTCATCGAGCTCGGTTATGCGGTCCCGCTCGGCCTTATCGGAGGAGGACTGGGATTACTTTTTATCTATCTGTTCAGAGGAACAAGGCATTACACAAAAAGGTGGCGATCGCGTCCGGTCGAACTGGCCCTGCTCGCCGGCCTCATTCTTGGAATGGTGGCAGCGATCTTTCCTCAGGTATTGTTCTCGGGAGATGCGGAGATACAGGGACTGATCGATAGCGCGGTGGAGCTCGGGTTGGTGACATTGATCGTTCTGGCATTGCTCAAAGTGCTGGTGACGGTGATGTGCCTCTCCCTAGGTTGGTCTGGCGGCTACATCTTCCCTTCGTTCTTCATTGGGGCGGCGATGGGCCTGGCCATTCATCAGCTGATGCCCTTCATCCCGGAGGTCGTGTGCATCGTGGGGGTCATGGCAGGAGTAGCGGTCGCCCTTATGAAATCGCCCATCGCCCTGGCCATGATCATCCAGGCCCTCTTCGATATCCGATTGGCCCCGGTGATCGCCATTGCCATCCTTTCCTCCTTCATACTTACCTATCGATTCGAGCTCATTGTTTCGGAAAGGGAGGTAGAACAGTCCCGGAACTAGATCGGTTCGTTGGACTGGACGACGACCAGGTCAGCATCCAGATGTCATGCGGAGCGATCTTCGATCGCACATCGCTCTTACGACCCGCTTCCGGGCGATATAGTATCCGGCGTGGTTCGGCCTCCAGCAAAGATCACCATCGGTCAAATATTGAGCATCAGGTCTCATCGGATCGTTCCGGGGCAGGGTACAGCGGGGCCTCGGGGTCGTTAATCGAGATCGAGCCGATGCAGTGATGTGAGGAAAAAAGATGGAAAAAAAGAGGTGGGGGGCGGCACCCCTTGTGCTCACTCCGTCTTTGACTTCTTCTTCATCTTCTCCGCCCTTCCCTCCCTCTGGAGGCGGCCAGGGGCCCACCATGCCCACTTCCCCATGATCACGATGGCCGCGGGGACGATGTAGGTCCTCACCACCATGGCATCGAGCAGGACCGCGAGGAACAGCGCGAACCCGAACTCCTGCAGCATGGTGTTGCTGGACAGCATGATGGAACCGAAGGCACCGGCCATGATGAGCGCCAGGGCGGTGATGATGCCACCGGTCCAGTCGACGGCGTCCACGACCGCTTCCTTGATCTCCTTGCCCTTGTGGACCTCCTCCCTGATGCGGGTGAGGATGAACACGTTGTAGTCCATTCCTATGCCCATCAGCATCACGAACAGGATCAGGGGGATCAACCACAGGATCGGCTTCCCCAGCCATGTGCCGAACAACAGGGTGGTGGCGGCGAAGGCCCAGGAGATGCTCATGGCGATGGAGATCACGGCGAAGGTAGGGAGCAGGATCGAGCCGAGGACGATCATGAGCACGATGAATATGCCGATGACCACCAGGACCTCGATGTTGGTGAACTGCTCGGTCGTGGCGAGGCTCATGTCGTAGAGGGTCGCGGTGGAACCTCCTACCAGGATGGTGGAGCTGGCGAGGGCGGGCAGGTTCGCCTTGGCCTTCGCCATCTCATCCCTCAGGGTGGCCATGAAGCTCACGGAGTCGGCGCTCTGCGGCTCTGCCCTCAGGACGACCGTCATGAGCACGGTGGTGTTGTCGTTGCCCAGGTCCTGCAACATCGCCGCTTCCATCTGGGCATGGGCCTCTGGTGGCATGGAGCTGAGGTTGCGATAGTCGAACGTCTCGCCGTAAGGCCTGGTGATGCTGGTCACCTTCTGGACCTTGGCGTCGGAGGCGACCGTGGCCGTTAGGCTTTCTATTGCGTCCAGGTACTCGTTGTTGAAGGTCCCGTTATTGTACACCTGGGTGGGGCCGGTGATCACTATCTTGGTCGGCATGATCATGCCAGCGCCGAAGTCGCCGGTCATGGCGTTCATCCCGTCGATGCTCTCGGCCTTGCCCATGCTGCCGATGAAATCGAAGCTGGTCTCCTGGGTGACGAAGATGTAGGTCGTCGGCACGGTCACCAGGATGGCCACGATGATGACCGCCCAGGCATGCTTGACCGAGAACGATGCTGCCCGGTGGAAGTAACCGTGGTTGCCCTCCTTCTTCCTCTCCAGCAGCTTCTTGGAGTAGCTGCTGAACCTCTTGCCGGAGGTCGGCCAGAAGATGCGGTTGCCCAGCACCATGAGGACCGCCGGGACCAGCGTTAGGGCGATGAGCAGGGCGACGACGATCGACAGGCCCAGCAGCAGGCCCATGGTCTGCACGAAGGTGAACGACGCGACGGCCATGGCGAAGAAGGCGATGATGACCGTCGCTCCCGAGGTCATGATCGACTCCCCGGCCCAGGTCACCGCGACGTGGACCGCCTGCTCCCGCGTCGCTCCCCTGATCCGCTCCTCGCGATAGCGCGAGACAATAAAGATGGAGTAGTCGGTACCGACGCCCATCAGCACGGCGAACAGCATTATAGTGACGGTGTAGTTGATCTGAGCTATCGTCGAACCTATCACGAAGACGAGCGCCTGGCTTATCCCGATCGCGACCCCCACAGCTCCAAGGGGGAGGAACTGGCCGAGCACCGAGCGGAACATGATGCCCATCAGCACGATGATGATGGCGATGGTGACCGGCTCGATCATGGACATGTCCTTCTGGGAACTGACCTGCATGTCCGAAGATATGGCGGCGTCCCCGGTCACATAGGTCGTGGTGGCCGAGCCGCTTTCCGCCTTGATGGACGATATGATCGTGCGGAGCTCGCCGACGTTGTCCATCAGGGGCTTGTCACCGTTCTTCTCGGCATAATCGGAAGCCACGCTGAAGGTCACCATGAACAGCATGGTCCTGTTGTCACTGGAGATGAAGTTGGAGGTGAGCAGCTGGGGTGCGGCGATGGGGTATGTGGCCAGGGTGCCGTTCCTTACCACGGAGTTGGAAAATGCGCTCACCTTGCTGGCATCATTGTAGGCCGGACCGAGGTCGTAGACCTCCTGCAGGAAGGTCATGTTGGTGATCCCGGCCGCGGAGCCGATCATGCTGAGAGCGAGGCCGTGGGCGCGGGCCGTGTCGCTGAAACTGGTGAGGTCGAAGCTGTTGAGGACAGCCAGCAGCAGGGCCTTGGTCTCCGCCTGATCGGCCGGGAGACCGTTGATGAAGGCCGGTCCGACGTTGTTGACGCACGTGGTCGCCCTGGTGACCGGGTCAGGGATGGCCGAGGTACTGTTCCAGGCTGCGGCGAAGGCGTTGTAGTAGCCGAACGCCAGTGCGGTGGTGCCCGCGTCAGCATGGCTCTGGGCAAGGTAATAGTTCAGCGTCGCGCTGGTGGATGCATAGGCGGCAGCGTCGGAGCCCGATTCGCTGAAGTTGGCGACATGCATGGCAGGGACGCCCCAGAGGAGGAACGCGGCGAAGCTGACGTTCTCCTCGACCGGCCGCATGCTGCTGCCCAGCTGAGGTATGCTGGTACCCAGAACGGCGCTGGAATAGTAGGAGTAGATGGATGTGACGTTATCCAGATATTTTATGTTCGGGGACGCTTCGATGCGGTCCTGAAGCTCCAGAACGAAGTTCCGGGCGGCGGAGTCGGTCATGTTGTCCGACTGCATCAGGACGATCAGGGTCCCTGGCGACTCAGTTTTCGGGAACTGTTCCGATATTATCTTCGAGGCCTGCAGGGACTCATATCCATCCCCGGTGCCGAAGTCGGTCTCGTACTGGACCGCACTATTGACCTGCAGCATCGCCGGAACCGATACCAGCAATGCCACGATCCAGATGATGATGATCATCCTGTAGTGCTTGGTCACGCCGCTGGCTATCTTGTCGAATATCATGTATGCCCCATCCTCCCGTGTGGAGTGAGGACAGATTGTCCTAAAGTTATTAAGATTGTTGTCATTGATACAGTGACATGACAGAGCTGGTCAAACACCTCATGAGGCTGGGCCTGAGCGAGTATGAGGCCAGGGCGTACATCGCCACCGTAGCCCTGGGCGAGGGGACGGTCAAGGAGATAAGCGTCGAGAGCGGGGTCCCCAGGTCCCGAGCGTACGACGTGATGGAACACCTCGCCGAAAAGGGCTTCGTCCAGATCGGCAACACGAACCCCATCTGCTACCGGGCCAACGAACCGCTGGTAGCGTCCAGCCATCTCATGGAGGAGATCAGGCAGGCCAACGACGAGATCGTGCAGAAGCTCAGCGCGATGGGGCAGAAGGCGGAGAAGGCCGAGAACCCGATCTGGACCTTAATGGGGGAGTGGGCCATCGACCACAAGATGGTCGACCTCCTGACAACTGCGAAGGAGAGCGTGGTGCTCATCTTCTTCAACAACATACTACCGGTCCGCTATTCCAAGCTCCTCGCCCAAATATCCGAGAGGATACCGGTCACCGCTGTCCTGGCCCAGGAACCTGAGAGGCTGGCAGGGATTCTTGGACGCACGAAGGTCATGAAGGTGAAGGACAACATCCCTCACATAGCGGAGCTGAACGGACGGCTGTTGGAGAAGGGCTACGTGACGACCGACGGCCGGTTCTGCATAGAGCTGATAATGCTCATTGACAAGGAGATCGCCTTCGTCCTCTCCAAGGAGAGGGACGTCCACAGGGCCATCGTCATCACTGGCACCTTCATCAGCCTGTTCGCGCTCGAGACGGTCAACAAGGTCATCGAGAACTCCGATGAGGTCAAAGGTCCCAAAGGGTCGGTCAGTAGCGTTCGCGCTCAGACCCGTCAGGTACGCCGGAGCACGTGATCGTTCCAGCCGGCATCATTTCCGGCGCTCGTCGAACGGCACGCCGCAATACGGGCACTTGCTCAGGCTGCGGTTGGTGGTTCGATCGCAGTTGGGGCAGACGATCTCGAGGAACGCTGAGCAGTAGGGGCAGCGTGTTATGGTCCTATGCAGCTCCTTGCCGCAGGCCGGGCACCGTATGAACGCTCCCCCCTCCTTCCTTGCCGGCCTTTCCGCCTTCTTGTTGCGGCCGAACAGGCCCAGGACTGTCAGGGGGACGGCCACGCCTTTCATGAAGGTTGATTCGTGTGCCAAGATAAAATCCTTCGGCTTCGATTATTTTTTGAAGAATCGTTGAGCATCTTAGGGGACACCAGGATAAGGTGCTCCGTATCCTTCAACGAACGGTACCGTTCTTCCCCTTCTGGTAAATGCGCTCCCGTACGAACGCTGGTTCGAACAGTGTGGAGGCCTCGCCGACCAGGGTCTCGGTGTTGCCCATCACGAAGTATCCCTCGTCCCTCAGGGAGCGGTAGAACCGCATGTACAGTCTCTCCTGCATCTCCCTTGTGAAGTAGATGACCACGTTGCGGCACAGTATCATGTCAAAGTGCGAGCCGGCGGTGCTGGAGAAAAGGTCGACGTTGCGGAACCTCACCATGTCCTTGATCTCCTGGCTCAGGCGATAGGTTCCTCCTTCCAGCGTAAAGTACCTCTCCAGGTACGGCTTCGGGACGTTGACCACCTGCCTGGGGAGGTAGATGCCCTCCTGGGCGCTCTGCAGGACCTCCTCGTCGATGTCCGAGCCGATGACGCTGATCGAGAAGTTGGCGAACTCCTCGCCCAGCAGCTCCTTGAGGAGTATGCATATGGAGTAGGGCTCCTCCCCGCTGGAGCAGCCGGCGCTCCAGACGCGGATCGACGACTCTCCCCGGCACACCTTCTGGTAGATGAGCATCGGCAGGACATCGTCCTCCAGGGCCCTGAAGACCGGCTGGTCCCGGAAGAACTGGGTCACGTTGATGGTCAGGTCGCTCATCAGATCGTCGTACTCGCCGGGATCGTTCTTGAGCAGGCGGACGTAGTCCTCGTACGTCCTCGTCCCCCGCTCCCGCATTCGCACCGCGAACCGCCTCTGCAGATAACCGTCCTTATAATGGTCGCAGTCCAGCGACAGCCTGTCGACGATCGTACGCTTCAGTTCCAGGAAGCCCTTGTCGGTGCAAATCTTCTCCATGGTCGACATGTCCATAAAACAATAGAAATAAAAAGATTGGCCGGTCGGTTCGTTCCACGCGACCGAGCTTTCTGAGAACAGGGTGATCGCACACAATGATCAACTTGAACATTACATAATTATAGAACGTTGATGATGTTGCCGGACCTTGAGAATCTTATAAGATAACATAAGCTCGGTTGCTTGTTCACATGTCCTTTAATCTCCATCCTGGCCACTGATACCGCGTTCATTCCCACCTCAGGGAACGACATCGCTCCTATCTGCAAGAATCAGGGGTCGACCGGTCCAATTTATCTAGAATCTAATAATCAATTACGATAGGCGGCCATCCGTTCTATATATATTTTCATATTTTTAGCACATAGATAATAATTCCATCTGATGATTGGAATCTGGCATTTGGAGAGTGATTACACGAAACAGGGATCCGATAAGCTTGTCGACGAAGAGATGATCGCCAACCTTCCAGTGGCCGCGTTCATCGCTGATGCTGGATGGAAGATCCTCTTCTTTAATGATGTCTTGGCCGACCTGACCGGGTTGAGCTCAAAGGACGCCGTTGGAATGAGGATCCGGGACGTCTTCAACGGTGCCATCGGGAAGAAGGGCTGCAGGGTCCTCGATTCTGTATCCGCGGGAAGGTCCATCGATGTCAAGGACATTGTTTTCACAAATAACGATGATGCCCGGCTCACCGTTTCCGTGTCCGCCAGACCGGTCATCGACAGCACCGGGACCGTCACCGGCTGTGTAGGCTTCATCATGCCTCAATCGGCAGGGGATGAGAGCACGCTCGCCTTACTGCATGGCATCCCTACCCCGGTTATGGCCATGGACCGAGATCTCAAGGTCACCTTCATGAACAACGCCGCGCTCAGGATGGTGGGCAAGAGCCTCGACCAGGTGGTGGGGAAGCCCTGCCACCTGCTCATGAACACCGACCATTGCAAGGCCGGGAACTGCGTCGTGCGCAAGGCCATGCTGGAGGACCGGTCGTTCACCGGCGACACCATCGCTCATCTGTCCGCAGGGGACAGGCCCATCCGGTGCGCCATCGCACCGGTCAAGGACGCTGCCGGCAGCGTCATCGGCGCCATCGAGCTCATCACCGACATCACAAGGGAGATGGAGATCACCAAGGCGGTGCGGAACCTCACGGAAGAGGTTCACGCGGGCAAGCTCGGGACGAGGATGGACGCGTCCAAGTTCGAGGGCAACTACAAGAGCATCATCGAAGGGATGAACGACACCTTTGACACCTTCCAGAAACCGCTGATCACCGTCATGACCCAACTGGGGCACATCTCCAAGGGCGATTTCTCCCAGAAGATGGACCTGGACCTGAAGGGGGACCTGGCCATCATCAAGGAGCGCCTGGACCTATGCCGCAATTCCATCAAGGCGCTGGTGGACGACTCCAACGCCCTCAGCGATGCCGCGGCCAAGGGCAACTTCAGCAAGCGGGCCGATGTGTCCAAGCACCAGGGCGAGTACGCCAATGTCATCTCGGGGTTCAACAAGACCCTCGACCTGGTCGTGGAGAAGGCCTTCTGGTACGAGCAGATCCTGGACTCGATCCCGTTCCCGTTGTCCGTTACTGATGCGGACATGAAGATGACCTACCTGAACAAGGCATCCCTGGACATCCTCAAGAGGCCTAGGAGCGAGCTGCTGGGCCTGAACTGCCAGGCATGGAACGGCCAGGTATGCGGCACCAAGGACTGCGGCATCGTGCGCTTGAAGCAGGGTCACAACAGTTCCATGGCAGAGCGCAATGGGAAGTACAATCAGATCGACGTATCGTACCTCAAGAACGCCAAGGGCGAGGTCATCGGCCATGTGGAGGTCCTGCAGGACGTCACCAAGACCATGCGCAAGATGAAGTACGAGAAGAACGAGGTCGAGAAGGTCGCTAGGGACCTGCAGAAGCTGGCCAACGGAGACCTCGCTTTCGAGACCACGGTGGAGGAGGCGGACGAGTACACCCGGGAAAGCAAGGAGGCGTTCCAGAAGATCATGGACAACCTCGTCAAGGCGCGTGATGCCATGAGGGCGCTCATCAAGGACGCCCAGTCCCTGGCCCGCGCAGCCATCCAAGGTCGACTGGACGAACGCGCCGACTCGTCGCAACATGGCGGCAATTACAAGATGATCATCGATGGCATCAACCACACTCTTGACTCCGTGGTCGGCAACTTCGAGTCGATACCGACCCCCATACAGTTCATGGACAAGGACCTCCGCATCGTTTACATAAACGAGGCCGGGGCCAGACTGCTGGGCAAGAGCAAGAAGGAACTGGTCGGCCTGAAGTGCGCGGACCTTTGGAACACCTCGAAGTGCCGCACCTCGGCCTGCCCGTGCAGCGAAGCGATGCGTACCAAGGGGGTCCACACCTGCGAGAACGAATGCACCATCAGCGGCAACCACATGGACATCTACTGCGCCGGAGCTCCGCTCAAGAGCGACAGCGGTGACATCATGGGCGCCTTCGAGTTCGTCACCGACCAGACCTCCATCAAGCAGATGGTGAGAAAGGCCCAGAAGATATCCGGTTACCAGGTGGAATCGGCCAACGTGATCAAGGGAGTGCTGGAGGAGCTCGCATCAGGCGATCTGACCGCCTCGGTGGAGCTGCCGGAGTGCGACGAGGACACCAAGGAAGCGTTCAAGCTGTTCGAGGATGTCCATCTCGCTATCCGCCAGTTCAAGGATGCGGTGACCAACCTGCTCACCGAGGTCAACAACTCGGTGGACATGGTATCCTCGACCTCCCAGGAGCTCGCTTCTTCCGCCGAGGAGATGAACGCCTCCACCGAGCAGGTGTCGGCGGCCATCCAGCAGATCTCCAGGGGCGCGCAGAACCAGGCCGCCCAGGTGGATGAGACGGCCAAGGTCATGGCCGAGATGGCCTCTTCGGTGGAGACGGTCTCCTCGAAGTCGGAATCGGCGCATGCGGCCGCCGTCCACGCCAACGAGGGCGCCCTGAACGGCAAGGACACGGTCGAAGCGACGATCAAGAAGATGCAGGAGATCGCCAAGGTGGTGGAGGAGTCCGCCGAGGTCATCGCTATCCTCGGGAAGCGCTCGGAGGAGATCGGCGAGATCGTCGACGTCATCACCAACATCTCGGACCAGACGAACCTTCTCGCCCTCAACGCGGCCATAGAGGCGGCGCGTGCCGGCGAGCAGGGCCGCGGGTTCGCCGTCGTGGCGGAGGAGGTAAAGAACCTCGCCGAGGACTCGCGCGAGGCGGCCGAGCGCATCGCCAAGATGATCAAGGAGGTCCAGCAGGAGACCGGGAAGGCCGTGGAGGCGATGCACCGCGGCACAAAGGAGGCGGCCGAGGGCATGCAGATGGTCGACATCACGGGGAAGGCGTTCTCCGAGATCTCCACGGCCATCGCCCGCACCGCGGACGAGGCCAGCGACATCGCCCAGTTCATGGTCAAGCAGAAGGACGGGGCCCAGCGCGCCGCGAAGTCGGTGGACGGCATCGCTTCCATAGCCGAGGAGACGGCATCCTCCGCCGAGGAGTCAGCCTCGTCGACCGAGGAGCTGACCGCAAGCATGGAGGACCTGACCGCCAGGGCGCAAACGCTCAGCGAGATGGCCGTCAACCTGCAGAGGGTCGCCGAGCAGTTCAAGATCAGCAGCGAGCAGGAGAGGGTGGAAGAGAGGCCGAAGCCCGCGCCAAAGCCGGTCCCGCGTGCGGCCCCCGCACCCTCCTCCAGGGGCAAGCCCAACGTGCCGGTCAAGGTCAAGGAAGCACTGGCCAAGAGGGGCATAGAGGCGCAGTGAGGTCTCAACATGGCTCGCAAGCGAGGTAAGGTCGAGCTCACCGGGGACGTCGAGCAGATAGTGTCCTTCCGGCTGGGAAAGGAGACCTTCGCCATCGTGGTCTCCCAGGTGAGGGAGATACGCAAGGTCGAGGACATCACCCGGGTGCCGAAGCTCCCCCCGTACATCGAGGGCGTGATGAACCTGAGGGGCCAGATAACCACGGTGATCGACCTCAAGAAGAGGTTGAACATCGTCTCCGACGGCCCGGCCCGCTCAGCGCAGTCGCGCATCATCGTGGCCGAGGTCGGGGACAATCAGCTCGGGATAATCGTCGATGCGGTCGAGGACGTGATGAGGGTGCCAAAGGAGAGCATCTCCCCGCCGCCGAAGACCCTGTCCGACAACGAGTCCTCAGCGCTCACGGGCATCAGCAAGCTTCCGGACAAGCTGATCATGATGCTCGACCTGGAGAAGGTTGTCAACAGCGTTGAAATGATGCGCTCGGGCCAGAGCGGCGTGCCGCTCAGGAGCCCAGCGGAACAGGTGAACACTGCAGAGGTATCGAGATGAGCGAACAGAAGAAGGTCCTGGTCGTCGACGACTCCATGGTCATGAGGGCGATGATCAGCGACATACTGACCAAGGACGGGTTCAAGGTCGTCGGCCAGGCCAAGAACGGCAAGGAGGCCGTGGACCAGTACGCCAAGCTGCACCCGGACCTTGTGACCATGGACATAATCATGCCCGGGGAGCACGGGACCGACGTGGTGAAGAAGATAATCGAGGTGGACAAGGACGCTCGCATAATCATCGTGAGCGGTCTGAACCAGAAGAGCCTGGTCATGCAGGCCCTCGACAACGGTGCAAGGGACTTCCTGGTCAAGCCTTTCGAGAACAACGAGCTGATCGAAGCGGCCCACAAGACGGTGAGATGAGCTGGTGTTCAAGATCAAAGTGCTGGTGGTGGACGATTCCATCGTGATGCGCCGCATCATATCCGATCTGCTCAACAAGGACGAGGAGATCGAGGTGGTCGGCACCGCGCGCAACGGGGCGGAGGCGCTGGAGAAAGTGCGCCAGCTCAACCCTGACGTGGTCACCATGGACATCGAGATGCCGGTCATGGACGGCCTCACCGCGCTCCAGCACATAATGGCCGAATCCCCGCGCGCGGTGGTGATGCTCAGCTCCATGGACAAGCGTCAGGCCGACATCACCCTGAAGAGCCTGGACCTCGGAGCGGTAGATTTCATCTCCAAGACCGCCGGCTCCCTGTCCATCGACCTTGAGCGGGACAGCGATGGGATAATATCAAAGATCAAGGCAGCGGCAAAGGCGAGGGTCGCTCCCCGCAAGATGCACGAGTGCTCGGTCCAGCCGACCCAGATGCTCACACTTAACGGTGACTGGATAGTGCTCATCGGATCGTCCACCGGGGGCCCCAAGGCCCTGCCGGAGGTCCTGTCCCGCCTGCCCGCCAACCTTCCGGCCGCCGTGCTGGTGGTCCAGCACATGCCCGAGGGGTTCACCCGCTCCTTCGCCGAGCGGCTGAACTGGGTTTCGACCCTGGAGGTCAAGGAGGCCGAGGAAGGGGACGAGATCAAGAAGGGCAAGGTCTACCTCGCCCAGGGCAACAAGCACCTCGTCCTCAAGGGCAACAGGCTGCACCTGGACGACAGCCCTAAGGTCAACTTCGTTCGCCCGGCCGTGGACGTCCTCATGAACAGCGTCGCTCCGCAGTACGGTCCCCGCACCATTGGGGTCGTGCTCACGGGCATGGGCTCGGACGGGGCGGCGGGGATGCAGCTCATCAAAAAGAACGGCGGGAAGACGATCGTGCAGAACGAGGAGACCTGCGTGGTCTACGGGATGCCCAAGGCGGTCGTCGACCTCAACGCGGCCGACCGCATAGTTCCGCTAGAGGACATCGCTCAGGCAATCACCATCATGATCAGCACGGGGATGTGAACATGGACAACTCACAGTATCTTGACGTATTCATCGAGGAGTCCAGGGAGAACCTCCAGACCCTGAACAGCACGCTCCTCTCCCTGGAGGAGCGCGGCTTCGACGAGGAGAGCATGAACGAGGCCTTCCGGGCCATGCACACCATCAAGGGCACCGCCGGTGTCATCGGCATCGCGCCCATTCAGGAGCTAGCCCACGTCATGGAGGACATGTTCGACGTCCTGCGCAAGAAGGGAGAGAGCCCCGAGCGCTCGGTGACCGAGCTCCTCTTCACTGGGCTGGACACCATCGAGCGCATGCTCAAAGAGCTCGAGGTTTCCGGCAGCACGCGCATTTCCATCACCGACCTAGCGAGGCGCATAAAGGGGGCGATCGAGGCATCGCCCGCCCAATCCGCCTCTCCCGCCGCCGATGCCGCCCCTGCTGAAGGAGCGGATGAGGAGCTGACGCTGGAACCGGAGGAGATGGAGCGGATCAGGGAGGTGCTCCCTGAGGGCGCCCGGCCAGTGATCATGAGCCTCACCTGGAGCAACGGCCTGAAGTTCAAGGAGGGAAGGGCGTACCAGGTCTCCAAGGCCATCGCGCCCCTGAGCTCCCTGCTCGCGTCCTCCCCGGACATGGCCGAGGTGTCCGACTCGGACGAAGGCATGGTCCTCGTGCTCGGCACCACCGCGGACGACGAGTCTTTGCTCGCTCCGGTCCGCAACGTGACCGGCGTGGTCGACGTCAAGCTCCACCCCATCCGGATGCCGGGGGAGCAGGCCGCACCGGTCCCCGCGGCACCGGAGGCGCCCCATGAGAAACCTCCGAAGGCAAAGGCGGAGCACCCGTCGGAAGAGCCGGCGGAGGCGCAGGAGAGGAACGGGGAGAGCAGCGAGGACAAGAAGGCAGGCCTCTCCAACAGCTCGTCCATCAGGGTCAAGAGCAAGCTGCTGGACAAGCTCCTCGACCTTGTCGGGGAGATAATGATCAACAACATCAGGATCAACCAGATCTCCAACGATCTCAAGAACCGGGAGCTGAAGCAGACGCTCCAGAACAACTCCCGGCTGATGGGGGAGATGCAGGACATCGTGCTGCGGACGAGGATGGTCCAGGTGGACTTTATCTTCAAGCGGTTCCCCCGCATCGTGAGGGACCTCGCCCTGGCCAACGGAAAGGAGATCGACTTCATCATGAAAGGTACCGATATCGAGATCGACCGCAGCCTGCTGGACGATGTGGGCGATGCGCTGGTGCATCTGCTCAGGAACTCGGTCGACCACGGCATAGAGTCGAAGGAGGACCGCGTGGCGAAGGGCAAGAGCCCCCGCGGCACGATCATCCTCTCCGCGTTCCAGGAGCAGAGCAACATCATAATCACGGTGGAGGACGACGGCCGGGGCATGGACCTCGAGAAGATCGTCTCCAAGGCGATCAGCAAGGGCCTGGTGAAACGGGAGGACGTCGAGCATTTGGACGATCGGGCCAAGATGCAGTTCGTCTTCCTTCCCAACTTCAGCACCGCGGAGAAGGTCTCGGACATCTCCGGCCGCGGGGTGGGCATGGACGTGGTCAAGACCAAGATCGAGGGTCTGGGCGGCTTCATCCGCCTCGATTCCACGTTCGGCAAGGGCTGCAAGATCACCCTGAAGCTCCCGCCCAGCATGAGCATCATCCGGGCAATGCTCGTCGAGGTGAACGAGGAGAAGTACGCCATCCCTCTGGAGAACGTACGGGAAACGGTCCGGGTGCCCATCAGCGCCATCCACGCGGTCGTGGACCGCGGCATGTTCCAGCTCCGGGACGAGGTGCTGCCCGTGCTCAACATACGGTCCGAGTTCGGATCGCCCGAGGATGCGGTCGACGAGATGCCGGCCGTCATCGTGGAGAAGAACGACAGCCGCGCCTGCCTGCTCGTGTCCCGTCTCATAGGGCAGCAGGAGATTGTGGTCAAGAGCCTGGGCAAGGACCTGCGTCAGACCGGGTACTTCTCTGGAGCGACCATCCTGGGAGACGGTAAAGTTGCCATGATACTTGACGTGGGGGCCTTCACATGAGCTCTGAACAGATCATTGAGTTGGACGAACTGCAGATGGACGCTCTCAGGGAGATAGGGAACGTGGGGGCGTCCCATGCCTCGACCGCCCTCACCAAGCTGGTCAAGACCGACATCCTGATCGATGTGACCGAATGCCGCGTGATGCCGATGCCCGCGCTGCCGAACCGCTTCGGCGATCTGGGCAGCCTCTTCGCAACCCTGAAGATCGATGTCGATTCAGCCGGGAGCTGCATCTACATGGTCTTCCCCGGGGACGTGGCGACGTACCTCTCAGACCTCCTGCTCAACAGGCCTCACAAGGCTGGAAGGCCCATGACCGAGCAGGACCGCGAGGTGATGGTGGAGATGGGAGACATCTGCATCCGCCAGTATCTGGTCCCCATAGCCAAGTTCCTATCTATCGAGATAATCCCCAACTCGCCGACGGTATCGATCGACCGCATCACCGACCGCATAAGGTTCCCCGAGCTCATCCGCCCCCTGCGTGAAAGCAGCATGGTCCGGGTGGAGACGAACTTCGTGGACACCAACAAGCGGTTCCAGGGGGCCATCATCTTCGTTCCCGGGAAGAGGATCCAGACGCTGACGTTCAAGCGCTTCGGGGTCGACCCCGAGTCGCAGGCCGCGATGATGTCGAAGTTCGGACTGTGAGGTGAACGAGGATGTATGCGCTATCCGCTGAGACGGACCCCATCCTGCTGGACGGGCTCCGGGAGATGGGGAACATCGGGGCGGCCCATGCCACCACCGCCCTCTCCGTGCTGATCAACAAGGACATCGTGGTCGAGGTCTCGGAGCACTTCGTGTGCGCCACCAAGGACCTCCCGGACCTCATGGAGGACCCGGAGCAGACCGTGGTCGGAGTGTTCCTGGAGACGCATGGGGCCAGCAAGGGAGGCATCATGTTGATGCTCTCCATGGACATGGCCACCAGCCTGGTGGACATGTTGCTGGCGCGCCCGCACACCATGAGGGAACTGGACGAGCTGGACCGCGACGCGATATGCGAGGTCGGGAACATCTGCGCCTCCGCCTACCTTAACGCGGTGGCCAAGTTCTGCGGCGTGACCATCATCCCTTCCCCGCCCGGGGTGGCGGTGGACATGCTGCACGCGATACTCCAGTACCCCGCCGCGCTGGCGGAGGCGGATTCGGACGAGATAATGGTCATAAAGACGCAGTTCGTCTACGATGGCTCGGTCTGCTTCGGCTTCATGCTCTACCTGCCCGACCACGATACGGTCCGGCTTCTGAGCAAGAGGTTCAGGTCTGTGTGACGGAAATGGACACCAGGTTCGGATCGGAAAGCGTCTCCCGGTCTGGGGTGGTCCGGGGCAATGACTGTATCGGCCGCGCGCACCTGATAGATGAGGACGGCATCGTCGGGGTGGGGGAGTTCAAGGTCGTCCGTGCTCCGGCCAAGCTCATGTGCATCGGGCTGGGCTCCTGCGTGGGCATCGCGATCTACGATCTGCAGGCGCAGATCGGCGGGGTGGCCCACGCCATGCTCCCTCGGTACGAGGACGGGAGGGACAAGATCAACGCTTCCAAGTACGCCGACTCCGCGATCATGATCATGGTCGACGAGCTGCTGGCAATGGGTGCGAGCAAGGGCCACCTCAGGGCCAAGATGGCCGGCGGGGCGCAGATGTTCTCGTTCATATCATCGGACACGCTGAACATCGGGCAGAGGAACTATGAGTCCGCCCGCTTGACGCTGAACGGCGAGAACATTCCCCTGATCGCCGAGGATGTCGGGGGCACGAGGGGCCGCACCATAACCTTCAACAGCGAGGACGGGGCCTACCGCATCCAGATGGGGAGCGACGTGTCCTCGATCTGATCGATGGCATCCTTTTTTCTTCTCCGTCCTTCACCCTGTCAGCAGCCCGCCTATCAGGTATTGGGATACCATCGAGGAAGCGGACGCTATCCAGATCAGGGCGATGAAGTGGACCACCGAGCCGACGATGTGCCCGCCCTTGATCATCGGCAGCATGAGCGACGAAAGGGTGGCGTGGACGATGACGACCGCGAAGACCATCATCTCTATGCCTCCGATGTCGAAGTTGGCCGAGAGGATGCTGCCCAGGAAGCTTGTGGATGCCCCGCCGTCGGTGATGACGATGGAGGACATGACCCCGGCCATGTAGTCCACGATGCCGATGGTGATGTACAGAGTGACCGCCAGCGATATCATCACGCCGTAGAGGATGCCGACGAACGAGGACGCGGTCTGCGACCTCTTCTTGCGTATACTCAGGACCCTGAACATGTTGTTGCTGATGAACAGGCTGGTGGGCTCCGCCTTCGATCCGTTGTGGATGCAGGTGACGTACATCTCGCCGAACTTGTCGATGAGGTCGCTGGACGTCTCCGCGGAGAAGTGCCTCCACGAGTCGGCCGCGCTGATGTGCAGCTGCAGCCGCTTGGACAGGTTCTTGACCATGTTGGTCAGGGGGCCGAAAGAGTGCATGGCCAGCTTCTTCACGCTCTCGGCCATGGTGGTCCCGCTCGCGGACGACGAGCGCCCGAGGGAACGGATGAACGCACCGAACAGGTTGTCCCTGGTCTCGATGGCCTTCTCCTCCCGGAGGATGAGAATGCCCGGGAACAGTGCTGGCAGGAAGATGGTCGAGGCTATGAACATCGGCGGCAGGCCGGAAGGTATCATGATGAACGACAGCAGGACGATGCCGAGGACCGCGATCAGCACCGAGGTGAAGATCAGGCGGTCCTTGTCGGTGATCTGGCCTCTCTTCAGCTTTGTGCGATAACCAAGCCAGATGCGGTCCTTGGGCACCTTGGTCTTCAGCAGGTAGATGAAGAACGATTCGAGGGCGGCGAAGCTGAACACCACGCCGATCATCAGGACCTCGACGGCGCTCGACCCGAACATCGGCATGATGCACACGAACACCGCGGTGAAGATCAGCGAGGTCGTCAGCCCGGTGTAGATCTCCTTGACGAAGTCGAGGTCCTTGAGGGTCCCCTCGGCCCGGAGCATGTACTCGTCCATGATGACGTCGTGCTCGTTCTCCATGAACTTGTCGAGCTTTTCCCCGACATCGAGGGAGTGGGACAGCCGGTTGAAGAAGTTGGCCTCCATCTGGCAGGAGGTGCGGACGGCGATGAAGCGGCAGGCCTCGGCCGCGCCGACGCTGTAGTGCTTGATCAGGCGACATATCTGCTTGGCGTCCTTGGCCAGCTGGCCGTACTCCTTCTTGGTCGAAAGGATATAGAAGACGCTCTCGAACGGCATGTCCGAGGTGGACAATGCGGCCATGGTGGTGACGAACATAGGCATGTTCTGCTCCACCTCCACCTTGCGCCTGGAGGTGTACACCGCCGGCAGCATGAACACGACGAAGATGCCGAAGATCGGCACGATGTAAGCGAGGGCCAATAAGGGCCCCTTCAGGTACGGGGCGAGGGTGAGCGTGAGGATGACGGGGACCACGATGCCGAGGAGGATTATCGAGACCATGATCAGCTTGTAGTAGGACTCCTCCTTCATCTGAAGGTCGCGCAGCCAGGCGTCCTTCTTCATGGCGCATCACACCGTGAACGGGAGCGAGTTCGGCCCGTTCTCGTAGTAGTCGCTCAGGATCTTGTTGACCTCGTGGTACCCGGTGATGTCGAGATCGATCATCTTGCGGATGATCTTCTCCCGGTAGCGGAGCTCCTTGTAGACCTCCTTCGGCTCCGAGAAACCATGCTCCAGGGCGATCCTCTTCTCCAGGATGTACGAGTTGTTGTTGCCGCGGAAGTACAGGTTGTCGGTGGCGGAGTCCCACTTGAAGACGTTCCTGCTCAGCACGCCGCCCTCCTCCTTGTTGTAGCCTATAAACTCTTCCACGCCAGTGACCCGTCTCAGGAACCTGCGGTTGACGTTCACCGCCGACTGGAATATGATGACGTTGACATTGTCGATGAAGGACATGGGGATGCTGATCGGCTGCCCGGTCATACGCTGGATGAACTTGGTGGCGTTGGACGCGTGAAACGTCGCCAGCACAGGGATGCCGGTCTGCATGCACTGGAACGCGACCCTGCCCTCCTCACCCCTGATCTCACCGATGACGATATAGTCCGGACGGGAACGCAGCGCCGCACGGAGCAGGTCGAACATTGTAACTCGAGCTTCCTCCGGTCCAGACTCCCTGGTCACGCACCTCTGCCATCCCTTCTGGGGAGGTTTGACCTCCGGGGTGTCCTCGACCGAGTAGATCTTCCCGCGGTGGTCGATGAAGCACAGCAGGGCGTTGAGCGCCGTGGTCTTACCGGACGCCGTCTCCCCGGCCAGGATGATGTTCATCTTGTTCTCCAGGCACAGCCAGATGTAGGCCACGAACTCCGGAGAGAAGGTGCCCCACTTGATCAGCTGTATCGGGGATATCGGCTCGGCCGCGAACTTTCGGATGGTGAACGACGAGCCGCGGGCGCTGATGTCGGTAGAGTAGATCATGTTGATACGCGAGCCGTCAGGCAGGGTGCCGTCGACGATCGGCTTCGAGGCGCTCACTGGCCTGCCTATGCGCTCGGACATGGAGACGAAGAACTCGTTGAGCGAGACCTCGTCATCGAACCTGATGTTCGTCTCCAGGCCGTACTGGAACGCCTTGTGGGACACACGGACCCGAGACGTGCCGATCAGGTGGATATCCTCGATGTAGGGGTCCATGATCAGCGGCTCGATCGGCCCGTAGCCGACGATGTCCCGGTTGATGTAGTATTTCAGGACGTCGTGCTCCCGCTGGCTGACGACCACCTTGCCCCCCTTCTTCTTGCGCTTCAGGGTACCATTGCCGTTGCTGATCTCCACCGACAGGTCGAACAGCTTCTCCAGGATGCGGACGAGGTCCTCCTTGGTCTCGACGGACTCCTCGGAGCTCGCCTTCTCCAGGATGAGGTCCTTGATCCTCCGGAGCTTCTCCTTCTGATCCAGGGTCAGCTTGTTCTCGATGGATATGTACCTCGAGTGCAAGGCATCGATGTGGATGTACCCGCCGCCGATCTTGTAGATGATGTTCGCGCTGGTCGGGTCGATGATAGCGTTCTTCCTGATGTCGGCGAGGTCCTTGACCGATAGGTTCTCGAAGTACTTGGGAAGGGTGTTGGTCGTCCTGAGGAGCTCCTGGACATAATCCCGGATGTTGGCATCGCGGGCCATCTCGCTCTCGAGCTCCGGCTGCATGCGCGCCATCAGCCGGACACCTCGGTGATCTCGATGACCAGGCCGATGCCTGGCTCTATCCTGATCCTCATGATGTCGTCGACCTTGCGCTTGGCCCTCTGGTAGCGCAGCGTGTGCACCGTCCGGGCGATCTCCTGCCCGGACATCTTCATCTTGATGCTGAGATAGATGTCCACCGCCGACCGCAGAGGGTCCGCCGCCCGGCAGCTCTCGTCAGCGGTCATGATGATGGTCTTCTCCTGCTTCATCTGCTTCTTGAAGAAGCCCATCAGCTTGATGCAGTTGGCCTCGGTGAGGCTGTCCTTGGTCAGCGTGGTCAGGGAGTCGATGAAGAGGACGTCCTTGGAGTAAAGCTGGGGCGAGGTCATCAGCTTGTCCAGGAAATCGAAGCGGGACCTTGACCGCCCGAGCAGGGGGTAGACCGGGAAGTAGGTGAGGCTGCCGTCGATGAGGCTCTTGTCGATCTTGTAGTCCAGGGAGTACATCTGGTCGATGAAGTCCCGGAGCGTCAGCTCCGTCGACACGAAGGTGGCGCTGTGGCCGTTCTGCAACAGGCCGTAGAGAAGGCGCTGGCACAGGGCGCTGCGGCCGGAGCCTTCGGCGCCCTCGATGAGCATCGTCGAGCCGCGGGGAAGTCCTCCCCCCAGCCGGGACGCGAGCTCGTCCTGCTTGAGATGGATCCCGAACAGATCGTGGCGTATCGCGCCCTTGCTCCCGGAGCTTTCAGCCATGCAGTGCTCACCTCCCACACTCTCGTTCCTGTTAGGCTTTCCTGTCTAAAGCCTAAAGTCCAGAGTGTCCGAGACTCCGTTGCTCAGGATGGCCTTTGCCGTGTGATCTCCATTGTCAAGCGCTATCGTGGCGGTGACCTCGAGCACCCCTCCGGTGACCCAGTTCCCGCCGCTCGATCCCACTATGCTCGCGTTAAAATCCCTGTACTCCCCGTCGATGAATATGATCAGCTTCTGATATGACTGAGCTGTCTCCCCGGTGTTCTTGATGTAGAACGTGACGACCCCGCCCTCGTAGGGCACGTGCCTGGGGTCGTTGACGAACACGATCGAGGAACCCATCTCCGATGCCGCATTGTTCGCCTTCGTCCTCATCTCCTCTGTCATGAGTCCAGTGACCCCGATGATCGTCGCTGCTATAGATACCGCCACGATGATCGACGCGACAAAGAATATCATCTGGGTGAACGAATCGTCAGAGGCCATGTTCTCCCTTAGTAGTAGACGGATGCTCCGTTCGCGGTCGCGATCTTGATCGCCGCTCCTTCCAGCTCTCCATCGATGCCGATGCTCAGCACCTCGCCGGGCAGCCATATCCTGGAACCATCATGGCCCTCTACGGTCATCGATGATACACGGTCGTTGCTCAGCGTGCCATTGATCAGTATGTCAATGTCGTTCAGCGATAGCGTGACCTCGCCACTGTTCATCACCTGTATCGTGCCGTTCTGGCGGTCGATCGAGGTGATGGCGATGCTCGTGTGCAGCGCATCCACTTCACGTTCCGAGCTCATCCTATGAGCTTCCGTCAGGGCGTCCTGGGCTCCGTCCAGGGCGCCGATGATCGAAGCGAAGGAGATGAGGGAAGCGATGAAGATGATGGCGGTGGCGATGGACACGCTCATCCCCATCAGATGCCTCCCAGGCGCTTGAACTCGCCGATCCACAGGTCCAGGGCCTTGACGTCCGCGGAATCGATCTCGTTCCCGATCGCGCGCTCGGTGCAGATCTTGCCCATCAGATGATCTATCAATCTGCGGGTCTGCTCCATCGGATACACATCCTCACGTGACGCTGTCCTCGTCGCGGTCGCCACCTTGGTGGCGATAGGCTTGGCGTCACTCATGTCGCTGCTGAACATGGATGTCATTCTGTCCATCTCCGGTTCCTCCTTATTGAACGGAAGCATCTCGTCCTCGTCCGGCCTGACGATGCGGTCCAGCGGCCCTTCATCATCGAACGGTGTGGCGATCTCTTGTTCCTTGACGCTGACCTCGGCCTTTGCTGCCGGCGTCTCCTCCTTGACCCCCAGTTGGTCGAAGCTGATGTCGTTGAGGGACATAGTGGCCTCTGCCTTCGGCTCCGTCATCATCGGTGCTTCCGGGGCAGAAGGTTCTCCCTCCACGAACGGATTGTATTGCTTGGAGACGGCCTCGTAGACGTTCAGCAGGGTCCTGATGGACTCGTTGATCTGCGAGAGATCGCTCTTGATGTTGTCCAGGTCGCCCCTCATCGCCTTGGTGGAGAGGTCGGACTTCTCCATCTGGCCCTTCAGATCGTTGACGTTCGCTTCCACTTCCTGGAGCTTCTTATCGTTCTTCGGCATCGTGTCGGTCAGCAGCGTGTCGTTGAGCGAGCCTCCTGGCTGACCGATGTCGCTCAGCTTGCTCAGCGTGCCCAGGCCTCCGCCAAGACCTCCGCCGAGATCGCCCAGTGACAGGCTGCCCCCATTGAGGCTCATGTCGCCCAGCGAGGCGGGAGCGCTCCCAAGAGTCTCCTCCTTGCCCCTCTTCTTGAACGATAGTACCGCCATCGAGGAAAAAAAGGGAGCAAGGAGGGACGTGCGAAGTCTTCTCATTCGTCGTTTCCCTCCTTTTAGTTTATA
>CAYRPG010000013.1:45688-50184 GCA_964426205.1 uncultured Methanomassiliicoccus sp. | reverse complement strand
GTCCTCCATTGGTAGGTAGATCAATCTACCTTCTTCCTGAAAGTTTTACCTCGGATAATAAACATTTCCTTGTAAATATTCTACTGGGATAACGACTTTCAGAATAGATAATTCTGAAAATAATATATCAGGTAATATTATGATTCCCCCAAGTTAATGACCCGATCGCACACGAGAGCGAGCATTTCGTGCACTTCCGGGCGCAGCTGCTCCTGCATCGAGAGGATGACCGGGTACGCCTCCTTGGCGCTCAGCCCGGAGATGAGGACGTGCAGGAACTCGGACAGCATCTTGGCATCGTTGTGGATCGCCAGCGAGTTGATCGAGTCTACGACCACCAGCTTCGGCCCTTCCTTTAGCTTCCGCATGAGGTAGTCGACCTTGAGGACGACGTTCTCCAGGACGGTGGGGCTCTCCACGTAGATAATGGAGTCCACACCCCGCTCCACCTTCTCCATGATCATCTGGGAGATGGTGTCGATGAACGATATGCCCGAGGGGTCGATCTCCAGCGCCTCCAGCGTCCCCTGGATGGTCCTCGCCGGCACCGCCGAGGTGATGTAGATGCACTGCACCCCCTTGTTGTGCGCGAAATTGTCAACCAGGCCGCGCAGCACATCGAAGTAGGCGGCCATGGGGAACTCCAGGGCCACCGCCACCGACGGCCCGACCTCGCTCAGCTTGCTCGCCACGACAGCGCAAACGTCTTCGCTCATGCCCCACCCCTCAGCATCGGAGTAATGAGGACCCCGCAATCAGTGAGGTCTATAACATACTTGGCCCTCGAGTGGCACGTCGCTTTCATCTTGAGCACCTGCAGCGTGCGCAGCAGGTCGGAGCGGCGCTCGTAGTTGCCGAGCACGATCACCCCGTCGGCGATGATGCTCTCGATGCTGGTGCTGAAGTTCGCGTCGGTGACGAGGAACCCGGTGCAGTCGTTCTCGTACATCGCTTCGGACAGGGACAGCAGCAGGTCCCGGGAGATCGTCTCGTCCTTTATGCCATAGAATAAGGTGTGGTAGGTGTCGATGACCAGGCGGCGCACCTTGTTCTCGGCGACATGGGCCGCGATGCTCTTCCCCAGCTGGGCGAACTGCTCCCTGGCCTCGTGGCTCCCGTAGACAGGGCCCCCGCCGGCGAGCTCGGCGATCTCCTTGATCTCCAGCTTCCCGCTGTCCACCAGGGCCTGGTCGAAGAAGTGGAACTCGGGGACCGAGGTCACCATCTTGGCCGGCCGCTCCACGGTGGTGAGTACCAGGCTTTTCTCGCCCATGACCGCCCCCCGCAGGGCGAACTCGAGGGCCAGGGAGGTCTTACCGACGCCCGGGACACCGGTCACGAGCACCAGGCTTCCCCTCGGTACGCCGCCGCCGAGAATGGAGTCCAGTCCCTCGACGCCGGTGACGCACCTTTCCTTCTGCCCGCATAGAATCATCGTACCGCGAACGCCTTACTCGGCTATAGAACTTATCTGGTCGTTATTACTGGGTCGGTCTGTAGGGAGGCCCTCATGAGCGTTATCATAATGGAGAGGGGAGCGCATAAAAATTAAGAGGCCCCAACGCGTGCCCAACGGCATGCGACCGGTCCTGCAAGTTGCACTGGACCTCATGCACCTGAAGCGGGCCCTGGAGATAGCGTCCGAGGCCGTTAAGGGTGGTGCGGATTGGATCGAGGCGGGAACGCCCCTCATCAAGTCGGAGGGCTCGGACGCCCTCCGCGAGCTGAAGAAGAGCTTTCCCGGGCACACCATCGTAGCGGACATGAAGACGATGGACGTCGGCGGCTTCGAGGTGGAGATAGCGGCCAAGGCCGGCGCGGACGTGGTGAGCGTCATGGGCCTGGCCGACGACGGCACCATCCACGAGGCGGTGCTCTCGGCCCGCCAGTACGGAGCGGGGGTCATGGTCGATCTGATCGGCGTGCCTGACAAGGTCGCGAGGGCCAGGGAGGCCGAGTCCATCGGAGCGTCGCACGTATGCCTGCATGTGGGCATCGACGAGCAGATGAAGGGCGGGGCCGCGCCGGTGGACACCGTCAGGGAGGTCGCCAGGGCCGTGTCCATACCGATCGCCGTGGCCGGCGGAATAACGTCGGAGACCGCGCCCGAGCTCCTGGCCGCAGGGGCGTCCATCATCATCGTTGGCGGTGCGATCATCAAGGACCGCGATGTGACCGGGGCGACGCGCAGGGTCAAGGAGGCCATGGCCTCGGGGAAGGCGGTCGCCACCGAGATGTACAAGAAGTACGACGAGAGCGAGCTCTACATCGCGCTCTCCAAGGCCTCGACGTGCAACATCGCCGACGCCATGCACAAGGCGGGGGTCATGAGGGACATCCATCCCCGGAGCGCCCACGGGACCAAGATGGTCGGGCGGGCGCTGACGGTGCAGACGGCGAAGGGGGACTGGTGCAAGCCGGTGGAGGCCATCGACCATGCCCAGGAGGGCGAGGTCCTGGTCATCGACGCCGGGGGCAGCGACATCGCCGTGTTCGGTGAGCTGGCGGCGTGGAGCTGCCGCTCGAAGGGGATCGCCGGAGTGGTGATCGACGGGGCCATCAGGGACATGGACGCCATCTACGAGATGGGGTTCCCGGCCTTCTCCAAGCACGTCGCTCCCAACGCGGGAGAGCCCAAGGGCTTCGGCGGCATCGGCCTGGAGATCGTCTGCGGCCAGCAGCTGGTCCGCTCCGGCGACTGGATCGTGGGGGACGAGAGCGGCGTGATCGTGGTCCCGCAGGAGCGGGCGGTGGAGATAGCGAACCGCGCGGTGGACGTCGCCGAGAGGGAGAATCGCATCAGGGAGGAGATCAAGCGCGGAGGCACGCTGTCCAAGGTACAGGAGCTGGAGAGATGGGAGCAGATTCGCTGATAAACCTGCACACGCACACCACCTTCTCGGACGGTGACTTCACCCCCGAGCAGATCGTGCTCACAGCGGAAGCGAACCACCTGACGCACATAGGCATCAGCGACCACCTGATGACCAAGAAGTGCAACTCCCTGTACGACAGGGAGCTGGAGAACTACATAGGGATCATCAGGGAGCTGCAGAACAACTATCCCAGGGTCGAGGTGCTGGCCGGGGTGGAGATCGACACCAACCCCAAGCACTGCGACCTCCAGGCCCTGCCGATCGACCTGCTCAACCAGCTGGACTACGTCCTCTTCGAGTACGTGGAGATGGAGGAGGGGACGTGCCTCGATGACCTGGAGCCGCTGCTGTCGCAGCTAGAGGTGCCGTGCGGCCTCGCGCACAACGACATAGAGAAGAACTTCGGGCCCTGGCCCCCGGACTCGGTGGCCGACTACATCGCCTCCTTCGGCGTGTTCGTGGAGGTCAACACCGCCTGGCCGTACAAGCGGGACGGCCAGATGTACTGGGAGATCGCCGAGCGGTACTACCGGGAGTTCAAGGGCAAGGTGCTGGTATCGGTCGGCACCGACGTGCACCACTCCCTCGCCGAAGTGTACAACCTTGACCGGGCGTACCACTTTCTGCGCAGGACCGGCCTCCTGTACGACCTCGTCGTGTGAAGGCGGGCCGTAAAAAGGTTTTATTCACCGGCGCATGCCGCCGGCGAGGTCCTCGAGGCGCTTTATGCGCTCATCCATCGGGGGGTGGGTGGAGAACAGGTTCACCAGCCCGCCGCCCCGGAAGGGGTTGACGATGAACAGCGACGAGGAGGTCGGGCTGCCCATGTTCATCGGCCTGGCCTTGTTGCCCGCCTCCAGCTTCCTGAGCGCGTTGGCCAGCGCCATCGGCCGCCCGATCATCATCGCTCCCTCGCGGTCCGCCAGGTACTCGCGGCTGCGCGAAACCGCCAGCTGCACCAGCATCGCGGCTATGGGGGCGGTGATGGCGACCAGGAGCGCGACGAGGAAGTTGCCCTCGTTGCGGTCGCCCCCGCCGAACATGCTGCCCCACATGAAGGAGCGGGCGGCGAAGGAGATAGCGCCGGCCAGTGTGGCCGCGACGGTCATTACCAGCATGTCGCGGTCCTTGACGTGGGCCATCTCATGAGCGAGCACCCCGGTCAGCTCGTCGTCGTTGAGGAGCTGCAGGATGCCCTCGGTAGCGGCCACGGTGGCGTGCTCCGGGTTCCTGCCGGTGGCGAAGGCATTGGGGTTCATGGTCGGCACGATGGCCACCTGCGGCATCGGCAGCCCGGCCATGGAGGACACCTGCCGCACGATGCGGTACAGCCTCGGGGCCTCGGCCTCGTTGACCACCCGCGCCCGGTAGGACATGAGCACGATCTTCGAGGAGAAGAAGTACGAGATGAAGTTCATCAGCGCGGCAATCACCAGGAACACCACCGCGCCGGTGACCCAGTCGCCGAAGAAAAATTTCCCCACCGCCCAGCCGATGGCCATGAATATGGCCGTCAGGATGCCGAACATCATGAGGACCCGTAGGTTAGCGGAAACAGCTCCCATCTATTTCACCTATCAAATCTTAACCATTCGTATCGCTATATTTAGGCTTGTCGAG
>CAYRPG010000013.1:40937-45588 GCA_964426205.1 uncultured Methanomassiliicoccus sp. | reverse complement strand
ACGGTGGAGGGCGGGGGGCCGTCCGAGGAGTACTCCAGCAAGATGTGGGCCATCATGCTGGATATCTCTCTAGCGAATGGTATTAGAGCTTTGCTCGCAAGGCTGGCGGTTACAAATAGCATCAATCCCTTCCTATCGCTCATGGGCCCGGACCAGGAGTTCATGAGGGAGTGGTTCCAGCGCTACTACCTTAGCCGGCCCCCCCGGCCGCCGGAGCGGATGGACCGGCGGGAGTTCGGGTTCATGTTCTTCGACCGGGAGTACGTGCAGAGGCACCTCGGCTTCGAGGGGGTAGGGGAGCTGCACTCGTTCATGCAGGGGCAGGTCCCGTCGCACGCCTATTACTCGTCGGCGTACTACCAGTTCCCCGGGGCGCCCACCATGGAGGAGAAGAAGTGGATCGGGGCGGACCTCATCTTCGACCTCGACGCCGACCACGTCAAGGGCGCGGAGGGGATGTCCTACGGGGACATGCTCGCCCGCATCAAGGTCGAGCTGCTGCGCCTGATCGACGATTTCCTCCTCGGGGACCTCGGCTTCGACCCCTCGCACCTCCGCATCGTGTTCTCCGGCGGGAGGGGGTACCACATCCACGTCCTGGACGCCCGCCTCGCCGGCCTCAGGAGCCACGAGAGGAGGGAGATCGTCGACTACATCGCCGGCACCGACCTCAACCTGGACTGGGTGTTCCCGGAGCGGACCACCGCCTCCCGGGAGATCAACGGCCGGGTGCAGGAGAGCCGGGTGCGCTCCATGCCCTCCCCCGTGTCGGGGGGGTGGCGGCGCAGGATGCGCCACGGGATGATGTGGCTGGTGGAGGAGATGCGCTCCCGCGACCTGCCCGACCTGAGGGCACGGCTGCCGGCCCTGGCCGGCGCATCGGACGCCATCGTGGAGGGCATGCTCCGCGACCTCTACACCAAGAGCGGGGCGAGGGACGGGGCGGACCTGATGCTCTCCGGTAACGCGCTGTCGAGCTTCTCCGACCGCCGCCACCTGGAGCTCTTCCTGAAGCTCATGGACGAGGAGGTCCGGCCGCGCTTCAGCGCCGAGATCGACGAGCCGGTCACCAGCGACATCAAGCGCCTCATCCGCCTGCCCTGGTCGCTGCACGGCAAGACAGGCCTGAGGGTCACGCCCATGGACCGCGAGGAGCTCGATGGGTTCGACCCCCTGCGGGACGCGGTGCCCTCGCTCTACCCCGACGACCCGGTGGAGGTGTTCGTCCGCAAGCCCTCGGTCGTCGAACTGAAGGACCGCAAGTTCGTGGTGGAGGGCCTTTGCGAGGTGCCGACCTACGCCGCCGTGTTCATGATCGGCCGGCGGGTCGCCACGCTGGACCTCCCGACCGAGCGGTGAGGGTGGATATCCTGGAGTAGTATCTAGGAGCAAAGATATTTATCCACAAAGAAAAATCTCAGCCGGGTTCCCATGGATTTGAGCAACACGTTGGAAGGCGGGGTACGGCTCGCCCAGGTGCGCAATACCAAGAGGAACCTCATGATCGTCCAGATGGTCATCGTGGTGGCCGCCGTGGTCGTCCTCGCCGCCATGGGCGGGGAGATCCAGCTCAAGCCGTTCTACTTCAACATCGGTTCCGTGCTCTACTTCGTCATCCTCATGGCCCTGGTGATCGGCGTCGAGAACTTCTTCTTCACCTACCTCGAGCAGTGGTTCACCAAGAGCTTCAGCGCCAAGTCGTACATGCTCAAGCGCTCCATACGCCGCAGCATGATCGTCATCGTGATCGCCGCGATCGCGGTGCTTCTCGTGCTAACGCCGTTCGTCGCCAATGGTATCGCCAACGCGACCAGCGAGTCCGGGAGGACCACTACCGTGGCGACCTTCCAGAACCGGGACGAGCTGGGCCTGACGACGGTGGACACCATCCACGTGGTCAGCGGATCGCCTGCCGAGGTCATCATCATATCCAAGGCCAACTACCAGGTCTACTCCGGCAACATGGAGGCGCTGAAGCAGCACGCCATGCTCACCGCCGACGACACCTCCCCCGGCCTGGACCTGGCGTTCCCGCACACGCCGTACGGGGAGTACTGCATCGTGGTCAATAGCGAGGACCCGGTGGAGGTCACCTTCACCGTGCACCGGACGCTGTCCCCCACCTTCGTCGCCTTCATCTCCATGTTCGGCGCGCTGTTCATAGGGTTCTACGCGGCGTGGATATTGTTCGCGTCGCAGATCAGGAGCAGGTACACCAAGGGCGCGGTCTATAGGTGAAGGGCGCAGCAGGCCCAGACCTCGATCGTCCCTCGACCGGAAGCGGAGGCCCATTCCACCGTGGCGGGGGATGGGTTGACTATCCCCGCCGCCCCCGCCTCTATGGCCTCGATCTCCGCGCCCGCGTGGCCGCGGGGGCGCATGCACCCCAGCAGCACCGGCGCGTCGAGACGGTCGGCCGCGCTGCGCACGAAGCGGACCAGGCGCTGCGGGGGGACGCCCCCCGCGGACCCGGGAGGGGTCATGAGGCCGAGGACCACCAGCGCGCCGATCCTGATGGACGCTAGGAGCTCCAGGGTGTCCTCCTCCCCCCTCTCGGACTGCAGGCCGACGCACACGTGCGGCACGAGCCGCCCGGGGGAGAGCAGCTCCAGCGTCCTCCGGTAATCGTCTGGGGAGGCGTCCAGGTGCAGCTTTTCGTTGATGGTGCGGCGGTCCTGCAGGACGTCCACCGAGAGCACGTCCGCGCCGGAGGCGAGCAGCTCGGTGGCGTCGGTCTCGCTGACCAGTCCCGGGTGCATGTTCACCGCCAGGGAGGTGGTGCATTTGATCTCGCGCACCGCGCCCAGGAATCGGCCCAGGGGAACGTGACCGCGGGCATCGCACCCCCCGCTCAGCAGGAACCCCCTGCCCCCGGAGGCCTCGAGCTTCCGCGCTTCGGTCAGGAGCCCGGCGGGGTCGAGGACCGGCCTCATGCCCCTGAGGTAGCGGCCCTGGCAGTGCTCGCACCGCAGCTCGCAGCGGTCCCCGGTCACCGAGAACGCGGGGAACAGCTTTCCTGGACGGTAGAAAACCAGCGGCCCGGGCATGCCACCATCTAGGCCTTCCTATACCAAAAGGTTTATTGGAGGGAGTACATTCCAAGGGTCGAGGATTTATATGAAGGCCTATCGCGCTACTGGTGAGTTCAAGACCGGCAAGTTCAGCTGGCAGAAGTTCAGCGTCGAGGTCGCAGCTGAGAACGAGGCCGGCGTCACCGAGCAGATCTATTCCAACTTGGGAAGCCGCCACAAGCTCAACCGCTCCCAGATCAAGATCAACGAGATCAAGGGCATCCAGGGCGAGGAGATCGTCAGCCACACCGTGAAGTACCTCGCCGAGGGTCATCAATGAACGAGGCGGAGCTTCGCCAGGCTATGTCGACCCTGGAGATCTTCCGCGCTCAGCTAGAGAGCATCAGCCAGAACCAACAGCTGGTGCAGATCTCCCTCGAGGAGCTCGGACGGGCCAAGGAGACGCTCGTCCAGTACCAGAAGGCCAAGGAGGGGGACGAGCTCCTAGTGCCCATCGGGGGCAGCTCCTTCGTCTTCGCTAGGGTCGTCACCAACGAAAAGGCGATCGTGGGCATCGGCACCGGCATCTCGGTCGAGAAGTCGATGGACGAGGCCATAAAGACCATGGACGACCGCGCCACCGAGCTCATGGACACCATGAAGAAGCTGGCCGACCGCCGCATGACCATCGAGGAGCAGGCCGCCACGCTGTCCCAGGCGGTCGATCAGGACCTCCAGGCACTGCAACGTGGCCCTTAGGCAGGTGAACGGTTGTTCGAGTCGCTGAAGAAGAAGCTCGCATCTCTGCGGGGCAAGGCGACCGAGGTACCGCAGCAAGAGCAGCCATCAGCGACGCAGACGGAGACCGCGGCGGCCGTCGCCGCGGTGGGCGACTCGGGCCGCAAGATCGACGAGAGCGAGGTCGACGAGCTCCTTTGGGACCTCGAGATCGGGCTCCTGGAATCGGACGTCGCTCTGCCGGTCATCGAGGAGATCAAGCAGGGTGTCCGGGAGGGCCTGATCGGCAGGCGCGTTGACCGCAAGTATACCCTGGACCGGGTCGTGGAGGCGGCGCTGAAGAGCGCGATAGAGTCGGTCCTCAAGAAGAGCGAGTTCGACTTCGACGGCTACGTGAAGGAGCACGAGAAGCCGGTCGTCATCATGTTCGTGGGCATCAACGGGACGGGAAAGACCACGGCCATCGCCAAGCTCTCCAACCGCCTTCAGAAGATGGGGCTCACGACCGTCCTCTCGGCCTCCGATACCTTTAGGGCAGGGGCGATCGAGCAGCTCAGCGTGCACGCCGAGCGCCTGGGCACAAAGATCATCAAGCACCAGTCTGGGGGCGACCCCGCGGCGGTGGCCTTCGACGCGGTCGACCATGCCAAGGCCAAGCGCCGTGACGTCGTCCTGGTGGACACCGCCGGACGGATGCAGACCAACGCCAACCTGATGGACGAGATGAAGAAGATCAAGCGGGTGGTGCGCCCGCACCTCGTGATCTTCGTCGGCGACTCCCTCGCCGGTAACGACGCCATCGAGCAGGCCATCGCCTTCGACAAGGCGGTGGGCATCGACGCCGTCATCCTGACGAAGATCGACACCGATGCCAAGGGCGGCGCGGCGCTGTCCATAGCCAA
>CAYRPG010000013.1:0-40837 GCA_964426205.1 uncultured Methanomassiliicoccus sp. | reverse complement strand
TCCTGACGAAGATCGACACCGATGCCAAGGGCGGCGCGGCGCTGTCCATAGCCAATGCCATCGGGAAGCCGATCGCGTTCCTGTCCACTGGCCAGGAGTACGAGGACATCATCAGGTTCGACAGCGGGTGGATGCTGGACCGGCTGTTCTCGTAGTCTACGGGCTTTACCCGGCCGGTCTCCGGCATCGACCCCAATCACCGCATCGGAACACGGGGAGTGGAAGTGAGGGGATACACTTTCGCTCCCGATCCGTTGCATGAAGGGTCGAGATGTTCAGTCAACCCACAGCAACTTTCTTGCCGTCCGTTCACCTGCAATGGACAGGTTCGTATGCTTCCCTATGTTGTGATCCATAATGCGGTCAGCGTGGACGGTCGGATGGACCGTCTGGAAGTGGATATGGAGCTGTACTATTCATTGATCTCCACCTGGAAGGAGGACCTCACGCTGTGCGGTTCGGAGACGATGATGAAGGCGAGGCTGGACGATTGGGAGCATGACGGGAGCACCGATCCGTCCCGCCCCCTCCTGGCAGTGGTGGACTCCCGCGGCCGGTTCAGGAGCTGGCGAAAGGCCGTCCCATCGATGTACTGGCGCGCGGGTGTGTCGCTGTGCTCGGAGGCCACGCCGCGCTCGCATCTCGAGTACCTGGAGAAGGAAGGGGTGGTGGCCATCGTCGCCGGGAAGGAGAAGGTTGACCTCCGGGCCGCGCTGGGTAAACTGGCCAAGGACCACGGGATCAGGGTGGTTAGGGTGGACAGCGGGGGCACGCTGAACGGCGTGCTCCTGCGCGCCGGGCTGGTGGACGAGGTCAGCGTGATGGTGCAGCCGCAGCTCATCGGCGGCACCTCGCCGAGCTCGATGCTCCAGGCGCTCGACCTCGGGCCCGGGGACGCACCGGTCAAGGCCGAGCTGATATCGTCCAGGAAGCTGAAGGGCGGGGCGGTGTGGCTCCGCTACCGGGTGCCGAGGTGATCAGTACTCCGGCTGGGTCTCCCTGAACTGCCCGGGGTAGCAGAGGTTGGCCATCAGTACCGAGAAGACCTTGGTGTCGTTGACCAGGTTCTCTATCTTGGTGTACTCGTTGGCCTGGTGGGCCATCTCGTCCAGGGTCTGCCAGACGTAGGCGTCGAGGCCTTCCTGGCGGAACCAGTTGGCGCATGTCTGCCCGCCGATCCCCATCATCCTGGGCTTCACGCCCAGCACCCGGCGCACCGCTAGCGTGAGCGCTTTCGCCCCCTCGCCGTCCATCTGGGACGACCTGCCGGCCGGATCGACCCGTATGGCCTCGACCTCGATGGTCGCCCCCGTCCTCTTCTCGAACACCCTGGCCACCTCCTTGGCGACCTTGACGCACTCGTCCGTATCGTACTGCGGCAGGAGCCGGATGTCGAAGAAGGTGACGTCCTCCCCCGGAACGGTGTTGATGTTCTCCACGTTCGCCAGCCTCTTGGTCGGCTCGAAGGTCGACTCGGTGGGGTAGAACAGCCTGTCCTCGGCGGGGAAGTGGCCCGCAAGCTGGTCGGCCAGGAACAGCAGCATCTCGGAGCCCACCCGGAGGGCGTTGAGGCCCTTCTTGGGCGTCGACGCGTGCACCTGCTTCCCCCTGACCGTGATCTTGAGCCAGATGATCGACTTCTCCGCCACCTCGATGACCGAGCCGTCCGCCTCCCCGGCGTCGGGCACGAAGAACATGTCGTCCTTTCCGAACAGGCCCTTGCGGATGAGGTACTTGATGCCGAAGTCGGAGCCGGCCTCCTCGTCGGCGACCACCGCGATCCCCACGCTCAGCTCCGGCTGCATGCCGGTGTCGAGGAGCGCGCAGGCCGCGTAGATCGAGGATATGACCGCTTGTCCGTTATCCTCCGACCCCCGGCCATAGAGCTTGCCGTCGACGACCGTGCCGTCGAAGGGGGGGTAGTTCCAAGCCTTCTCGTCGCCCGGGGACACGGTGTCCATGTGGGAGACGATCCACACGGTCCGATCGCTCTTGCCCCGCTTCCTCGCGATCACGCTCGGCCGTATCCCCGGCTCGACCCGGGGGTCCGGGGCATCATGCGTCTCCACGTCCTCGAACCCGATCTTGTGCAGCAGATCGCTTATGAACCTGGCCCGCTCGACCTCTCCCTGTCCCCCGTTCTCCGGGCCCATGGCCGGGATCCTGAGCATTGCGGTCATCTGCTTGATCATGTCATCGCGGTGGCTCTCTACCGATCTCAGCAGCTCGTCCATCGTTGGCAGGGGTTTCATCGCTACGGACATGGGCGATTTCAGATAAAGTCTATCGCCGAACGGCCGGCCATGTAAAAAAAAGGGGCCCGCGGCGGCGGGGGAAGGGTTTGCGCTCAGTCGCGGCGGACGATCATCGATACCGCGTTCCCGCCGCCCAGGCACAGGGTGCACAGGCCGGTGCGGGCGGCGCGGTCCTGCATCGCGTAGATCAGGGTGGTCAGCACCCTCGCGCCGGAACAACCGATGGGGTGCCCCAGCGCCACGGCGCCGCCGTTCACGTTGAAGCGCTCGTCGGGGACCTTCAGCGCGCGCTTGACCGCCACCGAGGCGGTGGCGAAGGCCTCGTTGTGCTCGAAAAGGTCGATGTCGTTGATGGTCATGCCGTTCCGGTCCAGCAGCGTCTGGGTGGTGGATATCGGCGCCTCCATGATCCACTCCGGCCTCGTGCCGCCGGTGCAGTAGTCGACGATCGTGGCCAGCGGCCTGATCCCCCGCTCCTCGGCATACTCCCTCGAGGTCACCACGACCGCGGCCGCGCCGTCGCTTATCTGAGAGGCGTTCCCCGCGGTCACGATGCCGCCCTCCTTGAACGCCGGCCTCAGCTTTGCCAGCGCGTCCATGGAGATGTCCGGACGGATCCCCTCGTCGTTGCGGAACTCGACCTCCTCCTTCTTGACCTTCATCTTGATGGGCACTATCTCCTTGTCGAAGCGACCGGCCTTCTGGGCGGCGTTCGCCTTCACGTGGCTCTGGTACGAGAGCTCGTCCGCCTCCTGCCTCGTCACATTATGCCTCTGGGCCACGATCTCCGCGGTGTTGCCCATGTGCTGGTCGGTGGGGGCGTCCCACAGGCCGTCGCGCACCAGGTGGTCGATGACCTTGTTGTCGCCGAGGCGGTACCCGAACCGGCCCTCCATGAGAAGGTAAGGGGCGGCGCTCATGTTCTCCATCCCGCCGGCGACGACGACCTCGTTCTCCCCGGCCCGTACGGACGAGGCGGCCAGCATTACGGTCTTGAGACCGGAGCCGCAGATCTTGTTGATGTTCATCGAGCCGATCTCCACCGGCAGTCCGGCCTTCAGGGCCGCCTGCCGGGCAGGGTTCTGCCCGACCCCGGCTGAGAGAACGATGCCCATCATGCACTCCTGCACGTCCTTGGGCTCCAGCGTGGCCCTCTTCACCGCCTCGGCGATGGCCACTGCCCCCAGCTGGGGGGCGGTGTAGTTCTTCAACGAGCCTCCGAACTTGCCGACCGCGGTGCGGGCGGCGCTTATTATGACCGCTTCCTTCAAATGATCATGCTCCTGCTATGCTGTCAAGGGAGCGCACTCCCATCCGGGGTGGCCACGGGATTGGCGTATAAAAAAACTGCCGGTCACTCTATACGACGATGGTCGATTGGAGGCCCATCCGTTTGAGCGGTTTCGACAGATGGCGTCGGGCGCACACCGGCGGCTCGTACCATCCCGTGGTTATTCCGCGCTTCTCGTCCTCTCTCACCGCGCTAAGGCCCTTCGTTCCGCACTCCCGGCAGCGGTACCCCTGTCCCTTCCCGGCGGACTTGGCGCGCTTCCCGCATTTCGGGCACCGGGGGTTCGACACCTTGACCTGCGACCTGGCGAGGAAGAGCACGTTGAGCTTCTCGATGTTGATCGTCCGCGGGCGCTCGCGCAGCTCGCCCATGACCTGGACGCGGTCGCCAGGACGCAGCTCGCGGACGATGTCCCGGAAGCCCTTGGACGGCTCGTAGGCGGCGCAATCGACCTCCCCGCCCTTGCTGCTCAAGCGGAAGATCACGTGGCCGCCTGGCATGGTCTCCGGCGCAGACAGCACGTCGCCCTCGACGAGGTACGAGGCGTTGGGCTCCAGACGGTCCCAGTCGGTGATTATGTGGTCATCGGTGCCCTGGTTGGTGATGAACACCATCCACCTGTCGATCGGCTCCGAGGCCACCGAGGCCGACGCCCCGATTAGCTCGAGCATGGAGTCGCCGCGGATGCCGTAGAGGACCGGGCAGGTGGTGTGCGGCACTATCGCCGGCCGGCAGGCGAGCTGCTCGTAATTGTTGAAGGTCGAGGGGAAGCGCTGGTCCAGGAGCGCGATGTCCTCCGGGGACGCTTCGCGGGGACGCCCCCAGCGCTCCCTCTCGCGGTAAGCGAGGATCTCGTAGGTCCGGTCCATCGGCCTCCACGCCGCGGCGGCCGCGGCGCCGATCAGGCCGCGCCCGGAGTTGATCTCGAAGGTGCGCGCCCCGACCCTCTCTAGAGCATCGAGGGCCTCTTCCTTGTCGATGATCCTGCGGACCGCGTGGCGGTACAGCTCCGCGTCCGGTGCCTCGGCGGTCACCACCAGCCCGGGGTCGGAGTCGTCCTTCTGCGACCACCTCTCCACCACCGGCCAGCAGCGCCTCATCACCTCGTCGGGGTCCGGCTCCCCGCCGGAGCGGGCGTAGCAGTAAAGGTCCCGATCGCCGATCCGACCGAAGAACCGGGGCTGGCCGACCCCCCTGCCCACGCGTATGCAGATGGCGCCGTTGCCCCTTGTCTTCCACGGTACCGCCGGGTTGAGGCGCACCAGCCTCGGAAGGCCGATCAGATCGAGGTCGGGCAGGGCCCGCACCAGCTCCGTGGTGAGGAAAGTGGTGCACATCCAGGTGGACGAGTCGGTATCGTCGGCGGCTATGAACATTGGCCTTCGGGGCACCGAAGGGGCACTGGGATATCAATCCTTTCCGGTCCCGCCGGGGGCGGAAATGGCCCGAACGTACAGGAAATCGGGGTCATCGGAGGAGCGCTGGACGGTTACGGTGACGGCCACGCCGCTGGAGAGCGGGCCGCCGAGCAGGCCGGCGGGGCAGAAGGCGGTGGCCTCGCCTCCCATGCCGTCCGACAGCTCGAGGAGGTACCCGCCGGTGCAGTTGCGGCAGCTGAGGACCATCACCGACAGGGTCGCCGGGTCCTCGCCCATGCTCTCCAGTCCGGCGACCTCCTTGGGATCGAAGTCGGACAGTGCCGCGAGCAGGGCAATGGAAATGAAGGCGGCCGCCAGCAGGGTGGCGGGGGAGGCTCGGGGGGCGTGCACCTGGGGTCGTTCGCCTCCCACAAGAAGGGTTTTTTCACTGCATCCAACTTATGTGGATAGGCTTGAATAGCCCGTCGCGGATTCCTGCCCCCATGTCTAAGCCGTACACCGTGCAGCACGCCCCAGCATTATCCCTGGCCATCCTCGGGGTGGGCGCGGTCATGCTGATCGTGGGATTGATGGACCTACTGGGCGACTACTTCCTACAGGTCGGTGCCTGGGGATTCTGGCTGGTTGGGATCGGAGCGGTCATGGTGCTGATAGGCGCGATCTGGTTCATCTCCTTCCGCCTCAACGTGCGCAAGTTCAACAAGCTGATGGAGGAGAAGAGCAAGGCGGTCTTCGTCAAGCAGCTCGACGACGTGGAGTACCTAGCATGGAGGCTGCCGATGAACTTCGAGGAAGAGCTCTCTGTGAAGAAGAGGGATTTCGGGGTAAGGTAAGCGGCTAGAGGGGGACCCCTTTATTTCCATTGGAACGCATCTAGCCGTACCTGGTCTGTTATCAGGTCTGCTCATCAGGACGCCGATGCTTCCTTCCTTTTGTTACCATTAGATCGCCTGGCCGTTCAGCGCGACCACCTGATTGACGATGGTGGCGTGGTCCTTCTCCTGACAGAACAGGTGGACTGCGACCGCATCGCCGTATTTCACCTGCATGACCTCGGCGTTGGTATGCAACCAGGATAGGAACTGTTCCACGCCCTCCCCGTGAGGGAGGCGGAAGCGCATCTCCACCGGATACTGGAAGGTCGATGCTATGGCCTTGCGGAGCGCTCTCATGTTCTCGCCGGTGCGCGCGGAGATGGCGATCGTCTCCCTGGCCGGCAGCACCTCCCTGGCCAGTGCGGACTTGGCGGCCAGGTCGGTGGCGCTGTCCTTCTTGTTGAGGACGATCACGATGGAGGACGCGTCGACCTCCGGGAAGAGTATGTCCCTGGAGGTCTCCATCTTCCTCTTAACCTCCTCGATCGGGTCGGACGCGTCTATCACCAGGAGGACGAGGTCGGCGAAGTAGACCTCATCGATCGTGCTCTTGAACGACTCTATCAGGAAGTGCGGGAGCTCGCCCATGAAGCCGATGGTGTCTGTGACCAGTATGGGCTTGTTCTCCTCCTCCAGGCGCCCGGTGGTCGTGGCCAGGGTCGAGAAGAGCCTGTCCTCGACCAACACCCTCTCCGACGTCAGGACGTTGAGGAGGGAGGACTTGCCAGCGTTGGTGTAGCCGGCGATGGCCACGGTGCTGAAGCCCCTTTTCTTCCTCTGCTTCCGTCGGAGGTAATGGTTCACGTCGAGCTTCTGCAGCTCCGAATCGATGCGGCTGAGCTGTCGCCTGATCAGCTCGTAGTAGCTGTCGGTCTCGTAGGCGCCGCCGCCGAGGAAACCAGGGTGCTCGCCGCTCTTGGCGTTGTGGATCCACTCCCTCAGGAGGGGGACCTCATAGATGAGCTTGGCCCGGAGGACCTGCAGCTGTGATTCCCTGGACGAGGCCCTGATGGAGAATATGTTGAGGACCAAGCGGATGCGGTCGATGCATTCCACTCCCAGCTGGCTCTCCAGCAGGTAGTGCTGGGAGGGTTTGAGCTCGCCGTTGAAGATGAGGGCGGACACCGGCCGGGAGGCCAGCACCTCCTTGATCTCCTCCATCTTCCCCTTCCCCACGAAGGTCTTCGCGTTGGGACGGTTTCGCCGTTGGACGATCTCGTACCTGACGCCGTAACCGGCCGAGCCGGCGAGGTCCTCTAGCTCCGATACGTTCTCACTCAAGGTCACTATCGCTACCGGAAGCTCGTCATTTTTAAAATCGGTAAATCTCAACCTTTCCTTCCTTCCTTTTCCTTACTATATTAAACGTAAGTATATTGCTCTTCTCTATCCTCTTTTCTTCAAAATTTTTTGTTCTTACTTTCAACTGCACTTCATCCCCCCTCCATCCCTTGTTCTATACCTGCACTCGCTTTATCAGCTCTCATGATCTCTCACCCCCCGCGAACGATCCCGGCGCACGTCCAGCATACTTTTTTGACCTCCCCTTCTCCTGCGACAAGTGCGGTAATGTTATCTCCAATGGAAATAAAGGGGTGGGGGTCTACGAGGCTCAATGTCCAAAAATGTCCGAGGCGTTCTGGATAATCCTGGGCAATAGTGATGGAAAAACTAAATTATACTCCCTCCATATTTGGACAATGAATAGGCCCCGACCGCTTTCCAATGGAAATTAAGGGGTTGGCCGGTACCTTTTTCAAACCACCGAATGGGGGAGACCATCTGGACGATAGCATATTCCAACCATATCTAACATCGAAGAAGATCTTCCAGCGCAATCGTGAGATCCTCCGACCGTCATACATTCCCGACGAGCTGCCTCACAGGAAGGAGCAGATCAATCAGCTGGCGTCGATCTTAGTGACCGCACTGCGCGGCGACCGCCCCTCGAACGTCCTCATCTTCGGGAAGACCGGGACCGGGAAGACGGCATCCGTGAAGTACCTTGGCAAGGAGATACAGAAGGCCGACTCGCAGTTCAACCGGGTCACCTACCTCTACATGAACTGCGAGGTAGTGGACACCCAGTACGGTGTCCTGCAGAACATCGGCAACATGTTCATCAGCGACTTCAACGAGCGCATTCCCTTCACTGGATGGAGCACCGAGCGTGTGTACAACATCCTCAGGGAGAAGATCGACGACAGCAACCGCGTTGTCATCCTCGTCCTGGACGAGATCGACAAGCTGGTCTACAAGTCCGGCGACGACGTACTATACCACCTCTCGAGGATAAACGACGACCTCCAGAGAGCAAAGGTATCGATCATTGGCATATCCAACGACCTGAAGTTCACCGAGTTCCTGGACCCGAGGGTCAAGAGCAGGCTGGGGGAGGAGAAGATGGTCTTCCCTCCGTACAACGCCGAGCAGCTGAGGGACATCCTGAACCAGCGTTCCGAGCTGGCCTTCTTCAGCGGGGTCATCGATTCCGGGGTGGCCCCGCTGTGCTCCGCGCTGGCGGCGCAGGAGCATGGCGACGCGCGACGCGCGCTGGACCTGCTCAGGGTGGCCGCGGAGATCGCCGAGCGCAACGGCGACGACAAGGTCACCGAGGCCCATGTCTACAAGGCCAAGAACAAGATCGAGCTGGACTGCGTCACCGAGGCCATCCGCACGCTACCCACGCAATCCAAGCTGGTGCTCATGAGCATCCTCCTCAACGAGGAGCGCGGGGACGGCAGGCTCACCACGGGGGACGTCTACGAGACCTACCGCGAGCTCAGCCAGATCGTCGGCGTCACCGTTCTCACGCAGCGCCGCGTCACCGACCTGATATCCGAGCTGGACATGCTGGGCATAATCCATGCGAGGGTCAAGTCGTTCGGCCGGGGCGGGCGCACCAAGGAGATCGAGTCCTCGGTGCCGAGGGTGGAGACCAAGAAGATCCTGGAGGACGACGAGATACTCCAGGCCATCAAGAACTACCGCCCCAAGAACCAGACCACGCTGATCTAGGGCCTACGCTTCTGGACCCGTCGTCCACGGGACGGCCCTACTCGGCCTTCCCGGACCTCTTCTTCAGCAATGACTGTATCACGTCCACGGCGATGGGCAGGGCGATGATCAGGCCGAGGGTGGCCACCAGGTCGACCTTGCTGTTCTCCGGGGTGTAGTCGGGCGCGGTCCCGGTGGCGTACAGCTTCAGCAGGCCGAACCACGGGAGCTCGCCGCTCGCCTTTCCCACGATCCACTCGCTCTTTATCGGCTCCCTCACCGCGCTGATCCACCTCTGGTCGTACTTCCCGACGAGCGTGCCGTTGGGACCGATGTAGTAGTTGTTGTCGCCCATGGTGATGAGGCCGCCGTGCGGCTCCCCGGTGTAGGCCGACGAGGTCATGTAGTCCAGCATCGCCCCCAGGTCGATGGTGACCGCGACCCCCATGAACCCTATCCCGTAGAGCTCCACGGTGCCCTTGAGGTTCCACCACTCGTGCGGACCGTCAGGCACCGACCACATCGATGACGGCACCTTCGCCAGCGCCGGGATGTCGAAGCCCCCTCCGGTGGAGTTGTACACGACCTCGCAAATGGCGCGGTGGATGATGGGCTTGCTCATGCCCTCCTTATAATAGATGATCACGTCCCCCAGCTCACCGTAGGTCGAATGGCCGGTGGCAACGCCATCCAGGTAGGTGACCACGTCATCGGCCGACCTTACGGACTTCACCACCACTATGTCGCCGGTGTCGATGACGCCGATGGAGCTCGTGTCCGCATGCTGCATGCTCTTCGACTCGATCACGACCATGGGGGGCCATACGCCGCTGTAGGCGTAGATGCTCCCGATGACCAGGACGAAGATCACAGGGGCGATGATGTATGGCATGAACCTGGACCACCGCCCTTTGGAACCGCTCTGCCTGGATGGCACGGAATAATGCATGGAAAAGACACTATAATACTGTTGGCAGGCGGGTCGTCGTCCCCTTGAGGAGCGGAGGGCAAGGTAGATATGCCAAGGGAGGAATCGCTGACCCATGGACCGGCCGGACAATGACACCTATTTCATGAGCATGGCCGAACTGGTGGCCACCCGATCGACCTGCCTCAGGCGGAAGGTCGGAGCGGTGGTGGTCAAGGAGAAGAGGGTCCTCACCACCGGGTACAACGGAGCCCCCAAGGGGCTGAAGCACTGTGCTGAGGTCGGCTGCGTCCGGCTCCAGAAACACATCGAGTCGGGCACGCGCCACGAGCTGTGCCGGGGGGTGCACGCGGAGCAGAACGCGGTCATCCAGGCCGCATATTTCGGCGTGAGCATCAAGGACTCCACGATCTACACCACGAACTTCCCCTGCGTGATGTGCGCGAAGATCCTGGTCAACGCTGGCATCAGGGAGATCGTGTACAGGGACGAATACGAGGACGAGCTCTCATGCAAGGTCCTCGACGAGAGCGGGGTGATGGTGCGGAGGTACGGACCCGCCCCCGATGCGGGTGGAAAGGGCACCGAGTAAACGGTGTTTAACCTGGCCCCGCGTTATCGTTTTAGATTCCAGTACATAATCAGGAAAAAACGTCCTGGGCGTACGTGGGCCAGCGCGTGAATTCACAACAGTTTAAATATCATGAGGCAATACTGAAGAAACCTTCCGGGGAGAGTTCTGTGGGCAAAGCTGAAACACTTCTCCAAGTAAAAGACGCTGAAGCCAAGGCTAAGCAGACGCTCGAGCAGGCGGAGGAAAAGCAAAGAAGCATCGTCGCCGCCGCTCGTAAGGAAGCCGTGGAAAGGTCGCAGAAGGCCGAACATGACGTTCGTGCCAAGACCGAATCCGCCCTCGCTCAAGAGAGGCAGTCCCTTTCCGTTCAGAGGGAAGCGCTGCTCACCAAGGGCAGGGACGAGGCTGCCAAGATCGAGGCCAAGGCCAGGGATCGGATACCTAAGGCAAAGCTTATGATAAAACAAAGCTTCGAGAGGACATTAGATGTTGCTGCCGGAGCCAATGAGTAAGATCTTGGTCGTAGGGACCAAGGACAGGTTGCCAGCTTCCATCGAACTCCTGTACGGGCTCGAGAACGTCCATGTGGTAGATTTCTCCCCTGACGAGGAAGGGTTCACCCTAGGGTCCCCCCTCCCCGCGGCATCGGACGCATCCCACAAGCTCCTGAAGCTCCGCTCCATGGAGAAGGACCTCGAGGTCGACGAGACCAAGTTCAAGGAGAAGGTGCCGGTCAGCAAGATCGTGCCTACCATCGACTCGTCCATCGAGCAGATCGAGGCCGAGATGCAGGGGACCATCGCCTCCAAGGCGGCCAAACAGGCCCGTCTCAACGAGGTGCAGTCCAGGAAGGCCCTCCTGGAACCGTTCCGGTCGATCGATCTGGACCTTTCCATGTACAGGGGCTATCAGAACATCGAGGTCATCGCTGGTCACATTCATTCCAATCCTGAGGCCCAGCTGAACGAGGCGCTGGCCGGGGACCTGGAGCTTTTCACCAACCCTGACGGTACTTTCATCGTCGCTTTCGTCCCCATCGCCAAGGCCGATGAGGCCCAGCGCGTTCTTGTCCAGAGCGGCTTCACCGAGGTCGCGGTGCCCGAGGGAACGGGCAAGCCGGAGCAGCTCGCGTCCGACATGGAGGCCGAGATAAGCACGCTCACCAAGGAGCTGGAGGATGTCGAGAAGAACATCGAGCAGCTCCGCGAAAAGCACGCTGACTTCATTCTTGCATCTGACGAGCACCTCAGCATCGTAGTGGAGAAGTCCGAGCTGCCCCTCAGGATGGGGGCCACAAAGCACTCCTTCGTCCTAGAGGCATGGGTGCCCACCGCGGACGTCGACAAGGTCAAGAAGGCCTTCTCCGACAAGTTCGGAGAGGACATCCACATGGAGGTCCTGGAGGACAAGGCCAGGATGGATGTCCATGAGTCCGAGGAAGAGATGAGGATGGAGGCCGGACTGGCGACCGCCGAGGCCGTCGCCGTACCGATGTCCGAGGAGACACCGGTGAAGCTGGAGCACGGCAAGGGAGTAGGCCGGTTCGAGTTCTTCACCAAGTTGCTTTCCACACCTCGCTACAACGAGGTCGACCCCACCATCACGGTGGCGATCTTCTTCCCCCTGTTCTTCGGCCTGATGGTCGGCGACGTGGGTTATGGAATTCCTTTCACTGTTCTCGGTTACCTCGGCCTGAAGAAGTGCACGAGCAAGGAGTGGCGGGCAATAGCCACCATGTTGTTCTATGGTGGAATATGGGCCATCTTCTTCGGGGTGTTCCTCTTTGGGGACATGCTGGGCATCGAGTTCACCGCAGCGCACGCCACCGAGCTCTCGTGGTCCGGCCTGCTGGGCATCGACATACCCAAGGTCCTGTTCAGCGCCGGCGGCTTCAGCCTGCAGCTCGGTTACTACACCAAACTGGGCTCCGTCAAGATGCTTCTCTATCTCAGCCTGTGGATCGGGATCACCCATCTGCTGATCGGTCTGTGCCTCGGGTTCTACAACCAGATCATCAGGCACGGCCTGAAGCACGCGGTCATGGAGAAGTTTTCCTGGATAATGATCATGGTCGGTTTCGCCCTGGTGGTGCTGCTGGTCTTGGTCGACGTGCTCATCCGGGGTGCTGAGCTGAGCTTCACCGATCCGAGGCTCCTGATCGGCATCGTACTGTTGTTGGCCGGTCTGGGCATGGCGGTGAAGGGAGAGGGCGGGAAGGCCATAGTGGAGCTTCCCGAGGTCATGAGCAACGTCCTGTCCTACACCAGGCTGGCGGCCATCGGCATGTCCAAGGCGGGCATGGCGCTGGCCTTCAACTTCATCGCCATCGAGATGCTCGGGAAGGAAGGCGGGATCATGTTGATCGTCGGTCTGCTCATCTTCGTGGTGGGCCATCTGATGATCTTCATATTGGCTATTATCTCGGCCGGGCTGCATGGCATCAGGCTGCAGTACGTCGAGCTCTTCAAGAAGTTCTACGAAGGGGGCGGGTTGGACTTCAACCCGCTAAAGATAAAGAGAAAGCACACATTGGAGGAATAAAAAATGGCAGCAGATATTGGCAGTGGACTGGTAGCGATTGGAGCAGGATTGGCCGTTGGCATAGCGGGCATCGCGTCCGCCGTTGCTGAGGCGAGCATCGGTGCGGCCGCGGTCGGTGCAATGGCCGAGGACGAGAAGCTGTTCGGTAAGGGCCTTATCCTGACCGTCATCCCTGAGACCATCGTTATCTTCGGCCTGGTCGTAGCTATCCTGCTCTGGCTCAACATGTGAGCAGTCAGCGCAAAGAGGCTGGCTCATGGCACTGGATAAGGTAGCCAACGATATCCTGGAGAACGCGAGGAAGGAAGCAGACCAGCGTATCCAGGAGGCTGAGAAGGAGAGAGCGAAGATCCTCCAGGAAGCCGACGCAAGGATCGAAAAGATGCGTAAGGCGGAGGACAAGGAACTCCAGGACGGCCTCATGCGCATGAGGAGGCAGGAGCTCTCCAGTGCTGAACTGGAGGCTAAGAAGATCGTTCTCAACAAGAGGAAGGATATCATGAACAGGACCTTCGAGGAGGTGCTCAGGGAGTTCTCCACGATGGACCACAAGGAAAAGTCCGCCCTCTACAAGAAGATCCTGGCGGATGGCAAGAAGACCATCCATAGGCCCAAGGTCTTCATACCCAAGGGAGAGGCCGATCTTCTAGCTGGGCTTCGGGGATGCGAGTCCCTGACCGAGACCGACATGGGTTCCGGCCTGATCCTGGAGAACGAGGACGGTACCGTCCGCCTGGACTACCGTTTCAAGACCATCCTGGAGAGCATCTGGGACCGCGACATGAAGAGCATATCGAACGTGCTGTTCGAGTGAGCGTTAGGTGAACAAATGTTAGGATTAGGCCGCAAGAAGGGTAATTACCCCTATGCAACAGCGAGGGTCAAGGCCAAGAAGGCCCAGCTGTTGACGAAGGACAACTACCCCAAGCTGATGATGATGGATCTCAACGAGATCGGCAGGTTCATGGGCGAGACCGAGTACAAACAGGAGATGACCGAGCTTGGCTCCAAGTATTCGGGCGTCAACCTGATAGAGCTTGGCACCTCCATGAACCTGGCCCGGACCTACCGGAGCATCATCAATTTCTGCGAGGGTGAGCTTAAGACCATCCTGGCGGCCTACCTGCGCCGGTGGGACTACGCGAACATCAAGACCGTCCTGCGCGGCAAGTTCTCCAATGCCTCCCTCGAGGAGATACAGGAGGACCTCGTACCTGCGGGAAACCTCAGCGAGGAGTACCTCCTGTCCCTGTTGACCATGGACGGGCCCAAGGAGATCCTGGATGCCGTCCACAATCAGCAGGATATCGACATCCCGGAAGAGATCCTGACGAACTTCGAGAAGAACGGGAACCTGGCCCCTATCGAGGACTACCTCGACAAGGACTACTACGAGAAGCTGTTGCAGGCCATCCCCCCCAAGGGGAAGCCCCGCATGCTTTTCCTCAGGTACATCCGGAGGGAGATCGACATCGTCAACCTCCGCACCCTTCTCAAGCTGAAGCAGGCTGGCCTGAGCGCGGACAAGATCCGCCCCTACTTCATCGAGGGAGGGCACGACCTGGACATCAAGGAGCTCATCCGGCTGTCCTCGACCGATAGCTTCGAACAGATGCTCGGCGAGCTGACCAAGCAGAAGTTCTACGATGACATCAAGGAAGGACTGGAGACGGCCAAGAAGACCGGCTCCCTGAACGACGTGATGCTTAGCCTGCAGGCTTACCAGGCCAAGCAGGCGGAGACGTTCTCCCACCTCTATCCGCTGTCCGTCCTTCCCATCATCGATTATGTTATAAGGAAGAAGATCGAGGTCGACAACATCCGCATCGTGGCCCGCGGCAAGGTCACCGGGATGGACCCCGAAGCGATCAAGAAGCTGCTGGTGATCTGATGGAGTTCGCAGTACTGGGTAGTGAGGAGTTCGTGCTGGGCTTCCGCCTGGCCGGCATCCGGCGTGTCTATGCCGTCCGGCCGTCGGAGTACGAGCAGAAGTTGCTGGACCTGGTGGCGGACTCGACCATCGGTATCCTGGCCATCAATGCCGCTGACCTGTCCAAGACCTCTCCCAGCTCCCGCAAGAAAGCGATGGAGAGCATTTCCCCGGTCGTCGTTCCGGTAGGCGGAGAGGAAGGCGATCTGAGAGAGAAGGTGAAGAGGGCGATTGGCGTTGACCTATACAAGACTGAGAGGGATTGAAAATGGCGAAGCAAGGTGAGATCTACAGGGTGGCCGGACCGGTGGTTACCGCTATCGGGATCTCTCCCAAGATGTATGACATCATGCAGGTGGGAGAAGAGGGCCTGATGGGCGAGGTCATCAAGATCGATGGCGACAAGACGATTATTCAGGTTTACGAGGAGACCTCCGGGCTGAGGCCCGGCGAGAAGGTCATCGATACCGCACAGCCCCTTGTGGCCGAGCTCGGACCCGGCCTCCTGAGCAGTGTGTACGACGGTATCCAGAGACCCCTCCCAGTCTTGATGAACCGTATGGGCGACTACATCAAGAGAGGTGTCAGCGCCCCCGGGTTGGACCACACCAAGAAGTGGCACTTCACCCCGGTCGCCAAGAGGGGCGACAAGGTAGAGCCCGGCGCCATACTGGGTACGGTACAGGAGTTCTACATCACCCACAAGATCATGGTACCGCCAGGAGTGAGCGGGACCCTGACCAGCATCATCGAGGGCGACTTCACCGTCGACGAGACCATCGCCACCGTGGGCAACCGGAACCTGACCATGCTGCAGAAGTGGCCGGTCAGGAGCGGCAGGCCCTTCGGCAAGAAGCTCCTTCCGGACATCCCCCTGGTGACGGGACAGCGCGTCCTTGACACGATGTTCCCCCTGCCCCAGGGAGGGACCGCGGCCATCCCCGGCGCCTTCGGTACCGGGAAGACGGTCACGCAGCAGCAGCTTGCCAAGTGGTCCGATGCCGAGATCGTCGTCTACATCGGCTGCGGCGAGCGCGGCAACGAGATGACCGAGGTCCTGGCGACGTTCCCGGAGCTGGAGGACCCCAAGACCGGTGAGCCCCTGATGCAGAGGACCGTCCTCATCGCCAACACCTCCAACATGCCAGTGGCCGCCCGTGAGGCGTCCGTCTATACCGGCATGACCATCGCCGAGTACTACCGCGACATGGGCTACAACGTCTCCCTGATGGCCGACTCCACCTCGAGGTGGGCCGAGGCCATGAGAGAGATCTCCTCCAGGCTGGAAGAGATGCCCGGCGAGGAGGGTTACCCCGCTTACCTCGCGGCAAGGCTCTCGGAGTTCTACGAGAGGTCCGGCCGTGTCGTCAACGCCAACGGGACCACCGGGTCGGTCTCTGTCGTCGGCGCGGTGTCCCCGCCCGGCGGTGACATGTCCGAGCCGGTCACGCAGAACACCCTCCGTATCGTCCGTGTGTTCTGGGCCCTGGATTCCAAGCTCCGTGAGCGCAGGCACTTCCCGACCATCAACTGGCTTACCTCGTACTCGCTGTACACCAAGAACCTGGACGCATGGTACCGGGCCAACGTGGCGGAGGATTTCCCCGCCCTCAGGCAGTGGGCCATGGAGGTACTGCAGCGCGAGGCCGAGCTTCAGGAGATCGTGCAGCTGGTCGGTTCCGATGCGCTGCCTGACGAGCAGAAGATGACCCTGGAGGTGGCGAGGATGATCCGTGAGATCTTCCTGCAGCAGAACGCCTACCACAAGGTCGACACCTACTGCCCGCTGCCGCGGCAGTACAAGATGATGAAGCTGACCAGGCAGTTCTCTGACCTGGCCAAGAAGGCCGTCGAGGATGGTGTGTCCGTTGAGGCCATCGTCGAGCTCCCGGTCCGCAACCGGTTCGCCAAGTCCAAGTACGAGGAGAACATCGACCAGGAGCTGGACGCCGTCGGCAAGGAGATGGCTGGCCAGTTCGAAGCCCTGGGGGGTAAGGCATGAGCATCGTTTCCAAGGAGTACCGCACGATTTCACAGATCGCCGGTCCGCTGGTCTTCGTCGAGAAGACCGAGCCGGTCGGCTATAACGAGCTCGCGACAGTGACCATGCCCGACGGCACCCAGAAGAGGGGCCAGGTGCTGGACACGTCCGGCAAGTACGTCGTCATCCAGGTCTTCGAGGGGACCGCCGGAGTGGAGCGCGCTGCCGGCGTCAAGTTCCTCGGCGAGACCATGAAGATGCCCGTGTCCCGCGACATGCTGGGCAGGATCCTGGACGGAGCCGGCGACCCCATCGACGGCGGCCCGGCGATCACCCCCGAGGACCGTCTGGACATCAACGGCGCGGCCATCAACCCGTGGGCCAGGGCCGAACCGAAGGAGTTCATCCAGACCGGTATCTCCACCATCGACGGGATGAACACCCTGGTCCGTGGCCAGAAGCTGCCCATCTTCTCGGGAAGCGGTCTGCCCCACAACGACATCGCGCTGCAGATCGCCAGGCAGGCAAAGGTCCGCGGCTCCAACGAGGAGTTCGCCGTGGTCTTCGCCGCCATGGGCATCACCGCTGAAGAGGCGCAGTACTTCATGTCCGACTTCGAGAGGACCGGAGCGCTGAAGCGGGCGGTCGTGTTCATGAACCTGGCCGACGACCCGGCCATCGAGAGGATCATCACCCCGAGGCTGGCGCTGACCACCGCCGAGTACCTGGCCTTCGAGCTGGACATGCACGTGCTGGTCATCCTGACCGATATCACCAACTATTGCGAAGCGCTCAGGCAGATCGGCGCGGCCCGTGAGGAAGTGCCCGGCCGCCGTGGCTACCCGGGGTACATGTACACCGACCTCGCCACCCTGTACGAGCGCGCTGGGAGGATCAAGGGGAAGAAGGGTTCCATCACCCAGATCCCCATCCTGACCATGCCCGGTGACGATATCACCCACCCCATTCCCGACCTGACCGGATACATCACCGAGGGCCAGATCGTGGCCTCCAGGGAGCTCAACCGCGCCGGCATCTATCCGCCGATCAACGTGGGCGCCTCGCTCTCCCGGCTCATGAACGCTGGTATCGGCCCTGGGCTCACCAGGGAGGACCACAAGGCCATCTCCGACCAGTGCTACGCCGCCTACGCCGAGGGCAGGGACCTGAGGGGCCTCGTGGCCATCGTCGGAAAGGACTCGCTGTCGGAGAGGGACCGCAAGTTCCTGGACTTTGCCGACGCGTTCGAGAACAAGTTCGTCCGTCAGGGCCACGACGAGGACCGTGACATCGAGACCACCCTGGAGATCGCCTGGGAACTGATAGCCATGCTGCCGGAGAACCAGCTGTCCAGGATCGACCGGAAGTACATCGAGAAGTACCACCCCGCCCACAGAAAGAGTGAGTGAAGATGCCAAGGATGGAGGTAAAGCCGACCCGCTCGGAGCTGCTCGAGGTCAAGAAGAAGATCAAGCTGACGAAGTCTGGCCACAAGATCCTCAAGATGAAGAGGGACGGGCTCATCATCGAGTTCTTCAAGATCCTGGAGCAGGCCAAGCAGGTGCGCGTCAAGATCGTGAAGGACTACGATGAGGCCATGGCCAAGATCAACGTGGCCCAGGCCGTCGACGGCGCGATCGCCGTGCAGTCGGCAGCCTTCGCCCTCCGCCTCCATCCAGAGGTCACCCTCCGTTCCAAGAACGTCATGGGGCTGGTGGTCCCGGAGATCGAGACCAACTCCCTGAAGAGCACCATTGACCAGCGCGGCTATGGTGTCATCGGCACCTCGACGTACATCGACGAGGCGACCAGGGCGTTCGAGAACCTCGTGGAGACACTGGTCCAGGCGGCAGAGATCGAGACGACCATGAAGAAGCTCCTGGACGAGATCGAGAAGACCAAGAGGCGCGTCAATGCGCTGGAGTTCAAGGTCATCCCCGAGCTCGAAGAGGCCAAGTCGTTCATCGAGCTGCGTCTCCAGGAGATGGAGAGGGAGAACACCTTCCGTCTCAAGCGTATCAAGGACAAGGCCGAGGCTAAAGTTGAGACCGCTTAAGGACCTCATCAAACCCCTTTTCAATTTTCATGATCCCAACGCCAGGGCTCGCCTGTTCCGCCTGGCCTGGATAGTGTCACTGTTCATGCTGGTGCTGGGGTACATCCTCATCATCTACTTCCTGTTCTTCTCCCCCTGAAAGGCACCACATGGCCACGCATCACGGGTGATCATCAAGGACCCCGCCCCCTCACCATAACCGTGATGGGGACGCGGCAGGCGGAGCTGGGAGCGGTGACGACGGTGGCCTGTGCCGGGCCCTATCGTAGCGTTTGTCCCCGGCTTCCGACGACCATCAGTTGAAGTCCAGCATCCGGGTCTCTCCAGTTCCCAGATGGGTGATGGGCAGCTTGGCGGGATCGGGATTGAAGTTGTGCATCTTCTGGAACGGTGTCTGCGCCTGCCACGTGGAGGCGCAGATGAGCTTCACCCCGCGGTACTCGCTGATGCCCGCCCCGTGCACATGGCCGGTGATGAAGATGTCCGGCACCTCGTCGATGACCAGGTAGTCCTCCTTCTCCGGTGCCAGCGGCGTCCGGCCCCCATAGATGGGAGCCAGGTGGCGGCGCTTGAGCATCTCCTTCATCGCCTCCAGGGGATTGTCGTAGCTCAATCCCTGCACGCTCCCGATCCAGTCGTCCAGGCTCCTTCCGTGGTAGGAGAGGATCTTCCGCCCCTCGATCTCCAGGTAGCAGGGGTTGCCGACCAGCGTGAGCGACGAGTCGAAGAGCTTGGCGATGTCCTTGGGGAAGGTGGGCTGCGGTTCCGCCGGGCGCACGGCATCGTGGTTCCCAGGCTGCATGATGATCCTGATGCTGTCCGGCACGTCCTTGAAATGGTTCACCAGCGCCTCGTACTGGGCGAAGATGTCGTCGATCTCAAGCTCCTCCTCCTGCCCCGGGAACACGCCGATGCCGTCGACCACGTCCCCCGGAACGACGAGATACTGGACCTCGTCCTTTCCCTCGGTCCTTAGCCAGTGGATCATGCGCTCCCACGGCTTCTGCAGGAAGGTGTTGGAGCCGATGTGCACATCGGACATGAACGCCACCGAGGACGACGAGTCGGAGGGCTGCATCGACCTTCTTAGCGGGAGGTCCGGCCGGATAAGCTCGTTCATCACCACCAGGTCGCCCTTGGTGCTCGTCTTCCCGACGATCCCGATGACCTCGTCGTTGACGATGCTGTCGTTGATCATGGGGCTGTCCTTGAGGATGAGCACCGGGCAGCGGCCCTCGTCGTCCTCGACCTCCAGCAGCTTGTGGCCGTTCTTGGTGGTGCGGACCTCGTTGACCATGGCGATCATCCTGACCTCCCGGTCGAACTTGGTGGCCTTGGGCACGGGGAGACAGCCCACCAGCTCCCTGCGCCCGGAGAGCATCTTCTTGATCTTCTTGAACCGGTCGTTGAAGTACCGGGCGAAGTCGATGATGTTGCCCTCGCAGGTGGAGTTACCCGTGATGTCGCGAAGGATGCACACGTCCCCGTCGTCGCGGGGCGGGGGCGCCGGGGGGCCGCTCCTCACCTCCTCCAGCGCCTTCGGCACGGTGCGCACCACCGGGGCCTCGGCGAACGGGCGGAGGTCGTCCACGGTGAGGACGAGCGGCTGCTGCTGCATCGAGGCCAACGCGGAGCGCACGAACTCTATGGGGTCGGAGCGGGCGAGGACGAACTCTGCCGCGCTCGGCTCCAGGAGAATGCCCTCGTTGGCCAAGACATCTAGAACACTGTCCCTCATCCAGCCGTCATTATAGGTATAGGGGTTAATACCTTTTCGAGAGACAACCCTTTTTTACGATTGGAGCGATGGCATGGGCATGCTCAATATCTCCGCAAAGGCCGCCTGCCACCCGACCGAGGACCGGGAGAAGGTGCGCCATGCCATCCTCAACCTGTTCCCCGACGCCCAGTTCGAGGATGCTGAGGGGAGCGTGACCGCCCGCTCCGGGAGCGGGGAGGCGCTCCGGGAGGCCATCCTCAACCAGCACATCAGGGATACCGCCCGCTCGGTCATGCACCGCGGGGTCAGGGGCAACAGCACGATGTTCACCCTCAACAAGCAGGCCGCGTTCATGGGAAAGGTATCGTTCATCGAGGGCCAGATCGCTCTTGGTGGGATCGAGGTCACGGTCGAGAACGATGACATCGAGGGCACCATAGACTACCTGGCGGAGAGCACGGTGGAGGAACCGGAATGATCGCGGCGTCCTCCCCGGCCTTCTCGGCCATGCCCTTCCCCAAGGTCCTGGAGACCATCGCATCGAACTTCCAGGCATGGGAGGTCGTGGCCGAGGGACGGCACGACCTCAGGGAGATAGAGAGGGAGTTCCTCGATCTCACGCCGTCGTACGACCTGGAGTTCAGCGCCCACGCGCCGATGAGCGACATCAATATCGGCTCCCTGAACCCCAGGATGCAGGAGGCGTCCATGAACGAGCTGACCGCTTGCCTCGAGGGGTGCAACCGCCTGGGGATGAACGTCTGCACCGTCCACCCGCCCTTCCTCACCCCGATCGGGATGGTCTGCAGGGACAGGGTGCTCGAGGTCGCGAAGGGGTCGTTGCGCCGCCTGGACCGCCTGTCGCGGGAGCTGGGGGTGAAGGTCGGGCTGGAGAACATGCCCCGGAGCCCGTTCTCCATGGGGACCACACCTGAGACGCTCACCGAGATGGTCGAGGGGACCGAGCTCGGGATCTGCCTGGACGTGGGGCACGCCAACACCATGGGCCTACTTCCGGAGTTCATGGCCCTGAAGCCCAGGATGGTCAACCTGCACGTCCACGACAACATGGGCAAGTTCGACGAGCATCTTCCTATCGGCGACGGCACGGTCGACTTCGATCTCGTCATCAGGGAGCTGGCCGATTACGGCGGGCGGTTCGTCATCGAGTCCCGGGGCATCGCCGACGCGGTGATGAGCAGGGAAAGGCTCTCGACGATGCTGAACGGGCACTAGCGCTTCGCTCCGCACCGCGTGCAGACGAGCCTGCCCTCGGTGTAGACCGCTTCCCTGTTGCCGCAGTTCTGGCAGACGTAGGCGTGATCATTCTCCGGCCTTTGCGCCGGTGCGCTTGGGTACTGGACCGGGGGCGCGTACTGCGGTGCCGGGTATGCGGGGTAGTTCACCGGCGCTGGCCCCGCGTAGGCGGAATAGTAGGCGATGACCGGCTTGGGCTCCTTGGGAGGGACGTCCGGCCAGATCCTCCTGCCGAGCAGCCAGCCCAGTCCCTTGGAGAAGTACAGCACCATGTACGGGGCCCCGAGGAACAGCCAGGCAAGCACCAGCAGACCGATGATGGTGGTAACCCCCGTGCTGTCAGGCCAGACGTTGAGGGGTATGGTCAGGAAGTCGGTGGCGAAGTGCATCATCACCGAGGCGTACAGGCCAAGCTTGAGGTACAGGTACCCGAAGGCCAGGCCAGCTATCGCCGCCGGGAGGACCTTGTACAGGTCCCAAGCGAACACGTGGGCAGCGCCGAACATGGCGCTGGAGAGCGCGATCAGCGCAGCCTCCTTCCGCCCGATGGTGAACCCCCCGCCAAGTACGTACCGGTAAAGCTTCTGCATCTTGAAGTCGGGGCTCCGCTGCCGTATCAGGCCGTCCACTATCAGCAGGGGGATCCCGATGAGGAGGACGCGGGAGACGAGCTCCTCCCACACCGATGCCTGGGCGTAGCCGTAGATCAGCTGCCAGAGCTCCCTGGTCTCGAACGACGGCGTGTTCGTCACGCCCCCGAGCGCATGGACCACGAAGTAATAGCCGACATTGAGCGCCAGGATGGCGAAGAGCACCGTGCCCATGATGTACAGCGGGCTGTGGCCTCCCTTGGGGTATCTGACCCTGAGCTCCTCGGTCAGCGGGCGGATGCTCTTGTACATCATCCAGGCGAAGGACGCGAGGATGGCCGCGACCAGGAAGATATAGTAGCCCATGAACGCCCAGTCGCCCAGTTCGGCGAAGTTGACGATGAACGGGGTGATGATGAAGAGGTAGATGTGATGGTCCATATTGGGCCATACGAGGCCGATGCCCCAGAGGGCGATGGCCAGGTTGACGGCCAGGAGGATCGCGAGGGCGACGACGCCATAGACGCCGAAGCCCATGACCAGTTCGCCGATGGTGTTCACCCTGGGCGCGGGAGAGGGCAGGTGCGGTACCACCGGTTGCGGCGAGACCGCGCTGGGCTTCTGGGGCATGCCGCAGGCGATGCAGAAGTTGGATCCCGGCTTAAGCTCGGTCCCGCAGTTAGTGCAGTACTTTGGCTCCCTTGGAGCTGCTGGCTCAGTCCCCTCCGGGCACATGTCCGTTCAATGAGCACCAGGATATTTCTATCTGTCGCACCCCCGTGCATCAGCTGGTATCATGCGCCTCGGGGGCGCGCGGGCAGCGTGGGTGGAGGCAAAACCTTTATTGCGCATGCAGGGGTTCAATGCCCAGTTAGGGTGTCAATATGAGCGATGGTAGCAACGAGCGCAATGTTCAGTTCGAGGTCGTGGACTCCCAGAGGATACCGTTCGGGAAGAACAACTTCCTGGAGGTAGCCCGCAAGAAGGCGGTGAGCGATAGCGGCACCACCGAGTTCATATCGCTCAGCCGCGGGTACACGATGAAGGACGGCTCCGAGCGCTACAAGTCCTCCATCAGCATCCCGGACGAGCCGGAGATCAGGAAGTTCCTGGCGGAGCACATCCAGAGCATCTGATCACTTCTCAAGGAGAAGCTCCAGGTAGGACCTTCTCTCGGTCCGCTTCAATCCCAGCTCCCCCATGAGAGCGAAGAGCATGGAGCGGCCCTCCTCTATCGGGAGGTCCTGGACCTCGAGCTCCACGAATCCGCCCAGCCCGGCCACCCGGTCGAGGGAAATCTCCACTCTACCGAGGCCGAAGTTGCGGCGCGTCTTCTTCACCTCGGCCACCGGACGGAAGCCGAGGCGGTCGAGGATCAGCCTCATGGCCGCCGGATCGGGCACGTCCGCCGCCAGCTCCTCGCGGGTCTTGCTCTGCGCGTCGAGCTTGGGGCCCTTGTAGAAGAGCGTGACGCCCCTCCCCTCTTTTCGCAGGCGCAGCGCCTCGTCCGTCGTTGCGAAGTCCCGGCAGGGATGCGACAAGTAGAGGTCCTCCTGCTCGACCTCCCCGTGGAACTCCGCGCCCCGGCCTAGGAGAGCCCTCTCAACGTCCTCGAGGTCGTCGCTGGGGCACTTGATCTCTATCTCTAGCATGCCCAAGCATAGAGCGTGCCAGGCTATTAAATGCTGGTGATTTCTATCTGCCTGGAATTAAAATTTCACTTTATTGAAAATTAGAAGTATACATATTTATAGAAACAAGGGAGGTAAACCGATTTGCGCCGGATATGGGGCCGGTGGTGTGTCCATGATAGCCCGTATGAGTGACAGACCTGTTGGTCGGCAGCTGGGCCGATCAGGTTCGAAGAGCGACCGCTCCCGAACGTTAGGGGCGGTCACGAAGCGCAAGAGCTGGAATCGTTACGGTGTCTCGGAGATAATAGGCAATCTCCTGATCCTTGCAATAACCGTGGCATTGTTCACCGGCGTTCTGTACTTCGTTAGCACCATGAACGGCCCCAGCGAGAAGGTGTACACCGACTTCTCGTCCTCCCTGAAGCTTCTTGGCAACTCCGGCAACGACGCCTATATCAATATCACGCACAAGGGAGGGGAGCCGCTCTATGATTACCGGACGGGCATCTACCTGTTCATCAACGAGGTCCCCACCACCCTGAGCTTCTCCGAAGGCAACATCGCCAGCGACTCCTGGCCCACCGGGACCACCTGGTCCTACATGCTCTCCGGGGTGCTCTCCAGCACCAAGCTCAGCATCATGATCGTGGACACCGTGGCCAACACCGTGGTCTACAGCGCGCCCCTGCAGGGCGGCTCGCAGGCCGCCACCACGCTGCCGATCATCGCCGACAGGGGCATCACCCCCACCCCGGCGTACGATGGCAGCTCGGTAAGGTTCTACACCCACATCAGCGATCCGTATGGCAAGCTGGACAAGACCAGCGTGTTCGTCAACGCCTCGTCCATCGGCCTCTCCTCGGCCCTCGCCCTTACCTACAATTCCACTCTCAACCTGTTCGTCTCCGACTACGTGACAGCGAAGCTGGCCTGGAACGGCGCCTCGGTGCTGGTCTGCGCCAGCGACACCTCTGCCCACCGCGTCACCGCCCTGCTGGTCCTGGACATAACCGCTGGCAAGAGCATGAGCAACGGGCCGTACGCCAACTATCCGGACTACTTCACCAACGGTACCTATCCCCCGGACGCCAGCGGCGGTGAGGCCGGCGGCCACCTGGGCATAACGTTCTATTACATCAAGCGGACCTCGGACGGGGCCATCACCCGCAACTTCAACACCAGCGAGGGCGTGACCGTCGAGGTGTGGAGCGACACCCTGCTCAACGTCGCCGGGAAGAACTCCTTCTACATCTACCATCCCCTGCTGGGAGTGAACCCCATCTCGCCGTCCACGGACGCGGCCTTCCAGATCGGCAGCACGTTCTCCACCTTCCGGCAGTTCGTGTTCAACTTCACCGCGCCCGCCGACGCGTACCGCTATCCGATACAGATCATCATGAAGGATAACCAGGGCAACACGTTCAATGTGGCCGACTATATCAACGTCAACGGGGCCTCGTATCCTCAGCTGGAAACGTACAAGGCCGTCGGCAGTACCCTGGTGAGGACCACATCTTTCAACCACACCGATGATCTCTACCTGATCATCCGGACCAAGGATGTCGACCGGTACACGGACACGGTGTATATCAGCGGCATCGAGGTCGACGACTACACCGGGAGCTATATCATAATGAAGGCTCCCACCGCCGTGCCCCTCGCTGGCTCGAACATCGCCTACAGCGCTCCCCTGTGGTCTCTCTACAAGTGCAACGGCGCCACCACCGCCGCGTACGGCAACAACAGCAACAACGGGGTCTACGTCCTGAAGATCACCCTGAAGGACGCGAACCAGGGCTGGTGGCTGGCCAAGACCAACTCGTACACCCTGAAGATCACGACGTTCTTCGACACCGGTACCGGTGGCACGACCGGTGAGACCTATAGTCAGTTGAGCTGCCAGTTCAGCGTCACCGCGCCGCTCACCACCGCCGATATCGCCGCCGCCATCGGCTCCGGCTCCTTCACCTGGAGCTCGTCCGGTGCCAAATGGTCGAACAACGCCATCGCCTGGTTCAAGAGCGGCGACCAGTGGAACGAGAAGGTCATCGACCCGAACCCCAGCAGCGGTCCCCTGGGCCTGTACCTCAGGGACCTGACCGGTGACGGCCGCAACGATCTCGTGGTCGGTGCCCAGGACACCTCTCTTGCGAACCTGTTCTGGTACGAGAACAAGAAGAGCGACGGCTCGGAATGGTCCAGCGCCAGGCCGATAACGTATCCGTTCGATGCGTTAAGCGGCCAACAGACCGCGTACGGTAACGGCAAGGGCATTGCGAACGAGGACGCGTCGGTCTGGTCCACCAGGAGCAACGGCGGGTCTTTCTACAGCGGATACTACACCACCAATGAGATGTGCACCGCACTGGCGGTCGCCGACTTCAACCACGATGGCTACTGCGACGTGGTGGCCAGCTTCGTCCATATAGTGGTATATTCCACGGCCAACAGCGCCGATTCCGCGGACTATACCAACAGCTGGGGCATGTACTTCAACCGGGGCATCTACGTGTTCTGGAACGATGGCAGCGACAACTGGGCCAGGACGACCCTGTACAGCACCGACTCCTGGATCACCGCTGATGCCGCCAACAAGGACACCAACCCCGCCGCCGCGGACATCGCTGTCGGCGACTTCAACAAGGATGGCTACGATGACATCGTGGCCGTGTACGAGGACGGCAGCACCAAGGTCTGGCTCAACATGTGGGTCAAGAACGCAGGCTCGCAGAGCGGGGCGTTCAGCACCTCCGAGTCGCTGAGAACTCTCACCGGCATCACCGGCAACACGCCGTGGAGCCACATGCAGTTCCTGCCCAAGGTGCGGGTCGCGGACATGAACGGGGACGGGTACCCCGACATCGTGCGGACCAATACCCGCTCCGGCGACTACTCGGTGTACATATACTACACCCAGCAGGTCCTTTCCTCGGTGCCCTTCAACGCTCCGGCATACGAGTATCAGGTCAGCCCGGTCTATCGCGCCGCCACCACCGGTTCGGCGGCCAACCTGGGGTCCGCGGACGGCCTCCTGGAGACCCTTACCGAGATGGACGTGCTCTATGACCCGTACAATGCCACGGGCGTCAAGACCCCTGAGGACAATACCGGGTCCACGATCAGCAGCGTGTACAATAACGACAATGTCTACTACGACGTCGGCCAGGGGAACACGATGGCCCTCAACAAGTTCTACCTGCCCATCGAGAACCTGACGACGCCGATCAAGAGCACCAACCTGGTGGTCCAGTACTACGTCGACTCGGGCTACAAGGGAACGGGCTACTTCGAGTACTCGTTCGATGGCGGTGCCACATGGAAGAACACCACCATTCAGCCAAAGGCCTCTGAGATGTCCGAGGTGACGGCCACCTTCGCCCTGACCGGCGTGGGCGGCGACTCGTACACCAACATCACCTCGAACCTCATGGTCCGTTTCGTGAACCCCCCCGGTTCCTCGACGGTGCACGTCGACTACCTGTATGCGGAGGTGACCTTCATCAGGACCAAGGCGCTCGGGTGGACCTACCAGATAGCCAACGCCCCCGCCGCGTACCAGCTGCTAACCGTTGTGGGCCGGGTGAGCGGGACGGAAGGCTTCCAGATCCAGTACTCGGTTGACAACGAGACCTGGTTCAACCTCGGCCAGATAACCTCGACCACGGAAGTGACGCAGAGCTACAACCTGACCTACACCTCCAACTCGTACTACTACATCCGTTTCATCGACCTCGACCGGTCGGTCACGGACACCACCAAGGACACGCTGACCCTTAACCAGCTGATCGTGAGCCATAACTCGCCCACGGTGCAGTGGTCCGGAGGGCCCAAATGGGTGTGGTCGTCCACCACTGGATACATCTCAGCGATAGCCATCGGGGACATGAAGAAGTACCTCGGGTCCAACGTCGCCAACGAGCCCAACGACATCGTGGTGGGCATCGGGGGGGACACCGCCTCTAGCGGCAGGCTGTACATCATCCAGCAGGCGTCCTTCGGTACCTTCTCGGCCCAGTCTATCGACACCTCTAAATTGGCCATCATGTGCCCCGCTTCCACTTCCGGTGCGTACGAGATCCATGGCGTGGAGCTTGGCGACCTCGACGGCGATGAGGACCTCGACATCGTGCTGGTGATCGGGTCCCAGATCGGCAGGGACCCCGGAACCGGGCCGTCGCTGTGGGCGTACACCAACAACCAGATGGTCTCCGGGAACTGGAGGTTCAGCGAGGACCCCATCAGCTCGGTGGCCGCCAAGGGCGAGTCGGTCATCAACGTCACCACCGGCAACATCGACCTGACCATCTTCCTGCCCATATTCGGCATGGTGGCGATCGTCGCCTCGAGCGAGGCGGTCGGGCGCTGGAGAGGGAGGAAGAAGTAATCAGCGGCGACAGGTACGACGTGGTGATCTCAGGAGCGGGACCAGCGGGAGCGCGGGCGGCGTGCCTGTGCGCGCGGTCCGGTCTCCGCACCCTGCTCCTCGAGCGGGAGGCGGTCCCCCGGGAGAAGTGCTGCGCCGGCGGGGTGCTGGAGCGGGCCGCCGGGCTGCTCGACGAGCCGCTTCCGGGCAGGGTCATCGAGCAGGAGATAACCTCGGTGGGCCTGATCCACCGGGACTTCAGGGCCGACTTCGAACTGCCGACGAGGGCTGCCGTGACCGTGCGGCGCTCGGCCTTCGATGCCTATCTTGTCGAGAGAGCGGAGCACGCCGGGGCGGAGCTGTGGAGCCCCTGCTCCATCTCCAGGGTCGCGGAGCGGCCGGACGGCATGGAGATGGTGGCCGGCGGCCGCGGGCTCTGGTCGAAGGCGCTGATAGTGGCCGAGGGCGCCACCAGCCGGACCGCGTCCGCGCTCTTCGGGCCGTACCCCGGCAGATGCCAGGGCATCGGGGTGTCTATGGCCTGCTGCCTGGAGCGCGACCCTGGTGGCAGGATGGAGTTCCACTTCATGGGCACCCCCATCGAGAGGTACCCCTTCACGTTCAAGTTCCCCCTCAACGGCTGGATGTTCGCCACCAGGGGCGGCGCGAACATCGGAGTGGCCGGCAAGGACCTAGGGGGCGCCGATTACCGCACCGCCCTGGACGGCCTGCGCGCCAAAATCGAGGATCGGTATGGCGAGGCGTCGGAAGTCCGTCTGTCCGCACACCCCATCCCCATGGTGCCGAGGCGCCGTCTCAACACCAGGAGGTGCGTTCTCATAGGCGACGCCGCGGGCTTCGCCTCCCCGCTATCGGGCGAGGGCATGACCAACGCCTTCAGGAGCGCTGCCCACGCCGCCGAGGCGGTGCACGGGCTGGCGCTCGGATCGCGCTCCCTCTCCGCCTACCGCCGCGGGGTGGCCTCGGACGTTCTACCGATCATACGGGCCTCGCGGATCATCTCGCCGCAGGCCCAGTGGCTCATGGGGGTGGTGGACACCCCGGCGCTGGTCAAGAAGATGGAGGAGGACCCGGAGCTGGTCTCCACCTGCCTGGGGATCTCGAAGGGGGAGAGGAGATGGGAGTCCCTGCTCCGTCTGATCGTCCGCAAGTTCCCCTACCTGTTCTTCTCATCCCTGACCTAGGTTAGCGCAGGAAGGAACCTCCAGGCGGCGTAGGCCATCCCCACGAGGGCGATGGCCAGCACGTACCTCGCCCTCCCGGTGCGCAGGAACACCATCGACGCGGCGACGCCCAGGACGGGGAACACGATGAGGTCCTGGAGCTCCCGGAACAGACCCAGGGGGGTCAGCGAGGTCAGGAGCACGAGGGCGGAGACGGTCCATTTCCCGCGCTCCATACCGAACCTGGTGTACATGGTGTCTATCCTCCCCCGGAGGTCCTCGCCGTAGCCGTCGATGTCCGTGACCATGGAGCCGACCGCCAGACCAACGAACATATACATGCCCAGCACCGCCGCCTGGGCGGTGGGGGTCGGGAACAGGAGGTTCCAGCTGTCGGGATACACCAGCGACGGGTCCCCCTGGTACAGCTTGATCGGGCTGAGCGGGGTCATGAAGCCGTAGATGAACGCCAGGAACGCTCCGGCGCCGAGGAGCAGCGGGCTCAGTATGCGCTCCTTGAACCTGACGGGCCTGAACGAGTACACCGCTCCCAGGAAGAAAATGATCGCCAGCAGGAGGACATGGCTCCAAGAGAGCAGGCTACCAATGACCAGGGACATGCCCATCAGCACCACCGACACTTCCGCCAGCTCCCTCCTTCCCACCAGGCCGGAGGCGAGGGCCCGGCCGGCGCGCTCCGGCGAGTCGTCGGCATGATCGCTGAGGTCGTTCCACATGGTGGTGACGAGCCAGGCCAGCATGGAGCTCAGGAGCGAGAGGATGACGAAGGTGAGGTTGACCCAGTAGGGCCTGTCCAGGATGTTGTAGACATACTCCGGGCCGGCGGCGGAGACCCACCCGGTGGCGATCCCCGCGGCCACGATGCCCATGAACATCACCGTCTGCCAGGGACGGAGGCTCATCACCAGCCCCCTGAGCGCGCGGGGGCGGTTGAGGTACGCCAGCGAGGCGAGGATGCCCAGCAGCAGCACCATGTAGTAGGCGAAGATGAACAGGTGGTACTGGAAGTACTTGGTGACATCGAAACCGGGGAACGAGGGGATGCCGTTCTCGCTTCCCACCGGGAGGTACGCGCCGGGCGTGGCCATGATGAAAAGGGACATCAGGGTGAACGCGATGAGCAGCGCGATCTCGACGACGATGACCGCCCGTCCGCTGACCGAGTTGAACCTCGAACGCTTTACCCAGACCACGTAGGCGACCACCGCGAAGATCGCCACGATGATCTCGACCGCCTGTCCCGGATGGAAGGTAGCGCCGCTGAAGTGCAGGATGTAGTTCAGGAAATCGGTAGGGGAGAAGTACGCGTAGTTCTCGTTGGAGCCGAACAGGAAGTGGTCCAGATACGGAGGCAGGATGATGACCCAGAAGAACGTGGCAACATAGTTCACCGCCCTCCTGACCCCGCGGCGGGAGAAGGCGGAGATGAGCAGCGCGAGGCCGAAGAACGTGAGGAAGTAGAACGCCACGTGGTGAGCGATGCTGTATATCCAAGGATGCGGCTCGATCACAAAGGCGCGGTCGAGCAGATAGTACTCCGAGAGGTCCCGGAACAGGGCGACCGCCAGAACGTACAGGAAGATGCCGGCGATGGACAGCCTGCTCCGCTCAAGGTAGAGCACCAGGCGGTCTACGCCATCGGTGAACCTGGCTCCCAGCGGAACGCTCTCCTGCATGCCCGTCCATCGGCCGGCAATTATAATAAATATCGCCGGTGGGCAGCACCTCTCCAGAACCTGGCCCTCAGCCCTTGGCCCCGATCCCCGCTTCCGCTCCGCTCTCCAGGCGCGCGAGAACGCCGTCGGCCCGCTCGCACTCGACCACCGCGAGGATGTTCCGGTAGCGACGGCCGAGGTTGCGCAGCACGCCCGCCATGTGCTCCTCCCTCGCCTCCTCCAGCTCCCTGAACCCCGAGGCCCTGTTGACCCTCCGGTCCCAGCTGATGCAGAAGGCGGCGGGGCTGGAGAGATCGAACTTCTTGCCGGTCGCCCGGCGGGCGAAGAACGACTCGCGGATCATGTCGGTGGTGCTGACCATGCTGCAGTAGGCCTCGGTGTACATCTCATCGTTCATGTCCAGCGGGAGGATGGCGGTGCCGTTCTGCTCCGAGAGCTCCAGCGCCCGGACCCATGCCGGCGGGGGCAGGCGCACCTCTCCGAACTGCTCCAGGAACGCCTGGTAGATGATCTCCAGGTCGGACGGCTCGTACAGCTCGTAGTCCTCGCGCTTGCGCAGTCCGTCCAGCTCCTCGCGGGAGATCGACACGGCGATGACGTCCGGCCGGACGTCGGAGAACGCCTTGGCCACCGCCTCGGCCTCGCTCACCAGCCCCTTGACCACCGGAAGGACGGTGACCGAGGAGGACCCCACCTCAATGGTCGTCATCTTCTTTCCTCGAACCCACCAGCTCGTAGAGGATGCATGCCTCCGCGATCTTTCGGAGCTCGTCCTTCCCGATGATGGGGGTGCCTCCGATGTTGTGCTTGCTCCTCGACTTCTCGATGAAGATCACCGAGCAGCGCTCCGTGACCTTCGAGATGTCGGCCACGGCCATGGCCTTTTCCTTCAGCTTCGAGTCGTCCTTCCCCAGGCCGGTGAGGATGAGGATGTGGTCGTCCTTGCTCAGGGCCTCGAACGGGCAGCGGGAGGTTGGCACGATGGAGAAGCCCATTCTGGCCAGTTGGTCAAAGACCTCCTGCCCGAACACGTCGGAGGCGCGCGGGGGCGCGGACCCCTTCTCCTTCTGCTTGGGCACCGAGCAGTGCTGGAACGGGTTGACCGGGGTGACTATGGGCTGCTCCAGGAACTCCTCGAGGCGGATCGCCACGTCGATCATCGCCCCCATCCCCCCCTCGTACATCTGGATCGTCCTACGGGACACTCCGGCGATCTCTGCCAGCGTCCCCAGCGAGATGTTCCTCTCCTCGCGCAGCTCCTTGAGCAGATGGCTGTCCAGCTTGACGTACAGGCCGCCGGGGGCGGCGAAGATGAACGGCGGAACGCCCTCGAGGAGATGATCGGTCAGCGTGGTCAGGGAGATGATCGGAACGCCGAAGCGGGAGTACACGATGCTCTCGTCGATGTCCCCCGAGCCGGAGCGCTCCCCGATGAGCAGGGGCGATGCGCCCAGCGCCTCGCCCAGCGTGAGCATTTCCTCCGCGTTCTCCTTGGAAAAGGCATCGACATTGCTGAGTATCTTCACTATGAGTAGGGTATCGTCCCGCCTGGCCACCACGTCGAAGCTTATCCCTCGCATGGCCAGGGGTCTTGAGACGAAGAAGCCGGACTTGGTCAGTACCGACCGTACCGCCTCTATCAGCTCGTCCCGCTGCACGGACCTTTATACTCGTGAACTTCTATATGAGCGTTACCAGTGACCGCGGGCAAATGGACATGGCATCTGGCATCCATTGAAAAAAAAGGGGAGGGCAGGGGTTTGGGGCCTACCGCCCCTCGATCTTGACCGCCCTGCCTCGCTTCTTCGGAGCTACCCGCTTGAGGGTCACCTCCAGCACGCCGTTCTTGTACGACGCTGCGGCCGAGTCGGGGTCCACCGCCGAGGGCAGCTCGAGCTTCTTGGAGAACTTGCGGTCCTCCTTGTTCACGGAGATGTCCAGGAGGCGGTCCTCCACATGGAGCTGGATGTCATCCTTCTCCACTCCCGGCAGCTCGACGATCACCCGGATGCGCTCCTTCTCCTCGATGATGTCCGTAAGCGGCTCCCGGGCGCCCTCTTCCCTGGAGGTCTCGGGGGCGGCGTTGCCGAACTCCTCGATGCGGGGCTTCCCGTCCGGCCCGACCCGCATGGAGAACCCATATACGATGGGCTGGTTCGTGCTGATGTCGATGCGGCCGTTCATGAAGCCCTCCATCAACGCGTCCATACGCTCACGCATCTCCTCGAACTCCTCGTCGAAGCTTCCGAAGAGGTCGTCCCAGGTTGTGCGGCGCCTCTTTCTCCTCTCGTCTGCCATTGCTATCACCTCACGTACACGTAATCCTCGGCGACCTTCGGGTACCTGCCCAGGTCGCTGCGGCTGACCGGCTTGACCTTCTCCATGGCCTGGTTGAAATAGGCCATGGATATCTTCGCCTCGTTCAGCTCATCCGGTGCGATCTCCTTGTTCTTGGCCACCAGCGCCCGGATGGACAGCATCACCGCCTCGTTGGTCAGGGCGGCGAGGTCCGCGCCGGAGTAGCCGTCGGTCCTCCTCGCCAGGTCGTCCAGGTCGACATCGCCGGCCAGGGGCTTCTTGGCGGTGTGGATGCGCAGGATCTGCTTCCTCCCTTCGAGGTCGGGGGTGGGTATGCGCACCAGGCGGTCGAAGCGGCCGGGACGCAGCAGCGCAGGGTCCAGCATGTCCGGGCGGTTGGTCGCGGCGATCACGACCACGTTATGCAGGCTCTGCAGCCCGTCGATCTCGGTGAGCATCTGCGATATCACCCGCTCGGTGACGTGGCTGTCCCCCTCCCCGCCCCGGACCGGGGCGATGGAGTCGATCTCGTCCATGAAGATGATGCACGGGGACGCCTGTCTTGCCTTGCGGAACGTCTCCCTGACCGCCTTCTCGGACTCGCCGACCCACTTGCTCAGGAACTCCGGCCCCTTGACGTTGATGAAGTTGGCCTGCGATTCCGTCGCCACCGCCTTCGCCAGGAGCGTCTTCCCGGTGCCCGGGGGGCCGTACAGCAGCACGCCCTTGGGGGGTGTGGCGCTCATGTGCTCGAACACCGAGGCGTACTTTAGCGGCCACTCCACCGCCTCCTGCAGCTCCCTCTTCGCCTCGACGAGGCCGCCGATCTCATCCCACTTGACGTTGGGGGTCTCGACGAACACCTCCCTGAGGCTGGACGGCTGCATCTCCCTCAGCGCGGCGAGGAAGTCGCTCTTGGTGACGGTGATCTTGCTCAGCACGTCGATGGGGATCTGCTCCATCTCCAGGTCCATCTCCGGCAGCACGCGGCGCAGGGAGTGCATGGCCGCCTCCTTGGTGAGGGCGGACAGGTCCGCGCCCACGTAGCCGTGGGTCAGGTCGGCCAGGGTCTCCAGCTCGATGTCGCCTTCCAGGGGCATGCCCCTGGTGTGGATCTGCAGGATGTCCAGGCGGCCCTCGCGGTTGGGCGGGCTGATCTCGATCTCGCGGTCGAAGCGTCCCGGCCTGCGGATCGCGGGGTCCAGCGCGTTGGGGCGGTTGGTGGCGCCGATGACCACGACCTTGCCCCTGGCCTCAAGGCCGTCCATCAGCGAAAGCAGCTGGGCCACGACCCTGCGCTCCGTCTCCCCGCTGACCTCCTCCCTCTTCGGCGCGATGGAGTCGATCTCGTCGATGAAGATGATGGTGGGGGCGTTCTCCTGGGCCTGCTTGAATATCTCCCTGAGGCGTTCCTCGCTCTCGCCGTAGAACTTGGACATGATCTCCGGCCCGCCGATGCTGACGAAGTTGGCGTTGGTCTCGCCCGCCACCGCCTTCGCCAGGAGCGTCTTCCCGGTGCCCGGGGGACCGTGCAGCAGCACGCCCTTGGGCGCCTCGACCCCGAGCCTCTCGAACAGCTCGGGATGGCGCAGCGGGAGCTCTATCATCTCGCGGACCCGCTTGACCTCGTCCCCCAGCCCGCCGACGTCCTCGTAGGTGACCTTGGGGATGTTGGACACCCCCTCCTTCACCGGCTTCTCGCTGATCTTCACCTCGGTGGTGCGGTGCACGAGGACCGCGTCGGAGGTGGGGCTGTAGGAAACCACGATGAGATCGATCCTGCGGCCCATGACGTTGATCTGGATGACGTCGCCGCGGGTGACCGCCCTTCCTTCCAGGCTCTGGCTGAGGTACTCCTCGCCCCCCATGATGCGCAGCGGCTCGGTCGGAGCGAAGGTGATCTTCCTCGCCTCCTTGATCGCGATCTTGCGAATGGAGACCTTCTCGTCGATGCTGGTCTGGGCGTTCCGGCGGATGGTCCCGTCGATCCTTATGACGCCGCGGTTGGCGTCCTCGGGGTACCCGGGCCAAACGATGGCCACAGTCCGCTTCTTGCCCTCGATCTGGATAACGTCGCCGGCGGTGATCCCGAGCACCTCCATCACCGCGGGGTCCACCCTGGCGATGCCGCGCTCGGCGTCCTTGGACTTGGCCTCGGCGACCTTCAATACCTTTTCCGATGAATCCATGTATCTCCCTCTCCTTCTACACTACTTTGTCAGAGCGTTTATTTAATGTCCGCTCCACTGGAACTGCATATCATATGACGGACCGGCCGCGCTCATCGCGTATGCCATGTCCAGCTCGCTTGTTCTCCTCTCCGGCTCGTTCAGCGGCCTCCACCGGCGCTTGGGCACCGGGGTGGGCTCCCTGTCGGGAACATCAGGGTTCATCTAGCCTCCAATCATGAGTATACAACCATCGGTTGTCTACTAGAACCCAATGATTGCACTTCTATATATACTATTCTCTCCGGGCCTATTTTATGCGCTCCCTGACACGCGCCTCCATCTCCCGCAGCTCGGCGCGCAGGCGGGGGATCTCGTTCCTCGCCTCGTCCACCACGATGGAGGTGCGCCTGACCGCCTCCTTCGCCCCGCTCCTGGCCTCCCTGGAGACGACCTCGAACACCTGGCGGGATGTCGTCTCCATCCGCCTCGCCGTCCGGCCCATGACCCTCCCGGTCTCCCGGGCCAGGCGCTCGATCTGGTCCAACTGCCGCTCTCCCGATCTCCGTGGTCCAGCACCCTCGTCCATGTCAGTCCTCCAGCCATTCCTTGATGTAGCGCATGATCACCTCGTCCCGGATGGACAGCCGTCTCGCTATCTCCCGGGGATCGAGGTCCGGCCTGTTGATCAGCTCGTACATCGCCCTGCGCGCCTGGTAGTCCGGCAGGTCGGCGGTGAGCCTGCCGACCTCGTCCATGATGCTCTCCTTCTCCTCGATGAGCTCCTCGCGCTGGCGCTGCAGGTCGAGCAGCTTGCGGTCGATCTCCGACATCCTCTCCCTGAGCTCCTTGACCCTCGCCTCCCGGGCGTGCTGCTCTTCCTCGGCAACCGCCGGCGCGGGCTCGTGCTCGCGAGTGGTCAGCTCGGCGTGGAAGATGTTCGTCCCCACGTCCACGACGATGGTGAAGTTGACCGTGGGGTAGTACTTGTTGCGCATCGGCCCGCCGAGGTCGCTCTCCTCGCGGTAGCTCTTGACCAGCCCGCACGACTCCAGGACCCTCAGGTGCTTCATGACCGCCTGCTGGCTCATCCCCAGCTCCTTGGACAGCTGCAACGGGTAGTGGGGCTCCCGGACGAGAGCCTCGAGGATCCTTCGCCGGGCGGGGTTCTCGATGACCGAGAGGAGGGCGTCAAGTCCGACCATTTGGTTCACCTGCATAGATATCAACTGTAAGTTGTATACCTTATACGGTACTATTGCGTAGATAAAGACTTCGATTTAACATCGAGGACGGATAAATGAGATGAAGCGGGGACGCTCGCTCAGTCTTCCCTCATGGTTTAAGGTGGATGGGTAAGCATGCGTAATTGAGTAATGTCGCAATGATGGCGCAATCCATTGCGATGTTGAAGAAGATCGAACAGATATCCAGATTCATCATGTTGCTTCTCTTCCTGACAAATTATTGTCAATAACGAGGGTCTTATATTTTCTGCACATGGTATGCTCTTAGAAGGGTACGCTTTATGGCTCCAGACATTTGGATGTGAAGAAGGTGGGGTTAGTTGCGATTTCTAGCGTCCGTCCAGAGCGTTGACATCAAACCTCTGAGTTATTCTTACCTAGGCTATTCAGTAGTAGACCTTCGATCTTGACTGGGGTACCGGGAGTTCGGAAGCTCTTTATGGCAAGGACATTGGTTACGGCGTTCGAGGTCGATGACCCTGACTGTTAATACCCAACATTAAAAGTACAATCGAATCGGGTGAATGCTTTTAAGTCGATTTGTCTAGTTTGTATCGCCTGTAATCATCAAATGCGATAACAAAAACTTACAACATAGAAGGAATTATATAACCAACATCAGATTTGATATTGCTATCGGGGAAGAAGGCAAGGCAAGCATCAGGTTCCGATAATCTGCATTGCAATTAGCTTCAGCTGGGTCGGTAACCTGGGTGGTCTTAATAGTATAGCGATAGCTCTAGTGAAATTGGGAGGTTAGAACATGTCCAATGGTGGGGAAAAATCAAGAAAAAGAAGTCGGTCCACGATTACGTTTGCGTTTCTGTCAGTCGTGTTGATGGTCGCCATGTCCTTCCACGTGATGGTCGGCGTCACCGAAGCAAGTGCCGACCCCAAGGCAGACGATTGGCGCACGAACGTCTCGAACGAGTCTCGCTTGTCCCCGATGCCTAACGGTACGGTAACAAGTCTGTTCGATGACCAGGACATATCGGTATCGAGCTTGGGCTTAGATCTGCTGGGCACGTATCACACCCAAGATTCCGAGCACTTGTACTACTGGACCCCTAACGGCACCTACGTCTTCGATCTCACGAATCCTGAAAGCTTCTCGCTGTACGCGATCGACGGGACCAAGCTCGTGGACGAGAGCCGCTTTACTCTCTCCATCGGCAGCGAGCGCCTCGTCCCATCGAACGGCAAGGTCGTCACCATCTCTGACGAAATTCTGCTCGTCGACTACGAGGTCAGGAGCAAGGACGGTGCCGTCGCCAAGATGTCCACCGAGTACAATTTCACTCTCGCTAAAGACCCCAAGATCACCGCTTCCGTGCTGTCGGTCGATCCGCGAGCCGGATGGAACGTCGAATGGGTCATCGTTCCCAATAAGAACGCCACCATCGCTTCGGCGATGGACCAGAAGCAGGTCCCGCTCTCCGATGTTGTGGGCAAGAGCCTCCCAACGCCGATTCTAAGCGCGCCCATGCGGTTGGGAAGCAACAACTTCGTGGTGGACTGGAGCGACGCCAAGAGCGGGCAGCTGGCCGTGACGAGCCTCGAGGATTCCAAGGGAGCGGCGCGTGCCGGCCTGACCGTGGCGTTCGATCAAGGGACAAAGGTCATCGATCCTACTATCATCTGCACCAGCACCGATCCCTATCCCACCGGCATGAACAACCAGAGGAAGATGTTCAAGTACGACGGCAACTACTGGCTGTTCTACAACTCCGGCAACCGCATCAGCTACCGCACCAGCATCGACGGGGTTGCCTGGAGCGGAGCGGTGGCGCTTCAGGGCGGCACTAGTCCGGCCTCGGGCAGCGGCTTCGACCTCGCCTGCAGGAATGGCGTCGTCGCCGTCACCTGGCTGGACACCACATCTAACCTCAAGTTCGTCAAAGGCACTATTCTCGGAAATAACGTGACTTGGAGCGCTTCGTACACCGTGCCCCCGTTCACCGTACATATCCAGCCGCCGTCGGTCGCCATCGGCTTCGACGGCTCGTTCTATCTGACCTATCAGTACTCCGCATCACAAGTTAGTTGATTAAATGGACGAGAAGTGTCTGGCAAAGTTTTTTCCGACATGCGCTGGCACGTCGGTGTGGTGAAAAAGCAATGCCAGACAGGACTTGTTCAGAGCACAAGATACAAAATCGTTGGCACAAGAACGACGAACGGTACGTTCGGAGAGGACGCGAGCTCCTCGCTCGCGCCTGGCTCAAGCGCTGGCGCTTCGAGCTGGAGCGCGTTAACCGCGGTCGACGCGGTCGGCCGTTCGTGCTGCCGCCGTCGATGGTCTCTGTCGTTCGTCGCATGCTCGTCAGCATGCGCTTGTCATGGCGAGCGCTAGAAGGAGTTCTCGCTTCGTTGCTCGAGGTCAAGGCGCCGGACTTCACCACCATCTGGAAGCGTCTCGCCGCCGAGGAGGCGGAACCGGTCGTTCCGCCTCGAGAAGCGGTCGTAGCGGTCGACTCCACCGGCTTCTCGACCACGGTGCGCAGCGAGTGGCTTCGAGACAAGTGGCGCAAGCGAAGAGGGTTCGTGAAGGCGCACGTGGCGATCGATGTGGCGAGCCTCGAGGTGCTCGCCGTCGTCGTGACGGACGACACCGTCCACGATGCGGAAGCGTTCGTTCCGCTGGTCCAGCAGGTGCTCTCTCGGGGCGTGACGATCAAGCGGGTGCTCGCCGACGGGGCGTACGATTCGCGAGCGAACTTCGATCTCCTTCGTCGTCACGGCATCGAGGCCGGCATCATGATCAGGAAGAGCGCCGGCAGGAAGCTTCGAGGTCATACGTTCGCTCGTCCTTGTGCCGTTCGCGAGCGCGACCTCCTCGGAGCGTGGCTGTGGGAGCGACGCTACGCGTACTCGCTCAGATGGATGGTCGAATACGTCTTCTCCGCGGTGAAGAGGACGCTCGGCAGCGAGGTGAGGTCGCGTGACCGCGACCTCATGTTCCTCGAGGTCCGGAACAAGTTCTGGACGTGGAACGATATGCGAGCGGAGGAATTACGCAACTAGCTTCATCTATGACCCACCTTCATAACATCTTCTTAGCCGCTCTGTTCAAATCGTTAAGGTTGAGATCTAGGCACTCCCTGGTGTACCTCTCTGCCCTCTGGATGACCCCGGGATTGTGCTTCTTTAGGTCTTTAAGGAAGACTAGAACGTTGGGCCACTTTGCATCCAAGAGTATGTCCCCCTCCTTGGTGAACAAGTAGAACCACGTTGTGCCATAAGTCCTATCTCGGCGATTCACCCATAGGTCAGTGACATCATTCCACTTCGCCACGTATGCAAGCTCGGTCCTCTTACGCTTAGGCTTCCACACCTCGAACCCGTAATCGGTGATCATAAGAATCTTCGAAGCGCCCTCGCTGCTCTCCGCGAAGGCCAAAAGGGGCATGATGTAAGCGATCATACAGTTGAAGCCCCCGAGCACTAGAGTGAGTATCACAGGATTCTCGTTTCCCCATGAAGACATGACGGTCAGGGCGAACGGGACGACCAGGAAGATGGACCCGACAACGATGCAGGTGAGTAGTATCACGGCATCCTTCCGCCTAAGTTCGCTGCAGCGGACGATGTAGAGCTTCGCTCTGTTATGGCCCTCGTTCTCAATGGTCTCGATCGCTCGCCTCAGCCGCTCGTTGACCATCGCCGGATATCTATACGAGTAGATTGCGAAGATCAGATTAATGGCCCCGAAGACGGCCAATATCGAATATGTCGTAGCTTCAGCGCTCATTCTTCATCCCCACCATGGACCATACCTCATCAAGAGATGTCATCGCCTGAGCGCTATCCTCTCTTTCTATACGCAACGACATAAGTAGTTGCGCATACAATATGGTCCTCAGGGACCACCG
>CAYRPG010000012.1:0-51077 GCA_964426205.1 uncultured Methanomassiliicoccus sp. | reverse complement strand
TGCTGAAGGCCAAGGAGCTCGGGCAGCCGCTCGGGGACCTGTCGACGCTGGAGGATTGAACAAGAAACGAGCGTCCGGTGCTCCCGGACGCTCACCCCGGCGGTCGATGACGGAGGGCCTGCGCCCGCCTGGGGAACCACACGCCGAGGCCTGAGCCTCGACTCAAATGTCGAGACCGAACGCCTCGGCGAACTCCTCCATCTTCCTGAACTCCGTGATGAACTTGCGCCCCTTATCGGTGATGGAAAAGAGCGCGCGCTCTCCGTCCTGCTCCCTGGTGATCAGCTCCGATTCCTCGAGCTGCTGGAGATACTTGGTGAGGCGGTCGTGCGACAGGTTGGATCTGTACAGTATGTGTGTGATCTTCGATGGTCCGTCCTCGGCCACCGCCCGCAGAATGTCGGCGAAGATGCGGCCCTTGGAACGGTATTTCTGAGGCCCCCTCATCAGCTCCTCCTCAGGCCATATAGAACTCCGAAGATCGAGATGAAGCCCAAGAGCTCGAAGATGCGTCCGACAACATAGATGATGTCCTCCACCGGACTGAACATTATGAGCAGGTGGCTTGCCAGAAGCAACGTGAAGCTCACCGTTACCATGATCGAGTACCAGCTCCTCTTCACGACCAGATGGGCGATCTGGCCGATGACGATGACAAGCAGCAGGATAACGAGGATAAGTTCCATGAACGGTCCGACTGTCAGCAGGGAGCTTCCGGCGCCGCCACCCCACATGCCTCCTCCGGGGGCACCACCGCCCGCTCCTCCGACCCCCGCCCCGCCGGCCAGAGCGACGACCGACTCCTTCAGGCGGCTGGCATAGGCGAATATCAGCAGGGAGTATGCGAGCATGCTCATGATGTAGTACGCCCAGAAACCGACGTCAGCGATGGACAGAGGGTCCGACGGCATGGTGAAGGAGATCCCCAGTGCGTAGGTGTAGGTGAGCGTGATCCCGTTGACGAACAGCCCTACCGCCAGCAGTAGGAACGCGAGGAACAGGTTGTACAGTATCTTCTCCCTGACCCACCTGTGCCCCCTCAGGGCGTACATCGCCACGGCCAAGGCCACGAAGGCGGTGAGCAGCTGGAAGAACGCGTCATATGGCAGGAACCAACGGGGCGGGAACATGATGTCACGACATGACGGCTTTTATCCGCCGATATATATCGAGGGTATGAACGATTCCTATATCTATGTAGGTGGAACAACCTTCGCAGGCCTGGCCCAAGAAGGGGCCGGGAGCGCCACGCCCATCTCTAAAAAGGGAGCGGTTTTATTATTATCTGCCAAATCGCACGAATCATCTATATGATTACTTCCGACCTGACATAATATGCTTAGGCGCTCTGCATCTCGGAGGTAACTGAATGAGATCAGCATCCAAGATATTGGTGTTTAGCACATTGGGCGCGTTGTTGATCGCCGGCGCGGCCCTGGTCCTTGTGGATCAGGACGAGGTCTCGGCCGTGGGAGCGGAGAGCCCTGTGGTCGCTATCCAGAGCTATGGCTCCGAGACCGACGAGGACGCGGTCCTGGTCACCGCCAACGTCAGCGGGGAGAGCGTCCCGTTGAGCGGCGTCCGCGTCACCGTTTGCAGGATGAACGTCAGCGGGGAGGGGGAAAAGCTGACCTTCAGGGTCATGGAGGCGGTCACCCTGCAGACCGGAGCGGACGGAAGGGCGATGTACAACTTCTCCGAAGGCTCGAAGTACATGGTGTGCGCCGAGAACCAGGAGCGGAGAGGATTCGCCAACATGAACATGGATCAGGACGAGGCCGGGCAGTGCAATGCTCACGAGTGGAACTGGAGCAACATGAACGGGCAGACGTTCACTCACCATGGCTCGGGACAGGGCGGCCCCGTCGACCAGTTGACGAGCTCGGCTCGGTCCATGAGCGGTGACAGGGACCGGGACAGGGTGAGGGCCCAGGACCGCTCGTGCTGCTGATGTGGAACCGCTCCTCCGTTGGATCGCTTACATGAGCGGGCCGCCGGTCAGGGCCGGTGCAGGTCCATGCCGGCACCGCTCATGCTCTTTTTATAGGCATATACTGCGGCGAACGGTCATTCGCCACCCACCATCCTTCCCGGCGCCCCAATCTTAACATATTTAAGGTCGTGGCATCCAATTTTTCAGCATGGATGAGATCGATCCCAATCTCGGCTTCAGCATGGTATCGCCGCTGCCCTATATCCTCATCACATCGGTGGACAACGAGGGAAGGCCCAACGTCATGGGCGCCTCCTGGGTGACCAAGCTTTCGTTCGAACCGTTCCTCATGGCGGTGTCCATCGGCCACCGGAGGTACTCCCACGACCTGATCAAGAGGTGCGAGGAGTTCGTCATCTGCTATCCGTCGGCGGAGCAGATGAAGGCGGCGTTGTACTGCGGGTTCCATTCCGGAAGATGCGATGACAAGTTCGCCAAGACCGGACTGGTGCCGATCCCCAGTAGAAAGGTTAAACCGCCGACCGTCGACGGATGCACCGTCGCCTTCGAATGCAAGCTCGTCCAGTCCCACGAGGTCGGGGACCACACGCTCTTCGTGGGAGAGGTGGTCGCGGTCACCGGAGATCCAGAGAAGCTGATGCACATCTACGTCAACTCCTCCTCCAGACCCTTGGCTCTGGACCATGAGGGGCACATGGGGAAGGTAAAGATCCAAGCCCAGGAAGAAGACGACCCATGAAGGGCCAAGGCGCCTGCTTTGTTCGGTCCGGCTGCGCCGGAACGGGTACGCGGTTCACCTCCTAAGGGCAGACCGGTGCCACTCCACTCCGTGCACGGGACCTCCAAGCCCGAGGGGGTCGACGGCGCTCTTCACTGATCGATGAGCATGCCATCATGTTCACTAACCACCATCGATAGCATCGATCGATAGATCATCATGCTCTCCCGGGATGTGCGGTCCTGCCGCTCCGGCCAGAGCTTCTCTTGATACTAATACGAGTACACCTCGGAGATGCTGATGGGGTGGCCGATGGGATCGAGCGCCGGCATTGCACGCTCATCCGGTGCTGACCGACAGGCCGGGTAAAAACGCTTAATAGCGGGGTCCCGATGGCGTGCCCGTGAAGGTTCGCGTGGAGACCTACGGATGCACCATGAACCAGGGCGAGGGCGCGGAGCTGGCCGGAAGGCTCGCCGCCCTGGGCCATGAGGTCGTGGACGATCCGTCGGAGGCGGACCTGGTCGTCCTGAACACCTGCACGGTGATCAAGGAGACGGAGAACCGCATGCTCAAGCGGATGGCCGAGCTGAACGGGCAGCGCAAGAAGCTCATCGTGGTCGGATGCATGGCCTCGGTGCAGCCGGACGACATCGTCAAGCACGCGCCCAACGCCCTCATCATGGCTCCGAGGGACTACTCCTCGTTCTCTTCACTGGTCGAGGGCAACTTCGGACGGGGCGATGTGGCGCCCATCATCGTTCAGCCTTCAACGGTCACGGCGGTGCTCCCGGTCGCGCAGGGTTGCATCGGCGCGTGCTCGTACTGCATCACCCGGTTCGCCCGGGGAACGCTGACCTCCTACCCCATCGATGAGATCGTCGCTTCGGCGCGCTCAGCCCTGAGGTCGGGTGCCCGGGAGCTCCTGGTCACCGCCCAGGACACCGCCTGCTACGGGTTCGACGCCTCCACGGACCTCTCCGTCCTCCTGGACAGGATAACTGCCCTCCCGGGAGAGTTCATGGTGCGGGTGGGCATGATGAACCCGGACAACCTCGGGCGGATCATCGATCGCTTCATCCCATCGTGGACATCGCCTAAGGTCTACCAGTTCATCCACCTCCCGGTCCAGAGCGGTAGTGCGGCCGTGCTCGATGCCATGAACCGGGGTTATCGACCGGAGGAGTTCACCGCGCTGGTGGGACGCCTGAGGGACGCCTCCCCGGGATCGACCCTCTCCACCGACGTCATCACCGGCTTCCCGGGAGAGACCGAGGATGACCACCGCGCCACCGTCGAGCTCCTCCGGCACGTCCGTCCAGACATCGTCAACGTGACCCGTTTCTCGCCCCGGCAGGGGACGCCGGCGGCGAAGGCTCGCAACCAGGTGCCGGGCTGGGTCTCCAAGGAGCGCTCCAGGGAGCTATCGAAGCTCCGGTTCGAGATCTCCGCCGAGGTGAACGCGGCCATGGTGGGCAGGCAGGAGAAAGTGACGGTGACCGAGGAGGGGAAGAACGCCACCTCCATCGCCCGGACCGCATCGTACAAGCCGGTCGTGCTGTCCGGAAGGCTTGCCATGGGCTCCGTAGTGAAGGTCGAGATCACCAGGAGCGCTCCGACCCACCTGTTCGGCAGGATGCTGTAGGGGGCGCGGTCGGCGACCATGTGGGCGGGTAAAGCCTGATATACCTTCTCAATATACCTCACCGTATCGGCCCGGACCCCGGTGCCGACCACAGCCCCGTAGTGTAGTGGTCAATCATGCTGGCCTTTGGAGCCAGCGACGGCAGTTCGAATCTGCCCGGGGCTACCATTCTTCCATACCCTTGCCGAGGCGCCGACGGCTCACCAACGGTCGTAGTGAACGAGGCCCTCGATCTTCACCCTGGGGGGCTTGGTCCCCTCCTTCTTCGGCTTCCCCACAGGGACGATGACCAGCGGGCGTACATAAAGGGGGAGGCCCAGGGCGGCGGCCACCTTCTTCTCGTCGAACGCGCCCACCCAGCATGCCCCGTAGCCGCGGGCGGCGATGTACAGCAGCATGTTCTCCACCGAGACCGAGACGTCCTGGATGCAGTACAGATTCTTGCCCCTGGGACCGTACTGGACGATCCGGTCGAGGTTGGCGCAGCATACTATGATCGCCGGTGCGGTCAGCAGGAACTTGTGGCCCGGAGACGCCTCGGCCACCGCCTTCCTGGTATCCTCGTCCCGCACCACGATGAAGTCTCTAGCCTGGAGGTTCCCGGCGGACGGGGCGAGGTTCGCGACTAGAAGAGCGTTCTCGATGACCTCATCCGGCACTGGCTCATCGGCGAACGACCTAACGCTCCTCCGCTTCTCGAAGCATTCTATGAGGTCCATTGGCATCACGATATGATTCGAGCCGCCGGTATAAATCGTTCCCGAAGGACGGAACGCCTCATTGCAAGCTTTTTTCCCCGGACCGTGCATCAGGGCCTCCGTGAGCGTCGATTGCGAGATAGTCCTGGAGTACGATGAGGAGAGGGACGCCATCGCGGTGATGGAGGCGATATCTCCGGACAACGCCCCCTACGCCAAGGCGGAGCGGGACGGCCGGAAGGTCATCATACGCTCGCATTCCGGCACCTGCCCCCAGATGCTGCACACGATGGAAGACCTCCTGGCCTGCGTGAGGGTGGCCGAAGAGGCCGTCCAGGCGACCAAGTGATCAGAGCTTTATCCCTTCACGGACCTTGACCGCGATGCCGGTGCGGAAGGAGAACATCTCGTCCCTGGTCAGGACCGCCCGGCCGAGAGCGACGAGCTCGTCCTTCTGATCGACGACCATCACCTCGTCCATCGGCACGATATCGGGGTCGCATCCGGTAACGAAGGAGCTGAACACGTTCTTCCCCTCGCGGTTGAACGGCACCGAGTCGTCCTTGACCGTCACCCTGAGCCTGGGGGCGGGGAAGCCCTTCTTGAGGCGCATGGCCCCGGGCGGCCGCAGGGTGAAGAACCCGTCGTTGGCGCGCATGGAGAGTATGTGCTCTCCGTCCACCAGGACGTTCCTGATCTTCCCGGTGGTCTCCGACCTCCTGATCGTCACATCGCCGTCGAGGAGCAGGTCAGCGGCCCCCTTTCCGAACTGGTAGTCGCACACCGCTCGCACCCTAGCGAGGTAGATGTCGAACGACGGCTCCTTGCGGCACATCATGACCAGCGTGTCTATGGTCACCTGCCCGTCCCATGCGACCCCTAGGGCATAGGGATGCTCGTGGGAAAGGTGCTCCATCTGCTCCCTAATGCGCTCCTTGGTCTCCCGGTCCGGCGGGTCGGGGAACAGCGACTGCGCCACCGGGTACATCTCGTCCAGCTCGATCGGCACAGCGCCTATGGGCGAGGCCACGAAGAAGTGCGCGTCGCATCTCTCCATGACATCGGCCATCTCCTTCTGGTAGTGCCGGGCGTAGGGCTTCCCGGCCTCCTCGAACGCAACCATGACCTCGGTGTCGGGGTACTTGTACCGCTCGAAGAAGCGCCTCTCGTAACGCAGGAACGCCGGGCGGTCCAGGGTCTCCGGGCCGGTGTACAGGAGGCTGTTGTCGCGGCTGAGCGGCTCGAACCTCTCCAGGTACTCCTTGTGCTTGGCCAGGCGTCGCAAGGCGCTCAGCAGCGCGGGATGAGCGCGGCAGCGCCTCTCCACCAGCTCCCAGAGGTCGCCCTCCAGGATGGCCCGCTTGATCCGCTCCACCTCCTCCATGGAGACCCACAGGTTGTGGCGGGCGATGAGCGCGCTCCGCTCCGCCGGCTTCATCGCCGCGATCTCCTGGTAGGAGTGCGATTGGCAGGCCGGGCAGTGGCAGTGGATGCCCCTCATGTCCTCCAGGCTCGCGGTGCCCTCGGGGAACATGAACCGGTCGTCCCGGGCGAACTTGGCGTACGACGCGGAGTCGAACATGTCGCAGCCCAGGAGGGCGGCGAGGGCGAAGACCATAGGATGCCCCGCGCCGAAGAGGTGGACCGGACGGCTGGGGTCAAGGCCCTTCTTCGACGCCACGATGACATCGACCAGCTCGGCGAACCGGTACTGCTCCATGAGGGGCACCACCCCGCCGATGGGGTGAACGTCCACGTCCACCAGCGCCAGGCGCCGTGCGCAATCCTCCCTCAGGTCCTCGAACACCGAGCCCTGGACCACCCCTGCCAGGAGCATCTTGCCCTTCAGGTTGGCGGCCTCGATGGTCCGTTCCATGGTGACGTCGACGGCATGCGCGGTCTTCTCCTTGCTCCATTCTGGCTCGGTGAAGATGTCCAGCACCGTCCCGATGTCGGTGCCGATGTCCCGCTGGAAGTTGATGATGTCCTCGTTCTTGACCTCGACCTCGCCGTACATGTGCGACTGGAAGGTACCGGAGTCCGTCATGATGGTCCCGGGGAAGTCGAGCATCTCGTGCAGGCCGACCTCCTTCGCCCTGGCGTTGAGCTTGGGGTCGTTCCTGATGATGTATGAGTTGGTGATGAGGGCCTGGAAACCAAAGATGTCATGCAGTTCCCGGGGAGGGACGGTCACCAGGCGGGGGTTCACCACCGGCAAGAGGGCAGGCGTCTCCAGTTGCCCGTGCGGTGTCTCCAGCTTTCCTATCCTGGCCAGGCCATCGCGCCTGATGAGCTCGAACATGCTCAGAGGGATGACAGGTCGGTTAATAAGCCTTTTACCCACATCCGGGACGCTGTCCGAAAAATATCGGGCGGTCAAGATCCATTTCCAAGGATGATTTCATGGGGAAGAGCTTGAATCCGGGAGATGTTCTGTTCGTGATCGCCTTGGTGGGGATCACTGCCGCGGGAATGGCGATCTCGATAGAGTCACCTGTCGTCATCCAAGGCGACCATGTGGGCTGGGCGGTGAAGGCCGGAGACGATCTGACATATGAGGTTTCCGGGCACAGGGATGGGGCACCGGTCATTGGTGCCGCCTATGCGAATTTCACCGTGGTGAACGTAACCGCTGGTGGAGACGCCGTGGGCGGGTTCTTCTCGACCGATCTCGGGAACTGGACCGGCAGGGAGGTGGAAAGCGCTCTCAATCCCCCCTCGATGGGCAGCTGTATGGAATAGGAGGCCATCAGCACCCATTTCGGTCACAAACATGTCACCAGGTGCATCGGCTACACCGTCGGCGATGAAGAGAACACATCTACCTTTATAGTAGTGTACGCCGGGGTCGAATCACGGATCATATACCTGATCAACGTCTCCGGACCGTCCGTCTTCCTGACCTGCGAGCTCGAAGGCTGCCCCGTGGATAACATGAGGGGTCTGGACGTCCATGCCATAGACGGCCTGGCCATCAACCTCCCACGACCGAATGGAGCATACGCCGAAACATATGGCGTCCATGGCGCCACGAGCATCGGCGTCTGGGATCTGCCCGAAGGAACGATCTTCAATAACTCCCTGGAGGGGAACGGTTCAGCGTTCTTCCGTTTCAACAAGGACAACATCGGTCATATGGAGCACGGTGGTGTCATCGAGTTCGATCCTGAGCCCTCTGTGCTCGATCCGCCCGGTGTAAGGAGCAAGGTCTTCGAAGGAGGCCTATGCATGGTCGTGACCATAGCGACCTCAACGACGGGGGAGACCACGGAGCAGTTCGACCGGAGATGTCCATCCTGAACGGCCTCATCAGGATTATATCCCGGGATTCGCTAACCAGGCGTCGTAGTGATACTAATGGAATACAAGCTCGTGATCGTGGTGCGCTGGGACCTCAAGCTGTCGGCCGGGAAGATGGCCGCCCAGGTGGCGCATGCCGCGGTCAACTGCGCCTTCGCCGCCAAGAAGAGAACCCCGGAGTGGTTCGACCGATGGTACGCCGAGGGGCAGCGCAAGGTGGTGGTCAAGGTCCCGACATTGGACGACCTTTACGAGGTGAAGAGCAACGCGGAGGCCCTCCGGCTGGTGACCTCGCTCATCACCGATGCGGGCATGACCGAGATACCGCCCAACACCGTTACCTGCCTGGGGGTGGGACCGGGACCGAACGACGTCCTGGACAAGGTGACGGGGCACCTGAAGCTGGTATGAGCTTGAAGCGGCAGGTAAGGATCCTTGGCATCGATGATTCCCCCTTCACCTTCCAGAGCAAGAGAGCTCTCATCGTCGGGGTGGTCGCCCGCCTGCCGATGTACATAGAGGGGATCATGCGCACCGAGGTCCAGGTCGACGGGAGCGATGCCAACGAGGCGGTCATCGCCATGGTCATGCGCTCGCGTTATCGTGAGCAGCTCCGTCTCATCCTATTCGATGGCGTGGCGGTCGGGGGCTTCAATGTTATTGACGTGGACAGGATAAACCAGGAGACCGGGATACCCTGCGCCACCGTCACCAGGGAGATGCCCGATTTCGATAAGATGGAGGCGGCCCTTCGTACCCACTTCCCCGACTGGCAGGAGCGGCTGAGCATCATAAAGCGGAACCCCCTGTTCAAGGTCGGCCCCCGCAGAGGGTCCCTTTACGCGACCATGGCCGGGATGGACGCGGAGACCCTGGAGCTGATACTTAAGGAGTGCACGGTCCAGGGCCGCCTCCCGGAGCCGCTGCGGATCGCCCACCTCATATCCAGCGCCATGGTCCGGGGCGAATCGCACGGCCGGGCCTAGGCTCCCTGGTCCAGGGCCTGTTTGAGGGTCGAGCAGAGCTCGGTCCCGGACAGGTCCAGGCATTCCACCATGACCTCGGTCGCCGATCCCGGCTGCTTTCTCAGGGTGATGAACACCTTGCTGTCGGGCAGCTCCATGGTGGTGACCTTTCCGTTCCTGATGACCTTGTAGGCGACCTTCCTGGAGTCGCACACGGTCCCGATCTCTGTGGCCAGGTCCTCGGCCCCCTTGCGATAGAACCGGATATCGGTCCTCTCGTTCTGGGCCTTGTACCTTGAGTTGTAGGCCATCACCGCGATCATCAGCAGCGCCAGCATGACGAACACCGCGAACGTCATCGGCTGCTCGGGGTCGAGGCCCTTGGTGGTGGACATCAGGGAGACACCGAAGACCGAGGCGGCGGAGATGTAGATCGTTCCGACCATTCCGGTGGCGAGGCGCTGCGGCATGGTGTTTCGAGCCCAGCAGTCAAAGTGCAGCCGGAGGGCAAGCTGGGCCGGAACGAGCATCAGCGTAGCGACCAGCAGGGCCATGATGAAAAGAGGAGTGAACAGTTCATCATATATCACGTATGAATAAAGCATCAAGGTAAGAAGCAGCGGTACTGCCAGTGCCAGGCTGTACTCGATCGTGCGCTGCGCTTTGTTGAGCCGGCGGGCTGCATCCCCTTCGTTGCCCATATCCCATCCCAGCGGGGAATTGAGGCATATCGATAAATCACTTTCGACCCAGTTCATCGATTTGGCACGACCCCGCTCCGAGACTGGGCGTTGCCTTATCGAACGATGGGGGGATGGAGCTCGCAGCCGTGTCCATTGTAAGCTAATATTGATATTTCAAGATACAAACCTTGAGGTCATCGTTGCGGGCTCCCGTTCGCCCTGCCGGGCGCGCAGACGAACCGTCCCCTATCTGGCCAGCATGTTTCTCGACCTACCGAATAGTTTTAATATGGAGCCCTAATAAGAGTAGCCTGAACGGTCTCTGAAAAACCCTTAACTCTTAAATATAACTACCATAATAAGGAGCCCGCTTCTCACAAAGAAGGTGAATCATTTGGCTAGAGGTCTTTACACGGCTAGGAAGCTCAAGGTCGACCGTCAGAAGTTCAGATGGTCAGATAGCACATACAAGCGGAGAATGTTGAAGCTCCGAGAGAGGTCCGACCCCCTGGAGGGTGCGGCTCAGGCCCGTGGCATCGTACTGGAGAAGGTAGGTATCGAGGCCAAGCAACCGAACTCCGCCATTAGGAAGTGCGTTAAGGTTCAGCTCATTAAGAACGGTCGCCAGATCACCGCTTTCGCTGTCGGTGATGGCGCCATCAACTTCATAGACGAGCACGATGAGGTCATGGTAGAGGGTATCGGCGGCAGACTGGGCAGGTCCTACGGTGACATTCCCGGTGTGCGTTACAAGGTCGTCCAGGTCAACAATGTCTCCCTCAACGAGCTCGTTAGGGGCCGGAAGGAGAAGCCGGTGAGGTGAATATTGTGGAAGGAGAAACTCAAGTTCAAGTCGCTAGCGGCGTGCTGCTCTTCGGCAAGTACGAGATGACCGGAATAGGCATCAGAGACGGTGGCCTAGCCAAGTACATAGACCTCACCCCCGTCGCCATCCCCCACACCGGGGGCAAGCATGCTAACCGGTCCTTCGGCAAGTCCAAGGTCAGCATCGTCGAGCGCTTGGTGAACAACCTCATGAGGACCGAGGTCTACACCGGCAAGAAGGCAAAGTCATTGGGAACGGTGAAGGACGCTTTCGAGATAATCGCCACCAAGACGAAGAAGAACCCTGTACAGGTCCTGGTCGAGGCTCTTGAGAACGCCGCTCCCCGTGAGGAGATCACCCGGCTGCAGTTCGGAGGTATCTCCGTCCCTAAGGCCGTGGACGTAGCTCCGTGCAGGAGGCTCGACATCGCCCTCCGGAACATCGCCAAGGGTACCGTGGACGCTTCCTTCAAGAACAAGAAGCCAGTAGAGGAGTGCCTCGCCGATGAGCTCATACTTGCTTCTAAGGGTGACATGAATTCGTTCTCCGTCGCCAAGAAGGAGGAGTTGGAGCGTGTCGCTTCATCGGCTAGGTAAGCATGGTATCAAGATCATAGGTGAGTCATATGGGACGCAAGGAAGACAACATCGCACGGGCCCAGGCCATCTCGAAGAGCCCTGAGTTCATCAGGAACATCGGGACCGCCGCCCACATCGACCACGGTAAGACCACGTTGAGCGACAACCTCATCGCTGGTGCCGGCATGATGTCCGAGGACCTCGCCGGAAAGCAGCTCATGCTCGACTTCGATGAGCAGGAGCAGGCCCGTGGTATCACCATCAACGCCGCCAACGCATCGATGGTACACAAGTTCGAGGGTAACGAGTACCTGATCAACCTCATCGACACTCCTGGTCACGTGGACTTCGGTGGCGACGTTACCAGGGCCATGCGCGCCCTGGACGGCTGCATCATTCTGGTCTGCGCGGTCGAGGGCATCATGCCCCAGACCGAGACCGTCATCAGGCAGGCCCTGAAGGAGCGTGTCCGTCCTGTTCTGTTCATCAACAAGGTGGACAGGCTGATCAACGAGCTGAAGGTCACCCCTGAGGAGATGCAGAAGAAGTTCGTTACGATCATCACGGAGGTCAACCGCCGTATCGCCACCCAGCTGCCTGAACCGCTCAACAAGGAGTGGCAGGTCAAGGCCGAGGACGGTACCGTTGCCTTCGGAAGCGCGTTCCATAACTGGGCGGTCAATGTCCCGGCCATGAAGAGGACCGGGATCAACTTCGCCAAGGTCTACGAGTATTGCAAGAACAACGACCAGAAGACCCTGGCCAAGAAGGCCCCGGTGCACGAGGTCCTGCTGAACATGGTCATCAAGCACGTCCCCAACCCCCTGGAGGCCCAGAAGATCCGTATCCCGGTCATCTGGAAGGGCGACAAGGAGTCCGATGTCGGCAAGGCAATGCTCAGCTGCGACGCCAACGGACCGGTCGCCATGATGGTCACCAAGATCCTCGTCGATCCCCATGCTGGCGAGGTCGCCATCGGTCGCCTGTTCTCTGGTACTGTGACCAGGGGAATGGAGCTGTGGGTGTCCGGCATGCCGAACCCCCAGAGGACCCAGACCATCGCCCTGAGCGTCGGCGCGGACAGGATCCCCATCGACCACATGGAAGCGGGCAACATCGTCGCCATCGCTGGTCTGAAGGACGCCATGGCCGGTTCGACCGTCTGCTCGGACAAGGCCATGGAGCCGTTCGAGAAGATCTCTCACTACACCGAGCCAGTGGTCACCGTGGCCATCGAGGCCAAGCACATGAAGGACCTGCCGAAGCTGGTCGAGGTCCTGAGGTCCGTGGCCAAGGCCGACCCGTCCATACAGGTCGAGATCAACAACGAGACCGGCGAGCACCTGCTGTCCGGCATGGGCGAGCTGCACCTCGAGATCACCACCTATCGTATCGTCAACGATCACAAGGTCGAGATCAAGTCCTCCCCGCCAATCGTGGTGTACAGGGAGTGCGTCAAGGGCAAGAGCGCCGTCTTCGAGGGCAAGTCCCCGAACAAGCACAACCGCTTCTTCGTCGAGGTCACCCCGCTGGAGCAGCCCATCATCGACGCTATCAAGACCGGTGACCTCGTGGTCGAGGGAAAGATCAAGGACGCCAAGGAACTGGCCAAGAAGCTTCAGGACCTGGGCATGGACCGCGACGAGGCCAGGGGCGTTGTGATGTTCAAGGACAACAACGTCTTCATCGACGCCACCAAGGGTATCCAGTACCTCAACGAGACCATCGAACTGTGCAAGCAGGGATTCGAGGAGGCCATGAACCTCGGACCTCTCGCTCAGGAGAAGGTTATGGGGCTGAAGGTCAGGCTCGTTGACGCCAAGCTGCACGAGGACTCCATTCACAGGGGCCCCGCGCAGGTCATTCCCGCCTTCAGGTCCGCGGTCTACGGTGCGATGTGCCTTGGTGGCAGGGTCCTCATGGAACCGCTCACCAAGATCTTCATCAACTGCCCCGAGACGGTCATGGGCGATGCCCTGCGCGAGCTGCAGCAGAGGCGTGGCACGATCGAGGACATACACCAGGAGGGCGAGGCCACCATAATAGCGGCCAAGGCACCGGTCGCCGAGATGTTCGGATTCGCTTCGGCCATCCGCGGCGCTACCCAGGGCCGTGCCCTTTGGTCCACTGAGAACTCGGGATTCGTACCGGTCCCGAGGGAAATTCAGGTCGAGGTAGTTGCACAGATCAGGACCCGGAAGGGACTGAAGCCAGAGCCGTACGACGCTGCGTACTATTCAGACTGAGAGTTGAACAACGATTAAATACGAAAAACGGTATGGAGTAAAAACCGAATAGGAGTATATAAACGTAGGAGGCAGAAAAATGGCAGAGAAACCACACTTGAATCTGGTCTTTATCGGTCACGTTGACCACGGCAAGTCCACCTCCGTAGGCAGGATGCTTGCCGATACGGGAAACGTAGATGCGTACCTCATCGAGAAGTACAGGAAGATGGCTGATGAGAAGGGAAAGGCGACCTTTGAGTTCGCATGGGTCATGGACTCCCTGAAGGAAGAGAGGGAGCGGGGTGTGACCATCGATGTCGCCCACAAGCGGTTCAACACCGACAAGTACTACTTCACAGTCATCGACGCCCCCGGTCACCGTGACTTCGTCAAGAACATGATCACTGGTACCTCCCAGGCCGACGCCGCCGTTCTGGTCGTGTCCGCCATCGAGGGACCTCAGGCCCAGACCAAGGAGCACATCTTCTTGGCCAGGACCCTTGGTGTGAAGCAGATCATCGTCGGTGTCAACAAGATGGACGCCACCAAGCCTGCTTACTCCGAGGAGCAGTACAAGAAGGTGAAGGAGGACGTCAGCAAGATCCTGAAGTCCATCGGCTACAAGGTCGATGAGATCCCGTTCGTCCCCTACTCCGCTTTCAAGGGCGACAACGCCACCAAGCCATCCTCCAACATGCCCTGGTACAAGGGGCCCACCATCCTGGATGCGCTGAACAACCTGAAGGAGCCCGCGAAGGCGACCAACCTGCCGCTCAGGCTGCCGATCCAGGACGTCTATACCATCACTGGTATCGGAACCGTCCCTGTCGGCCGTGTCGAGTGCGGTGTGCTGAAGCCCGAGACCAAGGTCATGTTCGAGCCCGCCCACGTCGTCGGTGAGGTCAAGAGCATCGAGATGCACCACGAGACTCTCCCTGCTGCCTACCCCGGTGACAACGTCGGCTTCAACGTCCGCGGCATCGCCAAGAACGATGTGAAGCGTGGTGACGTCGCCGGTCCGGTCGACAACCCGCCCTCCGTGGCCAAGACCTTCACCGCTCAGATCATGGTCCTGAACCACCCGTCGGTCATCACTGTCGGATACACCCCGGTGTTCCACATCCACACTGCCCAGGTGGCATGCACCTTCCTGGAGCTCCAGAAGAAGCTGGACCCCGCGACCGGTGCCACCAAGGAGGAGAACCCCCAGTTCCTGAAGACCGGTGATGCTGCGATCGTCAAGGTCCAGCCCTCCAGGCCTATGGTCATCGAGAAGGCCAAGGAGTTCCCCCAGCTCGGCAGGTTCGCTGTCAGGGATATGGGCCAGACCGTCGCTGCAGGCATCTGTCTGGATGTCGAGAAGAGGGTAATGTAAACCCCCTCCTCCCAATTTATTGGGGGACTCAACTATGGCACAGAGAGCAAGAATATCGCTGAGCGGCACTGACCCCAAGAAGGTCGACAGTGTCTGCGGACAGATCAAGTCGATCTCCCAGAGGACCGGTGTCGCCATCCGCGGACCTATCCCCCTGCCCACCAAGCGTTTGGTGGTCCCGGTAAGGAAGAGCCCCGACGGAGAGGGCTCGGAGACCTGGGACAGGTGGGAGATGAGGATCCACAAGCGTCTGATCGATCTGGACGCTGACGAGCGTGCACTGCGCCAGCTCATGAGGATCCAGGTCCCTGACGGCGTCAATATCGAGATCGTCCTCAGGTCCTAAGCGGCGAAACCCTTTTTTAAACAATTTACCCAGTTTCTCCTTTTTTTAGAGCATAATTATCAAAACGGGCCGATGGCAACCCCTTAAGAACCCCATCCCGATAAGGCCTGTATGAGCTGGCTCAACGAACCCCTCATGGACAGTATCACGCCCATCAGCATCATAATCTTCCTTCTCCTCCAGGCGGTCGCCGTCATCATCGCTCGCTTAGGCAACATGCTCATCCGCGAATATCTGGACGAGAGGGTGGGTAAAAGGTTATCCAAGAGCACGGCTCGAGGGTTCCAGTACGCGGTCCTCGTTGCCGGCGCGCTCATAGGGTTCAACACCATCCTGGAACTGGACCTTGAGGCGGTCGTGCTCTCCCTGGGCGTGGCCGGGATAGCGGTCGCGCTCGCTTCACAGCAGATCATCCAGAACGCCATCTCCGGTTTGCTCATCGCCATCATCAAGCCCATTCAGCTCGAGGATTGGGTGGAGGTCGGTCCCGTACCTCTCACCGGCATCAGTCGGGTGAAGGACATCACCCTCATGAACACCGTCCTGAGGGAGGTGGACGGCCGGATCATCACCGTGCCGAACTCCCAGATCATCAACGGAAAGGTGATCAACTACAGCCGGGCGGGCTTCACCGCGGTCAACATCCCTCTCTGGGTGGGACAGGTCTCGGACCTCGAGCGCATCCAACGCATAGTCCTGGAGGAGGCGGACAGGAACCCCTTCATCCTTCCGGTGGTGAACGATGAGGAGAAGAACGCTCTTACCCGGCTGTTCGAGAGGAGGTCGGTGCGGGCGCTGTTCGGCAGCGAGAGCAATCTACGCGCGCTCGATCCCCAGGTCAGCATCGCCGAGATCCAGGGCACCCGGGCTCGCCTGACGATAAAGATCTGGATAAGGGAACCACACCGTCGGGAGGAGATCGTATCGAGCCTCCTCTCGGAGGTCAGCAAGCGGTTTGCCAGGGAGAACATCGAGCTGCGCGATCCCTGAGAGGGCCTGGCGCCCTGGAGCCCGCACCGCGTCGGAAGCGCTCCTCGACCGGAGGCTTCCTTCTCCTTGGCCATCAACTCAGACTGCCCGCCTCCCGTCGACCCCCGCTTCGCCACCTCACCCCTGTCATGCTGGATGACCAAGGTGTCCGCCTTGCCGGGACATGCCGGACCGGTTTGGGAATTGTTTTCTAGGAAGAAGGACATGCTGCGGCGATAAGATGCGCAGCGATCAGGTCAAGAAGGGACTGGACAAGGCCCCTAGCAGAAGCCTTCTGCGGGCTTCGGGCGTGAATTCCGAGGACATGCAAAAACCGTTCATCGGGATCGCTAGCTCCTGGAACGAGATCGTCCCCGGGCACGTCCACCTCAACAAGCTGGTGGACGAGGTCAAGAGGGGCATCTTGGAGGCCGGAGGCGTCCCCTTCGTGTTCGGCGTCCCGGCGGTCTGCGACGGGATCGCCATGGGCCATTCGGGCATGAGGTACTCCCTGCCGTCCAGGGAGACCATCGCCGACTGTGTCGAGATCATGGACAACGCTCATATGTTCGACGGTTGGGTCGGCATCACCAATTGCGACAAGGTCACCCCCGGCATGCTGATGGCCGCCGGCCGTCTCGACATCCCGGCGATCATGGTCACCGGCGGAGCGATGGAGGCCGGAAACCTCGACGGGAAGGAGATCGATCTCCAGGACGTGTTCGAAGCTCTCGGGGAGCACGCGGCCGGCAAGAGGACCGAGGCCGACGTCATCAAGGTCGAGTGCGCCGCCTGCCCGGGCGAAGGCTCCTGTTCCGGCCTGTTCACCGCTAACACCATGGCCTGCCTGACCGAGGCCATGGGCATGAGCCTGGTGGGCTGCGGCACGTCCCTTGCGATCAGCAAGAGGAAGAGGGAGATCGCCCGCGCCACCGGCCGCAGGATCGTCGAGCTCGTTCGCGATCATGTCACTCCGCGCAGCATAGTCACCGAGGGCTCGTTCCTCAACGCCATCAAGGTGGACATGTCCATAGGGGGCTCCACGAACACGGCGCTGCACCTGCCGGCCATCGCTCACGATTTCGGCATAGAGATCGACCTCCGCACCTTCGATGAGCTGTCAAGGCAGGTCAAGCACATCACCTCGATCAGGCCATCAGGTCCGTACCACATCTCCGACCTGGACCGCGCCGGGGGTGTCCCTGCTGTCCTGAAGAGGCTCAAGGGCCTGCTGTCCAACGAGGACACGGTCTCGGGCAAGAAGATCCTGGACATCGCCGAGGAGGCGGTGATATTCGACGAGGAGGTCATCCGTCCGTTCGACCGCCCGTTCCACGAGCAGGGCGGAATAGCGGTGCTGTACGGCAACCTCGCCCCGGAGGGCTCGGTGGTCAAGCAGGCCGCCGTCTCGGAGAAGATGATGAACTTCACCGGTCGGGCGAGGGTGTTCGACTCCGAGGCCCAGGCCATGGAGGCCATCATCGCCGGGAAGATCGTCAAGGGCGACGTGGTGGTCATCCGCTACGAGGGCCCGAAGGGCGGTCCCGGCATGGCCGAGATGCTCTCCCCTACGTCCCTGATCTCCGGCATGGGGCTCTCCAACGATGTCGCCCTCATAACTGACGGCAGGTTCTCCGGGGCGACCAGGGGCCCGTGCATCGGTCACGTGTCCCCCGAGGCCTACGCCAGGGGCCCCATAGCCGCCGTCAGGGAGGGCGACACCATTGTCATCGACATCCCCGGAAGGAGGCTGCAGCTGGACGTGCCTGCCCGGGAGATCGAGGCCAGGCTGAGGGACACGAAGCCCGTGGAGCGCCCGGTGTCCGGCATACTGGCTAAGTACCGCAAGCTCGTCGGGAGCGCGGCCCAGGGCGCCGTGCTGAAGTGAGCCCGAACCCGCCCTTGCGGCGGTCCGGCCTTCTCCGGCATTCCCATCACGCTCCCGGGGGCCGGAGAAGGCTCGGCATATCCCGGGCCCGCGAGCGTGGCGCTCGATGCTGGGTGATGGCAAGCTATTTATTCGATATGGCGTTACGAGTGAGAGCAAGGGCGGATAGATCAGCTCGGAAGATCGCGTGATTTGCAATCACGAGGCCCCGGGTTCAAATCCCGGTCCGTCCACTTCTTCCATCCATTTTTCGGGTGCCTGCTGTAACTGGTCCACGCCATCTTAAGGCCCGGCATCTCCGGAGCATTATTGGTGATCGATGATCGCCTTGACCATCAGTTCTGCGGTAGCTCTTTCTGGCATTATGTCGACCTTGAGCCCGTAGCTTTCCACCTTCTTTTTCGTCTCGTGGCTCAGGACAGCTATCCTCACCCCATCGAACAGGAAGCCGGTGTCCGTTTCATCAAAGCGCTGCCGGAGGTGCAAGAAGAACGCATCTGCGTGGCTGGGGGTTGGAAAGGCCAGCGTTCGTATCTCCTTGTTCTCCAGTCGGTCGAACAGGATCTCAAGGTCCTCGGAGCTATCGAGCTGCAGGGAATAGACCGGAACCTCGGTCACATTCCAACCGGCCTCGCCCAACGCTTTCGGAAGCGCCCTTGAGCCGCTGTCCGAGCGCAGGAGGGCGATGTTGCCCCTGAACGGCAGGGAATTGATGTGCTCGATGAATGAATCAGTGGAGGCCTCGGGAGATACGGAGGAGATGTTCAGCCTGTTCCATCGCGCCGTCTCCGCGGACCTTTCCCCTATCACAATGACCTCCACCTTGCTCATCGAGCTCAAGAACCTGTTCTGCAGCCCACGATCAATGGCCATGTTGATCGAGTATCTGACCGCGGTGGGGCATGTTATCGCGACAGCATCGAACTTGGAAACGGACAGGTCGACCAGAAAATTGGAGAACCCCGCAGAATCCAGCGGTATCGGTTTGAACAGGGGAACAAAGACGAAATCCGCCTGGCCCATGAAAGGACGGCATATCGGCTCCCATCCCTCGGATGGAGCAAGAATGGCCACACACCGCTTCATCACGCACAGGCAGGGGAAGTGAGATTATCTATCTTTCCATGGTTTGCTTTATCGTGAGCGGGGCCGCCTGCAACGAACGCGGTCCACGATCCACATCAGCCGCTCCGGCAGCGACGGGCATGGCGTTCAAGGCCGATGGCGGCGCGTCCGCCAAATGATGGATAAAGCCCGATCGGTGCGAACATGGGGGCGCGATGGGAATCTCATGCTCTTTTATAGGTATATGAAGCTTCATCCCCCTGCATCATGCGGTCAGTCACCCTAAAGATCAAATTACCAGATGATTGCCGTGGTTGTATCAGCTGTTTCCAGTTTCAAGAGCAGAACGTCTCGATAAAGGTCCTGCGTTGTGCCCCGTTGAGCCCGAACTCGGGCCACAGCCTGTTGAGGCTGGAAGGTGATCCGGAAACCGTGGATCGTTTGCTCTCAGACCCATGGCATCTGAACGATGAGAACATCAAGATCGAGGTCGCGAAATCCGGCAACGGCACATACTCCGCCTTGGTCGTCAACAACAATTGCAGGCTCAGCAACATCATCAACGAATCAGGATGCTTCCTCCAACTCGCGATCCGGTCGGACGATGGCGACGTGATCTTCCACCTGGTGGGGTTCGATGCCGGGTCGATAAATAACATGATAGCGTCGGCCAGGGACCTTGGTTACGACGTCCACGTCATCAGCATATACGAAAAGAAATCCTGGGGCGGGCTCACCTATCGTCAAGAGAAGGACATCAGGATGGCCTTTGATCACGGCTACTACAACATCCCGAGCCAGGTGACGCTCGATGACCTGGCATCAAGCATCGGGATCTCCAAATCAACTCTTAACATCACTCTGAGAAGGGCTGAACGAAAGATAATATCCGATTATCTGACAAGCTCCGAGAACGACCTCTGATCGGGCCGTTCGAAAGACGTTGCCCGTCGAGCTCCGATCCCGTGGCATCTGGCGCTGCCCCTCTGTCCCCGTGGCGGTCAGGCAATGTGCGCCCTGACACGGCTGACATGTACGACGACAATATTATAAAAACCGCATTGGAAATGTAAGCCGTTTCCATAATGGTGGTACAGGTAGGTCTCCCCTCATCGGTTTGAGGGTAGAACATGACTAAGGACAAAGTAGGAAACGCTGGAGCTCTGGGTCTGTGCGCGTTCGGGCTCACGACCCTGGTTTTGATGCTCCACAACAACGGGCTCTATGGAATGAACACGATGATCCTTGCCATGGGCATGTTTTATGGAGGACTCGTTCAGCTTATCGTGGGCATGTTGGAATGGAAGCACGGCAACACCTTCGGGACCGTTGCCTTCACCTCATTTGGAGCGTTCTGGCTCTCGTTCTGCTTCATGCTCATGCTGCCGGCCCTCGGGTTCACCGCCCCGGACGCCGCGGCCGTGGGATGGTTCATGGCCGTGTGGACGATCTTTACGTTCGCCATGTTCCTGGGCACCCTGCAGATCGCCAAGGCTCTCCAGGCAGTGTTCGGTCTGGGCACGATAGGGTTCGCCCTGCTTTCCCTGAACGACCTCACCGGCATAGCGGCGATCGGCAATGTGGCCGCGGTGGTCGGCGTGTTCCTCGGGTGCGCGGCCCTGTACACCGGGTTGGCCGAGGTACTGAACGAGGTCTACGGCAAGGTGATCATGCCGATCGGCCCCGTGGTCCGAGCGGATGCTGCACCAAAGTTCGATTCGCCGGCATCCCCTCATAACTGAGGATCAAACCCTCCCCCTCAGCGTCCCCGAACCCTCGGGGGCGCTTCCCATCAGTTCATTCAGCTGGTGAGTGAACATCAGACCAACAGGTGATGAGATGATAATGGAATCAGAACAGTCAGCATATACGGGACATAGGACATCGAGACAAAGAGCCGATTTCGGGCACCGGGTGCAGGTCGAGATGGCCCTGAACTTCGAGAAGCCGGAGCGCACCCCGGTGCAGAACTTTTCCAACATAACCGCCGTGCACAGCGGAGGCCACCAGTTCAAGGACGCGCGGTATGATGCCGCCCTTTCCGCCAAGCTTGCTCTGAGGTTCGCGAAGCTCACGCACTCCGACTTCGTCAAGCCGGCCCTCGATACCAACGGCCAGCTGATCGATATCGGACTGGACATCAAGCAGCCGGACGATAACTATGGGCGGGTCATGGCACCTCTGGTCAATGAGCCCGGGGACATCGACAAGCTGGAGCTGTACGATCCGTTCAACCCAAGGGAATGTCCTCATTTCACAAAGGGCTTCGTCGAGAACATCAGCAGAGTGGCCAATACCATGGATGAGGACTTCCACGTGCTGGGCATGTCCTGGGGCCCTTTCACCACCGCCGCCCATATCCGTGGGGCGGAGAACATCATGATGGACATCAATTTCGACCCTGACCTGGTCAAGAAGCTCGTGGCGAAGACCGCGGACTTCTGCGAGCAGGTCCAGCTGAGGTGCATCGATGCCGGTGCCACCGCCCTGTGGATGTCCGACCCCACCGCCTCCGAGGACATGATCTCGAGCGACATGTACCGGGAGTTCGCGTTCAACGGCACCAAGCAGGTCTGCACCCACGTCAAGAGCAAGACGAAGGTGCCGGCCATGTTGCACATGTGCGGCGATACCAACGAGACCGTCAAGCTGCTCCCGGACGCCGGAGTGGACTGCTTCAGCTGCGATGTCAAGGTCGATCTCGCGGCCGCCAGGAAGAGCGTCGGCAAGAGGATGGCCATCATGGGCAACATCGACCCGGTGAAGGTCCTTTGGCAGGCTACGCCAAAGGACATCAGGAACGCCTCCTTCAAGTGCATAGACGCTGCCGGACGGGAGGGCGGTTTCATCCTTGCACCCGGATGCGAGAGCCCGAGGGACTGCACGGACGAGAACATGATCGCCATGGGCATGGCCGGGATCGACTATTGGATGAAGTAGCCTAGCTCCCAGCGCCTGGGATCGAGCCTCGATCGGCGGAAATCCCAGGCACGTTTTTTTCTCCATCTGCGCCGTCAAGGCCTGCTCGGTGATGACCGGACGGAAGAGGTCACCTGGAACGGCGAGCTTCATGCAAGAGCGTGGGGACGGAAATGGCCAAGAGCATGCGCAAAAAGGGCGAGGCAAGGTGCGGCCTGCCGCCAAGGAGATCGACGTCCTGCGCTCGGGATGCGTGATTGCCGGGCCTTGTCCTGAGCACCTTCCCGGACCATTCCTCAGTACGCGTGATGCCTCTCGTCCATGTGCTCCATGGAATTGAAGACGTCGATCCGGGTGACGATCCCGGCCAGCTCGTCGACCCCCTCCCCATCCGTCACCACCAGGGAGGACACCCTTTTGGAGGCCATGATCTCGAAGGCATCGGCCGCGGAACTGTCCTGCGGGATGGAACGGAAGTCGGTCTCGACGAGGTCCCCGAGCGCGGAGCCCCGTCCCCTCGTCGCGAGGATCGAGTCCCTGGTGATCACGCCGACGAGACGACCGCCCCTCACAGCAGGGTACAGGTGATGAGGATGCTCGTTGATGAGGCCGAGCACCTTCTCCGGGGGCGAATCGACGTCAATGGAGACCGGGTCCCTGGACATTATGTCCTTCACCCTGACCTCACCTAGGGTGGAGAAGTCCACGCCGATCCTCCCGCTCGTCACCTGGCTCTCGAAGAGGGAGTATTTGCCGGAGACGAGGTAGCTGACCGTTGCTGCCACCATGAGCGGGATGAGGATGACGAAACCGCCCACCATCTCGGTGACCAGGACCGCGGCGGCGACGGGGGTCTTGGACACCCCGGCCATCATGGCCCCCATGCCCACCAGGATGAACAGGGGCACCGGCTCCAGGCCCAGCGCCACCGCCAGGGCCCCGCCCACCCCGCCGCCGATCATGAGCGATGGGAAGAAAATCCCGCCGCTGCCGCCTGAGCCCACGGTCAGGGAGGTCGCGATCATCTTGGCGACCACCAGGCCGATGAAGAACCCGAGGGTCGCCGTGGTCCCGCCCAGCAGCTCATGGATCGTGCCCTCGCCCAGTCCCAGGACCTGGGGGAAACCGAGGCCGATGATGCCCACGAGCAGGCCGCCGAGGAAGGTGGCGGACGGCAGGGAGAGCCTCGAGCGGCGGAACGCGGAAGTGACGGACCTCATCAGGACGACGAAGAGTATGCCCACGATGCCAATGATCATGCCCAACGCGAGCATGATGACGAGCAGCGGCGCGGTCATGGTGACGTCCGGAAGGCTCGATGAGAAGATCGGACCGGCGCCCCCGAACGGGATGAAGACGAGGTAGGAGGTCACACTGGAGATGATTGCCGGTATGGCCGCGCTGCTCTCGAAGTCGTTCTTGTACGGCACCTCGATGGCGAAGATCGCGGACCCGAGAGGCGCCCGGAACACCGCGGACCACCCGGCGGCCATACCGGCGATGACCAGGGTGCGCATCTCCGATCGGCTCAGGCGGAGCCTCGTCCCGACGAACGAGGCGATGCCCCCGGAGATCTGGGAGATCGGCCCCTCGTTGCCGGAGCTGCCCCCGCTCCCGATGGTGAGGACGGAGGCGGCCATCTTCACGGGGACGATCCTCGCTCTGACCCTTCCACCGTGATGGTGCACTGAATCGATGATGTGGTCGGTGCCGGAGCCAGCGGTCTCGGGGGCCCATTGCCTCATGATGAGGCCAGCTGCGAGCCCTCCGCCCGCGGGGATGAGCACGACCGCGTACCATGGCATCGAGAGCGAACCGTAGGACAGCCCCCAGACAAGCTCCAGCAGGAACTGGAACACCAGGGCGCCCAGGCCGGCGAGGACGCCAACGGCGATGCTGAAGGGCACCCACCTCCTCAGATAGGGGCCGAGGTCCTCATCGAAGGGCAGTCTGGCTCTTGTCCATGCGCGGGCGCTCAGCCCATTCCTGTGGTCCCGGGACCCGGGTCGTTCCGTTCGCAAGCTCTCGGCCGCCGCCAACGCGGTCCGGGGTAAAAAGAAAGCGCCAGATGATCACGCAACCCACGGATCGGGGGCTCACCGCCTACCGGGCGCTCACCAGATCGTTTTGGCTGCACGGGGGGCGGGACCGCGGCCTCCATCCTGTCGCAATTCTTCATTGCGCCGCCGATCCGTGGGCGTTGGCCGGAACCGATCCGCGCTCTGTTCATGACGGTCAGATCTCCAACACGGCGCCCCAGCTGCGGAGGCCGATCCGGCGCTCACACGCTTCGCTTCAGAGACCAGCGGGCAGAAGGTATCCTGCTACCCCTCGTGCTCCATAGTTATAATGATCTTCCCATCAGCATGCCCTTTGCCGAGGTATCGGAACGCTTCCGCGGCTTGGCCTAGCGGGAACCGTTTTTCGATCACCGGGACGACCTTGCCGGCCCCGATCAGCTCAGCGATGAGCGCCAGGTCTTGGACGTTGGGCTCCCACGAACCCAGGTGGTCCATCCTCTTGCCCTTGGCCCGCGAGAGCAATCGCCCCAGTAGGAGGGCCTGAGCGATCTGACCGCCCGAGCCTCCCAGCATGACGTAGGTCCCCCGGGGTTTCAGCGCTCGCCTGTAATCGAAGATCGATCGGTAGCCGTTGACGCCGAGGATGAGGTCATACTTTGTCCCATTGAGCGTGAAGTCCTCCTTGGTGTAATCAATGACCTCATCTGCATTCATCGAACGCGCCGTGTCCATGTGACTGGTGCTGCAGACAGCGGTGACCTCGGCGCCGAACGCCTTTGCGATCTGCGTGGCAAACGTCCCTACACCTCCGGACGCACCGTTGATCAGGACCTTCTGACCATTCTGGACGTTGCCCTTTTCGCGTAGGCCATAAAGGGCGGTGAGGGCGGCTATAGGTACAGTGGCCGCCGCCTCAGCGGTCACCTTGGCCGGCCGGAGCGCAAAGTCTCCCTCGGGCGCGCAGACGTGTTCGGCCAAACCTCCTCGTCCGTGCACGAGGCCGAACACCTCGTCGCCCGGTTCGAATCGATGCACACCCTCTCCGACCGCCTCGACCTGCCCAGCAACGTCCGCTCCGAGGATCGGTCGCTTGGGCCTCAGAAGCCCTGAGGCCATGAGTCGCACGATGAAGGGCTCCCCCCTCATCATGATATGGTCAAGTTTGTTGAGAGACACCGCGCGGACCCGAACGAGGACCTCGTCGCCCCTAGGGGCCGGCTTCTCGACCTCCTCGAGCCTGAGCACCTCTGGCGGTCCGTACCTGGTATAAACGATGGCCTTCAAGGCAACTCCCTAAAGCTGATCTGGTCGAAGAATGGTTATCAGAAGATATAATCGTTCGCTCCAAAGGCGATATGACCGGTAGCTTTGACACCGATGCTGTCGCCCTGGTCCCATGATGCAAGGCCGATGGAAGGTGGTCCCATCCGACAGTGTGTCACTGATGCGAGTGAAAAAGTGCATGCGTTGCCCTTTCGCATAAGTCTATTATGTGCCGGTTGTGTATTTCGGGGCATGAGACGTCCGTCCCATGACCGGTCGGGGGTGGCAGGTATCCTCATAGCGATCCTCATCGTCGTCATCATCATAATCGCCGCGATAGCCCTGTTCCTCATACCGTTCAAGAGCGTGAGCATCAGTGAGTCGAAGCAGGCGGCCATGAGCCCCGGGGCGCGGTCGCTCCAGATGAAGGTGTCGATAGACACCGGGAGCATAGAGGTGAGGTTCGTCAACGACAGCGCGGTGGCGGCCTCGATGAGCATGTCCGGGACCCACCGCTCCGGCCTCCTCGGTCCGGACCAACCGGTCAACGTGAGCTGGACCGTCGCCAACGGGACGGACAGCATGGCCATAGACCTTAACGTCAGCATGGGCCGGAACATAGGGTGGTTCTCCAGCAACGACTTCAAGTGCATCCTGAACATATCCAGCCAGCTGAGGACATCGCTCACCGTGGTCAGTTCCCTGGGCTCTGTGAACGTGACGACCATGGATGGGGTGACCCTGACCGGTGCCGATCTCAGGGCGTCGGCGGGAGCGGTCAAGCTGAACATGACGAGCGGGACGACCCTCGACGGGCCGGTGAAGATGGACACCTCGCTGGGCGGCCTCGACCTCGAGTGGAGGGACCTGAGGACGACCGCCAACGCCAGCGTCGACCTCAAGGCGTCCGCCGGCGGCATCAAGCTCGTCCTCATGCAGGCGAGCGAGCTGGGCAGCAACCTGACGGTGAGGTCCACCGCCTCCCTGGGAGGGATCGACCTGACCCTCGATATCCGCGGCAACAACTCCGCCCGGGTGCAGTCGCATGCTGACCTGGGAGGGGTGAGGGTCAGCGAGCACACGGGGTTCAACGGCACCGACGGGGACATGGCCTCTGTCAACTACCCGGCGAGCTCGAACATGGAGGTCCGATCCAACGCCAGCGCGGGCGGGGTCAACGTCCGCCTTGTCTATTCTTCCTGAGATCGTCGCGCGTGCCCGCCACCTTCGATGACGGGCAGCGCAATTTTCATCCTGCACAAGATCGTCCAACCTTCCTGGGCCAGCGTCGACCGTGATGGGGGATGCCGTTTGCTCCAGGCGGCATTTAATTATATTAACAACGCAATCTAAATTACGAGCGCCATGTTCAAGCCCAAGGTACTGTACAGCTGCATCTGCTGCAACGGCCCCATCACCGAGAAGGACCTGCAGATCCCCTGCTCGATGTGCGGCTTTGCCATGCACCAGCGCTGCGGCGTGAACAACTTCTCCAGGTACACCCCGCAGCAGATGGCATGGTTCAGGCGCAGCTACCGGCTCACCCAGGTGTTCTACTACGGACAATACTACTACTCGTTCTGTCCCCGCTGCCAGAACGTCCTCGGCACCCAGTTCCTGGGGCCCATGGCGCAGCGGCTGGAGCTGACCGCCAGGTACGAGGAGCTGGCCCAGCTGTACGAGGACTTCGGGTACCTCGCCCAGGCCGGGCAGGTGAGGAACAGGAAGAACCGCCAGGTGATCAAGAACATCAACGTGGACGTCAACGGCCTCATCGAACAGATGGGCTCCGGCAGCCTGAGCGTGCCGTACAGGTGCCCCTGCTGCGGCGCCTCGCTCGACGTGCACAGCAACCTCGGCGAGAACGGGGTGAGGTACTGCCAATATTGCGGGACCGCCATTAACACCGAGGCGGTCAGCAACGTGATCAAGCAGGCTCTGAAGTGAGTGAGGTAAAAAAGTGGCTGACAGCGTTCCATGGTTCCCGCGGGCTCGCGCACCGCAGTACAGCATGGAACGCAGGCGGGCTTAACTTCCGGGTTCGAGTGGGACCGGGTGTATCCCCGCCGCTATGGCCGTCACACCAAAACCACTGATGAATAACATCTATTTATTCGTTTCTGTTGCATCGCCCCTTCCTAGAACGGTGGAGCGGTATCAGGGGGCCGAAGCCCCGGCCCTAGAACCGCTTGCTCCAGCCCAGGAAACCGGTCAGCTCGGCCACGGGGTCCGCCGTGGGCCTCGCGCCGATCTCGTCGCGGTACCTCGCCACCCGGTTGTCCAGGATAATGGCGACCCCCCGGTCCGTCTCCGTCCTGATCAGCCTGCCGACCGCCTGCTGCACCTTGCGGACGGCCGGCACCGCGGAGGCGTACTCCCAGCCCCGGCCGGGACCGTACTTGCGGTCGTAGCGCTGCTTCAGCTCGTCCAGCAGCAGCGAGGGTGGCGGATATGGAAGGCCGACGATGACAGCTATGTCCAGCTCCTGCCCGGGAAAGTCCAGGCCCTCGGCGACCTTGCCCCCCATGACGGTGAAGAAGACCCCGCCCCGCCCCCTCTTGAACGCCTGGATGCTCGACGCCAGGCGGCGCGAGGCACCGGACTCCTCCCAATACAACTGCCGGTCGACCAGCTGCTCGATGCGGGGCCTCATGGTCCGCAGCATGTCGTAGGAGCGGAAGAACACCATGGTGTTGCGGTCGGTGGCCTGACATATCCTGATGATATGGTCCTCGATCCGCTCCTTCATCGAGGGGTCCTCCCGCATCTCCCGATGCCCGGCGCACACGTCATCGGCGTAGAGCACCAGGCGGTTCTCCGGCGGGAACGGCGACGGGAATATCCTGAGCTCCCTGTCCGACGGCAGGTCCAGGATGTCCGCGTACTGCTTCAGCGGCTGGAGCGTCCCGGACATGTGGACGGCGCCCTTGACCTCGCGCAGGAACGAGGTCGTCTCCTGCGGGTCGAGACAGCAGGCCTTCAGGGAGCCGAGGTCGTCGGAGGACACCATCTTCACGAACCTGGAGTCCTCGGCGCGGAACCAGTTCTCCAGCAGCGAGCCCAGGCGGAGGGTGGCCGACGTCGGCTCCTTCCCTTGCTCGAGGCGGACCTCCACCTGCTGCTCCCCGGCGTTCACCATGTTGGCGCACATCGAGTGCAGCTCCTCCTCGTCCAGCTCCAGCTCGCTCCTGAGCTTTCCCTCCATGAACCGACGGCCCAGGCGGGCCTCGTACGCGTTCCGGGGGACCTGCTCCCGCACAGCCTCCTCGATGATGCGCTTCAGGGTGGAGCACAGAAGGCCGTGGTCCACCCCGGTCACCAGGCGCGGGTTCCCGAGCTCCTTGCCCTCTTCCTCGGCGGCCTCGATATCATGCACTGAGAGGTCGAAGCTCTCCTGGTCCCTGGCGGCGTCGATGAGGTTGTGCGCCTCGTCCACTATCATCACGACGTCGTCCATGGTCAGCTGCATCCGGTCGAACAGCTGGGACCGTATGTCCTTGGACAGCACCTGCACGTACGGCACCGCGACCACGTCGACCAGGGGCACGATCGCCTTCCTCGCTTCGTAGGGGCAGGCGCCCTGCTTCTCGCAGAAGCGATCGAACTCCGCCGCGGTCGGCAGCTCGTCGGCGCAGTACTTCAGGAAGCTCATCTCCCCGATGGCCAGGAAGTCGGCGAAGTGCGGGCAGCCGCCGCGCTGCTTGGCCAGCGTCCGGGACTTGCGCTCCTCGCATATCCTCGACAGCGCGTGAGGCGGTATGTCCTCGAACTCCTCCAGGGTGTGGAGCAGCAGGCAGGACCTCCGGCGGCCCTCCATGGCCAGCCCGGACACCTTCTGGCGCCTGGAGATGGAGCGCAGCTCCTTCATGACCTGGTCGCTCTGGGAGATCGTCCTGGTGAGGTACAGGACCTTCTTCTTGTGAGCCTTGGCATGCTGCAGCGCACCCACCAGGGAGCAGATGGTCTTTCCCGTTCCGGTGCCGGATTCCATGACCAGGTGCTTCCCCCGGTCCATGGCGTCCTGTACCGCGTTCACGATCTCGATCTGAGAGGGCCGGGGCCGGTAGGGGAAGAACGGGGGCCGCTCCACGTCGACCCTCTCCTCCACGGCGGCCTCCCTTCGACCCGGCGTGGCCATCTTCCCCGATGTCCTCCGCACCTGTCGAACCTCCTGTCCGCACCCCGGGCAGAGATCGGACCCGGGATCAAGGAGGCAGCCACACTCACAGAACCGTCCTTCCATGCTCGAAGCATTGAGGGGTAGGATATAAACATGACCCAGGGCGGTCCGGCGTTCCCGTGGGACCGCCCTCGGAGCATCCATCCCGGGAGCGGGGAAAAGCCTTCCTTTTCGGGCCTCCCGCAGCCGTCCAGGATATTCTTTTTTTATGAACAGATGGATATCCTGCCAAGGCCCCGCGCCTCAGGTGCATCCCATGGTCCTCATAGCGCGCCTCGACTCCCTGGACGAAAAGATGAACGAGCAGATCGGAGGAAAGGCGGCCAACCTCGGAAAGCTGATCGCCGGGGGATTCCGAGTGCCCCCCGGGGTCGTGATCACGGTCGAGGCCTACGACCGCTATCTCGAGGGCACCGGCATAAGGGACAGGATAGGCAAGGCGCTGTCGTCCATCGACCTCGAGGACGGGTCCTCGCTGGAGCGAGCGTCCGAGGAGATACGCTCGTTCTTCGTCAGCGATCCCGGGGACGGCATGGGGGAGGCGCTGGACCAGGCCATCAGGGACATCGACCCCGAGGCCCTGTGGTCGGTGCGGTCCTCCGCGGTGGCCGAGGACCTGGCGAGCGCGTCCTTCGCCGGGCAGCAGGACACCTACCTGAACGTGCAGCGGAAGGACATCATGGCCAACGTCCTGAGGTGCTGGGCGTCGTACTGGAACTCGCGCGCCATCGCGTACCGCCACCAGGCCGGGGTGGACCAGCTGGGCACCGGCATGGCGGTCGTGGTCCAGCGCATGGTCGATGCCCGATCTTCGGGGATCATGTTCACCACCGACCCCGTGTCGGGCAAGAAGGACCGCATCATCATCGAGTCGTCCTGGGGGCTGGGAGAGTCGATCGCCTCCGGCCTCGTCACCCCTGACCGCTTCATCTGCGACAAGAGGAGCGTCCGGCAGGTGGAGAGGACGATCAACCGCAAGGTGACGGGCATATTCCTCTCCCCGGACGGCTCGAGGTCGGTGACCATCGACGCGAACAGGCAGGTCTCCCCGTCCCTCAGCAGGGGCGAGATCGCCAAGGTGGCGCGCATGGGGAAGCGCATCGAAGAGCACTTCAACGCCCCTCAGGACGTGGAGTGGGCCATCGAGGGCGAGGACGTCTGCCTGCTCCAGTCCCGCCCCATAACCAACCTTGCTCCGGACCCGGACACCCTCTGGACAAGAGCGTACGGCGACGAGTACTGGTCCGACATCACCTCGCCGCTCTTCTTCTCCCTGATGGGCGAGCTCCTGACCAGGTACGTGAACCACGAGGGCTCGGAGATCATGGGCTACTGGAACCTGACCGACAAGGAGCTCCTCAGGGTCCACAAGGGCCACATCTACTTCAACGCCTCCGTGCTGGAGGAGGTCTTCATCTACAACCCCAAGTTCTCCCGGACCAGCGAGCTGCTCAACTACTTCCCGCAGAAGGACCAGCCGCGCATCGCCCGGGCCGACACCAAGATCGTCCAGCGGCTGTGGGCGGAGGTCCGCATCGCCTTCCTGGACAACGAGGGAACGATCTTCCGCACCGACAAGGCCTACCGCAGGTGGGCCGAGGGGTTCAAAAAGGTGTCCGAGCGCCTCGACTCCCTTGACCTCGCCTCCCTCACCGACGAGCAGCTGTACAGCGAGTACGCGAGCTACCGCCAGGCGGGGGTGAAGCACTACCAGCTCATCCGCTACGGGATGGTCACCCACTCCATCGGCACGAACCTGATGGTCAAGCAGTGGCTCTCCGACTGGCTCGGGGACCGCAGCGGGGTCTACTACTCCAAGCTGATCTCCGGCCTGGAGGACAACAAGACCCTCAAGACCAACATCGCCATGGCCAAGCTGGCCCGCCACGCCCAGAACGACCGGGCGGTGCGCGAGCTGCTGTCGTCCGGCGACTCGAGGAGGGCGTTGGAGGCGATCCGCTCCGACGACCGCTATGGCGGCTTCAGGGGCGAGCTCGGCGCGTTCCTGAAGGAGTATGGCCACCGGTCCCACACCAGGGAGATGTACTTCCCCCGCTGGGCGGACGATCCCGCGCTGGTCATCGACGTCGTGCGCACCTTGATGTCCTCGAAGGTCGGGGACCTCGAGAGGCTGGAGCAGGAAAGGGTACGGGAGCGCAAGGAGGCGGAGAAGGAGGTCATGGAAAAGCTAGGGCACCTCCGCCTCGGCTTCGCCCGCAAGCTTATCTTCCGTCCGGTCCTAAACTACGCTCAGATCTACCTGATGTTCCGAGAGAACCAGCGCTTCTTCCTGGACCACATGATCTTCCGCTGGAGGAAGATATTCCTCGAGTACGGGAGGAGGCTGACGGAGAGGGGACTGCTGGACGGCCCGTCGGACATCTTCTTCCTGAGCAAGGAGGAGGTCTTCGACCTCTGCGCGAAGGGCGGGGATGTGAGGGCCGTGATAGCGGAGCGGCGCGCGGACTTCGAGCGCTACCGTGATATCCTCCCTCCGAAGTTCCTGAGGGGCAACGTCGAGTTCGATGACACGGTGGCCAGGGGGGCCGACACGGTCAGGGTGACCGGGGTCTCCGCCAGCCCAGGCGTGGTCACCGGCCGCATCAGGGTGGTGCAGAACATCGAGGCGCTTCCCACCGTGCGGGAGGGGGAGATCATGGTCACGTCCAACACCGACCCGGGCTGGACGGCGGTCTTCTCGAAGCTGGGAGGCCTCATCACCGAGACCGGAGGGATACTCTCTCACGGGGCCGTGGTGTCCCGGGAATACGCGATCCCGGCGGTCACCGCGGTGAAGGACGCCACCGGTTTCTTCAAGACCGGGCAGAGGGTAACGCTCGATGGCAATGACGGTACCATATACATCCTGGAAGAGGCATGATGATGAACACTGATATCACACACTCGGCAGGAACCGAGAAGGAATGGAACGAGAGCTTCTACTTCAACGTCTACGACAGGGAGAGCGACATCTGCGCCTTCATGCGCATCGGCCTGAAGCCGAACATGGACGAGCGCTCGGCGTTCTGCTTCATCATGATGCCTGACGGCACCTCCGTGGGTATGATGGACCAGGAGGGGTTCGGCGACGGTTCGCTGTACGCCAAGGGGCTGCACTTCGAGGTCCTGGAGCGGGAGAAGCGCTGGAAGATGGCGTTCAACGGGCGCATGTCCCGGATGACCGATAATGGCCCCTGCTCGGTGCCCGTGTCGTTCGTCCTGGAGTTCGAGGCCCGCAACGAGGTGTTCGACTACCGGGAGTGCGTGGACGCCGAGGGGGAGCGCATCTCCTCGCAGGTCGCATCGGAGCACCTGGAGCAGTTCGGCAAGATCACCGGCTCGCTGATGGTCGGTGAGGAGCAGTTCGACATCTCCGGCCTCGGGGAGAGGGACCACTCCTGGGGGGTCAGGGACTGGAACGCGCCGAAGATGTGGATCTGGCTGACCGCCCAGTTCTCGGAGAAGGTCGCGCTCAACGTCACCAAGCTGTTCATGGAGCAGGGGGAGGTCTCGGCCGGCTACTTCCACCTCAACGGCAAGAACCTCCCGCTGGTCAAGGCGGACGTGAGGACGGTCCTCGACCCCGACGGCACGCCCCGCTCCCTGGCGATGTCCCTGGTGGACAAGTTCGGCGGAAAGCACAAGGTGACCGCGGAGGTCATGCGCCTGGTGGCCTTGCCCCTGCCCGGCCGGGACGGGAGGGCGATGTCGGTCATGCACGAGGCCCTGGCCGAGTACAACTTCAACGGCTATGAGGGCTACGGGATCGCCGAGTACCTGGTCCGCAGGAGCTAGGGCCCCAGGGGCCATAAGGAAGGGGATCACCGGGCCTTCTGGCCGATCCTCTCCACCTCGTCGAACCTGTCCGACAGCTCACGAACGCGGGACCTCTCGATAACGGCTCTGGCCCGGGGGATCATCTGCTCCTCTTCCTCCAGGAAGTGGTCGTAAATGACCGAGGCGAGCTCGTCGATCCTGTCGGCGAGGGCGTCGCTGTCCTCGCTCGACGATCCGATCCTCGCCAGCATCCTGTCGAGGCCGTGATGCTCCTCGGCAGCGTGCTCCACCATCGCCGGCTCGTCGTCGCTCATCGCCTGGAACAGGGACGCTTCCTCCGCCCTCATGTGGGCGGTCAGGGCGAGCTTCAGCGCCCGGAACACCGCCTCTTCGTACCCCTCGGCCAGCCGCTGGAGCATTCCCTCCACCTCGCGGTGCTCCCTCATCATGTGCTCGAACAGGTCCGTTCCATCACCTCCGGCCACTTCGGTGCTTGGCCTGGAACGCCTCTCCAGCTCAACGTATAATAATGTTCTACGCCCGGACGTCAGTGGCTGTGCTGAAGGTGGCCGTCCTCCGGAGCCAGCTCGAACACCCTCCTGAGCCACCTCTCGGCGTCGGCCCAGTCCCGGCAGATGATGTGGTCGTCGGTAAGCCCGGTGTCGCGGGAGATCTCGTACTCGTTCTCCGGGGCAGGGGTCTCGAAGTGCAGGATGAAAAGCCGGAAGGTGCCCCTGGCGGCGAGGTCGGCCCTGGGGGCCGAGACCACCGACGCGCCGTAGTCGTTCGGGAACCTGTAGATCTTGTGGACCCGGTCCCCCTCCATGCATCCGCATACGCACCTCGCGTTCAGGTCGACGGTGTACCTCTCGAGATCCATCTCTCTCCCGCAGGGGGATATTCCCGGACCGGTTTATCCAGGTGTCGCTCAGGGGAGGGTGAGGGAGCCGGCGACCCTGAGCTTTCCACCCTCCAGGTACATCAGCACCGCCGAGGAGCCTGGAGGATGGACGATCGGCCTGTCGAGGGCGAGGGTCACCGTCGGACGGCGGAAGTCCCCGCCGTCCTTGACCGATTCCACGCGGGCGGCCAGGAACTGCATCCAGTGACCCAGGTGGAGCACCATCCCCTCCTTGAGCGGCGTCCTCCAGTAGTTGACCAGCTCGGCCTGGGCCGTGATCGTGGCATCGCACTTCATGCTGTCGTCGGCGGTGAGCACGTAGCCGCGGTCCAGCTGCTCGACGTCGATGTTCTTCAGCGCCAGTCCAACGCGGTCGCCGTACACCGCGTCGTCGAAGTCGTCGTCGTGCTTCTGGATCGAGCGGACCAGGGCGGTGCGGTTCGTCGGCAGCACCTTGAGCTCGTCGTGCTTCTCGATGCGCCCGTAGGCCACGTAGCCCAGGATGACCGTCCCCACGCCCTTGACGTTGAAGAAGTGGTCGATGGGCACCGCTCCCTTCCTCCTGTCCTCCGGGGCGGGGCGGTCCTTGGCCTCCTCGAGCAGCATGAGGCGCAACGAGTTCTTGTCATCCTCCACGAACCGGTACGCCTCCAGCACGGTGCCCTTGATGAGGGGGGCGAGCTGCTCCGGAGCGAGGTAGTTGCGCAGGATGATGTATCCCTGCTTCACGCCGGCGCACTGCAGCATGACAATGCACTCCCCAAGCTGGGCGTTGATCGCTTCCACCACCACGATCGCGCGGTCGGCCATGGAGGCGGAGAAGAACAGCGGGGCCAGGCGGTCGGGGTACTTGGTCGGCTCGATGAAGGTCACCGTGTCGGTGCCCTGCTTGAGATCGTAGAGCGTGATGTCCGAGGCGGTCCCCTTCTTGCCCAGGTCCTTGGCGAAATCGTTCGGACCGATGACCGCCACGTTCAGGTTGGCCATGGTGGACGATAAAAATGGTTCGGGATATAGGCTTTTGGGAGGAATGGGGGGAGGGCCATCGGCCCTCCGCCCTCAGGTCCCGGTGGCGAGCGCTCCTCCGAACACCAGCCAGGCGAGCATCGTCTTGGCGAACAGGCTCAGCAGGATGTAGACGTACTCTCCGAACAGGTAGTCACCCCATCGCCCTTTCCTGCGGTACTGGAGGATCATGTTGAATGCGAAGCTGAAGAAGAAGATGCCGATGATGACGTAGATGTAATAGACGAAGTCCGGCACCCTCCCTACCTGGCCGGAGCCCCACAGGTAGATGGAGATGGCGACCCAGGGGACGATGCCGGCGTAGCTGCCGAAGATGAAGGAGGTCCAGTCGACCTTTCCCTTTCCCTGGTTGTGCTTCTCCATCATCAGGCCGAACAGGTTCATGGTGGAGTTGAGCGCGAAGAGCAGGATGATGCCGGATATGTCCCTGATCCCGACCAGCACGCCGATGACCACGATCATGATCGAGGACGATAGGGCGTACTCGTACCACCGGTAGTAGTTATGCTGCTCCTTCAGCCCCTCCACGTACCTGCGGTACATGGGGCCTGCCAGCAGGAAGTGGTCGAACGCCGAGATGATGAGAAAGAGGGCCACCATCGGCCCCAGGGGCAGATCGTAGAGCAGCTCCTGCTGAGAGATCAGGCCATGGGTCGCCGGATCGAACCTCAGGAAGTAGGTGAATATCGGTTGGGTGGTGTTGTTCGCCAGCGCCAGGATGAGCAGTGCCTGAGCCAGGTGCACGACCGCCATCGCGCCGTTGAAGCGCCTCAGCCTTCGATATTTCATCTCTTCTGTCAGAACCATGGTGCATGTATCGCTTGAGATAATAATAAATCTACACTCGGAGAAGGGATGGTCCTCTCGTCCCCGCGATCGGCGGCCCGCTCAGGGGGAGAGCCGCTCCTCGGCCAGGTCCCCCTCGCACCTCACCACCTTGCCCCTGGCCAGGGAGGTGATGGCGCCGACGAACGCGATGCCTGCCGACACGGTGAAGGCCAGCTGCATGCCGCGGACGAACTCCTCCACCCCGACCGAGGTCGCCGGCCCGATGGTCCCGGAGAACAGCTCCGACACCACCGCGGTGGACGCCACGGTCGCGACCAGAGCGCCCATCACTGCCAGGCTCATCGACTGCCCCACGGTGCGCATCGTGGACAGCGTTCCCGACGCCACTCCGAGATGCTCGCGGGGAACGCAGCCCATGATGGCGCTGGTGTTGGGCGACGAGAACATGCCCATCCCTATGCCCATGAGGACGAGGTACGCCACCAGCTCGATGGTCGAGGTCGATTCCCCGGCAGTGCCCAGGAGCAGGAGGCCCCCGCCCATGAGCACCATGCCCCCCGAGGCGAGGACGCGGGAGCCGATGCGGTCGGAGGCGGCCCCCATCACCGGCGAGAGGAAGCTCATGACCAGGGGCATCGCGAGGAGCACGAGCCCGGTCAGGTACAGAGAGTACTCCAGGACCCGCTGCATGTAGAACGACAGCAGGAAGGAGGTCCCGAAGTACGCGGTGTAGTTGAGCAGGGCGGAGATGTTGGCCATGGCGAACAGGCGGTTGCCGGTGAGGAGTTGGAAGTCGAGCATCGCGTTCCTGCCCTTCCTCTGCTCGACGAGCAGGAACGCCGCGAAGCTGATGACCATGATGGACAGGAGGGCGAGCGAGGGCGGGGAGGTCCACCCCACCCCCTCCCCGACCGTCAGGTCAACGAGCAGCGCGGACAGCCCCACGGCGAACGTGACCGCCCCGGTCAGGTCGAACCGCCTCGGAGGCGCGGTGTGGGCCGGCTCCCCCAGCTTCCAGAGGGACAGCGCGATGACCGTCAGCCCTATGGGGATGTTCACGAGGAATATCGACGGCCATCCGAAGGCCGCCGTCAGGACGCCTCCCAGCGGCGGTCCGAGGCTCAGGCCGATGTACACCGACATGGCGTTGATGCCCAGCGCCTTCCCCCTTTCCTGGGGCGGGAAGGCCGCGGTGATGATGGCGGGCGAGGTGGACATGATCATCGCCGCGCCTATGCCCTGCAGGAAGCGGAAGGCGATCATCTCCCCTCCGCTCGTCGATATGCTGCACAGGAACGATCCGATGACAAAGACCGCGAACCCGAGCACGAAAAGCCGCTTTCGCCCCCTCAGGTCCGAGAGGCGACCCATCGTGAGCAGCAGGCTGGCGACCGCCAGGAGGTACGCCGTGGGGATCCACACCGAGGTCGCGTAGTCCATCCCCAGATCGCTCGTGATGGTCGGCAGGGAGACGCTGACGATGGTCGAGTCCAGCGGGCCCATCAGGGCGCCTATGCAGGTGATGAGCAGGACGATCCACCTCTCCCTCTTGTCCAGCCCCGCCATCGCCCTCACCACCGTACCATGCGGTTACGGAGGTTCGAATAGCGTGTCGTCGCTAGATAAGTCTGACGGACCCCCGCGCCGGCTTCCATCGGCCGAAAATATGCGGAAGATGGCATCCTGTTCCCCCTGCGTTCCCGAAGGGCCAAGATCGGCACGGAGGACGGGGGGACCACGCCGGCGAGGTTGCGGACCGGGAGGGCGGGCCCTGAAGGTCGGCCGCGCCCGGCAGCGGAAGGCGCTGCGCGCACCTCATCATGGACGAGCGGCCGGAAGCATGACATGGTCCAGGGCCGACGGACGATGCCGCGATCGAGCGGAGGGCTGGCATGGCGGCGATGGAGGCCGGTGAGACCGGCGCCCACGACCTTTCAGCGGCCCGGGGCCCCGTTCGGTCCTTTTTTTTACAAAAGTAAATTATACCTGCGGCTCCGAGCAAGTAGCCAAACCATGACCGATGGAAAGGGACTCTACTCGCTCCCTGCGCTTCCTTATGGGTACGGGGACCTGATGCCATTTATCTCCGAACCATTGCTGAGGGTCCACCACGACGGCCATCATCAAAAGTATGTCGATCAGGCCAACGGCATCCTCGAGAAGCTGGACAAGGCGAGGGTCGACGGGGCGATGCTGAACATGAAATGCGAGGCCCAGGCCCTGGCCTTCAACGTCGGGGGCCACAGGCTCCATTCACTGTACTGGGAGAACCTGCAGCCGGTAGCCTCCGGCGGCGGGACCCCGGGAGGGAAGCTGGGTGACATCCTGGACCAGGAGTTCGGAAGCTTCGATCGTTTCCAGAAGGAGCTCACCGAGCTCGCCAACACCGTGGAGTCCTCCGGATGGGCGGCCATGGTATGGTGCCCCCAGACCAAGCGCCCTTTGCTGGTCCAGATAAAGGACCACGACCTCTATGCCATCCCCGGGTTCAAGGTCCTGATGGTGATCGACGTGTGGGAGCATGCCTATTATCTGGATTATAAAAACGAAAAGGCCAAGTACACTGCCAACTTCTGGAGCGCCGTCAACTGGGACGTCGTGGACCAGCGGCTGGAGAAGGTCCTGGGCGGCAGGAAGGAAGGAGTGGCGGTACCAGTTGCCGTCATCGGTGGGATGCCATGACCTCCTTGGGCGGGCGACATCATCGGCCCGGGACGGCCAGGGGCAGCGAGAGGCGATGAGATGAAGCGATGGTATGAGGGTCTGAGGAGAGGGGACCACGCGGCGCACATCTACCGCAGCGATGCGGAGCAGGTGCGCGTGGTGACCGATACGATCTCCTGGATGGACGAGGACCAACGCCTGGTCCTGTTGAGCGACCGCTGGGACAGCGAGGCCAGGGCGCCCCGCTCCAGGGTGCTGGACGCGGCCGTGGAGGAGGGGCACCTTGTCGTGACGCCCGCCAGGCAGACCCTGTGCCCGTCCGGCAGGTTCCGCGCGGAGGCGCTCGATGACCTCATCAGCATCGAGATGCAGAACGCCGTGGAGGACGGCAGGTCCCAGCTCGTGCTCATGTGGGACCTGGACTGGCTGGGGAGCGACGCTCTGGGCTTCGAAGAGCACATCGTCCAGCAGTCGGGGATGGCCCTGTCGCCGCCCACCCATCAGGCCACCATCATCGGCCAGTACGGCACCTCGTTCTACTCGCCGGAGCAGGTGGAGCGCGTCCTCCGGGTCAACCCGCTGGTGCTCGAGGGCGGCCTGTTGACCAGGAAGTTCTGGGTGGTGGCCAAGAGCTCCGTGGGAAAATCGTCCAAGGACGGCCGCACCCTGCGCATGAGCGCCTCGGCAGAGAGCGCCAGGATCGAGGACGAACTATAGGCCGGGGTAGCGGACGATCGGTTCCAGGACCACCGTCACCTCGATGTTGTGGAAGCCGAGGGGCCGTATCTTGCGGTCGATGATGTCTATCATCTCCGAGTTGTTCGCCGCCCTGAGGCGGAACATGATGCGCCTCTCCCCCGTCACCCTGAGGATCTCCGAGACGTTCTCCATCGAGAACAGCGAGGCGATGGCCGTCTGCGTCTTCTCCGGAGGGATGTCCGCGGCGATGTAGGCGTCGGAGCTGATGCCCATGCGCTCGTGGTTGACGATCGCGGAGTACCCCATTATCGTCTTGTTCTCCTCCAGCTTCTTGATCCGGTCACGGATGGTCGACGGGGAGCGGTCCACCATCGCGCCTATCTCCTCGTAGGTGAGCTTCCCGTTCCTCTGCAGCAATCGAAGGATCCTGGTGTCGAGATCGTCCTGCAGCATCAAACGTTGTACGCCTCCCCCCGGTAAAAAAGCTTTCCAGGCGGAAGGAAAGGCCGCCGGCCGGGAAGCGGTCAGCGCAGCCTGCCCGATGCCCGCAGGTGATCGGCGATGATCCGGGCGTGGTCGAACGCGAGGTCCGGCAGAAGGCCGGGGTCGAAGAGCGACACGCCGTCGGCGTCGTCGCCCGCGCGCAGCTCCCCGCCCACCACCCGCAGGTGGAACACCGCGCTGACGATGTGCCCCCGGGGGTCCCGCCCCGGGTCGGAATAGATGCCCACGAGCTCCAGCGGCTCGGTCCGCAGCCCCGTCTCCTCGAGCACCTCGCGGACCGCGCACTCCTCCGCTCTCTCCCCGTGCTCGACGAACCCGCCGGGCAGCGCGTACCTGCCCTTCCCCGGCTCCCGCCCCCGCCTGACGAGGACGATGCGGCCGTCCACCATGACGATGCCGTCCGCGGTCAGCGTGGGGTTCCTGAACGCGTGGGCCAGCTGCTCGTCGGCCCGCCGTTTCTTGTTGCTGTACTCTTCCAGGAGGGCCCGCCCCTCGTCGGTGAGCGGGCGCCTGCCGGCGGGAGCGATGACCCTGATGCCCGCTCCCCTCTCCATCTCAGCGATGAGCTCCTCGGAGCGCTCGGCGCTCAGCCCGAGGGCGTGGACCGCGGCCGGGAGGGAGCCGAGCCTTTCGACGGCGGACAGCAGCGCCGCCCCCTCCTCGCCGATGATCGGGCGATCCCCCTCCGTCAACCACACCTGGCACCTGATCCCCCGGCTCATCGTCCCGGACCATCGGTGAATGATAACTTAATAACTTGCTCCATCCTATGGCCCGCCCATGCAGGACTGGAAGCGCCAGATTCCGACCATAATGACAGCCCAAGAGCTCCTGGACCGGGCCTTCGCCCGGGCTTCCAGGGTGGAGGTCAATGGGGCGGCCGCGTTCGATACGGTCAAGAAGACCAACATCGGCAAGATCACCGCCATAGGGGACATGACCACCACCACGCTGCTGAAGTACGTCCGCTCGTTCCCCCGCATGGAGAAGGAGGACGAGTTCTACTCCCAGCTCATCGACGTCATCATCGGCCATGAGAAGCTGAAGAAGGCGCTGGCGAACCTCACCTGGTGCGCCGAGAAGTGCTCCGACCTCCAGCGCAAGTACCTGCAGATGGTCCGGCGGGCGCCCAACATCGACGAGGTGGCCAAGGCGACCAGGGAGTTCTACGGGCGCTTCTCCTCGGTCATAAACCGGGTGGGCCCGGACCTCCTGTTCTGCCAGAGGTCCCGCGACCAGCTCCGGCAGCTGCCCGCCGTGGACACCGCCGTGCAGACGATCGTGATCGCCGGGTACCCCAACGTGGGGAAGAGCCAGCTGGTGGAGCGCATCTCCACCGCGAAGCCGACCATCGCCCCGTACCCGTTCACCACCAAGGGCGTGATCATCGGGCATCTCAGGAGCGGCTGGCGGACCTACCAGGTCATCGATACCCCGGGACTGCTGGACCGGGAGCTGGAGAAGCGGAACGCCATCGAGCTGCAGGCCATCCTCGCGCTCCGTTACCTGGCGGACGTCATCGTGTTCCTCATCGATCCCTCGGAGACCTGCGGGTACACCCTGGACAGGCAGCTCGCGCTCCTCGGGTCGGTGAAGAGCAACTTCGCCGACATCCCGATCATCGAGGTGGAGAGCAAGGCCGACCTCGAGGGCACGCCGACGGGCCGTCCGCGCATCTCCGCCCTCAACGGCGATGGCGTCGACGAGCTCGTGGCCAGGGTGGAAGCGGTCCTCAAGGCCCAGCGGGTGAACGATCTGGACAAGCTCCCGACGTGAGCATGAAGATTCGCTGTTCGGCCCCCTCCGAGCGAACCATTTATCTTGATGTCATCACTATGGCGAACTGCCGGCACGGCTTGCCGGCGGGATGCAGGTGATCGAGCATGGCGGGAGTGGCGTGCAGCAAGGCCATGGAGGACTACTTCAAGGGCCTATTCGAGGAGACGGACAGGTGCTACGGCATCGCCCGCAGGGCACGCTCCCGCGGCCTGGACCCCGAGGTCTTCGTCGAGATCCCCCGGGCCGAGGACCTGGCCTCCAGGTGCGAGAAGCTGCTGGAGGACTGGCACGTGGAAGGCATCGCGGAGCGCATCAGGGAGCTCTCCAAGAACCACAACCGTGAGGAGGTCTCCCTGCTCATCTCCAAGGAGATGGCCACCCAGCCCGCCAAAAGTAGGGAGGAATCGATCGACCGCGCCGTCCGCGTGGGCCTCGCGGTCCTCACCGAAGGCATCCTCGTCGCCCCGCTGGAAGGCATCGCCGGGTGCAAGATCGGCCGCAACGCCGACGGCAGCGAATACCTGGCCATATCCTTCGCCGGCCCCATCAGGGCGGCGGGAGGGACCGGCCAGGCGCTCAGCGTCCTCATCGGCGACGTCGTCCGCCGCGAGCTCGGCCTGGGGAGGTACATACCCACCGAGTCCGAGGTGGAGCGGTTCATGGAGGAGATCCCCCTCTACAAGCAGTGCCAGCACCTGCAGTACATGCCGGGGAACGAGGAGATAGGGATCATCGCCCGCGGCTGCCCCGTATGCGTGGACGGCGAGGGCACGGAGGAGATGGAGATCTCCGGTTTCAGGGACCTGCCGCGCATCGAGACCAACCGCGTCCGGGGCGGCGCCTGCCTGGTCATCTCCGAGGGCATGTGTCTCAAGGCGCCCAAGATCCAGAAGCACGTCAAGAAGCTCGGCATCGACGGCTGGGAGTTCATCGACGAGTACCTGGAATGGAAGAAGCGCCACGACAAGGGGGACGACAAGTCCACCAAGAAGATCGTCCCCGACGCCAAGTTCCTGAAGGACATGGTCGCCGGCCGGCCGGTCATCTGCCACCCGTCGAGGGTGGGAGGCCTCCGCCTCCGCTACGGGAGGGGGCGCACGACCGGGCTGGCGGCCCTGGCCATCAACCCCTCGACCATGTTCGCCCTTAATGACTTCCTGGCCGTGGGCACCCAGATCAAGATCGAGCGGCCGGGGAAGGCGGGAGCGGTCACCCCCTGCGACACCATCGAGGGACCGATCCTCCTGCTGAAGAACGGCGACCTCGTGCAGGCGAACACCGCCAAGGAGGCCAAGGCCTACCGGCCGGAGGTCGCCGAGATCGTCGACCTCGGAGAGGTCCTGCTGGCCTACGGCGAGTTCATGGAGAACAACCACCTGCTCGCCCCCGCCGGCTATGCCCCGGAGTGGTACAAGGTCGAGCTGAGGTCCAAGGCCGGGAGCCTTCCGGAGGACTGGCAGGAGCCGAGCTATGAGCGGGCCAAGGAGATCTCGCGGCAGTTCGGCGTTCCGCTGCACCCGAGGTTCAACCTGTTCTGGTACGACGTGCCGATCCCCGAGCTCGGGGCGCTACGAGCGCACGTCCTCTCCACCGGCAGGTGGAAGGACAGCTCGCTCCACGTCAAGCGCGAGCCGGCCACCAAGCACACGCTGGAGTCGCTGGGCGCGCTGCACCGGGCGACGGGACAGGAGGTGATCATCGAGTTCTATGCCCTCCCGCTGCTGGAAGGGCTGGGCCTGAGCTTCGAGGGCGAGAGGATCGTCGAGCGCGCTCCGCTGGCGGACCCCGGCGCCTCGCCCAACGAGGTGTTCTCCAACCCGACCCTCAGGGCCGTGTCGAAAGCGATGGGCATCGAGGTGAGGGCCCGCGCGGTCACCCGCATCGGCTCGAGGATGGCCAGGCCGGAGAAGGCCAAGGAGCGGAAGATGAAGCCGCCACCCCACGCGCTGTTCCCCCTGGGCCAGAGCGGCGGGATGCAGCGGCTGGTGTCCACGGCCATGAACGAGCCGAGGGTCGAGGCGGACATGGGCCTGCGGCAGTGCCCGGAGTGCGGCAAGAACACCTTCCTGTGCTCCTGCCCGGAGTGCAACGCCCACACCTTCACGGTGAACCGCCCCACCACGCAGCGCATCGACCTGCGCCAGCTGCTGGATAGGGCGATGGCCAGGGTGGGCGTGGCGCAGGCCCCGGAGATCAAGGGGGTCCAGGGCATGATCTCCAAGAACAAGACCCCCGAGGCGCTGGAGAAAGGTCTCCTCCGCGCGGTGCACGACATCTTCGTGTTCAAGGACGGCACCATCCGGTTCGACATGACCGACGTGCCGATCACCCACTTCAGGCCCAGGGAGATCGGCCTGAGCTTGGAGAAGGCCCGTGCCCTCGGTTACCTCAAGGACGTCCACGGCGTCGAGCTGACCTCTCCGGAGCAGGTCTGCGAGCTGAGGGTCCAGGACATCATACCCTCGGAGAGCTGCGGGGACTACATGATCAAGGTCGCCGACTTCATCGACGACCTCCTGGAGAAGTACTACGGGCTGACGAGGTTCTACAACGCCCGGAACCGCAGCGACCTCATCGGCCACCTGACCATAGGCCTGGCCCCGCACACCTCGGGCGGCATCCTGTGCCGCATCATCGGTTACACGAGGACCAACGTCGGCTACGGCCATCCGTTCTTCCACGCCGCCAAGCGCAGGAACGCCGACGGCGACGAGGACTCCGTCATCCTGCTGCTGGACGGCCTGCTGAACTTCTCGAAGGAGTTCCTCCCGAAGACCCGGGGGGGCCTGATGGACGCCCCCCTCGTCCTGACGACGAGGCTGGACCCCAACGAGATCGACAAGGAGGCGCACAACATCGACGTCCGGTGGGAGTATCCCCTGGAGTTCTACCGGGCGACCCTGGAGTACCGGCACCCCAAGGAGATCGACTCCATCATGGACCAGGTGGCAGGCCGCATCGGCTCGGCGCTGCAGTACGAGGGCTTCGGGTACACCCATGATACCAGGGACATCTCGGAGGGCCCGGCGGAATCGGCGTACAAGACCTTGGAGACGATGATCGACAAGATGAACGCCCAGCTGGAACTGGCACGCATCATAAGGGCGGTCGATGCCAAGGACGTGGTCTACCGCGTCATCACCAAGCACTTCCTGCCGGACATGATCGGCAACCTGAAGTCGTTCTCCTCGCAGTCGCTGAGGTGCACCAAGTGCGGTGCCAAGTACCGCCGCATACCGCTCAAGGGCCGCTGCTACTGCGGCAACAATCTGACGCTGACGGTCCACGAGAAGAGCGTGAAGAAGTACCTCGAGATCACCAAGGAGATCAGCGAGAAGTTCGACCTGGACGCCTACACCCAGCAGCGCATCAGCATCGTGGAGGAGTCGATGAGGTCGCTCTTCCAGTCGGATAAGGTAAAGAACTGCAAGCTCACCGATTTCATGTGAGCTCGCTCCGGGAGGCCCCGGACCTTGAACGAAAATGGAATGCTGGGACCGCCTCTCCGCTTAGAGGCTGCCCATCACCGAGGAGAAGCTCTGGCAGCTGCTCTTGGGAGTGTTGCAATAGGGGCAGGTCCAATCGTCGGGAAGGTCCTCGAAGGCCGTTCCCGGCGGGATGCCGTGGTCAGGATCTCCTACCTCGGGGTCGTAAATGTAGCCGCAAATGGGGCAAACATACTTCTCCATCTCTTTCTCCATTCTAGTGGCTCCTTGGGTTATTGAGCTATCATTTATTGCAGAATATATGAAAATTCCCCCTGAATGATTATGGCCATTGGTCGGAGATCGATACATGGATGCGGACATCGACGTCGGCACGAGAAGAGAACGAAGCGGTAACGGGCCTGAAGATCAAAAGATAAAAAGGGGGCGCCCGTGAGGGCGGGGACCGTGCTGCCGGCGCTCGCTCATCCTTCGATGAGCTGGCCGACCTCCTCGCGGAAGTCGTCGAACCTCTTCTCGAGGATCTCCAGCGCCTTCCGGAGGGTGTCCCTGGCGGTCAGGGAGCCGTCGGTCTCGAACTCGAAGATGAACTTGGAGTCATCGCCCTGGGTGGTGATGGCGTCCTTGTGGCAGGCATTGATGCAGGCGCTGCACAGGATGCAGTCCTCCAGGTTGGCCACCACGATCTTGCCGTCCTTCTTGGCCAGCACGTCGCGGGGGCACGCCTTGATGCACTCCTCACAGACATCGCACTTCGCGGTGTCGATGGTGACGGTCGGATAGTAGCGGTAGCTGGTGCCGGATGTGACCTGCCACTTGGCGTGCCTCTGGGCGGTGCCGAGCTCGGCGGACGCGTATATGAGCAGGGCCTGCTTGGGCCCGAGCTTCACGATCGGGATGAGCTCGTCCTTCACCCTCAGCTCCTTCCCTCCGAGGGGCTCCAGGTCACCGGAGTATACCTCCGCCGGGCCCTTCTTGTTGAGGGAGTACATGATGGTGCAGTTCGGGCAACCCTCGCCGTTGCAGGTGCACTGGTCCTTGAACACGTAGAGATCCGGATCGGTAGGTACTGGAACGAGGCCCAGGCGGTGGGCGATGATCTCGTCGAACAGCGGGCTGACGCTCTCGCATTCCTTGCCGTCCTCGTCCCTGATCGGACCCAGGTGGAACTCGACGGTCTCGATGGCCATCTTGGGCACCTCGGTCATGAGCGTGCGCCGCAGTGCGTTGGCCAAATCTGGGCGGACGCCCGAGACTACGAATCTGGCATGGGTATCGGTCAGGTCGATGATCTTCAGGTCCATGTATGCAGCCTCTATACTCTCCGTCCTCTTCTGCCGCCCTTCTTCTTGGTCCCGTCATGCGGGATCGGGGTCACATCCTCGATCCTGCCGATCTTCATGCCGGCACGAGCGAGCGCCCGGATGGCGGCCTGTGCGCCGGGACCGGGGGAGGTAGCCTTGTTCCCGCCCGGAGCGCGGACCTTCACATGGATGCCCTCGATGCCCTTCTCCCTGGCGATCTCCGCGACCTTCTCCGCGGCCCTCATGGCCGCGTAGGGCGAGGACTCGTCCTTGGCCGCCTTGACGACCATTCCGCCGGTGGCCTTGGTGATCGTCTCCGCACCAGTGATGTCGGTCAGGGTGATGATGATGTTGTTGTAGCTGGCGTAGATGTGCGCGATGCCCCACTTGCTCATGTTCACTCCTCCTTGGCTTCAGCGGCCGGGTCGGGCAGTTCGGCAGGTTCCTCCTCGACGACATCGGCAGCGACCTTCTTCATGACCTTCTCCGCCCGGGCGTTAGTGCGCTCGTCGGCCTTGACGGCCACCGGCTCCTCGGCGACCACGGGCTGCGCGGAGGAGGCCCTCAGGGGGTGAAGCTCGTTGGATATGGGGGACATAGGATTGAAGGCGATCTTGTCCTCCTCGCTCCTCTTGACGATGTATCCCGGGATGGTGACCTTGCGGCCATCGATGGATATGTGACCATGCACGATGAACTGCCTTGCCTGCTTGAAGGTGGCAGCGAGCCCCTTGCGGTGGACCAGGGTCTGAAGCCTGCGGTTCAGGACGGTCTCCTGAGTGAGACCGAGAACATCATCGAGGGTGCTCCCTTCCATGGGCAGGATGCCCATGCGGGCGCACTTCTTCAGCAGCAGGGAAGCTTCCAGCTTGGCCTGCTCGTCGTTCAGACGGACGCGGGCCTGCAGCAGCTTGGACTGGTTCCTCAGGTTCCTGAGGGCCGCCTGAGCCTTCCACAGCTCGCGCTTGTTCTTCAAACCGTAGGCATCGCATATCTCTGTCTCGGCCTTGATCCTCTCTCCTCTCCAGGGGTGAGAAGGAGCGTCGTAGGACCGGCGAGGGAACTTCGGATCTCCCATTTTAACACCTGCTTATTGCTTCTCTTACTTCTTCGCTTCGGCCGGGGCCGCGGCGCCAGGCTGCTGAGCCTTCTGCCGGCTGACACCCATGGTAAGGCCAGTCCGTCCGTTGGACCGGGTCTTCTGACCACGAACCTTCTGTCCCTGCTCGTGCCTTACGCCTTTGTAACAGCGTATCATCTTCATGCGGTTGATATCGTCCTTCCTCATGATGTCGAGGTCCACACCGAACAGGTGCATGTCCTCGCCGGTCTCGATATCGTTCTGGCGGTTGATGGCCCAGTGAGGGGCGTACTCCGAGTAGTTGGAGATGATCTTGGTGATCTCATCGGTCTGGGCTTCGGACAGGTTCCCCATCTTCTCCGAGGGCTTGATGCCAGTTCTCTTGGCAACGACGGCGGCGACGCGGGGGCCTACGCCCCTGACGTTCTGGATGCCCATCATAAGGGACTTGTTGCCATCGATATCAAAGTTCATGATGCGGACTATGTAGCGGAAGTTCTCGTCGACCTTCTTCTCGGTCGGCTTCTCCGCCTTCTCCTTCTTCTGCTTCTTCTCGGCCTTTTGTGGTTTTTCCTGTCCTTCAGGTTGCGCCAAACTGCTACCTCCAATGAATTGTATGAACTTTATCCATTCTATGTATATAGTTTATGGAGCGTCTCCCCTACACGCAAGTCCCTATTTAACCATTTCTCTGATGGCGGACGGCCCTCGCAGCATTGCTGGCGGAGCGCCGGGGACCCGGCCCTGAAGGGGAGCGTGCGACCTCATTTCTTGACCATGGCCGCCCTGACGATGTCAAGGGCGCGCTCCATCGCCCCGGGCAGCTTCCCGGGGTCCCCGCCCCCGCCCTGGGCGAAGTCCGGCTTCCCGCCTCCCCCGCCCCCGACCAGCTTCATGATGTCCCTGAGCACCGGCCGGCAGTCGAGCTTGACGTCGGCCGACCGGGACACGAACAGCTTGGGGCTCTTGTTCGCCAGCCCTAGCACGGCGATCACGCCGGGGCCGGACGTCAGGGCGAGCGACAGGGCCTGGGGGTCCTCGTCCTCCGCTGCGAGGTGCACGACGACCTTCGCGCCATTGACCTCGGGGGCCTTGGCCAGCAGGTTGTCGGCCATTATCTGGTTGAGCTTGGCGGCGAGGCTGTCCATGCGCTTGCGGTCCTCCTTGACGTCGTTGAGGAGCTTCACTGCCGCCGGAAGGAGCGCCTCCCGACCGACGTTCATCTTGTCCGCCAGCTGGTCCACGCAGGCCTTGTCGGCCTGCATGCCGCTGACCGCGGCGAGGCCGGCGGAGTACTCGATCCTGACGACCCCATCCTGGATCCTCTTGGTGCGGAGGATGCGTATCGGCCCGACGCGAGAGGTGCGGTCGCAGTGCAGCCCCCCGCACGCCTCGACGTCCACGCCGGTGGTGTTGACCACGCGGATGATCTTCCCGGGGACGACGCCCCCCTGGTACAGGCGGAAGCCGAACTTCGACTCCGCCTCGTCGCGGGGCATGAACTTGATCTCCACCGGGTGGTCCTCGAGCACGACCTCGTTGCAGCGCCGCTCCAGCTCGGCGCGCTGCTCGTCGGAGAGGTTCTCGAAGTGGGTGATGTCCAGGCGGGCCTCGTCCACGCTCTTGTGCGCTCCCGACTGCCACACATGGTTGCCGAGCATGGCGCGCGCGGAACCGTTGATGATGTGGGCGGCGGTATGGTGGCGCATCAGCTGCCGGCGCCTCTCCTCGTTGATGGCGCAGGTGACCTTCTGCCCGACGGCGATGTCGTGCTTGCCCCTCAGGAAGTGCAGGATGGTGTTGCGGACCTTCTGCACGTTGACGACCTCGTGGCCGTTCATTACCCCGAAGTCCGCTTCCTGGCCTCCGCCCTCCGGATAGAAATAGGTGTGATCGAGGACGACCGCCCCCTTGACCACGGCGACGACCTTGGCCTCGAAGGCCATGACCTCGGGGTCCTCGTAGTAGGACTTGACCGTCTCCGGCATGTCGAGCGGGTACTCCTCGGCCTTCGGTCCCTCCTCCACCACCTCGGTGGACTCGTGCCGCTTGGCCACCTGCATGTAGAAATTGTCCGGTATCTCCACCGGCACGTCGGAGAACTCCTTGACGATCTCGGGGTTCAGGCCGTGGGAGTCGTAGAGCTCGATGAGCTGGTCGGTGGTGATCGGCGCGCCCTTGAGGTCCTTGGTCATCCTCTGGACGATCGACCGGCCGCGCTCCAGCGTCTCGTAGTACCGCTGCTCCTCGACCTTCACAAGGGACATGATGTCCTCGCGGTTCTCGACGAGCTCAGGGAAGTACGGCGAGAAGTAGTCGATCTGCTGGCCGACGACCTCGGCCAGCGGCATCTCCAGGTCGAGGGCGCGCATGGACCTCAGCGCCCTGCGGACCAGCATGCGGGCGAAGTAGCCCTCACGCACGTTCGAGGGCACCACGCCGTCGTTGAGCATGAAGGCGAGGGCGCGGGCGTGGTCGCATACTACATAGATGTCCTCGAGGGGTGCGACATTTTTCATCAGCTCATCATAGGAGATGCCGATCCTCTCGGCGGTCCTCTCACGCAGCAAGCGGACGTCGGCCGCGGTCTTCATGTTCATGGCGCCAGCGATCTTGCTATACTGTTCCATGATGCGGTCATTGGTCTCTATGCCCAGCCTATCCTTCAGGTTCCGGACCACCGGACCGAAGATGGCATCGTAAGCTGAAGGCGTGGCCTGGGAGACCCAGGTGAGCCTTTCAAGACCATACCCGGTATCTACGACCTTCATGTTCATCGGGACGCGTCCCTCAGCAGTTTCACGATACTGCATGAAGACCAGGGTGGCCACTTCGACCCCCTCAAGGATCACCTCGACGCACGGGCCGGAGTTGCCGCCGCCCTCCCACCATTCCTCGATGTACCTTACCTTCTTGGGATCCACACCCAGGCGCTCGGTCAGGAAGAGATGACATAGCTCGACGGTCCTATCCTTGAAATAGATCTCCTTGCCTGGCTTGTTGAAAACGTGATGCGCGCACATTTCGAAAAATGTGAAGTGGCGACCGGTCTTGCCCACGTTATCGATGTCATTGAATCTGACACAGGTCTGAGATATCGTCAGAGGATTGTGCGGAGGCTCTATGACCTCGGCTATGACCCAGGGTTGAAAATCATAAATGCTGGCTTGAGTGAAGAAGACATCATCTCTCCACCTGGCAACGATGGGATAACGGCGAACCCTCCCATGCCCGTGCTCCTCAAAGAACGAAAGATATTCCTCTCTCATCTCGTGGTTGGAATATGCCTTTTTCATAGGCGAATTGCCGATGAAGGTATATTCTTCGCAAGGCGGTTCTCCGCAGGTCTCCCAGTCTCCTTGGGACCAGAACGCACGGCCACACTTGGGGCAGACCTGACGGTGGAAATGGTTATCCTTGAAGAATAAGAGGTCGAACTCGGACATGCTGGGCGAGTAGCGTGATGGCCAATTTAATCCTTTTCAT